>JBJFCE010000075.1:0-38498 GCA_051888775.1 Lachnospiraceae bacterium | reverse complement strand
TACTTAGGTGCCGTATTTTGGCACCTTATGTACCGCTACGGACGAGGTGTAGCGAGAGCGTGCCCGGCGCTGACAGGTTTGTGGATATCTTGTCCATCCTGACTCGACCGAGTTTTGCAATCATCTAAGTAAAGTGCAAAAAGTGAGGAACAGTATGTATCAAAAGATTTTGTTTGATCTGGATGGGACGTTAACGGATCCGAAAGAGGGTATCTGTAAAAGTGTGCAATATGCGCTTGAAGCGTTTGGAATAAAGGAAGAAGATCTTGATAAGCTGACACCGTTTATCGGTCCGCCGCTAAAGAACAGCTTTATGGAGTTTTATGGGATGACAGGAGAAGAAGCAGAAGAAGCAGTTGAGAAATACCGCGAACGCTTCAGCGTGACGGGACTGTATGAGAATAAAGTATATGCGGGAATCCCTGAGATGTTAGGACACTTGCGGGAAAAGGGATACCGCATGGCGATCGCATCCAGTAAGCCCACGGTGTTTGTGAATCGGATCTTGCAGCATTTTTCTCTGGACCGTTATTTTGATGTTGTCGTGGGAAGCGAGTTAAACGGAAAACGTGTCAATAAGGATGAGGTCATCAAAGAAGCAGTGAGGGAACTTTTTAGAGAGGAAGCTGTATGCTATAGGCAGGTTGTTATGGTCGGTGACCGGAAATTTGATGTGGAGGGCGCAAAAGTCTTTGGAATGGATTGTATCGGTGTGGACTATGGTTATGCACAAAATAATGAGCTGGCGGAAGCCGGAGCTGCGTATGTGGTATCGGATGTCGGCGAATTAGAGCAGTTACTATTGTCCTTGTATGATGGAGGAGTGACAGTATGAGTCGGAATATTTCGGGTCAGAAAGGACAGCCGGAGAGACCAAAGTCGTTTCAGGCGATTATGAAATCAGTTGCGGATGTGTTTTTACCGCTTTTGCTATATTATCTGATCAGCAGTGTGTTGTTGTATCTGATGAATGATCTGGTACAGTATGTAGCGCAGAAGAGTAGTGCAGGCGGTCTGATATGGGTGCTTCGGAATGCGGATGTAATCCGTGCAACCAATAACGGGATTGCCATGCTGATTGCGATATTCTGTCTGCGCAGATATTTTCTGTCAGAGGTTTGTATGGATGGGCAGCCTGTACTGATCAAACCTCGCAGACTGGCAGCGGGCTGGCTGAAAGAGGAATGCAGAAGTCTGTCTTCCAAATGGCGGGGCATGATCGCAGTTGTTATTATGGCAACAGCTTCTTCGATTTGTCTGAATCTGCTGGCAAGTCTGATACAGGCGGCGCAGTATTCACAGACTTATCAGGAGGTTGCAAAGATACAGTATGCGGTACCGTTTATACTGGGGCTGTTGCTGTACGGTGTGATCTCGCCGCTGGCTGAGGAGATCCTGTTTCGCGGTATTGTATACAGAAAGTGCCGGCGGTATCTGGGGGTGTTGCCCGGAATTCTCCTTTCTTCCTTACTGTTTGCAATCTTACATGGCAATCTTGTGCAGGGTGTGTATGCATTCCTTATGGGTATGTTGATGAGCGGCGTTTATGAGCATTATCAAAATTTCTTTGCACCGTTATTGTTCCATGCAACCGCGAATATAGCTGCTTTTTCCGTTTCTTATTTTGATATTTGGAAAAACCGCTCTGCCGTGATCATAAATTGTGTGATATTTGCAATCATTTCTGCCGCAAGTCTTGTTTTTGTCTTTTATAAGAAAAAGAGTTGAAATTTTTCAGCTCTTTTTTTATGCCTAAAAATGTTTTCAAAGAACGATTTTACGGGATTTCATAATAAACAATTACACATAAAATCAGAAAATTATAATACATAAATCATAATATTCAGAAAATCAGACAATTTAAGAAAAATAGGATATTTACAGATAAAAAAAGTAGGTGTATACTATCCGTAACAAAGCTGATTGTATACAAGTATTCAATTATGCGGTTATGCAATTATGCAATCCATGTAGCGTAAAGGAGAAAAGGTATGTTTGATGTAGCAAAAGAAGTACCGCAGGCGTCACTGTATGATCCGTCCTTTGAGCATGATAACTGTGGTATCGGTGCAATCGTCAATATTAAAGGAACAAAGAGCCGCAGCACAGTGGAAAATGCACTGAAGATTGTTGAGAATCTGGAGCATAGAGCTGGTAAAGATGCGGAAGGCAAGACAGGTGACGGTGTCGGTATTCTGACACAAATTTCACATCGTTTCTTTCATAAAGCAGCGGAAGAGCTGGGTATTGATATTGGAAATGAAAGAGAATACGGTATCGGCATGTTCTTCTTTCCGCAGGATGAGTTAAAACGCAATCAGGCAAAGAAGATGTTTGAAATCATTGTGGAAAAGGAAGGTATGCAGTTCCTTGGCTGGAGAGATGTGCCTACGGTTCCGTCCGTACTCGGTCATAAAGCACTTTCCTGCATGCCGTATATTATGCAGGCGTTCATTAAGAAGCCGGCAAATGTTGAAAAGGGATTGGATTTTGACAGAAAGCTTTATGTAGTCAGAAGAGTGTTTGAGCAGTCTTCCGATAACACTTATGTGGTATCTTTGTCCAGCAGGACCATTGTTTATAAAGGCATGTTCTTAGTCGGACAGCTTCGAACCTTTTTCAGAGATTTACAGAGTGAGGATTATGATTCTGCGATCGCTATCGTGCATTCCAGATTCTCCACGAATACAAATCCGAGCTGGGAGAGAGCACATCCGAATCGTTTCATCGTACATAACGGTGAGATCAATACGATTCGCGGTAATGCCGACAGAATGCTGGCGCGGGAAGAAAATATGGAGTCCGAACACTTAAAGGGCGAGTTTTATAAGGTGCTTCCCGTTATCAATGCTTCCGGTTCCGATTCCGCGATGTTGGATAATACGCTGGAATTTCTGGTAATGTCCGGTATGGAGCTTCCGCTTGCCGTGATGATTACAATTCCGGAGCCGTGGGCCAATAACAAAGCGATGTCCCAGAAAAAGAAGGACTTCTATGAATACTATTCGACCATGATGGAGCCGTGGGACGGACCTGCGTCCATCCTGTTTTCCGACGGAGATATCATGGGGGCAGTACTGGATCGCAACGGCCTGCGTCCTTCCAGATATTATATCACGGAGGATGATCAGCTGATCCTGTCTTCCGAGGTCGGTGTACTTCCGGTAGATCCTACCAAGATCGTAAAGAAGGAACGTCTTCGTCCGGGTAAGATGCTGTTAGTCGATACCGTAAAGGGCGAAGTGATTGATGACGATCATTTGAAGGAATCCTATGCCAGAAGACAGCCCTACGGGGAGTGGCTTGACAGTAATCTGGTAGAACTGCATGATTTAAAGATTCCGAATGAGCGTGTACCGGAGTTTACTTATGAAGAAAGACAGCGGATGCAGAAAGCATTCGGCTACACTTATGAGGAACTGAAGGATTCTATCTTACCGATGGCAAAGAACGGCGCAGAGCCGATCGCTGCGATGGGTACGGATATTCCGCTTCCGGTGCTGTCAAACGGACATCAGCCGCTGTTCCATTATTTTAAACAGCTCTTTGCACAGGTAACCAACCCGCCCATCGATGCGATTCGTGAGGAGATTGTTACCAGTACCAATGTTTATGTCGGAACAGACGGAAACCTCTTGGAAGAAACACCGAAGAATTGTAACGTATTGAAGATCAACAATCCGATCTTAACAAATACCGACATGCTCAAGATTAAAAATATGAAGCATGACGGCTTTAAGGTAGAGGTTGTTCCGATCACTTATTATAAGAACACCAGTCTGGAAAAGGCGATTGACCGCCTGTTTCTGGAAGTGGACAGAGCCTATAGAGAAGGCGTCAATATTATGATCCTGTCCGATCGTGGTGTGGATGAAAATCATGTGGCTATTCCTTCTCTGTTGGCAGTATCTGCATTGCAGCAGCATCTGGTACAGACAAAGAAGAGAACGAGCGTTGCAATCATTCTGGAGTCTGCTGAACCGAGGGAAGTGCATCATTTTGCTACTCTGCTTGGTTATGGTGCGAGTGCGATCAACCCGTATCTGGCACAGGAGTCCATTAAGGAGCTGATCGATAATAACATGCTCAATAAGGACTATTATGCGGCAGTCAACGATTATAATGATGCGGTACTGCACGGTATCGTAAAGATTGCCAGCAAGATGGGTATCTCTACAATCCAGTCCTATCAGGGCAGTAAGATCTTTGAGGCAATCGGTATTGATGCGGATGTGATCAACAAATATTTTACGAGTACGGTATGCCGTGTCGGCGGTATTACGATCCAAGATATTGAAAAGCAGGTGGATGAGCTGCACTCCATGGCGTTTGATCCGCTCGGTCTTTCCAACGATCTGACACTGGACAGCCCGGGACGTCATAAGGCAAGAAGCGGCGCGGAGGAGCATCTGTATAATCCTGCGACGATCCATATGTTACAGGAGTCTACAAGACTCGGAGATTATGAGAAATTTAAGCAGTACACGGATATGGTGGATGATGAAAATAATATCCGTACCCTGCGTGGATTGATGGACTTTAACTATCCGAAGAAAACCGTGCCGATCGAAGAAGTTGAGAGTGTGGAAAGCATCGTGACCAGATTCAAAACAGGTGCGATGTCCTATGGTTCCATTTCCAAGGAAGCACATGAGACACTTGCCATTGCAATGAATCATCTGCATGGGAAATCCAATACCGGTGAAGGTGGTGAGGATATCGAGCGACTTACCATCGGACCGGACGGACTGAATAAATGCTCTGCGATCAAGCAGGTGGCATCGGGACGTTTCGGCGTAACGAGCAGATATCTTGTCAGCGCACAGGAGATCCAGATCAAAATGGCACAGGGAGCAAAGCCCGGTGAAGGCGGTCACCTTCCTGCCGGAAAGGTCTATCCCTGGATTGCCAAGACCAGACATTCAACGCCCGGCGTAGGTCTGATCTCTCCGCCGCCTCATCATGATATCTATTCGATCGAGGATCTGGCGCAGCTGATCTATGATCTGAAAAATGCCAACCGGGATGCCAGAATCTCTGTCAAGCTGGTGTCTGAGGCAGGCGTCGGAACCGTAGCCGCAGGTGTTGCAAAAGCAGGTGCGCAGGTCGTACTGGTATCCGGTTATGACGGCGGTACGGGTGCTGCACCGAAGAGCTCTATTCATAATGCGGGACTTCCGTGGGAGCTCGGACTTGCGGAAACCCATCAGACATTGATTCAGAACGGGCTGCGTAATCGTGTCCGCATTGAAACAGACGGTAAGCTGATGAGCGGCCGTGACGTTGCGATCGCAGCAATCCTCGGTGCAGAAGAGTTCGGTTTTGCAACCGCTCCGCTTGTAACAATGGGCTGTGTCATGATGCGTGTATGTAATCTGGATACATGTCCGGTCGGTGTGGCAACGCAGAATCCGGAGCTTCGTAAACGCTTCCGCGGTAAACCGGAATACGTTGAGAACTTTATGAAATTTATTGCGCAGGAGCTGCGCGAATATATGGCAAAGCTTGGTGTCCGCAGTGTGGATGAACTGGTGGGACGTACCGATCTTTTAAAGGTAAAAGAGAATCTGTCCGAAGATCAACAGAAGATTGATTTAAGCAGAATTCTGTCCAATCCGTATGTCGGCATGAAGGAGAAAGTAACCTTTGATCCGAAGAAAGTATACGACTTCCAGTTGGAAAAGACGCTGGATGAAAAGGTACTGTTAAAGTCTTTGGATAAAGCAATTTCTCAGGGACAAAAGAGAAGTATCGAAGTGGAGGTATCCAATACGGACCGTGCGTTTGGTACCATCCTCGGTTCCGAGATCACGAAACGGCTCGGAGATGATCTGGAAGAGGATACCTACCGTGTTCTGTGTAACGGTGCGGGAGGTCAGAGCTTTGGCGCTTTTATCCCGAAAGGATTGACACTGGAGCTTGTCGGAGATTCTAACGACTATTTCGGAAAAGGACTTTCCGGCGGTAAATTGATCGTATATCCGCCGAAGGGCAGTAAGTTTAAACAGGATGAAAATATCATTATCGGTAACGTAGCACTTTACGGTGCAACGAGCGGAAAAGCATTCATCAACGGTGTGGCCGGAGAACGCTTCTGCGTCAGAAACTCCGGTGCGGTTGCCGTTGTTGAGGGCGTCGGTGACCATGGCTGTGAATATATGACCGGCGGAAGGGTCGTTGTTCTCGGTAAGACCGGCAAGAACTTTGCAGCAGGTATGAGCGGCGGTATCGCCTATGTGCTGGATGAGGATAATGATCTGTATACCAGACTGAATAAGACGATGGTATCCTCTACCGAGGTGACTTCAAAATATGACGTACTGGAGTTAAAGGAACTCATCAAAGAGCATGTGGCATATACCAATTCCGAGAAGGGTAAGGAGATTCTGAACAATTTCGGAGACTATCTGCCGAAGTTTAAGAAGATCATCCCGCATGATTACGAGAGAATGCTCAAGCTGATCGTCCAGATGGAGGAGAAGGGCCTGAGCGCAGAGAATGCGCAGATCGAAGCATTCTATGCAAATAAAATCAACGAGTAAGGAGATGCAGCTATGGGAAAACCAACAGGATTTATGGATTATGAAAGAGAAGTATCCAGTGCAGAGGCACCAGAGTCCAGAGTAAAACATTTCAATGAATTCCATCAGCATCTTCCGATCGAGAGACAGAAGCTTCAGGGAGCAAGATGTATGGAATGCGGCGTTCCGTTCTGCCAGTCGGGTGCAACACTTGCCGGAATGACCTCCGGTTGTCCGCTGCACAATCTGATCCCTGAGTGGAATGATCTGGTCTATACCGGAAACTGGAGGGAAGCTTACAAGCGTCTGAAAAAGACAAGTAATTTCCCGGAATTTACTTCAAGAGTCTGCCCGGCACTGTGTGAAAATGCATGTACCTGCGGACTGTACGGAGATCCGGTAGCCACCAAAGAAAATGAGTATGCCATTATCGAGAAGGCTTATGAAGAAGGCTACGCGGCAGCAGAGCCGCCCAAGGTTCGCACTGGAAAGAAGGTTGCCGTGATCGGCTCCGGTCCGTCCGGGCTGGCGGTTGCCGACCAGCTCAATAAGCGGGGACATCTGGTAACGGTTTATGAGCGTCATGACCGCGTCGGAGGATTACTTCGTTACGGCATTCCGAATATGAAACTGGAGAAGCATATCATTGACCGTAAGATCAAGGTCATGGAGGAAGAGGGCATTACCTTTATCACGAATGCCGATGTCGGTAAAGAGATCAAGGCAGAGAAGCTGTTAAAGGAATATGACCGCGTGGTACTGGCGTGTGGCGCTTCCAATCCGCGTGATATCAAGGCAGAGGGCAGAGACGCAAAGGGCATTTACTTTGCAGTGGATTTCCTGACCGCAGCTACCAAGAGTCTGCTGGATTCCAATTTTGAAGATGGAAATTATATTTCTACCAAGGGCAAGGATGTGGTGATCATCGGCGGCGGCGATACCGGAAATGATTGTGTCGGAACCTCCATCCGCTTCGGCTGTAAGAGCGTGACACAGATCGAGATGATGCCCAAGGCGCCGGATAAAAGGGCCGACAATAACCCGTGGCCCGAATGGCCAAAGATCTGTAAGACAGACTACGGTCAGGAAGAAGCGATCGCATTGTTCGGACACGATCCACGTATTTATGAATCTACGGTAAAGGAGTTCCAGAAGGATAAGAACGGAAACTTAAAGGCGGTCAAGATCGTAAAGCTTGCATGGGAGAAGGATCCGGAGACCGGACGCATGAATATGAAGGAGGTTCCGGGAAGTGAGCAGGTGCTTCCGGCACAGGTGTGCCTGATCGCGGCAGGATTCCTCGGAAGCCAGAAGTATGTTACAGATGCCTTTAAGGTGGATATTACGGAAAGAACGAATGTTAAAACGGCAGCAGGAAAATATGCAACTTCCGTACCGAATCTGTTCGTAGCGGGTGACATGCATTCCGGTCAGTCACTGGTTGTCAAGGCGATCCGCGAGGGGCGTGAGTGTGCGAAGGAAGTGGATGAAAGTCTGTTGGGGTATTCGAGCCTGAGTGCCCAGTAATAAGAAAGCAAATCAGAAGCAGAGGCAGGGAAATTGTCTCTGCTTTTTTGCGTGAAAAAAGAAAGCACCCGAAATTGTTTTTCGGGCACACTTCATGATACATTATATAATATTTTTTATTACAAGTCTATAACTTTTGGCAGATAGTTGGTAGCATAATTGTAGAAAAGAAAAACCACAGGAAAGTTTCACAATCGCTTAAAAAGAAACCGGTCGAAAGGAGTAGAAGATGGAAAGCTGGGATGTATATACAAAGGACAGAGTAAAAACAGGGTGTGTTCACAGACGCGGAGAAAAGATATTACAGTTCATACATTTCGGGAGAAAGACGAAAAGGGTGTCGCAGCGCGTGCATTTTATCAGTCGTTTGGATTTGTTCCGGGAGAATTGTGTGTGGAACTTGGATATCCGCAGCAGATTTTTGTGCTAAAGGGAACGGATAAAACATGACATGAGGTGTCAGGTTATTTATGTTATAATCATATCAATAACTTCAAAGGAGAATGATGATATGACAAGACCACAGACAAGTTTGAGTATATTATGGATATCTGTATGAAGATGGAGAAGGCATTTAAGAAGGACTTATAGAGAGGAGTGACGGGAAATGTTTTGTAGATATTGTGGAAATGAAGTGCCAAATGATGCAGAATTCTGCCCTAAGTGTGGTAAAGCATTGATGGAAAATACAACGCAACAGATGAATACCTATGTACATAACGAAGATAAAAAGAAAGGAATGGCTGTCGTTTCATTAGTTCTTGGATTGGTTGGATTGATAGCGTTGCTTATTCTTTTGCTTGGATTTTATATGGGCTATAACGGTCTGTTATGGTTTCAACAGATAAATGTAAGCGATGAAGTCGAAAAAGAAGATATCCAGTCTGAAGAGGAAACGAAAGTATATAGGGTTGTTTCAGATACAAAGTTTTCAAGGGATGATATGTATTCCATTGTGTATTATTTGCAGAGAAGAGCTGACAATTATACTACAGAAGCAGTCGTGCTGATGAGAGAGCGAAATTCAGAATGGTATGTAGAAATTTGTATGCCGGGTATGGATGATGAGACATACAGTGAGGTTATTCGTAATACTGAATTGAAATTTGTTGGTGGTTACGGAACGCCTACAGAAGAGATAATTGTAACAAATCAAAATATCAAATCGGCTTCAGCTTCAGCTGTAAACGATAGTTTAACCGGAATGAGAAGTTATATTGTTAGCATTTCATTTGATGATGAAGGAACGGAAGCTTTTGCTGAAGGAACAGAAAAATATATAGGAAGTCAAATATCTATTGTACTAGATGGTGAAGTGATTAGCGCACCATATGTTAATTGTGCAATTACTGGCGGAGAGGCACAGATAACGGTTGACTCTTATAAAGAGGCAAAAGTTCTGGCTGCTTTATTAAGAGTTGGATATCTTGGATTTGAATTAGAAGAAGTGAAATAATATTTGGAGGGGCCAAGTTTCCTACATAACGATTCGCATAACGTTTCCTACTATAACATTCTTACTATTGACACCTGGCACAAAATGTGTATATTTAATATATACAATATTTTCTTTCGCGGAGAAAACAACATGGATATCATTATCACCAATAATTCGGAAAGTCCGATCTATGAACAGATCTACGATCAGATCAAGGCAATGATTTTAAGCGGAGAACTGAAAGAAGGAGATGCCCTGCCCTCCATGCGGCTGCTGGCAAAGGAGCTGCGGATCAGTATTATTACGACAAAGCGTGCCTATGAAGAACTGGAGCGGGAAGGGTATATTGAATCCTTTACCGGGAAGGGCAGCTTTGTCAGGGGGATCAACAGAGAACTGGTGAAGGAGAGCGTTGTCTGTAAGATTGAGGCGCTGTTTGACGAAGCACTGGATCAGGCAAAGCTTGCCGGAATTACAAAAGAGGAACTGGAGCAGATTTTCAGAATTTTGTGTGAGGAAAGGGAGTACTAGGATGGAAAACGTATTGGAGCTTATGGGTGTTACTAAGCGCTACGAGGATTTTACACTGGATCATATCAGCTTTTCGGTTCCGCAGGGGTGTATCTGCGGTTTTATCGGACAAAACGGCGCCGGAAAGACGACTACGATACAGCTGATTCTGGACATGCTGAAAAAAGATGACGGCGAGATCCGTGTCTTTGGAAAATCAATGGAAAAGGAAGGCGCAAAACTAAAAGAAAAGATCGGCGTTGTGTTTGATGAAATGGGATTTCATGAATTTCTGACAGCCAATGAGATCAATAACGTCATGAAGCATATTTATCATCACTGGCAGGAGGAGGTCTTCTTTGATTATCTGAAACGCTTTTCTCTGCCGCGTAAAAAGCGCTGCGGGTCTTTTTCCAGAGGAATGCGCATGAAGCTGCAGATTGCGGTTGCTTTATCGCACGAAGCCGAACTTTTGATCATGGATGAGCCGACCAGCGGTCTGGACCCCATTGTCAGAAATGAGATATTGGAAATTTTTCAGGAGTTTGTCATGGAGGAAAATCATACGATTCTGTTGTCTTCCCATATTACGGGAGATCTGGAACGTCTTGCGGACATGGTCACCTTTATTGATCACGGACGGATCATTTTGTCGGGAGATAAACATGAGATTCTGGAGAATCACGGTCTGATTAAATGTAAAAAGGAAGAACTGGAACGGATTGATGCAGCGGATATGATTTCCTACAGGCAGTCGGCATTCGGCGTGGAAATTCTTGTACATAACAGAAAAGCATGTGAGTCAAAGTATCCGCAGCTGCTTATGGAAGCGGCATCTTTGGAAGAAATTATGATTTTCTATGCAAAGCAGGCAAAAGAAAAGATCGGTGAAGCTGCTTTGGGAGAGGCATAAGGGGATGAATCTATGAGAGGCTTGATTCAAAAAGATATGTATTGTCTGAGAAAAAATCTAAGAATGTTTTTTTGCGTAACGCTGGGGATCATCTTTTTGTCTGTGCTATTTTGCCTAAGCTCACGATATGGTAATATTGCAAAGGGAATCGAGGAGATGAAGGCGCAAAGCCCCATGGGAGAAGAAATGTTCTATTCCTTTTTTCAGGCTGCGGTATGGGTGACATTGTTTATTCCGATCGCATTTGTCAGTATGATCGTGGAATGCTTTAAGGAGGATCGCAAGGCAGGATTTTGGAAGTGTATGTTCAGTCTGCCGTTAAGCGACAGGCAGATTGTGGGAAGCAGATATCTTTCCTGCATGCTGTTTGCGCTTGTGGGAGTATGCGGTTCATTGCTTGCGGGAATTGCGGTATCGCTGACTTCTCAGGTGTTCGCATTTGAAAAACTGTGCGGCTATGTGCTGACCTTCTGCGCAGTGTTGTTGATTTATATGAGCATTGTCATGTTTTTATTATATCTGCTCGGTGTGGAAAAGGCGGATCTGATACAGTGTATCCCGTTTCTGGCAGTATTTCTCATCACAATGGTAGTAGTTGCTAACAAGATCTTTTCCATGCCGGAGGAAAGTCTGGATGCCATGGCGATAACATTATTCCGAAAGCTGGCGGACTGCTTATCGGGCTATAGTATGGCATTTTTTTGTGTAGCGCTTGTATGTATGGCGTTATCTTATTTTGGTGCCTGTCAGGTCATCAAAAAGAGAAAGGGGTGTCTCTGATGACTGGATTGTTGTATAAGGATTTTATTGCGGTCAAAGGGAAAATGTATACAGCCCTGCTCGGAGCGTTTTTCTTGCTGATTGTAGCAGCAAGGCTCCTTTTCCATACGGAAGAAGCGGATATTCTGTTGTGGGGCGCAGCATTTATCATGATCGGATGCAGTTATCTGCTGATTATATTCAAGCTGGAGGTCAGTGTTGTCGCTGTAGATGAAGGAAGAAGGCAGAAACAGTATTATCTGAGTCTTCCGGTATCCAAAAAGGAATATGTAGCATCAAAATATCTGTTCCTGTTTGCGGCGTTCTGTGCGGTAACGGCACTGAGCTACGCAGGCAGCGCTGTCTGTCTGATCCAATGTGAAAATAATGCGGTTTCTTCTATGATACGGAATATATGGGGGTATCTTCCGGTTGTTGCGGGATCGCTGCTCTTTCTGACAGCATTGGAACTGCCTTTTTTGGTCGGTTTCGGAGCAAGAAGGGGAGGTATGATCAAGACAGGGATTTTGATCGCGCTGTTTTTTTGTGGAATCGCGTATCTGCTGTTTGGAGATCTGGAGATTCTGAACGGTAATTTTATGATGCACCTGATCCGGTATTTTGAAGAGCATAAAGAAAAAATGCTTGGAATAAAAATTGCGGTTGTTATCGGTTCTCTTGTGATGTATTGTGTGTCATATCTGATTTCTGCGCTATTATTTGCAGGAAAAGAATGGTCGGATGATTAATGCAGGTGGAGAGAATGTATGATTTTTGTTGGAAGATATATCCCTACGGAAACCATTAATAAGTAAAAATTTATGAAAAAATCAAAATATTTGCCTTTAAATTGGTAAAAACATACAAAAAGTACTGGAAAAATGAAAAGAATGTGCTATACTGATACTATATTATCGAGCATGATATACCGATTTGTGCGGAGGGGATAAATCCGCTGTAAAATGAGGTGAAGGTATGGCAGATTATTTGGGGGATAGTCTAAAACAGAAAGAGATGTTTGACGAACTGACCGGGATTTACAATCGTCAGGGCTTCTACAGATATACGCGGGATCTGTTAAATCAGAATCCCGCAATACAGTTCTGCCTGATTTATTGGAACATTCGAAAATTTAAGGTGATCAATGACCTGTTTGGCAGGGAGACCGGTGACAAGGTCCTAATCCAGCTGGCACAGTCTTTGAAAGATGTCATAGGTGGTGAAAACGCAACCTATGGACGAGTGGAACGTGATAATTTTATCTGTTGTGTACCGGATGAGGTGATTCAGCGTGGCGAATGGTTGAAATTAGGCGATGTTACATATGATGCGGAGGGCTCCGAGTATCATTTCTTTTCGTGTTGCGGACTTTATAAGATTTCCAATCCGTCACTGACGATCAGCAACATGGTGGATCGTGCCCGTGTTGCCATGGAGACGGTAAAGGATAATTATTTAAAACCATATGCATGGTTTGACGAGGGCATGTGGGGAGCAATCGTGGAAGAGCAGAAGCTCAACAGCGATTTTAAGACAGCGATTGCGGAGAAGCAGTTTAAGGTTTACTATCAGCCGATCTGCCGTACCAGTGACGGCGAAGTGGCAGGAATGGAAGCATTGGTTCGTTGGGAACATCCGGAACGGGGATTGATTTCTCCGGGAATGTTCATACCACTTTTTGAAAAAAACGGATTTATCAGTATACTGGATCGCTATGTATGGAATGAAGTCTGCCGTATGCAGAGAGGCAGGATCGATCAGGGAATAGAAGTTGTTCCGATTTCCATTAATGTCTCACGGGTGGAGTTTTATAATCAACACTTGTGTGAGGATATTTGTAATATTGTTAAAAAGTATAATCTTCCTACACATCTGATAAAAATAGAGATCACGGAGAGTGCTTATTCCGATAATCCGCAGATGGTGCAGGAAGCGGTTAAGAAGCTGCATGAAATGGGCTTTGTTGTACTGATGGATGATTTTGGAAGCGGATATTCTTCACTGAATATTCTTAAGGATCTTCCGATTGATATCCTTAAGATCGACATGAAGTTCATGGACGATATTGAGAACAATCAGAGTGCATCCATTATACTGGAAGCGATTATCCGTATGGCAAAATGGATGAAACTGAAAACCGTTGCGGAAGGTGTGGAGACCAAGAAAAACTGGGAATACCTGAAGAGTGTGGAATGTGATCTGGTACAGGGATATTATTTTTACAGACCGATGCCGGAAACACAGATTGAAGAACTCTTTAATCGTAAGACCGACAATACGAACCTGATTCAGAAAGACGATTCTCTGGAACTGGAGGATGTCATTATGGATGTCTTCGGTCGGGGAAATTCCAGAGAAAGTATGCTGTTTTACAGTATGCTCGGTGGAATGGGTGTCTTTGAAATGACTCAGGACAGTCTGGAGGTCATTCAGGTAAACAAAGGATATTATGAAGCGGTTTACGGAGACAGCAAGAAACAGACAGCAGAGGTCAGTGTTCTGAATAAACCGGTTGAGGAACCGGAACGAAGCATTTTGATGGAAAAATGCCGCTTATCCAGAGAAAAGGATCATGTGGAACAGGTGCAGCTGCATCATAAACGTGAGGATGGAAGCTATGTCTGGCTGAATGTGAAAGTCCGTTATCTGGGAAGCCGGGGAAAACGTTCCTTATTCTATTTTGCATTGGATAATATTGATGAAATGAAGAAAATAGAACAGGAACGCTATTTGCTCAATTATAGTGAAGCTCTGTTAAAGGTATATGATAAAGTATATCGCTTGGATTATAATACCGGGCAGGCAGAGGTTCTGCATACATGTGGAAAGGATCAGATGCAGATTGGTCAAAAATATTATTTTTTCGATTTCTTTGATCGTTTTTCCGAAGGGATCGACTATGAAAGCAAAATCAATCCGGCAGATGTGATTAAGGATAAGGCGTTATTGGATCAGGAATTGGAAAAGAGTGAAAACGGAAGTTTTGCTGTGAGTTATAGCATCAAGCGGGATGATACGGATATTATGGGAGTATCGGCATTATTTTTTAAAGTCAAACTTCCGAAAGGTGAGGAAGAATATATCTGCTGCATCAAGCGTAAGATGCGGGAAAACTAAATAGTCATGCTGTATAAAAGAACCTGTGAAAGTGATACATTTCAACAAGTAAAAGGGATTTTATATAGAAACAAAAAGAACATCCGGGAGATTTGAAATTCCCGGATGTTCTTATATTACAATGAATCATAATAACTGAATGCCGTGTCTTTCGGCTTCTTCGATAATCTCTTTCGGCCAAAGGGAGGACTGAACCTCTCCGATATGTGCTTTTCGGAGGAAAAACATACAGATACGGGACTGACCGATACCGCCGCCGATCGTATATGGCAGTTCCCGATTCAGGATTGCCTTTTGGAAAGGAAGCTCGGCACGTTCCATACAGCCAGCTTTTTGTAACTGCTTCATCAGTGCGGTTTCGTCGACACGGATTCCCATGGAAGATAATTCCAGTGCAATATCCAGTACCGGATAGTATACCAGAATATCGGCATTTAATTCCCAGTCGTCATAGTCCGGAGCACGACCGTCGTGGCGCTCACCGGATTCCAATACATCGCCGATCTTCATAAGACAAACAGCACCCTTAGCTTTGGTGATATAGTACTCACGTTCTTTGGGAGTGTTGTCCGGGAACATATCTTCCAACTCCTGTGTTGTGATGAAGAAAATATCCTTTGGAAGAATTTCCTGTATGTAATCATATTCGATGGACATATATTTCTCTGTTTTACGAAGAACACTGTAGACCTGTTTGACGATTGCTTTTAAAGTATCCAGAGTCCGTTCTTCTTTGGAGATGATTTTTTCCCAGTCCCACTGGTCGACAAAGATGGAGTGGATATTATCCGTGATCTCATCCCGTCGGATGGCGTTCATATCGGTATACAGACCTTCTCCATGGGAAAAACCGTATTTTTTCAATGCAAAGCGTTTCCATTTGGCAAGAGAATGAACAATTTCAGCCTCTGCCTCATTCTGTTCTTTGATACCGAAAGAAACGGGGCGTTCCACACCGTTTAAATTGTCATTCAGACCGGAAGCGGGATCCACGAAAAGCGGTGCGGAAACACGCAGGAGATTCAGACGTTCTGCAAGCAGATTCTGAAAAAAATCCTTTACGGTTTTAATGGCAATCTGAGTATCATGCAGATTCAGCTCTGAATGATAGTCCTTGGGAATAATTAGATGTTCCATGCTTATACTTCCTTCTCATATAGAATGATTGTAACAAATACCATATCTATTAAACCGCGAATTGCTCTGTTTTGCAAGAAGTGTTATACTTTTTTATGAGATTTACTGCAATTTTCGGATCATGCTTCCGGTTTTGCCGTAGGAAAGATATTTCTTCGCGCGGTCCTTGAAAAACGCCGGCACTTAGCGAGGTATTTTCGAGCTTAGTGACCGCTGCGTTTTTCACGGAGTGAGAACGTGCCGCGCGAAGAAATATCTTTTCTGCGGCGAAACTGGAAGCATGATCTGAAAATTGCAGTGAAATCCAAATATGGAAAAGGCGGATGGCAAATGCGGATTACGGTGTTTTATGACCACGTCAGGGAGGCGTGCAGACAGAGCGGGAAAGAGCTGCATGAGATCGCAGAACTTCTGAACAAGCATGGAATCTGCGGTGTGGAAATGGATTATGGAGAAGTGAAAAGGCATACGGGGAAACGTTTTAAGGAGCTTCAACGGGTCGGTTTACCGGTACAGAGCGTCTATGCTTTTTTTGACTGGGGCAATCACCCGGAGGATCATTCCTATAAGAGGATGCTGAAAAAACTGTCGCGGTATGGTGTCAGGCATGTTCTGGCAGTTCCGGGTTTTGTAAAGGAAGGACAGGACCGGGCAGTATGCCGGGAGCGGATGGCTGTGGTACTGCAGGAAATGTGCCGGTATGCCGCAAAGAGAAAAATCCGTGTATCCATAGAGGATTTTGATGACTGTTCGGCGGTATTTGCTACAGGCGCGGAGGTTCGTTGGTTTCTTGACCGGATACCGGAACTTTCCTGTACCTTTGATACCGGGAATTTCCTTTATAGTGAAGAAAGAGCAGAGGAAATGCTGCCGCTTTTATCAGACAGGATCGGATATGTCCATTGTAAGGACAGGAGTCTTTTGAAAAAAGAAGGAGAACTGCCAAAGGAGACGATTCAGGGAACGCCTATGTATACTGCAAGTGTGGGCAGTGGCATGATACCGATGAAAGCACTGCTCGACAGGATCAGGGAGAGCGGATACGACGGAAACTATGCGATCGAGCACTTCGGTTCGAAACACCAGTTAGAGGATATGATCGCTTCGGCGGACTGGCTGAACGAAGTGCTTCGAGAAAGGGAGAAAGTATGATACGTGTTACGGTTTGGAATGAATATATTCATGAAAAGGAGTATCCGGAGATTGCAAGTGTATATCCGGAGGGGATCCATACGACGATTCGGAAATTTTTAGAACAGGAAGAAGATATCGTAGTGCGCTGTGCGACATTGGATATGCCTAAGCAGGGGGTATCGGAAGAAGTTCTGGCAGAAACGGATGTTTTGATCTGGTGGGGACATGCGGCACATGACCGGCTGACGGATGAAAATGCAGAGAGAGTAGCGGCATACGTGAGACGCGGCATGGGATTTATACCGCTTCATTCGGCACATTTTTGTAAACCGCTCAGGCTGCTTTTAGGAACTACCATGACATTGCAGTGGAAGCATGGGGACAGGGAAAGACTGTTTACGGTCAGCCCGTTTCATCCGATTGCCGAGGGGATTCCTGCAAGCTTTGAGCTGGAAAAGGAGGAGCTTTACGGGGAGTATTTTGATATTCCGAAACCGGATGATATTGTGTTTGAGGGCTGGTTTGCCGGTGGTACGGTATTTAGAAGCGGCGTGACCTTTACAAGAGGCAATGGCAAGATCTTTTACTTTCAACCGGGACATGAGGAGTATCCGATCTATGAAAACAAGGTGATACAGAGGATTATCATCAATGCCGTGCGGTGGGCGCGCCCGATTAACCGCATGAACAATACACGTGATAATGAGGAAATCATTAACTGATCGGAAATGTCGGTTCGGTTTGTCATGGAGAGCATATCATCGGGACATTTTAACAGGAAAAATACAACATAAAACATAAACATAAAACAGAAGCTCTGGGGGGATACCCAGAGCCTCTGTTTTGTGTAAAAGGGGAATTCTTCCGGAATTGCTAATTAGCAAGTTCAACTCTCGCTGAACTGTTTTTAGTATATTGCTTTTGGGAATTTGATGCTATAAATATATTGTGACGAAATGACAGTATATTACTTTTTTCTTCCAAAAAATGACAAAAAACGACTAAAAAATAATACAAAAGTACTATAGGTCTAAAAAGTCTTTTTGCTGTTGGAGCTCCGGAGGGATTGGTTTTCCGGCATTTTGAATCTTCTTCATCACATTCTGAAGACGATGCTTTTCGTGTGCGATCCGAACCTGATATCGTTCCAAAGGCTCTTTATAGAGCGGATTTGAGGTAAGGCGCTCACGATAAGCTGCCGAAAAAGGACAGTATCGGAACAGAATACGCCGTGAGACCTTATTCAGCCGCGGAGAACCGGAAGCCTCGTAATAAATCCATTGAATATAATCTCTGACAAACATTTCACGATAACTGTTCTTGGCGCGTTGGAGTCCGAGTTTCAGCTTTTCTTTTGCATCGGGAGAAAGCTCATTATTTTTGCGGAAGAACTGGATATAGTCAAAGTATTCGCTGGTTAGGCTGGGATCGGAAATATCGTTCCAGTGTGCACCCTGCATACGTTTGCACATTTCCCAACGGAAGTCCCCGCATAGGCGAGTGATCAGCAGAGTGATATCTTCCTGACAGAGCAGCGGCAACATCATGCGCCCCGGTGTTGTGCGGCGTTTTCCTTCAATCTCCTGCCAGAGAACGCCCCGGATGCCGATATTGGGCATCAGAATAAAATCGGGAAGCACTTCGGTTTGGATCAGTTCATGCGGAATCGAGGCTTCCGGAAGTGCAAACAGGACTTCACGATAAAAAACACTATAGTCGATGGCGCGGATCATATTCAGAGCTGTCCGGATTTTTTCAACGGTTACCAACGCTTCTTCGGGTGTTCGCAGGCAATTATGTTCGGAAAAAATCGGGCAGAAGGAAGAAATATGTCCACAGGTGATCTTATTGACGATCGGGAACATGTTCTGGAGTTCAAACATTACCCTTCCGGCGGGATCTGTGCGGAGTCGCTGCTCATCCTCCGGTGAAATTTTTCCGGAGAAGCGAAGCTCGTGCAGATATTGAGAATAATCGTTGTCAAATTCGTTCCGGCTGGGTTCTCGTTTCCCGTAATAAATTGCCTGAAGCCAGTCATAGAGAGTGAAGACACCATGTGCGGTCTGATCCGAGAGGGATTGTGCGATCCGGACAAGTGAAACGGCGTTTTCCGTTCCGGCAAGTTCCTCGTCCATATAGCCAAACAGTAGAAACAGACGGACCGGTAGCGGAGGTGCCGGATCTTTCAGACTGAACTGGAATGCGGAAGTATAAATCTCGTAAAAAGCAGAGGTCAGTCTTTTCCTGAGCGAAATTGCGGTATCCTCCAGAGAAGAACGGTCTTTTAACGCACGGTAAGAAGTAAGATCCGCAAGGAATAATTTTGTGCTGTTTTCTTCATAATCGGCATATTGAAGAATGGTATGTACAGAGTTGTTGAGTTCTGTCGGAAAGATGTCTTTAGTCTGTGCCTGATTCGGATGTTCTTGCAAATGCATAAGATCGGTAAGCTGCCTGCGGTATTCACCGACACGCGCCTGATAGAGGGAACGATCGATGGCACGCTGTCCCTCCATTTGGATCATCAGCTTGCTGATGGTTGCCTGCAAAGACATGGTATCCTCATTTTGCTTTTGCAGTTGATAGCAGAGCGAAGTATACAGATCAAACAGATCTATGCCGTTGCGATTTAATAAAAGATAAGAAGAATCTGCCTGATAATCGGCAATCATCTGTAAATGTTCCAGTACCAGATGGATATCATCAGAGGTTTTGTGCAAAAAGCCATAGGTAAAATCGGGGCGATTATGAAACAGTGCCGCATAGGTATCCGGAGGAAGATCACGCATAGCATCATAATAAGAAGACAGATAATCGGGAAGCGTGTCTTCTGCGGAAAAAGGAGACAATTCCTCAATATCCGTCAGGTGTTTTGGTGTAATACCGTGTTTGGTACAAAGTGCGATATAATCCTTATAATTATCTTTGATGCCTGTATAAAAACGGTCACAATTATAGTCCTGAAGAAGGCTGTCATCCAGAATACTGCAGCACTGTCGACAGATCGTTGTTGCAAGAAGGGTGTTGAGTTCGGCGCGGGAGCGCAGCAGGGACAGCAGCGTTTCTTTGTCGGAGAGGGGATAGCACAGACAGGTGACCTGCTCGGAAGCGGTATAGGTATAGAAGGAATAGCCGCAGAACAGATCGAATATGCCGGGAATATCACCTTTTTGCAGAAATAAATTTCCTTTCGCACTGCTGCCGGTGACGCTGCCGGAAGAAAGAATCAGTATCCGGTCAACGGGTTCACCTTCACGTATCATGGTAGCACCTGCGGAAAAAGTTACGGTTTCCATAAAACAGCCCCCTTTTAGTGTCGGAGTTTTTTATAATGTAATATCAGTATACCGCATTTTTTTGTGTTTGAATAGCAGATATGCGTCTTGCGGACAAAAAAGAAGTATGCTAATATGTAACTATCTGTAATATTGTGAGGTAAAATCATGGATATGGATAAAAAAGCGATGGAAGAATTGGTAGCTGAATATCGTGCGGATATCGTAAAGCTTGCAAAATATATCCCATGGCTGGAAACAAAAAGCGGGAATGATGTTTCCGCGACCTTTTCGGGAGAGGGAATTGCAGAACATTCTGTCGCGATTCCGGTTTATGACGGAACATTGATGAGCTTCATAAAAGAAGCAAAAAACACCGGACTGATGAACCGTAACTATGTATATACCTACTCCAGAAACCATTTAAGAACAGTACAGGATGAGCAGTCCTTTATAGATAAAGCAACGATTCGGAACATGAGGGAGCTGAGTGATATTTTGTCAAAATATGTCCTGCTCGGCATGACGAAATCGGTTGTGTGGCGTGAAGGTGTTGAGAACCGCATCTTTTTAAACGTAATCACCAAAATGAAGGATCTGGTTGAATTCTGGGACAAGCCGTTGGCGTAATGGGAAGCAAGGAGTATAGTATGGGAGAGAAGTCACTACAGAAAAAGGAATACATATTGGAGAAGGCGCGGCAGGTCTTTGCACAGAAGGGATATCGTACCGTTACCATGAAGGATATTGTCGATGCCTGCGAGATCAGCCGGGGAGGTTTGTATCTGTATTTTGACAGTACAAAGGAATTGTTTCAGGCGGTACTGCAGAAAGAATCGCAGGAAACGGATGATATTTTCTCCAGAGAGATCGGAGAGGATGCGACGGCAGCCGATATCCTGACCTTATTTTTAAAGGAACAGAAGAAGGAACTGCTCAGAAAGAAGGATACGCTGACGGTTGCAATCTATGAATTCTTTTTTGAAAATCAGGTTCCGAAGAAAGAGAATATGCTGCATCAGCAGTTTGATGCAGCGGTCAAGGTGTTAGAGATCCTGATCAAGACCGGTATTAAAAGCGGTGAGTTCATATGTGAGAATCCGAAAGCAATGGCGCGCAATATCATGTTCGTGCTGGAAGGACTAAAAATCGCTGCCTGCACGATGGGGATCACGGAAGAAATGGTCAATGACGAATTGGTGATCATCATGCAGGGATTGGTAAAGGAAAGCTAAAGGAATAAAATGCTCCGGGGAGATTCTCCGGAGCTTGTTTTAAGAAAAACGGAGGAAAAATTCATGGGTATTGTAAGACGTATCTACGTGGAAAAGAAGGAGCCTTTTGCGGTCAAGGCAAGGGAGCTTGAGGAGGAGATCAAAAGCTATCTCGGCATTCGGGATGTAGAGAAGGTGCGTGTCTTTATCCGCTATGACGTGGAAAATATTTCCGATGAGGTGTTTGAACGGGCATGTAAGACGGTGTTTAGTGAGCCGCCCGTTGATATTTTATACAAGGAGACGATCGAGATTCCGGCAAACGGAAAAGTATTCAGCGTGGAATATCTGCCGGGACAGTTCGACCAGAGAGCGGATTCCGCTGTTCAGTGTGTCCGTTTCTTAAAAGAGGATGAGGAACCGATCATCAGAACAGCCGTTACCTATCTGATTCAGGGCAGCATGACGGATGCAGAGGTGGAGAAGATCAAGGCGTACTGTATCAATCCCGTGGATTCCAGAGAGACCGGAATGGAGAAGCCGGAAACGCTGGTGACTGCCTATGATGAGCCGGCGGATGTACTCGTATTTGACGGCTTTAAAGATATGGCAGAGGAAGAATTGAGAAAGCTGTATGATTCTCTCGGACTTGCCATGACCTTCAAGGATTTCCTGCATATCCAGAATTATTACAGGAATGAGGAACACAGAGATCCGACCATGACAGAGATCCGTGTACTGGATACCTACTGGTCCGATCACTGTCGTCATACCACATTTTCTACCGAGTTAAAGAATGTCGCATTTGAAGACGGTATGTACCGTGCACCGATTGAGAAAACTTATCAGGATTACCTTGCAACGCGTGAGGAAATCTTTGCGGGCAGAAGCGACAAGTTTGTATGCTTAATGGATCTGGCGCTGATGGCAATGCGTAAGTTAAAGAAAGAGGGCAAGCTCGAGGATATGGAAAAATCCGATGAGATCAATGCCTGCTCGATCGTGGTGCCTGTGGAAATTGATGGAAAAGAAGAAGAGTGGCTCGTATTTTTCAAGAACGAGACACATAATCATCCGACCGAGATCGAGCCGTTCGGTGGTGCTGCCACCTGCCTTGGCGGTGCGATCCGTGATCCGCTTTCGGGACGCGGTTATGTTTATCAGGCAATGCGTATCACAGGTGCTGCCGATCCGACTGTTCCGGTTGAACAGACGATGAAAGGCAAGCTTTCCCAGAAGAAGCTTGTGCGCGGTGCGGCAAGCGGATATTCTTCCTATGGTAACCAGATCGGTCTTGCAACCGGTTATGTAAAAGAAATCTATCATCCGGATTATGTGGCAAAGAGAATGGAGATCGGTGCTGTTATGGGTGCTGCTCCGAGAAAACATGTCATTCGTGAGAATTCCGATCCGGGCGATATCATCATCCTGCTCGGCGGACGTACCGGACGTGACGGCTGCGGCGGTGCGACAGGATCCTCCAAAGTGCATACCGATAAGTCATTAACGACCTGCGGAGCCGAAGTACAGAAGGGTAATGCGCCTACCGAGCGTAAGATCCAGAGATTGTTCCGCCGTGCGGAAGTGACCGGTATCATCAAGAAATGTAACGACTTTGGTGCGGGCGGCGTGTCTGTAGCGATCGGTGAGTTGGCTGACGGTCTGAGAGTGGATCTGGATAAGGTGCCGAAAAAGTATGCAGGTCTTGATGGAACCGAGCTTGCGATCTCCGAATCTCAGGAGCGTATGGCAGTGGTTGTGGATGCCAAGGATGCGGATACCTTCCTTGATTATGCGTCAGAAGAAAACTTAGAGGCAGTCAAGGTTGCCGTAGTTACCGAAGAACCGAGACTGGTACTTTGCTGGAGAGGAAAAGAGATCGTCAATATTTCCAGAGCTTTCTTGGATACGAACGGTGCGCATCAGGAGACTTCCGTCAAGGTGGATATGCCTGTTCCGGAAGAAAACTATTTTAAAAAGATCGCAATTCCTGAAGTTGCGGATGCAGTCGCAAAGAAGGATGTTAAAACTGCATGGCTTTCCATGCTGAATGATCTGAATGTATGCTCCCAGAAGGGACTGGTGGAAATGTTTGATGCCTCCATCGGCGCAGGAAGTGTTTATATGCCGTATGGCGGTAAATATCAGCTGACAGAGACCCAGACCATGGTTGCCAAGCTTCCTGTCCTGAAGGGAAAATGCGATACCGTAACGATGATGAGCTACGGCTTTGATCCGTATCTGTCCAGCTGGAGCCCGTATCACGGCGCAATCTATGCAGTCACGGAGTCTCTCAGTAAGATTGTGGCAGCAGGCGGTGATTATAAGAAAGTACGCTTTACGTTCCAAGAATATTTCCGTCGTATGAGCGGGGATCCCGAGCGCTGGAGCCAGCCGTTTGCAGCGCTGCTCGGTGCTTATGATGCACAGATCGGCTTTGGGCTTCCTTCTATCGGCGGTAAGGACAGCATGTCCGGAACCTTCAATGATATCGATGTTCCGCCGACACTTGTTTCCTTTGCGGTGGATGTGGCAAAGGAACGCAATATCATCACACCGGAACTGAAAAAAGCAGGCAACAAGCTTGTCAAATTCTCTATTGAGAAGGACGCTTATGATGTGCCTGTCTATGAAAACGTCATGGCAATGTATGAGGCTGTTCAGAAACTCATTGCGGACGGTGTGATCGTATCCGCTTATACACTGGATGCAAACGGTGTGGCAGCGGCACTCAGCAAGATGGCATTCGGTAATGCACTTGGTGTTAAGATCGCAGACAGCGTGGCAATGGAAGCGTTGTTTGCAAATGAGATGGGCAATATTGTAGCGGAAGTGCCTGCTGAAAAACTGGCACAGATTGATACCGCATATACACTGATCGGTGAAGTGACCGAAAGCGGTTTTGCATATGGTGATACCGTTATTTCCGGCGAAGAAGCACTGGAAAGCTGGAAGTCCAAGTTAGAGAAGGTATTTCCGACCAAGGCTGAAAAGGCAGTGACACCGGTAGATACCGGACTGTACCGCGCAGACAGCATCCATATCTGTAAGAATCGGGTTGCAAAACCGACCGTATTTATTCCGGTATTCCCGGGTACGAACTGTGAATACGACAGCGGAAAGGCATTTGAGCGTGCAGGTGCCAATGTGATCACAAAGGTATTCCGGAATCTGTCCGCAGAAGATATCAGAGAGTCCGTAGAAGAATTTGAAAAAGCAATCGGACAGGCACAGATCATCATGTTCCCGGGCGGCTTTTCCGCAGGTGATGAGCCGGACGGAAGTGCGAAGTTCTTTGCTACCGCATTCCAGAATGAAAAGATGAAGGAAGCGGTCATGAAGCTGCTGAACGAAAGAGACGGTCTGGCACTCGGTATCTGTAACGGATTTCAGGCGCTGATCAAGCTCGGTCTTGTACCGTATGGCGAGATCGTCGGACAGAAGGAGGATTCTCCGACACTGACCTTTAACACGATCAACAGACATATTTCCAAGATGGTCTATACAAAGGTCGTATCCAACAAGTCTCCATGGCTTGCGGGAGCAGAGCTTGGAAAGACTTATGTAAACCCGGCTTCCCACGGAGAAGGACGTTTCGTAGCACCTGCTGAGTGGGTGGATAAGCTCTTTGCAAACGGTCAGGTTGCAACCCAGTACGCAGATCCGGAAGGCAATATTTCCATGGATGAGGAATGGAATATCAACGGTTCTTACAAGGCAATCGAGGGTATCACCTCACCGGACGGCAGATGCTTCGGTAAGATGGCACATTCCGAAAGACGGGATGCAAGCGTTGCGATCAATATCTACGGAGAACAGGATCTGAAGATCTTTGAATCCGGTGTGGCATATTTTAAATAGTCAGATTATAACAACAGAGAGGGACCTCAGAATGAGCAAGCGCTTGTTCTGGGGTTTTTGCATGCGCAAATAAAAACAGACGAAAATGGTTTTTGCTTGAAAAATATTATGCTGTATTTTAAAATAACTACAAAAGACGAAAATTATTGGAGGAATTTATGGCAAATAGAATTCAGTGGGATCCGGTTGTAGTATACGAAGAACTGAATCAAATAGAAGGTAGCAAAGATAAAATGGACGGTGTAGAAACAATTTCTTATGATTTATCGGAAGGAATGGCAATCATGGATAAGGTGGTTGCCTCACAGAAGCATGCGCAAGGCATGATAGAAAGCTATTCCAAAGTGATAGAGAGCGATTTGATGTGCATCAGAGCGATATTGGAAGAAGTAATCGAGCGTGACAACAGTATTATGGATGGTTTGTGAGAAACTCGTAGTTAGCAACTATGGAATAACAGTTTGCAAAAACTTCAATAGCGAAAGGGAGAAAGCATATTATTGTATATGAAGGTGTTATAAATTATTAATTAAATGAAAGGCAAGTTGATAAGAATAGTATGAAATTGAAAGAGTGGAAAATAATCGCTGTATTATTGATTTTAATGCTGACAGGCTGTACTGCCAATGGCAGAGCAGAATTTGAACAGTCAGATGAATCTGCTTCAGGCAATGCAGAGCCAACAGAAGATGTAACAGAGCAGCAAACACTAGAAAAAGATACAGAAGATGAAAGTGGACAGGAAGAAGAACAGGTATCTACAGAAAATTTTGATGAAGTAACAGATTACGAAACTGCTATTCGATTATATGAAGAGTTCTTAAATGGTGAAATAACGATTGAAACTAAATATGCTGTCGTAAATATGGATTCTATTACCATTCCAACAGGCGAGCCAGAGAATCGTTACCGTACAAAATATACATATTGGGATAGTGATGAGGATAATGTTCCAGAATTGCATATTAAATCAGCACGCTATTATTACATATTTTCCTGCAGGAATGATGAATTGATTATTTGGCAGAGACCGGACATTTATGACGAGCCTATAAATAATGGCACATTTATCTATCATCGCCCGGGAGGTGCACCCGGATATGATGATTATAGTATTTATACCTATAACGAAAGTGGTGAAGAAGAGTATCAATACCGGTTTAGTCGTTATGACTCCAATGAAAACTACGAATATGACGAAGGTGATGAATTTTTATTTAACGACGAATTGGTTACATATGAGGAATGGAGGCGTCTGACTGCACTGTGGTTGGATGAGAACGGCAATGTGTTGGAGAGCATCAGTGATGAGATTGAATGGATCATGTTGTATGAGTAAGCATATGGAGTAAACATCAAAGGAGAAAATTGTACAGGAGCAGACATGGTTTTGCATGAATTTGGAACAGAGAGGATTATCGTAGGCGTGCGCAGATCTTCTCTGTTTTGATTTATTACGAAATAATAATTGCGTAATAGTTGGAAATGCTGTATACATATGCAAAAGTACTATTGGCTTTTCACACAGAACTTAGTAAAATAGAAAATGAACTATCAGGCATTTGCAAAACTCTGTCAGCAGAACAGGACATGGCACTACAGCCCTTTCGGCGGCAGGTACTGTGAGTCCGTCGGTACTTAGGTGCCGTATTTTGGCACCTTATGTACCGTTACGGACGAGGTGTAGCGAAAGCGTGCCTGCCGCCGAAAGGGCTGTAGTGCCATGTCTCATTCTGCTGACAGAGTTCCACGAACGCCTGATACAGAGTATCACAATGAGGAGTATGCGATTATGAAAAATCAAAGTGTAGAGCGAATCAAAACCGACGGCATTATCTTTGACATCGACGGTACGCTCTGGGATTCCCGAGAAGTGGTTGCCGAAGCATGGAATGAGGTCATCCGGAAATATTATCCGGAGCGCGGAGAACTGAGTCCGGAATTTTTGACAGGGTTGTTCGGAAAAACGATGGATGAGATCGCAAGAGCACTGTTTCCGGAGCTTACCGGAGATGCACTGGAAGAAATGGCAGAAAAATGCTTTGATTACGAAAATGAGCTTTTAGATACAAAGCCGGGCAAGGTGTATTCGGATGTCAGGGAAACTCTGACCGGACTGGCAGAAAAGTTTCCGTTGTTTATTGTCAGTAACTGCCAGAAAGGCTACATCGAGGTGTGCATGAAGGGCTGTGGTATTGAACCGCTCATCAAAGATCATCTGTGCTACGGGGATACCAAGGCACCCAAGAGTGATACACTGCGCCTGCTAATTGAAAAGCACGGCTTGCGGGCGCCTGTATATGTCGGAGACACACAAGGGGATGCGGATGCCTGTAAGGAAGCAGGAGTACCTATGATCTATGTAACTTACGGTTTGGGAAAGGTACAGAATCCTCAAATATCGATCGACCGGTTGGCACAGCTTTCGGATCTGACGGAGCCGATTTAATGCCGGTGTTTGATGAAAACACCGCAAAAGATATTTATTTGTAAAAAATTGGGCTGAAATACCATGGATGTTGAAAGTCTTTTGTTGAAGACACAGGCTTCGTGTGCTATAATAAATCGATTAGGCAAGTGGTCGAAGTGCGCCCTGACAAAAGAAACATGGACCGAACAGGAGAGACAGATTATGAAAGCGTTTTTGATTTTGGAGGATGGCACGGTATTTGAAGGAACGCATATTGGTGTCGAAAAAGAGATTATCAGTGAGATTGTATTTAACACATCCATGGCAGGATATTTGGAGGTGCTGACAGATCCGTCCTATGCGGGACAGGCAGTCTGCATGACTTATCCGCTTATTGGCAATTACGGAATCTGCCATGAGGACATGGAATCGAAGAAGCCGTGGCCGGATGGCTTTATCGTACGGGAATTATCGGGGATATCGAGTAATTTCAGAAGCGATGAGACGATTCAGGATTTTTTGGAGAAGAACGATGTGCCGGGAATCGAAGGAATCGATACCAGAGCGCTTGTAAAGATTCTGCGTGAAAAGGGTACCATGAACGGTATGATCACAACCAATCCTGATTACCGGATAGAAGAAATCATCCCGAAACTCAAAGCTTATACGACAGGTAAAGTGGTAGAAAAGGTTACCTGCAAAGAAAAGATTCAGATAAAAGGAGCAAGGAGTCTGGAAGAAAACGGTCCGATCTCCGGTTCCGCATGGTTTGATAAAGAACAGTATCAGAGATTTTTAGAAGGGGATTTGTCTGCAAGAGAGAAAAGACCGTCGCTCGTACGGGAATTAAACGGTGCAGGCAAGCGGGTGGCACTGCTTGATTTTGGTGCAAAAGATAATATTGCACATTCCCTTGCAATGCGCGGCTGTGATGTCACGGTATATCCTGCCGGAACGCCCGCAAGCGAGATCATCGCGGATGCACCGGACGGCATCATGCTCAGCAACGGGCCGGGAGATCCGAAGGAATGTACGGAGATTATAAAAGAAATCCGCAAGCTGTATGAGACCGATATCCCGATCTTCGGAATCTGCCTCGGTCATCAGCTGATGGCACTGGCAACCGGAGCAGATACGTTCAAGATGAAATACGGACACCGCGGCGGGAATCATCCGGTCAAGGATCTGGCGACCGGACGCGTTTATATCACTTCCCAGAATCATGGGTATGTCGTGGATATGGACAAGCTGGATCCGAAGATTGCAACACCGGCATTTATCAATGTCAACGATGGTACAAATGAAGGCCTTGCTTATACAGGAAAAAATATTTTTACCGTGCAGTATCATCCGGAAGCGTGCGCGGGACCGCAGGATTCCGGCTATCTGTTTGATCGGTTTATCAAAATGATGGAGGAACACAAACATGCCTAAGAATCCGAACATAAAAAAAGTACTCGTCATTGGTTCCGGTCCTATCGTTATCGGACAGGCTGCAGAATTTGATTACGCAGGAACACAGGCGTGCCGTTCACTGAAAGAAGAAGGCATCGAGGTCGTTCTCGTAAACTCCAACCCTGCTACGATCATGACAGACGGCGATATTGCGGATAAGGTCTATATCGAGCCGTTGACCGCAAAAGTGCTGGAGCAGATTATTATAAAAGAAAAACCGGACAGTGTTCTGCCGACCCTTGGAGGTCAGGCCGGCTTAAATCTCGGTATGGAGCTTGCAGAATCCGGCTTCCTTGACAAGCACGGCGTGAAGCTGATTGGTACAACCGCCATGACGATCAAGAAAGCAGAGGATCGTCTGGAATTTAAGAATACAATGGAGAAACTGGGCGAACCGGTTGCAGCATCTTTAGTCGTTGAAAATGTGGAAGACGGTGTGGCATTCAGTAAGAAGATCGGGTATCCGGTCGTACTGCGCCCGGCATATACACTTGGCGGTTCCGGCGGCGGAATTGCCCATAATCAGGCAGAACTGGAAGAGATTCTGGAAAACGGACTCAGACTTTCCCGTGTGGGTCAGGTTCTGGTGGAACGCTGTATCGCAGGCTGGAAGGAAATCGAATACGAGGTTATGCGTGACGGCGCCGGCAATGTGATCACGGTCTGCAATATGGAGAATATCGATCCGGTCGGGGTACATACCGGAGACAGTATCGTAGTGGCACCTTCCCAGACATTATCGGATAAGGAATATCAGATGCTTCGTACCTCTGCCCTGAATATCATCAGCGAGCTGGAGATCACGGGAGGCTGTAACGTACAGTTTGCACTTCATCCGACAAGCTTTGAATACTGTGTCATTGAAGTCAATCCCCGTGTCAGCCGTTCATCGGCGCTTGCAAGTAAAGCAACCGGTTATCCGATTGCCAAGGTTGCTGCAAAGATTGCGCTCGGTTATACGCTTGATGAGATTAAAAATGCCATTACCGGAAAGACCTATGCAAGCTTTGAGCCGACTCTGGATTACTGTGTTGTCAAGATCCCGCGTCTGCCGTTTGATAAATTCATCACAGCCAAGAGAACACTGACCACACAGATGAAAGCAACCGGAGAGGTCATGAGTATCTGCACCAATTTTGAAGGTGCTCTGATGAAAGCATTGCGTTCTTTGGAGCAGCATGTGGACTGTCTGCGAAGCTATGACTTTACCGCATTGACAAAGGAAGAACTGATCGAACGGTTAAAGATTGTGGACGATCAGAGAATCTTTGTGATTGCCGAGGCTCTGAGAAAAGGCATTGATTATGATACGATCCATGAGATTACGATGGTGGATCATTGGTTTATAGATAAGATTGCCGTTTTGACACGTATGGAACATACGCTTGAAACACAGCCGTTGACAGTGGAGCTGTTAAAAGAGGCAAAGAGACTGGAATTTCCGGATACTGTTATCGCAAGACTGACCGGAAAGACAGCGGAAGAAATCAAGAATATGCGGTATGAAAACGGTATCGTAGCGGCGTTTAAGATGGTAGATACCTGTGCAGCGGAATTTGCTGCAAGTACGCCGTATTATTATTCGGTATTCGGCGGAGAAAACGAGGCAGTGGAGACAAGACCGGAGAAAAAGGTACTGGTCCTCGGGTCCGGACCGATCCGTATCGGACAGGGAATCGAATTCGATTACTGTTCCGTACATGCGACCTGGGCGTTTGCCAAGGAAGGATATGAGACGATCATTATCAACAACAATCCGGAGACAGTCAGCACCGACTTTGATATTGCCGATAAGCTGTACTTTGAACCGCTGACACCGGAGGATGTGGAGAATATTGTCAATATTGAAAAGCCGGACGGTGCTGTTGTACAGTTCGGAGGGCAGACGGCGATTAAACTGACCGAAAGTCTGATGAAGATGGGCGTACCGATCCTCGGAACCAAGGCAGAGGATGTGGATGCGGCAGAGGATCGTGAGCTGTTTGATCAGATCTTACAGCAGACAGAGATCCCGCGTGCTGCCGGCGGTACGGTCTATACGGCAGAGCAGGCAAAGGAAGTAGCGAACAGACTGGGATATCCGGTGCTTGTCAGACCGTCCTATGTACTGGGCGGACAGGGCATGCAGATTGCGCTGTCCGATGAAGAAATCGAAGAATTTATGGCGGTCATTAACCGCTATGAGCAGGATCATCCGATCCTCGTAGACAAATATCTGATGGGCAAGGAGCTTGAAGTGGATGCGGTATGTGACGGTACCGATATTCTGATTCCCGGTATCATGGAGCATATTGAGAGAACCGGCGTTCATTCCGGAGACAGTATTTCCGTCTATCCGGCACCGACCGTCAGTGAAAAGGTCAAAGAGACGATCGCAGAGTATTCCAGAAGACTGGCAATGGCTCTGCATGTCAAAGGGCTGATCAATATTCAGTTTATCGCAGTCGGAGAAGAAGTTTATGTAATTGAGGTCAATCCCCGATCCAGCCGTACTGTTCCTTATATCAGCAAGGTTACGGGAATTCCGATCGTAGATCTGGCGACTAAGGTCATCATCGGTAATACGATCCGCGGACTCGGTTATGAGCCGGGACTTCAGCCGGAAGCGGATTATGTAGCAATCAAAATGCCGGTATTTTCTTTTGAAAAGATCAGGGGAGCCGAGATCAGCTTAGGACCGGAGATGAAGTCCACAGGTGAATGCCTCGGAATCGGCAGGAACTTTAACGAAGCACTTTATAAGGCATTCCTCGGAGCAGGTGTGGATCTGCCCAAGTATAAGCAGATGATCATTACCGTCAAGGATGCGGACAAGGGAGAAGCGATTGAGATCGGCCGCCGTTTTGAAAAACTCGGTTATACGATATACGCAACCAGAAGTACGGCAGCGGCACTCAATGAAGCGGGTGTCAAGGCACGTAAGGTCAATAAGATTCATCAGGAGTCCCCGACGGTCATGGACCTGATCCTCGGTCATAAGATCGATCTTGTAATCGATACGCCGACGCAGGGAAGGGATAAATCAAGAGACGGATTCCTGATCAGACGTACTGCGATCGAGACAGGTGTTAACTGCCTGACCTCGCTGGATACGGCAAGAGCACTTGTGACGAGTCTGGAAAATGCAGACACGACAGATATGACGTTGATAGATATTGCGGGGATTGCAAAGCGATAAGAGAGGGTATTGGCAATAAAACAGGGGTACTATAGCAAAACATGAGAACACTTACGGTAACAAATAAGGAATTGTATCATGCAATTGTTCGTTCTGTGATAGTGTATGTCTTGTGTATGGTTATCTGCCTGATACACGTTATGGATGTGTATCATACAAGTGTGGCGCAGGTCAGGGGGAGGCAGGGCGACCTTGTAATACAGGCAGGAAAACTGACACAAGAGTATTTTGCAGGACAGAATGAACTCGTAGCGCAGAGCGGATTGGAGATTTCTACAGTCCGCAGGGATAGTGCGGCCTTATACAGCGAAATTCTGAGACGTCTTTGTCGATTTGGAAATTTTGAAAAAGCAGTCTATGTGAAAAATGATGAGATTTATACGGAAAGCGGACGCATTTCCGGTCAGGACGCTGTTTCACTATGGGGGAAAGTGCAGGAGTCCGGTCTGGAAGGTATCCATGTTGTTCAGGATATTTGGACATTGAATGACAGATATCTGATGTTTCCGGTTGCGACCACGCATCCGGACGGTCAGAAGGGATATTTGCTTGCTTTTTATGACTGTACGGGAATTTTGCAGGATGAGATGTATAAAGAAGTGAATGATGACTGCCAGTGTTACCTGATCACTAAAGACGGACAGATTCTGGATGTGAATGATCATGAGGATGTTTCGGTCGAGGGTACGAGTACGGGAAACTTTTTTACCCAGCTCAGTACATTATCGGACGGAGAGAACAGTTCCATGATCAAGATTCAGGAACTGAAAGCGGATATCCGTACTAACGGAAGTCAGAGTGTGATCATTACCGGAGCGGATTCTCATAAGAATTTGATCACTTCCGAAAAAATAGAAGGTGTGGAAGATATTTATGTGGTAGCTGTCATGGATCAGCGAAGCAAGATGATGGAAATGTATGCTTATATGCAGCGTACGGTCAATTTTATGATCTTATTGATGCTGATGACCATGATTCCGATGGTGTTTGTATACTTTTATTCTAAAGGTGTTACAAAACGTATGGAGAAGCTGGCATATACGGATGAGGTAACGCAGGGAAAGAATGTGAATTTCTTCCGTAAGGAGGCTATGAATATTCTGGAACTGCATGCGGAGTCTCCTTATCTGATCCAGCGTTTTGACATTTCCAATTTCCGTTATATTAATGACTCATACGGACATCTGCGTGCAGATGAACTGTTGAAAGCGTGCGTTGATATTTACAGGGAGCTTTACTCGGATAAGGAATTGTGTGTCCGTATGGATTCTGACCAGTTTCTGGCATTAACACTCAATGATGCCGACGTTATGCAGCGCAGACAGCAGTACTGTGACATGGTGAACAGCTATGCGGCAGTGAGTGGGATCAAGTATCCGATCCGTATGAAATTCGGTGTATATCAAAGAAGAAAACAGGATCGTGATATTGATGTTATGATAGACCGGGCTAATGTGGCAAGGCGTTCTCTTTCCGGAGAGGATACAGAGAATGTCGCATATTATTCTGATGCGATTTTGATGGAGATGCGTAAAAAGGATAAGATTGAATCCGAGATGCAGCATGCATTGGACACGGGAGAATTCAAGGTTTATCTGCAGGCAAAATGGGATGTTCAGGAAAACCGGGTCGCAGGAGCGGAAGCACTTGTCAGATGGATCAAACCGGATGGCAATATGGTCTACCCGGATGAATTTATTCCGGTATTTGAGCAGAATGGTTTTATTGAAAAACTTGATTTCTACATGCTAGAGACGGTATGCAAACGTATGCAGCAGATAATGAAGGAAGGGAAAACAGTATATCCTGTTTCCATTAACCAGTCCCGGATACTGTTGCATAATCCGGAATATATCGAACATGTTACGGAGATATTGGAACGGTATGAGATTCCGAGACAGTATATTGAACTGGAGGTTACCGAAACCGCACTGTTTGATGACCGTGACCGGATGATCGATATTTTGAAAGGTTTGAAAAAAGAGAATATCCCGTTGGCAATGGACGATTTCGGATCTGGTTATTCTTCTTTGAATGTATTAAAGGATATGCCGTTTGATATCTTAAAGATCGACCGTGAATTTTTCAGTGAGTCGATTACATCCCAGTCCAGTACCCTGATTCTGCAGAAGATCATTGAAATGGCAGAAGGGCTCGGACTGGAAGTTATCTGTGAGGGTGTTGAAACCGAACAGCAGGTAGTACTGCTTCGTAAGATCGGCTGTCGCAGAGTACAGGGATACTATTATGCAAAGCCGGTTCCGATGGAGGAATATATCAGACAGTATTGTGACTGTGCGGAGGGAGCATGAACCGCAATTATCAAAAGGAGCTGGACCGGATTCTGGAAAAAGAATGTAATCGTGGCAAAACATTACTATTACATTCCTGTTGTGCTCCATGCAGCAGCTATTGTATGGAATATCTGAGGGAGTATTTCAGAATCACGGTATTTTATTACAATCCGAATATTACAATAGAGCCGGAATACCGGAAGCGTCTGGAAGAGGAGAAACGTCTGATTTCTGAGTATAACAGGCAGTTGGAGACGGGCAATCTGGAAGGTATGAATTCGACCACAGGAGCCTATCCGATCAAGATTCTGGAAGGCGCATATACGCCGCAGGTGTTTCTGGAGATGGCAAAAGGCAGGGAGCAGTGTCCGGAAGGTAAAGAGCGCTGCTTTTTGTGTTATGAGATGCGTCTGCGGGAAACGGCAGAGGTGGCTAAAAAAGGGCAGTTTGACTATTTTACGACAACCTTATCGATCAGCCCACTGAAAAACGCGCAGAAGCTGAATGAAATCGGAGAGCGGCTTTCCGAGGAATTCAAAGTACCGTATCTGGTATCCGATTTTAAAAAGAAAAATGGGTATCTGCGATCTATTCGTCTGTCCGAACAGTTTCAGCTTTACAGACAGGATTATTGCGGATGTATCTATTCTAAGGCAGAGCGCCGGAGGGCGCAAAAGCAGAAGGAGCAGGGAGATTTATGAAACAGTTATTGGAAATGATTTCGGAAGAAATGGGTAAGGCATTTGAAGCAGCCGGTTATGATGCGGCACTCGGAAGGGTAACGGTATCCAATCGGCCGGATCTGTGTGAATATCAGTGTAACGGTGCCATGGCGGGAGCCAAACAATATCATAAGGCGCCACTGATCATTGCGCAGGAGGTTGCAGCAGGCTTGCAGGAGAGCAGCGTATTTTCCGAAGTATCTGCAGTTGCACCGGGCTTTTTGAACCTGAAGCTGACAGAACAGTTTGTCTGTGAATTTTTGAAAGCGATGGCAGCCGATGAGAAATTCGGTATGGAGCCGTTTGCCAAGAAAGAGAAGATCATCATTGATTACGGCGGACCGAATGTGGCAAAACCGTTACACGTCGGACATCTGCGTTCTGCAATCATCGGTGAGAGTATCAAACGGATCTGCCGCTATGCGGGACATGATGTTATCGGAGATATCCATCTGGGAGACTGGGGCTTACAGATGGGACTGATCATTTATGAATTGCAGCTTAGAAAGCCGGAGCTGCCTTATTATGATGAGGATTATACCGGAGCATATCCGGAGGAAGCACCTTTTACAATTTCCGAGTTGGAAGAAATCTATCCGACAGCCAGCGGAAAATCTAAGGAGGATCCTGATTATAAAGAGAAGGCAATGGAGGCAACTTTTAAGCTTCAGAACGGTGTGCGTGGTTATCGGGCTCTTTGGAAGCATATTATCAATGTATCCGTAGCCGATTTAAAGAAAAATTATGCGAATTTGAATGTAGAGTTCGATCTTTGGAAGGGCGAGTCCGATGTGCAGGATCTGATTCCGGGCATGGTGGAGGATATGAAGAAAGGTGGTTTTGCCTATGTCAGTGACGGTGCGCTTGTTGTAGACGTCAAGGAAGAAACCGATACAAAGGAGATTCCGCCCTGTATGATCTTAAAATCAGACGGAGCAGCACTTTATAATACTACGGATCTTGCTACGATCAAGGATCGAATGGCAACCTATCATCCGGATAAGATGATCTACCTGACCGATAAACGTCAGGATCTGTACTTTGAACAGGTCTTCCGTTGTGCACGAAAGACCGGTCTGGTGAAGCCGGAGACAGAGCTGATCCACATCGGCTTCGGTACGATGAACGGTAAGGACGGTAAGCCGTTTAAAACCCGTACCGGCGGTGTTATGCGTCTGGAATATCTTATCAAGGAGATCAATGATGAGATGTTCAAAAAGATCATGGACGGTCATGCCGAGTCCGAGGAGGAAGCAAGACAGACAGCAAAGATCGTGGGACTTTCGGCAGTAAAGTACGGTGATCTGTCTAATCAGGCAAGTAAGGATTATATTTTTGATATTGATCGCTTTACTTCTTTTGAGGGAGATACCGGTCCATATATCCTGTATACGATCGTGCGAATCAAATCCATTCTGGCAAAATACAGGGAGAACGGAAAGGATATTGAGAAAACTGTGATCCGTGAGGCACAGAGTGCTTCGGAAAAAGAGCTGATGTTGGCGATTGCAGGCTATAACGCAATGATCAAGAGCGCTTATGAGGAAGTCGCTCCGCATAAAGTCTGTGCTTATATCTATGATCTTGCCAATGCATTTAACCGTTTTTATCATGAAACAAAGATTCTGGCGGAAGAGGATGCTGAAAAACAGGCAGGCTGGATCGCACTTTTAAATCTGACCAAGAAGATATTAGAGACCTGTATCGATCTGCTGGGCTTTTCGGCACCGGAAAGAATGTAGTGATATTTAGAGGGGGAGTACAAAAGTATGAAGCAAAAAAATAGCGGAGTAAATTGGATGTTTCTACTGTTTGGCGGAATCTTTTTCGTAGTAGGAATGTCATTGCTGATTAGCGGAATCGGTGTTTTGCGTTCTACCCAAAAGTTTTTAAACAGAGCAGAGGTGATCGAAGGAACCATTTCGGACATTCAGGTCAGATATGACAGTGATGGGGATGCGCATCATTCGGTTTTTGTCAGATATTCTTATGATGGACAGGAATATGAAACAGGGCTTTCTGAATACAGCAGTTCCATGCATATCGGACAGAGTATTCGTCTGTATGTTGATCCGAGGAATCCATATTCGGTAAGAAGCAAAAGTATGGCTTATTTCTTGCCAATCATGCTGATGGGGATGGGAGCACTTTTTGCGTGCGTCGGACTGCCATTCATTTTGTCTGTGTTGAAAAAATCATTCAGCAGAAAATTGTTGCTGCAAAACGGGAATTGTGTCAATGCCACGATTGTAGCAAGCGATGTAAATACGCATTATTCGGTGAACGGAAGACATCCCTATTATGTGGACTGCCAGTACAGGGATCCTTACAGCGGGATGACGTATCTGTATCGAAGCGGACATATCTGGGAGGATCCCTATCAGTTTGTGGGAGGTCAGATTCCGGTCTATGTGGATCCCAAGAAACCGTCCAAGTATTATGTGGCAATAGAAGAATTGCAAACATCGGATCCGATGATTCAGGATTTTCGATGACAGGTGATACCGGGCGTCACAGTGAGGCAGGTATCATAAAGGGATGATAGAAAGATGATCGATAAAAATAACTTCATGCCGCTCAATTATTTTAAGAAGACCAATTATATGGGCAGTATGACAGGACTGCGCTTTTGTCTCGGAAAGGCAGTGATTCCCTATACCCCGGAGGAGGTTGAGAAGCTTACTGCCGAAGGGAAGGAAGTCAAGGAAGGAGACGGAACGACGGTTCTGCGTGCACAGATCTGGGAAGGACCGTTTGCATATGAAAAAGCGGATCCGCAAAAATTATATCATAAAGACTTTCCCTTTACGGCAGAAGGAATCGGTGAAGCGGCGGATTGGCTGAATGAGGAATACCTGAAGGATCGCGACAGATGGGACAATGTTCCGTTCTGGACACCGCAGATGAGCAGGGATTGGGAAAAAAAGTGCTTGACGTAATGCTGATAAGGGAGTATTCTGTCAACAGAGTCAAAAAATCATATCAGGGGCAGAGCCTTTGATAAACGTAGAAAAAACATGGCGTTAGTCATAG
>JBJFCE010000074.1:0-39003 GCA_051888775.1 Lachnospiraceae bacterium | reverse complement strand
TACGGACGAGGTGTAGCGAAAGCGTGCCGGTCACCGATAGGTTGATCAGCACCGGCTCCGCTTTACGGACAGAGTTTCACAATCGCCCAATAACTGAAAAAGAATAAGGAGAATACGCAGAAATATAGTAGAAAAATATTATAATTTTTTCCAAAATCATCCATAAAAAGAATACCTTCCGATCGTATCTTAGTCAGAAGCACTTAAGAGTTGCAAAAGACAGTCAGAGAGATAGGGAGGTATTTTATTATGAAAAAAAGAAATGTGATGAGGATGATGGCATTGATCATGGCAACAACACTTCTGGCAGGCTGCGGGAAATCCGGTGAAAATGCTCTGTTTGGAACACAGAGCAGCCGGGATCAGCAAAACGGTGTGCAGACGCAGGATGGTCCGGCACAGCAGAAGGAGGTGACTCAGGGGCAGGAAGCGGATACGAGTAGTGAGATGGTTGTAACAGAGGAGATGGACGGATATTATGCCTATGATGATTGCGAAATGATGATCCCTTATGAGAGCGATTATCAGACTTATGGGGAGGAATACGGAGAGATTACCGAGAACGGATTTTTATCTGCTTCCGGACAACCGTTTTCCACTTTTTCCGCAGATGTGGATACGGCTTCCTACAGCAATGTCAGAAGAATGCTGTTGGACGGCTATGAGCTTGAATGGATTCCGAAAGACAGCGTGCGAATTGAGGAGATGATCAATTATTTTGATTATGACTATAACGGACCAAAGGACAAAGAACCGTTTGGTGTGAATACGGAGATTGCGGTATGTCCATGGAATGAGGACAATTATGTCATGATGGTCGGACTTCAGACAGAGGCAGTGGATTTTTCGGAAGCGGCACCGTCCAATCTGGTCTTCCTGATCGATGTATCAGGTTCCATGTATGATGAGGATAAATTGCCGCTGTTACAGCAGTCTTTTGCAATGCTGGCATCCAATCTGACGGCGAAAGACCGCGTATCCATTGTGACTTATGCGGGGGAGGACCGCATTGTATTGCAGGGTGCACATGGAAATGACACGCAGACAATTATAGATGCACTGGAAAGTCTGGAGGCATCCGGATCGACAAACGGAAGCGCCGGCATCGAAACCGCATATGAGCTGGCAGAGGAATATTTTATAGAGGGCGGAAATAATCGTGTCATTCTGGCAACGGACGGAGATCTGAATGTGGGATTGACCTCTGAGGAAGAACTGGAGTGGCTGATCTCACAGAAAAAGGAATCGGGAGTTTATCTGTCCGTGCTCGGCTTCGGAACAGGAAATATCAAGGATAATAAGATGGAAACACTGGCAGACAGAGGGAACGGAAATTATGCTTATATTGATTCTCTGAACGAGGCGCGCAAAGTGCTGGTAGAGGAAATGGGAGCAACTCTGATCACGGTTGCAAAGGATGTCAAGCTTCAGATGGAATTTAATCCGGATGTAGTCAGTGAATACCGTCTGATCGGTTATGAAAACCGTGCACTGGCAGATGAGGATTTTACGGATGATACCAAGGATGCCGGGGAAATCGGTGCCGGACACAGTGTGACGGTGCTGTATGAGATCAAACTGGTGCCGGGCGATAAGAGCTATGCCACTCAGGAATGGAGTACGCTGCATATTCGTTATAAAGAGCCGGATGAGGAGGAAAGCAGACAGTTGGATTACCGGATCGGTGCCGAACAGCTGGAGAGAAGACCGTCCGAGGATCTGTTGTTTGCAAGCTGCGTGGCACAGTTTGGTATGCTGTTACGGGACAGTGAGTATAAAGGAAGTGCCAATTATTCGGATATTCTGGAGTGTCTGAACGGACTTCGGTGTGTGGATGAGGACAGTTATAAGGCGGAATTTGAGGAACTGGTAGAACAGGCGATGAGGTTGGATAGCGAGACTTTGTACTGGTAGGTAAATAAAAGGGACGCCTCTTGCTCCATGGATGATATTGGAGAATTTTAAGGGCTTCTGGAGAATGATGGTATAAATGGAATTGGATACAGGGATTCAAAGCAAAGGGGGCGCTTCTGAATCCCGTGTATTGTTATTGACATATATAGTTCATAGTATTATTATATAATTATCATAAGCACTATTTTTTTTATGGCAATAAACTACAACATATAGTTTATTTGGGCAAAAAGTAATTTTCTATTAAAAAAGTAGCTGTACTTTTATTCTTTACAAAATGGAGGGGAATATATGAAGAAAAAAATAAGCGCAATAATATTATTAAGTTTTATGATTTTATGTGGGGCAATGCCTGTTCAGGCAGCGGAATCGCAACAGGAAGTTGTAGATTTTGTGATTCCGGATTTTGAAACGATGGCTACCAGAGCAAGTGTAAGCGATACTTATAAAGGGAATTCTTATTCTGTGACTAAGTTGGATGTTGTTACATGCTATTGCTATATTACCGGAGGAACGAGTGTACAGGCTGTTACAGCGTGTGATGGGTCGACCGTTACAATCAACTCTAAATCTTATGCGCAGAATGACGTGAGTACACAGAATGGATCTGGGGGAAATGCGAATGCAAACAGTACATCAGTAACGTATACGGCAAGTAGTAATATTTACTATACAGCACAGGTACATTCGGCGGTGACTAAAGATAAAACGGTATATCTTACCTTGTTCAGATATTAATAACATTTAAAAATCAAATCAAAGTACAGCTACTTATATATTTTAAAGTACCCATTTTCAAAGTAAATCGGGGGAAAGAATGAAAAAGGTATTTGCAGAACAGGGGGGAATTGCTATGAAATGGAGAAGTATAAAGGCAGGAGCAGCTATTTTGTCTTTCCTGTTGCTGGCAGCATGTGCAACAGAAAACAATGGGTCACAGGAAATGGGGAATGCTGCAGATGAAAGCTCTGTGAGCGGGAAAACGGATGAGGATCATCAGGAAGAAGAAATTGTGTTACATAGTGATTTTCTGACACAGAGTGGTGTGGTGGAACAAACATGGCAGCCGGACTATGATGCTTCCGAGTGGGAGGAAAGCCCGATAATTTATGTGTATGTGGCAGTCATGGAATCTTCAGAGGACAGTGAAATTCCGGAGATAGAGGATGCTTGTAATCATTATCTGCATGAAAAGGGATATGATTTTCAGGTGCACTTTCTTTTGCAGTCCGCTGAAGATTTTTTTAATGGAGTCAGTGCAGATCAAGGAGTTGCTCAAAAGCAGGAAGAAGGAACCGTTATTGATCTGTATATGACTTTAGATTATAAGTCAGCCATGGAAGAAGGACGGATATTGGATTTGACGGAATACCTTACAGGATCGGAGGGGGAGCCTGTATATAAGCATTTTGATGAGATGATCTGGAATCAGCTCAGAAATGATGACGGGTTGATTTACGGTATTCCGGTGGATCCGGTTGTGGCTGATAAGCGGGTATACTGTTACAATCCCCAGCTGGCAGAATTGTTAGGGGTAGATATGCAGGAATTCGACAGTAAAATTCAGAATTTGGAAGAATATTTTTCGAAGATATCAGAGTACCATATTACTCCGGTCTGTCTTGGAAATGTCTCCGGAGATAAATTATTATTGTCTGAGATCGGACTGGAGACATATGGAGATATTATTGCGGTGCGCCATGAGGGAGATTCATGGGAAGCAGTTGATTTATGGGAAGAAGAAGAACTGATGGCATATTATGAATATCTTGGCTACTTAAAGGAGAAGGGATATCTCACTTATTCTGAGCCGCTGATTGCTGCAATGAACTGGATCGATACACCGATTGAGGATGAGATGAGTTCAGGCAATTATAAATATTGTTTTCTGAGCATCGATTATATCCATTACATTTCATGGGCAAAGGATATTAACATGGCAGAGGATGGATATGTAGAAACTGATTATTATATTCCGGATGAGCAGGGCTATATTTATGAGAATAGAAACAATCATATACTGGTAATCAATAGTCAGACACAGTATCCGGAGGCAAGTATACAGTTTGCAAAATTATTGGTAACCGATGATGAATTAAAGAGTCTGTTGTATAACGGGATTGAGAATTATCATTATATGTGGCAGGATGGAACCCTGATCTATGATTCGTCGGTGACAACATTTCCGGTAGGTCTAGGATTTGAGTATGACCGCAGTTTTATGAGTGAAGAATGCGAAGAAAAGTACGGTGCAGAAATTTCGGAGCTGAATGCGAATGTTATGTATGCAGCATCTATGGAGGTGCCCTGTGATTTTTCAGAGATGGATCAGATCTATGAAGCATGTAAAGCTATTTTTGAAGAGAACTGGATAGTGTTCTGGGGATATTATGGGGATGAAACATCGCAGAAATTGGAAGAACTTCATGAAACACTGGTTGCAGCAGGATATTTGCAACTGATTGAATATGTAAATGCAAGTCGATAGGAGGAACTATGGGGAATAAAAGCCGAGAAAATACTGCAAAACCGATATTGACAGGAAAGTCAGGTAAATGGAAATGTCTGCTTTTGTGTGTGGTGATGTGTCTGCTTTCAGGATGTGGGAAGCAGGAAAAGACACAAGGAGAAACAACGGAGCTTTTTTCAACATATACCGTTTCACAATCAGGAGTATTAAAAAGTGATGGATTAGGGTATCTGCATTTTTTTGATAAGGAGTCGGGACAGGTAGTTTATTTGTGTAACAGAGGCGGTTGCCTTCATCGGGACAGCACCTGTAGTGCATATGCCGAAGCTTTATTGACAGCTTTTTTTGCGGAGGATCAGTTGTACTATTTTCAGGTGGAAGCAGAGGAAAGGATAAAAATTACGAAAGCAAACCGATATGGAGAGAATCGGCAGGTGATTGGTTATGTTCAGGGAATCCCTCTCGTTGCAGACATGAACATTGCAGAAGAAAAATTGTATTTTAATTGTATTCTTTATGATAAAGAAAAGGAAACAAGTTACTATCAATGCTATGCAATGGATCCGGAAAGCGGTGAAATTGCCGAACTGCCCATGCCTGAGATAGAGAATGAAATTGGAGGTATGGCGGATTTTGCCGTTACAGACAGTTATTACTATTATACATATGCACTGAGCGATATGAATCTGAATGATTATATGAATCAGGATACCGGAGAGCTAAGTGATGTTCCTTGGGATGAGATGCAGTATACCTATCGGTTATATCGGATAAATAGGGAAAATGGCGAAGAAACAGTGCTTTTGGAAGAACAGGTGAGCGCAGAACGAAGCTTTGCACAGGAGATTTTGGAGGCGGATGATAAGCAGATCCTGATTTATTGGGGACAGCAGATTCTATGGTATGATCCGTTGACCGGAGAAAAACAGGTATGTTACGGAGAAGAAGGACAGGAAAACTCATGGAGTATAAAACAGGCAGGAGAGTATTACATCCTGCTGGAATTGGATGGTTCTGGGAATTATCATGTACTGCGTGACTGGCAGGAGGTAGGAAGCTTTTCAGGTAAGATGGGTACTTGTCTTGGTGCCTGTGGTGGAACGGTTTATTTTGAAGGAGACGGAAAGCTGTATTATATGGATTATGAACAGATAGAAACGGGAAATTATGAGCTGTCGGAATTAGAAATGTAGTGGACAAGGGAAATTCTAAAGGGGGGGAATTACTTGCATTTGGCAGTTTTAGAGTGGAAAAGAGTTGTGAAGCAAAAATGGATCTGTATATGCTTTGCGTTTTTTTTGATTATCGGCATATGGCTTAGTGAATTGGAACTTGTGAGCAAATACGAAGGACGGTATAGTTCGGTTGAGGAGTATATCGCAGCAGGGAATGAGTATCATGGAATGAAGCTGGATGAGGCTGCCGCTTTATTGCAGGAGCAGATGGATATGGCACAACAGGTGCAGACGGTTGTTACTTTTTACCAAATGGGTGTTATGGATTTTGAGGAAGCGGCAAAACAGTTGGCAAAAAGTGGTTATAATGTAACGGAGCCGGAGCAGATCAATTATGAAGTTTTGGGGAAAAGAAAGATCGGAGAGGAACTGATATTAGAGGAAATGTTGTTATTACAACAATATCCGGATTATTTGGCAGCGCTAAAGCAGGGGACATCCGGTTTATCCCAAATTGGTTTTTTTAGTCAGGATACCTATGTGGAGCAGGTTCGGCAAAAGGCAATGCGGGATTATGGAGATCTGGAGGTTTCTGTAGATATATGGTATCAAAATGCTGCTGCAAAAGAATTTCTGAAAAATAGGATTATAGATGCCATGTGCTTTCTGTTTCTAATTATGGTCGTAATGCTGCTTTATACGGAGGAACGTGAAAAGGGGCATCTGACATTGACAAGGATCACAGCTAATGGAAAAAGGCATTTTTTTATTCAAAAGTCATTGGCATTGCTTGGATATGTTTGTATTACGGTTGTTGTATATGAAGCAGTATTACTGCTATATTATGTACTTCGTTTGGGAACGCCTACATGGGATGCGCCGATTCAGTCGATTTCTGCTTTCGAAATGTGCCGCTACGGATTCTCTGTAGGGCAGACTGTGATATGTTCGGTGTTGTTAAAGATAGTTGCTTTTTATTCCTTGCTTCAACTGCTCTCAATCATTGCCTGTCTTTTAAGTAAAAGCAGGTATCTGGTAGGTGTGACCGCACTGATAGCCGTATTGGCATTCCTTGGAAAATATACAGGGAATATTAATTCTGATTTCGGTTGGCTGAATTACTTTAATCCGATCAATCTGTCGGATGCGACAGGAATGCTGACAAGTTATCAGACGATCAGAGTGATCGATACACCCGTATCAGCGAGTTTGATTATATTTATTTGTCTGATTGGGGTGCTGTTTTTTTCTTTTTTGGCTGGAAGCTTTGGCTATGGAAAGATATCCCAAAGAGTGTATCGGTATAGTCAAAGAAAAGACGGATATGTATTAAAAAAGGTCGGAAAGCAATATGCAAAGCATACTCTTTTAGGGTTGGAACTTCGAAAATTATTGTTTGTTTATCATTTGTGGATACCGATATTGTCGATATTACTGATCTTGTTTGGAAGCTATCTATATTCGTCTGATATTACGCTTTCCAGAAAAGAGAGCTTATATCAGGAATATATGAAGGAATTAAACGGTCCGTTAACCTCATCAAAGGAACAGTTTCTGTCGGGTGAAAGAAAAAAATTTGCGCAGCTGGAAGAACTTCGGAATCAATTACTGGAAGAAGAAAATTCAGCGATTTTGTTGCAGCATATTGAAGGAATGCTGGTAAAAAAGGAAGCCTTTGAAATGGTAGAGACACAATACAGAAGGATACTTCAGGGAGAAGAGGAAGATGTTTTCCTTTATGAAAACGGATATCTTTATCTTTTTGGGGAAAAGGAGGATCAGAAAGCAAGTATCGGAATACTGGCAGGTATTTTTGTGATTGTCTTGATAATCCCCTGCTTTGTATGGATTGAGATGGAAAAGGAGGCATCCAATCTGGTCAGAACGACCGAAAAAGGAAGAAAAAAACTCCTGAAAGCACAATATGCAGGATATTATATATTAATTTTAGTGCTGTTTGCAGGGGTTTATTTCGGAGATATGACTTGTATTTTTCGACAGTTCGGAACTTATGGACTGGATCAGAAAATGCGGAATATTGACGGATTGACGGGGCTTTTTCAAGAAAGAAGTATTGCGTTTGGGCTGTTATTAATAGCATTGATTCGAATGGTTGGTTTGGCACTATGCGTTCTTATCGGTATGGCAATTATGTATATAAGCAGAGATTATCTGAAAGGGATGGCTGTATGCGGGATCTGTTTTTTGCTGCCATATGTAATATATATCAATAGATTTGAATTTATGAAATTGTATTTTCTGAATTCTTTCTTGACGGGGAATGTGCTCTTTAATCTGATACAAAAAGGAGAAACGGGCAGATTGTTGTTTGTTCTGGGTCAGACATTTGCTGTAGCAGGAGCAGCTCTTGCGATATTGAGAAAGGAGGCGGATGAAAATGGAATTGCGACTGGAAAATATAACATTCGGATACGGAAAAACTAATGTTATCGAGCATATGGATCTGGTTTTGACACCGGGGGTGTACGGTCTTCTTGGACCAAACGGGGCAGGAAAGAGTACGCTTATATCGTTGATTGTAGGAAACAGGATTTCACAGCAGGGAGAAATCCTATGGAATGGAAAGGATATCCGAAAGGAAGGAATAGCTTATCGGAGTATTATTGGTTATAAGCCTCAGCAGCAGAGCATTTATCCAGAGTTTCGGGTGACAGAATTTCTGCATTATATGTCAGCCTTAAAGAATATTCAGAAAAAGCAGGCAAATAATCAGATAGAGGAATTGTTGCAGAAGTTGAATTTGAACGGATGCCGCAATAAAAAACTGAAGGCATTGTCCGGTGGCATGCTACAAAGGGTGCTATTGGCACAGGCTTTGTTGGGAGAGCCGGAACTGATTATTCTGGATGAGCCGACTGCAGGCTTGGATCCTATGGAAAGGATCAATATGCGTCAGCTGATTCGTGAGACGGCAAAAGATAAAATAGTCTTGTTGGCAACTCATATTATAGAGGATATCGGAACAATTGCAAAAGAAATTATTTTTATGAATCATGGAAAAATACTACTGAAGGGGGACATGAAACAATTGCGTGAGTATTATGAAAAAGGAAAGCAAGAGGGCAGAATGCGGGGAGTAGAAATGCAGGATGAGATTATGATTTTGGAAAATCTCTATGATGATCTGTTTCGGGGAACACTGTTGTAGGCATTATCCATGAAAACGGAGGGTGAATTCCGGCAGAACGGTTAGGATGGACGGATAAATGCAATTTTTTGAAAAAATTCTTGCAATCGGGGAAGAATGGTGTTAGTATCTAAACATAAAAGTCTGGATGCGTGTATACAATCATACAAAATGTGTTTCGTAGCATGTGGCAGACAGTTGAGAAATGCAATGAACGAGACTCTTGTTATGAAACATGACAGGAATACGGCGTCACCGACTGAGAGCGCTGTTTATGGGAAGTAACGAAGGGAACACTCGGGAGCAGCCTGTTCGAACCGGATATCCGCTAGGGCAGGACGTAAGCACACGTTACGTGTTAAGAGTGGGAGTCTGGATGCCGTGTAAGTGGGCTGTTGTTCCAAACTTCAAAACGGGTGGTACCGCGGAAAGAATATCCGTCCCGGAATACAACATATGTATTCCGGGACTTTTTTGTGCGTCAAAGTGAGCCAAAGCATCTGCAAGGCAGATGCGTGGAAAATGTTTTCTTATGAAAAACCAAGCTCGCTCGGTTTTTCATAAGAAAACATTTTCCACAGAAGGCAGCTGCGGCACGCAGCTGCCTTGGCGAACGCCGCAGCATCCGGTAAACCCCTTTACCGGATGCTCTGCATAATAAGCATCCATCAGCACAGAAAAGCCCCGGAAAGAAAAAGGAGAAAAAATGGTTACCGAAAACATCTACAGAACAAAAACAATCAAAGACATCAGTGAACAGGACATCGGAAAGACCCTCAAGGTGGCAGGCTGGGTAGAAAATATTCGCGATCACGGCGGCGTATCCTTCATCGATCTGCGGGATATGTACGGCGTGCTTCAGGTTGTACTGCGCCAGACCGACCTTTTAAGGGGCATCACCAAGGAAAACTGTATTTCCATCGAGGGACCGATTGAAAAGCGTGACGAGGAAACTTACAATCCGAAGATCCCAACCGGTACGATCGAGCTGGAGGCAAAGCATATCGAGATCCTTGGCAAAGTCTACAAGCAGCTTCCGTTTGAGGTCATGACCTCCAAGGAAACAAGAGAAGATGTTCGTTTGAAATACCGCTATCTGGACTTGAGAAACGAAAAGGTAAAAGACAATATTATTTTCCGCTCCCAGGTAATCAGCTTTTTAAGACAGAAAATGACGGAAATGGGATTTTTGGAGATTCAGACACCGATCCTGTGTGCATCTTCACCGGAGGGTGCAAGAGACTATATTGTTCCTTCCAGAAAATATAAAGGCAAGTTTTATGCGCTGCCGCAGGCTCCGCAGCAATATAAGCAGCTGCTCATGGTATCCGGTTTTGACCGCTATTTTCAGATCGCACCGTGTTTTCGTGATGAGGATGCAAGAGCAGACCGTTCCCCGGGTGAGTTTTATCAGCTGGACTTTGAGATGAGCTTTGCAACACAGGAGGATGTATTCCGTGTGGGTGAAGAAGTTTTATCCGAAACCTTTGCCAAGTTTGCACCGGAGGGCTATGAGGTGACACAGGCACCGTATCCGATTATCAGCTATAAGGATGCGATGTTACAGTTTGGTACGGATAAGCCGGATCTTCGTAATCCGCTTCGTATCATGGATGTGACGGAGTTCTTCCAGAGATGTACTTTCAAGCCGTTTATCGGAAAGACTGTCAGAGCGATTAAGGTGCATGCAGAAATGAGCAAGGGCTTCCATGAGAAGCTGCTTTCCTTCGCAACCTCTCTCGGCATGGGCGGACTCGGTTATCTGGAAGTTGCCGAGGATATGACTTATAAGGGACCGATCGACAAGTTTATTCCTGAGGAAATGAAAAAAGAACTGGCAGATATGGCAGGACTTATTCCGGGAGATACGATTTTCTTTATTGCAGATAAAGAAGAAAGGGCCAATTATTATGCCGGACAGATTCGTATCGAGCTTGGCAATAAGCTGGATCTGTGTGAGAAAAAAGCATACCGTTTCTGCTATGTCAACGATTTCCCGATGTATGAGCTGGATCCCGAGACAAAACAGATCGGGTTTACGCATAACCCGTTTTCCATGCCTCAGGGAGGCTTAAAGGCATTGCAGGAGCAGGATCCGTTGGAGATTCTGGCATATCAGTATGATATTGTCTGCAACGGTGTGGAGCTTTCCTCCGGCGCTGTCAGAAACCATGACATGGAGATCATGGTCAAGGCCTTTGAGATTGCCGGTTATGATGAAGAGACTTTGAAGAATAAATTCGGTGCATTGTATCAGGCTTTCCAGTTCGGTGCGCCGCCTCATGCAGGTATGGCACCGGGCGTGGACCGTATGCTGATGCTGCTTCGCAATGAGGAAAATATCCGTGAAGTGATCGCGTTCCCGATGAGCGGTTCCGCACAGGATCTGATGTGCGGGGCACCGAATGATGTGACGGAGCAGCAGCTTCGCGAGGTGCATATCAAGGTGCGTGATTAAGGAGTGTGCAGCTTTCTGGTAGCAGGTGCGAGGGGATATCGTCTGTCCCACGTTTTCAAAGCTGTTTGAGGCACGCTTTCGCTCTGCTTCAAACGTAGCGGTACGTAAGGCTGTAAAGGACACAGCCTAAGTACCGACGTTTTCAGAAGACCTCTAACAGCTTTGAAAACGCGGGACAGACGATATCCTTGGCAGCGTGCTTCCAGAGGCTGTTGCACATGCTTTTTGTAAGGAAATTAGGATATCTGAAATGATTCAGGAACAAGGTAAATGGAAAGATGGATGCAAGAAAGGAAGTGGCATCATGAATGTGATCAGTGATGAGACGATCGAGTATGTGGGAATTCTGGCAAAGCTGGAGCTTTCCGATGAGGAAAAGGAGCAGGCGAAGGTGGATATGGGCAGGATGCTTGACTATATCGATCAGCTGGGAGAACTGGATACCGAGGGTGTGGAGCCGATGTCCCATGTGTTTCAGGCCCACAATGTATTTCGCGAGGATGTTGTGACAAACGGTGACGGCAGGGAAGAGACACTTGCCAATGCACCGGAGAGAAGCAAGGATTCCTTTGTGGTACCGCCGACCTTTGATATGTAAAAGCCGGGACAGAATGTCCGGCATGAAAGGATATGTATGGAAAAAGAGATTTTACAATATACGGCTTTGGAGCTGTCTTCACAGATCAAAGAAGGAAGGGTTACTGCGGTCGAAGCATTGGAGGCGGTGCTTTCCAGAATTGATGCGGTGGAACAGGATTATCACTGCTATGTGACGGTTGACAGGGAAGGTGCAAGGAGCAGGGCAAAAGAGGTGCAGGCGCAGATCGAAGCGGGCACCCTGTCAGGTCCGCTTGCGGGTGTCCCTGTTGCGATCAAAGATAATATGAATACGAAGGGACTTTTAACAACGTGTTCCTCTAAGATACTCGGAAACTTTATTCCGACTTTTTCCGCAGAAGCGGTGAAAAAACTGGAGGATGCGGGAGCAGTGGTCATCGGAAAGACCAATATGGATGAGTTTGCCATGGGCTCTACGACCGAGACATCCGCATACGGTGTTACGAAGAATCCGTGGAATCCGGCACATGTACCGGGCGGCTCTTCGGGCGGCTCTGCAGCAGCAGTCGCAGCGCAGGAATGCTTTTTCGCACTGGGCTCCGATACGGGCGGATCGATCAGACAGCCGGCATCCTTTTGCGGTGTCGTCGGTATGAAGCCGACCTACGGTACGGTCTCCAGATACGGGTTGATTGCCTACGGGTCATCCCTGGATCAGATCGGGCCGCTTTGTAAAAATGTGTCCGACTGTGCGGCTGTCATGGAAGTGATCGCCGGACAGGACCTAAAAGATTCTACCAGTGTGGCTGTGGAAAATACAAACTATACGGAAAGTCTGGTTGAGGATGTCAAAGGATTAAAGATCGGCATCCCGCGGGATTATTTCGGCGAAGGACTTGATCCGCAGGTAAAGGCAGCGGTGCTGCAGGCAGCGGAGGTATTGCGTTCGCGCGGTGCGCTGATCGAGGAGTTTGATTTAAGTCTCGTACAATATGCGATCCCCTGCTATTATACGATTGCGGCAGCGGAAGCAAGCTCCAATCTGGAACGCTTTGACGGAATCAAATACGGGTACCGTACCAAAGAATTCGAGGGGCTGCACCCGATGTATAAGAAAACCCGTTCCGAGGGCTTTGGCGCTGAGGTAAAAAGAAGAATCATGCTCGGAAGCTTCGTGTTAAGCTCCGGTTATTATGACGCGTATTATCTGAAGGCACTGAAAGTAAAAGCATTGATCAAAAAAGCGTTTGATGAAGCATTTGCAAAGTATGATGTGATCCTCGGACCTGTGGCACCGACAACGGCACCGGAGCTTGGAAAGAGCCTTTCCGATCCGATCCAGATGTATCTGGGCGATATTTATACGATATCCGTGAATCTGGCAGGTCTTCCCGGCATCAGTGTTCCGTGCGGACGGGATGATCAGGGACTGCCAATCGGATTACAGCTGATCGGAGACTGTTTTAAAGAGCATACACTGATCCGTACGGCTTATACCTATGAGCAGGCGCGTGGTGCATTTGGTGTACCGGAAGATTTAGGAAAAAACAGTAATAGAAATACAGCAGATGCACAGACAGCATGTGCTTCGGGTTCGGAACAGGAGGGGAAGTAAGATGAGCAAGAGTTATGAAACTGTGATCGGACTGGAAGTGCATGTAGAGCTTGCAACGAAGACAAAGATCTTTTGCGGATGCTCCACACAGTTTGGCGGAGAGCCCAATTCCCATACCTGTCCGGTCTGTACCGGCATGCCGGGTTCCCTTCCGGTATTGAATAAACAGGTATTGGAGCATGCAATTGCGGTCGGGCTTGCAACCAACTGTGAGATCACGAGATATTCCAAGTTTGACCGTAAGAATTATTTTTATCCGGATAATCCGCAGAACTATCAGATTTCCCAGTTATATCTGCCGATCTGCAGAAACGGCTATGTGGAGATCGAAACAGATGCGGGTAAGAAGAAGGTCGGTATCCATGAGATCCATATGGAGGAGGATGCCGGTAAGCTGATCCATGACGAATGGGAAGATACGACACTGGTCGATTACAACCGTTCCGGCGTGCCGCTCATCGAGATCGTATCCGAGCCGGATATGCGCAGTGCGGAAGAAGTCATTGCCTATCTGGAAAAGCTTCGTATGATCATCCAGTATCTCGGAGCATCTGACTGTAAGCTTCAGGAGGGCTCCATGAGGGCGGATGTGAACCTGTCCGTCCGTGAAGCAGGTGCTGAGAAGTTTGGTACCCGTACCGAGATGAAGAACTTAAATTCCTTCCGTGCGATCCAGCATGCGATCGAAGGAGAGCGGGAGCGCCAGATCGATCTGTTGGAAGAAGGAAAGGAAGTCATTCAGGAGACGAGAAGATGGGATGATACCAAGGGCTGCTCTTATGCGATGAGAAGTAAAGAGGATGCACAGGATTACCGTTATTTCCCTGATCCTGATCTGACCCCGATCGTGGTATCAGAGGAGATGCTTGCACGTATCCGTGAAAAACAGCCCGAATTTCGTACCGAAAAGATGGCACGTTATAAAGCGGAATACGATATACCGGACTATGATATTCAGATCATCACAGAGACCAAGCATATGGCGGACCTGTTTGAACAGACCGTTGCCATCTGCGGACAGCCGAAGAAGGTTTCCAACTGGCTGATGGTGGAGACACTGCGTCTGTTAAAAGAGCGGGAGATGGATCCTGAGGATATCCGTTTTTCACCCGAGCATCTGGCAAAGCTGATAGAATTGACGGATCAAAAGGCAATCAACAGCACGGTTGCAAAGGAAGTCTTTGAGGTGATGTTTGATCAGGATATCGATCCGGAGCAGTACGTGGAGGAGCATGGTTTAAAAACGGTAAATGACAGCGGTGCCTTAAAGCAGACGATTGAGCAGGTCATTGCGAACAACCCGCAGTCCGTCGAAGATTACCGAAACGGAAAAGAAAAGGCGATTGGTTTCCTGGTCGGACAGACGATGAAGGCAATGCACGGAAAAGCCGATCCTGCCATGGTCAATCAGATGTTGAAGGAAATGCTGTAGAATAAACTGAAAGAGGATGCCCGATAAATCATGGACATCCTCTTTCTTTATTAGGAGAGATGTAGTAAAAAATTGATATTGGCTTAGTTATTGAACATCAGGGACAGAAATTCCAGCGCATGCTCAGGTTGCCTGCTGTTGTAAAAAATGGAAAACAGCAATTCCTCATCATCTGCATATCCGAGGAAAGACCGAAACGATTCCGGGGTTTCCAAACGGATGGCAACGGGAATTTCGCCTCTTCCGTCTTCTGCATCATAATAGTAAAGGCGGTCCTCATACTGCGTCAGCAGATCTTCTGAAAGTACCTGCCTCAGATCTGCAAAATAACCGCTCTGTGCAAAGAAATCATACGTATCCGTATCACAGAGAAAGAAGTCGCCCACTTTCCCTTCGGAATAGGCTAGCATTTTAGGCGGTGTATAAGTGCTGACGGAATCGGTAGGGTCTTCTATATGGTAACCGAGCGAACAGTCAAAATCTACAGAATAGCGTTCGGTATTCACTCCGTAATGATCGATATATAGCTGTTCTAAGGCTTCTGCTTCGGATTCGGACGGATTGGAATTCATGAGAACGCCCGTCAGATAGGCATCCTTGTGATTGATGGCACTTCTGATCATGCTGACAATCAAAATAACAGCGGCAGCAGTTCCCAAAATGATCCATTTATTATAATGCCAGTAGTGCCCCAGCTGTTTGTACCAAGGCATCTTTCTGACTTTTTCGCGCTGCGCACGGATTTCTTCATTTACCGTATTATAATCACCCATTTGTATGTCCCTCTCGTATAGAAATATCTTACTGTCGCATGGGCAGAAAGTCAATGAAGCATTCCCAAAAAGAATCTAAAAAAAGAATGAACTTTATTGAATAATCAGGGAAGATGTTCTATTATTTATAGTAAGAATGTTTTATTGCACAGGATTTTTTTGTGGTGAAACAGAATACAGAAAGAAAAGGGCGTAGGAGTGAAGCACTTTTACGTACCGGAAAGGCTGGAAAACTATGAGTGAAAGCTATGTGGAATTACTGGTGAAAAGAGAAACGCCGATGAAGGATAAGATATTGAGCGGATTTGTGATTGCGTGTGCCGCAGTATTTGCGGTTTTGTTTTTTCTGACTTCGAATATCCTGATGCTGCTGGGAGTGATACTGTTTGGTGTGGCGGCATATTTTGCGTATATGAATGCAAATCTGGAATATGAGTATCTGTATGTGGATAAGGAACTGACCGTGGACAAGATCATGGCAAAGAGCAAACGTAAAAAAATCGCCCAGATCAATATGGAGCGTCTGGAGGTGTTTGCACCGGTCAACTCATGGCATGTGGCAGATTATAAGGATCGTCTCGGAAAAGTGGCGGATTACAGCTCGGGAAGAAGCGAGGCAAACCGTTATCTTCTGGTACACAATGGACAAAGCGGTGTAATTCTGGAGCCAAATGAGGCTCTTGTGCATGCGATCAAAAATATTGCACCGAGAAAAGTATTTACGGATTGACACCGGCACATAATTTTGTTATAAAAAATAAAAATACATAGGCATTTGCGAAACTCTGCCCGTGGACCGGAGCCGGTGCTTACCAGCTTGTCGGTGGTGGGCACTGTGAGTCCGTCGATACTTAGGCACCGTATTTTGGTGTCTTATGTACCGCTACGGGCGAAGTGTAGCGAAAGCGTGCCCACCACCGACAAGCTGGTAAGCACCGGCTCCGGTCCACGGGCAGAGTTTTGCAAATGCCTGATAAAAATACAAACTATGAGGAGGAAGCAAGAAAATGGGTCAGATTATTGGTGAAGGAATTACTTTTGATGATGTGCTGTTGGTACCGAGTTATTCTCAGGTGATTCCAAATCAGATTGATTTAACCACATGGCTTACAAAGAAGATCAAGCTGAATATTCCGGTTATGAGTGCCGGAATGGATACGGTCACGGAACACAGAATGGCAATCGCCATGGCCAGACAGGGCGGTATCGGTATTATTCACAAGAATATGTCGATTGAGGCACAGGCTGAGGAGGTTGACAAGGTAAAGCGTTCCGAGAACGGCGTTATCACCGATCCTTTTTCTCTTTCTCCGGAACATACACTTGCAGATGCCGATGCATTGATGGGCAAGTTCCGTATTTCCGGTGTTCCGATCACAGAGGGAAGAAAGCTGGTCGGTATTATTACAAACCGTGATCTGAAGTTTGAAACGGATTTTACGAAGAAGATCAAGGAATCCATGACCAGTGAAGGGCTGATCACCGCCAAGGCCGGCATCACGCTTGAGGAAGCAAAGAAGATTCTTGCAAAGGCAAGAAAAGAAAAACTTCCGATCGTAGATGATGATTACAATCTGGTAGGTCTGATTACCATTAAGGATATCGAGAAAACAATCAAATATCCTTTGGCTGCAAAGGATTCTCAGGGAAGACTTCTCTGCGGTGCGGGCGTTGGTATTACAGCCAATGTGCTGGATCGTGTTGCAGCGCTTGTGGATGCCAAGGTGGACGTTGTCGTACTGGACAGTGCACACGGACATTCCGAGAACGTTCTTCGCTGTCTGCGTATGATCAAGGAAAAATATCCGGATCTGCAGGTCATTGCAGGTAACGTTGCTACCGGAGAAGGAACAAGAGCATTAATTGAGGCTGGTGCCGATGCGGTTAAGGTCGGTATCGGACCGGGCTCCATTTGTACCACCCGTATCGTCGCAGGTATCGGTGTTCCGCAGATTTCCGCAATTATGGATTCTTATGCCGTTGCCAAGGAGTATGGCATTCCGATCATTGCAGACGGTGGTATCAAGTATTCCGGAGATCTGACCAAGGCAATCGCAGCCGGCGGTAACGTATGTATGATGGGCTCCATCTTTGCAGGCTGTGATGAAGCACCGGGAACGTTTGAGCTGTTCCAGGGCAGAAAATATAAAGTATACCGTGGCATGGGATCGATCGCTGCAATGGAAAACGGCAGCAAGGACCGCTATTTCCAGACGGATGCAAAGAAGCTTGTTCCGGAAGGCGTGGAAGGACGAGTTGCTTACAAAGGCATGGTGGAGGATACGGTATTCCAGCTGATGGGCGGCCTGCGCTCCGGTATGGGCTACTGCGGTACACGTACGATCGAGGAATTAAAGCAGAACGGAAAGTTCGTAAAGATATCTGCTGCGGCACTGCGTGAGAGCCATCCGCATGACATTCATATTACAAAAGAAGCACCGAACTATAGTACGGATGATAAATAAACGACGAAAATTTATGAAAAATGACAATGGAACCGGGGATTTTCTTCGGTTCCATTGTTGCATTTGCCATGAATATGAAGTAGAATATATGTGGGGTAATATTATATAATCCATGATCAAGGGGACATGGATTAAGCAAGGAGCTCATATCATGGAGAGCATTATCAAAGGAATGCAGGCGGGGATTTCGACAGATCATGTTATTGATAAAACGAGATTGAAGAAGATACAGGATTATTTCTGTACGGTTGGAAATCTCTATGCTTTTTGTGTAGATCAGGAAGGATGCATGCTGACGGAGATGTCAGGCAGTGAAGCGGAAGTTCGCAGACTGTTTGACAGCTTTGGTCAGGATGCTTTTTTTCGTGTATGTGAGCGCGTGATGGCTGATCCGTTGGAGGATCAGATTGTTGAGGACACCTGCTACGACAATGTTAAAATTGCCGCGATTAATATCAATATTGATAAAAAGCCGATACTGACTTGGGGAATCTGTGCGGTTCTTAAAATGGAAGAAGGGGACAATCTGTTAGACGGAATGTCAAGACAGATAGAAGAAAAAAATCTGTATCATATCATGGATCTGATCCGTATTCTGACACAGAGTATCCTGGAAGCACGTATCCGGGTAATGGATACAGAGATCAGGAACCAGAAGAATATAACGGATAAAGAGAGCTTGGGGCTGGCACTGAAGCGGGCTGAGGCTCTGACACAGATCGTACAGTTGTTGGACAGGGATGACCCTGTGGAGGTGGTATTTACCGATATTCTTCGGATTGCAGGAGAACATCTCGATATCGGAAGTGCACAGATTTTCAAACTGAACCGGGACGGTGAGACCATGGATGTGGTGGCGGAATGGTGCCATCAGGGGTTGGTTTCCGTGTTTGAAAAAACAAGAAATATTGTGCGCTCTCCCTTGTTAAAGGGCAATACGGTAAGCGTGGTTTCTTATGATACGGAGTGTCCGTCACAGGAACGGGAATGGATGGAGAAAGCGCATATTATGGCACGTGCGACCTTTCCGATGTTCGTAAACGGGCAGGTCAGCATGTATGCATCGTTTCACGAGTGTAAGAAAAAGAAGCATTGGAGTGAGGAAGAAATCCGTTTTCTCCATGACACCGTGCAGGTGATACAGAGCATTCTGACGAAACGTATCCAGAAAAATTCGTTGGTCAGCTCGTATGCAACGCTGGAAGCCCTGTTGGATCATGTGGGGTGTGCAGTATATGTGCGGGATCAGGCAACCGGTATGACCCTGTTTGTCAACAGGGTATTGAAAGCTACCTTTGAGAAGGAATTGATGGAAGGAAGGCTGGAAGAAATTTTTGTGAATCCCGGCATGGTCGGTGAGGAGGAACACAGAGAGATCTTCCGTAAAGAGAAAGCCAGATATTATGAGTTGTATACCACTGTGATTACATGGATGGATGGGCGAAAGGCGCTTCTTTATTCAGCTTATGATATTACGGAAAAGAAACTATACCAGAAGAAAATCGAACAGCAGGCATATACTGATTATCTGACAGGACTTTATAACCGTATGTGTTGCGAGAGGGATCTGGCGATTCAGATCGATTACGCCAAGAAGCATCATCAAAAGGGTGCGATTCTCTATTTGGATCTGGATGATTTTAAACATATCAATGACGGGCTCGGACACCAGTACGGTGATGTGCTGCTGCAGGCGATCGCACATAGCATACAACGGATAGAGGATATTCAGGATACCTGTTACCGCATGGGTGGAGATGAATTCGTTATTATTATTCCCGTGGAACTCTATCCGCGTCTGGAGCGGATCGTAGAGGCAATTAAGCTGATCTTTTCCAAACCTTGGTTCTTGAAGGATGCCGACTATTACTGTACGATGAGTATGGGTATTGCAGAGTTCCCGGATGAGAGCGACAATGTGCAGGATCTGATTAAAAAAGCAGATATTGCCATGTATGAGGCAAAGCATGGCGGCAAGAATCGGATTGCACGGTATACGGACAAGATAAATTCGGATTCCGGAAGACGTCTGGATATGGAAAAAAATATGCGTGATGCTACCAATCAGGGATATCAGGGCTTTGAGGTCTATTATCAGCCGATCGTGGATATTCAGGAAGAAGGGAATCCCTGTACAGGTGCAGAAGCACTGGTGCGTTGGAATTCGGCGGAACTCGGATTTATATCTCCTTCCGAATTTATTCCGCTTGCGGAGTATCTGGGACTGATCAATCCGATTGGCAATTTTGTACTCAGAGAAGCATGTAAAACGCTTCGGGAGTGGAATGATAACGGGTATCCGAATTATAAGATCAATGTCAATCTCTCCGTTGTCCAGCTCCTTCAAAGTGATGTGGTAGAATCCATTGAAACTGTTATTCACGAGAGCGGGATCAATGCGGGCAATCTGACACTGGAAGTAACGGAAAGTCTTGCAATTAATGATATGGAGAAGATGAAGAATATTCTCGGCAGGATCAAGGCGCTTGGGGTTCGGATTGCGTTGGACGATTTCGGAACCGGCTATTCTTCGCTGAATCATATCAGGGAAATGCCGTTAGACGTGATTAAGGTGGATCAGACCTTTGTTAAGGATCTGGATAAGGATACATATTCACAGGCATTTATCAAGATGGTGGCAGAGCTTGCCCAGTCAATCGGCGTCTATGTCTGCGTGGAAGGAATCGAGCGCAAGGAGCAGATGCAGGTGCTGGAAGGAATGAAGGTCAGACTGATTCAGGGATATTATTTCGGAAGACCGATGAACCGGACTTCCTTTGATGAGAAGTTTGCACCGTTATTACAACAGAAAGCGGAGAATGAGGGAAATCTCTCCGGATTAAATACACAGAAAAAACATGAGAGGCAAAAGAATGCTGCAGCTAAAAGATCTGGAAAAGTATGATTCTATTACAATTCAGTGCCATGATAATCCCGACGGTGATGCAATCGCTTCGGGCTATGGTCTGTATTCTTATTTTAAATTTAAAGAAAAAACGGTGCGTTTGATCTATAGTGGGCGAAACCGGATCCATAAAGCAAATCTGCTTTTGATGTTAGAAGATCTGGATATTCCGATTGAGTATGTGGAAGACGGCAGTCAGCCTGTAGAGGGGCTCCTGATTACTGTGGATTGCCAGTATGGGGCAGGAAATGTTACAAGGTTGGAAGCCGATGCGATTGCGATCATTGACCATCATCAGGTAGAGGTAAAGGATTATCCGATGAGCAGGATTGAGCCGTCTTATGACAGCTGTTCCACGTTGGTATGGAAGATGCTTGGTGAGGCAGGATATCAGATTACCAATATGCGGCTCGGAACCGCACTGTATTATGGTCTGTATACGGATTCCAATCAGTTGACCGAAGTGTTCAATCCGAACGATATGGATATGCGTGATGATATCATGTATGATCCGAATATTATTCAAAAACTCAAACAGAGTAACCTGTCCTTGCAGGAACTGGAAATCGCCGGTATTGCCTTGTTAAGAAGTATGTATAATGCGGATTATCATTACGTTGTGGTAAAAACGAAACCGTGTGATCCGAATCTGCTTGGTCTGATCAGCGATTTTCTGATACAGGTAGCGGAAATTCATTCCTGCGTTGTCTATAATGAGCAGGATGACGGATATAAGTTGTCGGTCAGAAGCTGCAGCAAAGAGGTCCATGCCAATGAACTGGTTGCGTATCTGACGGAAGGAATCGGTTCGGGCGGTGGTCATACGGATAAGGCGGGCGGATTTGTCAGCAGAAAGCTGTATGAGGCAAAGCATCCGACACTCAATACCCAGTCTTTCTTTGGCAGCAGAATGTCTCAATTTTTTGATCATAATGCGGTGATCTATGCGGCAACGTACGAAGCAGATGCAGCCGGGATGAGAGAATACAAGCATAAAGTAATATCACTCGGCTATGTGAATCCGACGGATATTTTCCCGGTCGGAACGCCGATAACGATTCGTTCCATGGAAGGTGATCTGAATATGGTGGTTGACGGAAATCACTATATTATGATCGGTTTGCAGGGAGAAGTGTATCTGCGTGATAAAGAGGAGTTTGGCAAATGGAATCGTATCCGGGCAGGAAAAATGCCGGCACTGAAAAAATTGGCTTATAAGCCGATCGTAAAGAGCAATACGGATAATCGCGTGGAAGAATTGCTTCCGTATGCTGGAAAGTGTGAAAGCATCGGGGATATTGAGGTATATGCAAAGAAATTGACCAAAACAGTCAAGGTATTTCCGGTAGGGAATGAGGAGCAGTATCAGCTTGGAAAACCGGGAGATTATCTCTGCATCAGAAAAGATGATCTTCATGATATCTTTATCGTAGAGAAGGGACTGTTTCCAAAAGTATACCAGCGGGTATCCGCGAGAAAATAATCGGGGGATGTATCGGGAAATAATCGGGGGATGAATCTTGTTCATTCCCTGATTTTGTGCTATGATGGGCTAAGACAAGAAATACCGAAAAGCGCAAAAGGAGGAGACCGGGGCGAAGAACCGGTAAAGGCTTATGAGTGGTGCAGAGAATATGGAAAACAAAACCGAAGAAAAGGAAGTTGTATCCAAGAATTTTATTGAACTTGAAATAGACAAGGATCTCGCAGAGGGTGTTTATGATACTGTTCATACGCGATTCCCTCCGGAACCGAACGGATATCTTCATATCGGTCATGCAAAGAGCATTCTGTTGAATTACGGACTGGCACAGAAATATCATGGAAAATTCAATATGCGTTTTGATGACACGAATCCAACCAAAGAAAAGTCCGAGTTCGTAGAGTCCATTAAGAAAGATATTGAGTGGCTTGGTGCCGATTGGGAAGATAGATTGTTTTTTGCCTCCGATTATTTTGATCAGATGTATGAAGGCGCTGTAAAGCTGATTAAAAAGGGGAAGGCATATGTGTCTGACCTGACAGCGGAGCAGATGCGCGAATACAGAGGTACTCTGACGGAACCCGGAAAGAATGATCCGAACAGAGACCGGAGCATCGAAGAGAATCTTCAGATGTTTGAAGATATGAAGGCGGGTAAATATGCGGATGGTGAGAAGACCTTACGTGCCAAGATTGATATGGCTTCGCCGAATATCAATATGCGTGATCCGATCATTTACCGCGTGGCGCATATGAGTCATCAGAACACGGGAGATAAGTGGTGTATTTATCCGATGTATGATTTTGCACATCCGATCGAGGATGCGATCGAAGGGATCACACACTCTATCTGTACACTGGAATTTGAGGATCACAGACCGTTATATGACTGGGTTGTACGGGAACTGGAATATCCTCATCCGCCCAGACAGATTGAGTTTGCAAAGATGTATCTGACCAATGTGGTAACAGGAAAGCGATATATCAAGAAGCTGGTAGAGGAAGGGATTGTAGACGGATGGGATGATCCGCGACTGGTTTCCATTGCTGCGCTGCGCAGAAGAGGTTTTACGCCGGAGTCCATTAAGATGTTTGTGGAGTTGTGCGGTGTTTCCAAGAGCAATTCTTCTGTGGATTATGCGATGCTTGAGTACTGTATCAGAGAAGATCTGAAGACAAAGCGCCCTCGTATTATGGCAGCATTGGATCCGATTAAGCTGGTGATCGATAATTACCCGGAGGATCAGGAGGAAGAAGTCGAGATTCCGAACAATCTGGAAAACGAAGCACTCGGCAGCAGAAAGGTTCCTTTTGCAAGAGAGCTGTATATTGACAGGGACGATTTCATGGAGGAACCGCCCAAGAAGTATTTCCGTATGTTCCCGGGCAATGAAGTACGTCTGATGAATGCATATTTTGTGAAGTGCACCGGATTTGAAAAGGATGAAAACGGTAGGGTAACGGTAGTTCACGGTACCTATGATCCGGAGTCAAAAGGCGGTAACAGTCCGGATGGCAGAAAAGTAAAGGGAACGATTCATTGGGTACCCTGTAAATATGCGGTACCGGTTGAAGTGCGTTTGTATGAGAATATCATAGACGAAGAGAAGGGTGTATACAATGAAGAGGACGGCAGTCTGAATCTGAATCCGAATTCTCTGACCGTATTAAAGAATTGTTATGTAGAGCCGGCGATTAAGGGAGCAAAAGCATATGAAAGCTTCCAGTTTGTAAGACAGGGATATTTCTGCGTGGATTATAAGGATTCTAAGGAGGATGCACTGGTATTTAACCGTATCGTTTCATTGAAGAGCTCTTTTGTACTACCGAAAAAAGAATCCTGAAGCAGAATGGATAAGCGTTAGATCATGGTGGAGGTGTAGCTGTGGGTTTATTGGATGGTCTTGGTCAGTTCGGACTTGGCGGACTGGAAGGCATGAATGTTTATGAAACTCCCGAGACGGGAAAGGCAGCAGCGCCGGAGGCACCGCGTGTGCCACAGGAGCAGGATTTTGTGTTTGAAAAAACATTCACATGCCCGATCTGTGAGAAAGATTTTAAGGCAAAAACCGTCAAGATCGGAAAGGCGAAATTGGTCGGAACGGATCTGGATCTTCGGCCGAAGTATGAGAATATCGATATGTTAAAATATGATGTCATACTTTGCCCGCACTGTGGGTATTCGGCACTCAGCCGGTATTTTAAATTCCTGACGGCACCTCAGGCACAGAGGATTGCCCAAGTGATCTCCAAATCGTTTAAGCCGCCGAAAGAGGTTCATGAGATTTACAGCTATGAGGAGGCGTTGGAGCGCTATAAGCTGGCACTTGCAAATGCAATCGTAAAGCAGGCAAAGGCAAGCGAGAAGGCGTATATCTGTTTAAAGACAGCATGGCTGCTGCGTGGACAGGGAGAGCATCTGGATAAGACCGATAAGGAATATGCCAAGAAAAAAGCGGAGAATGAAGCTTCGGAGAATGAATTTTTAAGAAACGCGTTGGAAGGTTTTTTGGCAGCACGACAGACGGAAGGGTATCCGATGTGCGGAATGGATGAATCGACCGTGGACTATCTGATCGCAGTTACGGCGTTGCGGTTTGAACAGTTTGATGTGGCGACAAAGCTGGTCAGCAATATTCTGGTATCTCCCGGTACAAATCCGCGTATGAAGGAAAAGGCAAGAGACTTGAAAGAACTCCTGATGACAAAAATCAAGGAGCAGCAGAAGATGAAATGAATGAATTGACCGTATATTTAGATCCGAACAGTTCTAAAAAATTGTATGAACAAATCTATGAATATATTGTTTCTGAGATCAGAGTAGGGAAGCTTCTCTATGGGGAGAGGCTTCCCTCTACGCGTTCTTTGGCGGATTCTCTTGGAATTTCCAGAAGTACGGCGATCTTTGCTTATGACCAGTTGCAGGCAGAAGGATATATTGAAGCGCGCCCATATAAGGGATACTTTGTCTGCAAGGTGGAGGACATCCTAAAGATCGAATCTCAGGAAAAGCAAGAAGAAAAGAAGAAAGAAACAGTACCTGCAAGGCAGTATCAGATTGATTTTTCGCCGAATGCGATTGATATGACATTGTTTCCGTTCGATACATGGAGAAAGATTACAAGGAATACCCTGAATGATGACAGACTGGAGCTTTTTTCTCCCGGTTCAGCACAGGGTGATCTGAACCTTCGGCGCACTATCTCGCGTTATCTGCACTCTGCAAGAGGTGTCAGTTGTGAACCGGAACGCATAATTATCGGAGCCGGAAACGAATATCTGTTGATGTTACTCCGTTATATTCTGGGAGAAAAGCGGATTGTAGGAATGGAGGATCCGACGTATCCGAGAGCCTGCCATATCATGCAGTCCATGGAGTACGATGTGCGTACGGTTGCGATGGACAGTCAGGGTATGTCTGCACGGGCATTATATGATATAGGAGCCGATACGGCATATGTGATGCCGTCCCATCAGTATCCGACAGGAAGGATCATGCCGATCGGACGCAGAACAGAGCTGTTGGCATGGGCATCGAAGGGCGAGGACCGTTACCTGATTGAAGATGATTACGACAGTGAATTCCGCTATCAGGGGAAGCCGATTCCGTCTTTGCAGACTTCGGACAGAAACGGGCGTGTAATCTATATCGGGACATTTTCCAAAGCGATCGCACCGGCAATCCGTATCAGTTATATGGTGCTTCCCGAGCAGCTGATGCAGCGCTATCATGAGCGATGCAGTTTTTTATCCTCGACGGTATCCAGGATCGATCAGGCAACGTTAAATGAATTTATACAGGATGGTTTTTTTGAAAGGCATCTGAATAAGATGCGTAAACATTACAGACAGAAGCACGACCTGATGCTTACCTTATTGCGCGGCTTTGAACCGGATTTTTCCGTGTCAGGAGAAAATGCAGGTATGTATCTGCTGCTGACTTCCAAGCGGGGGATCAGTGGTCAGGAAATGGCAGATCGTGCCGCTGCAATGAATCTGAAAGTATATCCGTTACAGGATTATTTGCGGGAATACCATGAAGGGACCGAAGCATCCTGGCTTTCTCATACGATCCTGCTTGGGTTTGGCGGTCTGACAATGGATCAGATCCGTGCGGGGCTGAAATTGTTGCAGATCTGCCTGAAAAGATAGAAAAATGAAACGGACGCAATTAATATTAAGCGCCGGAAAGGGACTGTCACACAAAACAGAATGCCTGTTCTGATACAGATAAGCTCCATAAATTTGCTCGGCTCACGTTCCTAATGCTGTCGCAAATTTGTGGAGTTTATCTGTATCAGAGCAGGCATTCTGTTTTGTGCAACAGTCCCTTTCCGAAGGTTACATAGCGTCCTTGGAATTGTCCTCATCATCAAAAAATTCTTCTGTTTTTTCTACGGCCTGGGATGCGGCATTTTCAAGTGCATCCTTTGCCTTATCCAGATTCAGATCCACATAGCTGCGATCTTCAGGGTTGGAGGAAGTATCTTTTTCTGTGTCTTCCTCAGAATCATCGCTAAAATCGTCAAAATCATCAAAATCGTCCTCTGTAGGTTCAGAGGCTTCGTTTTTCTTCTTGAGATAATAGTAGGCGCCTGCTGCAGCACCACTGACAGCGGCGGTAAAAAGTAAAAATTTTCCGAATTTCTTTGCCATAATGTAACTCCTTTCAAATTCTGCCTGTTGAACTTCGATACTCATATCTGTTAGGAATATTGTAATACATTCCGGAATTTCTCACAAGTCATTATATGTAAATTTCATAATTTCCATGCTTTTCTACTTGGAAAATAAGTCCGGATGTGCTATGATGAAATTCGACTCACCCAGTCAAAAGATGTGTCAGCAGAAGGGCGATATCATGAATGAACGGTTTTGGAATTTAAAAAAAGAAAAACAGGACAGAATGATCAACGCAGCACTGAAGGTATTTGCCAAAAACGGATATTATCGTGCCTGTACCGATGAGATTGTCAAGGAGGCAGAGATCAGTAAGGGGCTGCTGTTTCATTATTTTGTCAGTAAAGCCGGTTTGTATGATTTTATCTGTGATTACAGTATCCGCTATATGAAACTGGAATTGTCCGGTATGGTCAATCAGGGAAACGATAATTTTTGGAAGCATTGTAAAGAGATTGAAGCAGTGAAAACAAAGATTATGGGGAATTATCCTTATATGCCGCTGTTTCTGGATACGGCGTGTGAGGAGACAGCGGAAACAATCGGCGAAGAACTGATGCAGAAACTGTCGGAGTACCGTGTTTTCCTTTCACAGGTATACGGAACAGCACAAGACCATGCCGTATACGGAAAATTGTCCGGATATCTATCCCAGGGGGCAATGAAGCATTATCTGATAAGCGGGGAAAACGATCCGGATCGGTATTATATGGAAGTTTCCGAACTGCTTGATACACTTTTTGAAATGTCTGCCAAAATATAAAGATATCGGTAAAGAAGCAGAATATATTTTTCAATGATCTCCTGTCGAAACGGAATGGATATGGTCGAAGAATGTCGGCGTCAGGGCTGTATTGCCAAAAATTGTATTGAAAAAAATACTTTACTTTTTAAAAAAACGTGCGATAATTGCTTACAGTAAAAATTGATGCTCATAAATTAGTAATGAATGTATTGCTTTTGACTAAGAAAGGATGATAGTTATGACAGGATTAGTTACCAAAACAATCATGATGAGCCCGGCTGATGTAGAAACATTTGTAAAAGCTGCAAGCAAATGCGACTTTGATATTGATATTTCCAACCACAGTTATGTGGTGGATGCAAAATCGATTGTAGGAGTGTTTGGCCTCGATTTTGCAAAACCGTTATATGTCAAATATGACGGATATAACAGCGAATTTGAGGCTCTGCTTCGTTCTCTGGCATGTGCCTGCTGATGAAGAACAATTTATGATGGTCCGGTAGAAATTGACGCTCTGTAAAAGATAGGGTACACTATCTTTTACAGAGCGTTTTTACTTTATAGAAAAGTTTTCGTGGGGAAAAACAGTGGAGATTCGTATTTCAGTAAGGAATCTGGTGGAATTTCTCATGCGTGGCGGAGATCTTGACAATCGCCATGCGGCGCAGGCGGATCAGGCGATGCAGGCAGGAGGAAGGGTCCATCGGGAAATACAAAAGAATATGGGACCGGAGTATTCCGCGGAAGTGTCACTTCGCATCACGGAACAATTTGATGATTATGCACTGACGATTGAAGGCAGAGCCGACGGTATCATTCAGACGGTGTCTGAGGTTGTGATTGATGAGATCAAAGGAATGTACCGGGATGTGCAAAAGCTGAAGGAGCCGGTAAAGGTTCATCTGGCGCAGGCAAAATGTTATGCGTATATGTATGCCAAAAAAGAAGGATTGTCTGAGATCGGTGTCCGCATGACCTATGTGAATCTCGATACAGATACTTTTCGGGAGCAGGTGCTTCCGGAGAATATCCGTTATTTTCATGAGCATTATTCGTTTGAGGAGCTGTCGCTCTGGTATGAGGCACTGATTGATGAATACCGTAAATGGGCAGATTACCGGATTGCCTGGGAAAAGAAACGGACCGAGAGTATTGCACAGCTGGAATTTCCGTTTGCCTACCGTGAAGGGCAAAAGGAATTGGTATCCTATGTTTATCAAACTATATATCATAAAAAGAAGCTTTTTCTGGAGGCCCCGACAGGCGTCGGAAAGACGGTCGCAACTATTTTCCCCGCAGTAAAAGCCGTCGGAAAGGGAATGGCGGAACGGATTTTTTATCTGACGGCAAAGACGATTACGCGGACGGTAGCGGATGAGACTTTTCAGAAGCTCAGAGAAGGCGGTCTTGTGTTTCGCAGCATTATCCTGACTGCAAAAGAGAAAATTTGTCCGATGAAGGAAACCGTCTGTAATCCGGATGCGTGCCCCTATGCCAAAGGACACTTTGACCGGATCAATGAATGTCTGTATGACTGTATGACGCATGAGGAGCGGTGCAGCCGGGAGACGATTGAGCGATATTCGGAAAAATATCGTGTCTGCCCGTTTGAGATGAGTCTGGATATGAGTCTGTTCGCAGATGCGGTCATTTGTGATTATAATTATGTATTTGATCCGCATGTGTATCTGAAGCGCTTTTTTGCGGAAGGCGCATCGGGAGACAATCTGTTTCTGATCGATGAGGCACACAATCTGGTGGAGCGCGGACGGCAGATGTACAGCGCACAGCTCTATAAGGAAGACTTTTTGGAACTTAAACGAATGATCAAGGGAAAGCTTCCGTATATTGAGGGATTATTGGAAAAATGTAATAAAGAGCTTCTGACGTTAAAACGAAGCTGTGATATAGGTCAGACAGAACCGATGCTTGGCGGCTTTACGATGCTGTTAAACAGGTTGAGTGAGGCAATGGCAAAGTATCTGGAAAATACGGATGCCGGAGACCGGATGCATGAGGAACGGGAAGCGGTACTTGATTTTTATTTTGAGGTATCGCACTTCCTGATGATATCGGAACTTGTGGATGAGCATTATGTCCCTTATGCGCAGATCGAGGAGGACGGCAGATTTCTGGTAAAGCTGTTTTGCGTGGATCCGTCGTTGAATCTGCAGGAATGCATGGCGCGAGGACGCAGCAGTATCTTGTTTTCGGCAACTTTTCTGCCGATTCAATATTATAAAAAACTGCTTGGCGGTTTAGAAACGGATTATGAGGTCTATGCCGGTTCCACCTTTAATCCTGAAAAAAGAGGGCTTTACATTGCATCCGATGTGACCAGCAAATATACGAGCCGGGGAGATCAGGAATACCGGAAGATTGCGGCATATATCCATAAGATCGTAGATATGCGTTACGGGAATTATATGGTATTTTTTCCGTCTCATCAATTTCTACGGAATGTATATGATCTGTTCATGGAGTATGAATATGATGCATCCTATATGGAGTGCATTGTGCAGGAAAGCAGCATGAATGAGGGCGCCCGGGAGGAATTTCTTAATCGGTTTTCGGGAAATGCGGAATGTGATCTGGAAAGTATGATCGATATGGAAATCAGCTATGATGATGAGAAGTGCCTGATCGGTTTCTGCGTGCTTGGAGGCATGTTCAGTGAAGGAATTGATTTAAAGAAAGATGCGTTGATCGGTGCCGTGATTGTCGGAACAGGATTGCCGCAGGTCTGTTTTGAACGGACGATTTTAAAGGACTATTTTGATAAAGAACGTGGAAACGGTTTTGATTATGCCTATCGTTATCCGGGGATGAATAAGGTGCTGCAGGCAGCCGGACGTGTAATCCGTACGGCGGAGGATATCGGGATCGTAGCACTTTTGGATCATCGCTTTTTACAGCCGGCATATCAGAGTATGTTTCCGCGGGAATGGGAACAGTTTGAGGTCGTGACAGGTGATACGATCGGAAAAAGGATTGAACGTTTTTGGAATGAGTGGCTATGATTGTAATAGCCACTCAATTTCTTCTTTGTAAGGTGCAACAGTGATCTTTGGGTTGTCCGGTGACGGTCGGTACGGTGTCTCCAGAATCTTTGGAACAGACAGAAAATCCGGATGATGCACGATCCGGTGAAGCGTATCATAACCGATATAGCCATCGCCGATATTGGCATGGCGGTCTTTTCTGGCGCCACAGGGATTCTTACTGTCATTGATATGAAAGACGGCAATCTGATCCTTGCCGATCAAATGCTCAAAGCGCTCCATGACACCGTCAAAATCATGAATGATATCATAGCCGGAATCATGGACATGACAGGTATCAAAGCAGACACGGAGTCTGTCGCAGGAATGCACGCCGTCATAGATCCGGGCGAGATCTTCAAAGGATGCACCGATCTCGGAGCCTTTTCCTGCCATGGTTTCTAATGCAATATAGCCGTCCGGAACGGCAGCAAGTACTTCGTTTAAGCCTTTTACAATCTGAGAGATTCCGGTATCCGTACCGGCACCGACGTGGGCACCGGGATGCAGGATCAGAATCTGACTGCCAAAGGCAGCACAGCGTTTGAACTCCAGCGTCAGAAATTCAACGGCAAGCTCAAATACTTCCGGTTTTACGGTATTGGCAAGATTGATAATATAGGGAGCATGGATGACGATCTGATCGATTCCGTGCTCCTTTAAATATGCCCATCCGGCATCCAGCTGACATTCAGAGAGTTCCTTACGTTTTGTGTTCTGTGGAGCTCCGGTATAGAGCATGAGTGTATTGGCGCCGTAAGAGACGGCTTCTTTGGCAGAGCCGAGAAACATTTCTTTCCCGCTCATGCCGACATGGGAACCTAATCGTATCATAAAGTATTCCTTTCCTTCTTTTATAATGTTGGGGGGTGAGACTCTGTCTGCGAAGCGGAACCGCTGCCGGTACACTGTCGGTGGCAGGCCCGCTTTCGCTACACTTCGTCCGTAGCGGTACATAAGGTGCCCAAATACGGCACCTAAGTACCGACGGACTCACAGTGCCTGCTACCGACAGTGTACCGGCAGCGGTTTCGCTTTGCAGACAGCGTCTTTTGACTCACTATTTAATAACACGTGTTTTCACTCGATCTGGTATATATAAAGGAGTATATCATATTTGGGACACAATATCTAGTATTGACTGATGTAGACAACAAAATTGCATAATTGATGTTGAAACTTGCAGAAAAATACAGATGTCTGTGTCATATGACAGCATAGTCAATGTGGATAACTATGTGGAAATTGGGGATTTCTTATAGATAAATGTCGTATGTGTCATAAAACGCGTCAGAAAAATGTGGATAACTTTGCATGGAAAGCTGCAAGTAACCATCAAAGCTACCCAACAGCCGGTATCCGTTCAGCCGGTGAATCGTCTCTGTCCGCATGGATACGGTTTCATCCGGCGGTCCTTGAAAAACGCCGGCACTTGGCGAGGTGTTTTCGAGCCTAGTGTCCGCTGCGCTTTTTCACGGAGTGAGAACGTGCCGCCGGATGAAACCGTATCCATGCGGACAGAGACGATTCACCGGCTGAACGGATACCGGCTGTTCTGTTTCGATATGATTATGAAGAACTACCCCCTTTTTATTGTTTCCGAAGCACTTCTGTGATAGAATAAGAACAGCTGTCAGGTGCCAGCAGGCAGCAGACTGGCAATGAAGAAACCAGCAATAGAGGAGAGACAGATATGTGGGCATATGAAAGTGTTTTTTATCAGATTTATCCGCTCGGTTTTTGCGGGGCGCCTTTTGAGAATGACGGGAATGCACAGAGCAGGATACTGAAGATGATCGACTGGATCCCGCACATTCAGAAGCTGGGTGCCAATGCCATTTATTTTTCGCCGATCTTTGAATCTGATACGCATGGATATAATACGAGGGATTATCGTAAGATAGATGTCCGTCTTGGTACCAACGATGATTTTAAGCAGGTTGTAAATAAGCTGCATGAGGCAGGTATCCGCGTAGTACTCGACGGTGTGTTTAATCATGTGGGAAGAGGATTTTTTGCATTTCGCGATGTGCAGGAGCACAGACAGAATTCCAGATATTGCAGTTGGTTTCATTTAAGCTTTGACGGAAATTCTAATTATAATGACGGTTTCTGGTATGAGGGCTGGGAAGGCAATTATGACCTTGTGAAACTGAATCTGCAGAATGAAGAGGTAGTGCAGTATCTGTTGGAAAGCGTAGACATGTGGATTCGGGAGTTTGGAATCGACGGCATCAGGCTGGATGTGGCATATTGTCTGGATCATAATTTTGTACGCAGACTCAGAAGTTTTTGTGACAGTAAAAAGGAGGATTTCTTCCTTGTGGGAGAGATGCTTCATGGGGACTATAAAGTATTGGTCAATGACGAGATGCTGCATTCTGCGACCAATTATGAGTGCTATAAAGGACTGTACTCCAGCTTTAACAGCATGAATATGTTTGAGATCAACCATTCCCTGCTCAGGCAGTTTGGTCCTGAAAACTGGACATTATATAGAGGAAAACACCTGTTATCTTTTGTGGATAATCATGATGTGACACGGATTGCTTCTATATTATCCAATGAAAAGCACTTGCCGTTAATCTATGCGTTGCTGTTTGGAATGCCGGGCATTCCGTGTGTTTATTACGGAAGCGAATGGGGCACAAAGGCGGACAAGAGTCAGGGAGATCCGGCACTCAGACCGTGCTTTGATAAGCCGCAGTGGACGGAACTGACCGACTGGATTTCCAGACTGGCGAAAGCCAAAAAAGAGAGCAGGGCATTAAATTACGGAGAATTTCGTTCTGTAGTATTGACCAATAAGCAGTGCATTTTTGAACGCAAAACAGACGGCGAGCGTGTGCTTGTTGCGATCAATGCGGATGAAAATGCATATACGGCACATTTTGATGCGGGCTGCGGACTGGCAGTCGATCTGATTTCGGGAGAAACACATGATTTCGGCGGGGGCAGTGAGCTTCCGGCATACAGCGCTTATTTCTGGAAAATGGAGCGCTGACAGGAAGCGGAGAATAAGGTGGTAGAAACAGATGGACACGGAAAAACGGGAAATTCTATTACAGAAAAAGCATGAGCTTTCAACGGCTCAGATCATAGCACTTGGATTTCTTCTCACGATTCTGGTGGGATCGATCCTGTTATGTCTTCCGGTCTGTGCTGCGGACGGAAGATGGACCTGTTATCTGGATGCATTGTTTACGTCAACAACCAGTGTCTGCGTGACGGGACTGGTTGTTGTGGATACTTACGCACATTGGAGTATGTTCGGGCAGGTGGTGATCCTGTTACTGATACAGTGCGGCGGTCTGGGGATTATCACACTTTCCACATTTGTGATGGTATTGATAGGAAGAAAGGTTTCTTTAAAAGACCGGCTTTTGTTAGAGGATGCCTTTAATCTGGATACGCTTCAGGGGTTGGTCCGCTTTTTAAAAAAGGTATTAAAAGGTACAGTTCTGGTGGAAGGAATCGGTGCGCTTTGTTATATGCTTGTATTCATTCCGAAATACGGGACAAGGGGTATCTGGTATTCGGTGTTTAATGCCGTTTCTGCCTTTTGTAATGCGGGGATGGATGTTCTCGGAAACAATTCTCTGATGGATTATGTGGATCAGCCGTGGATCAATTTTGTGACAATGGCATTGATCGTTAGCGGTGGTATCGGTTTTATCGTATGGTGGGATATTCTGGGGGTGATTCGGGAAATCCGGAAAGGAGATGTGGCAAGACGCTTCTTTTTCAGAAGACTGAAGCTGCATACCAAGATTGTTCTGTGCACGACCTTCGTTCTGATTTTCGGAGGTGCCGTTCTTGTATTCGCGCTGGAATATCACAATCCGCAGACACTGGGACCTTTATCTTTGGGGTCTAAGATTATGGCGTCCTTATTTCAGTCGGTGACTTTCCGAACAGCCGGATTTGCTACAATTTCTCAAAAAGGACTGTATGGGGCAACTGCATTGCTCGGGATTTTGCTTATGCTGATCGGAGGTTCCCCGGTAGGAACTGCCGGAGGTGTCAAGACCTCAACGTTTGCACTTGTATTTTTTACAGCAGTGGCAACGGTAAAAGGAGAAGAAAAGGTGACGGTCTTCCGACGCACCATCCCGCTTAAAACGATACGGAAAGCGGTATCGGTAGTGCTGGTATTCAGCAGTGTTCTGTTTGTTATGGTCATGCTGATGTCCGTGTTTGAGGAAGGAAGTCTGTTAGATATTGCTTATGAGACCGCAAGTGCATTGGGAACAGTCGGTTTGTCCAGAGATTATACGGTGACGCTGGATACGATCGGTAAGATTCTGATCATTATCTGCATGTATCTGGGAAGAATCGGTCCGATCTCCATGGCGATTGCATTTAATTTTAAAGGAAGTAAGCGGGGCTATCAGATCAAATATCCGGAGGAGGATGTTACGGTCGGATAGGCAGTTCATAGAAAGAAAGGCAGGATATTAAAGATGACAAAAAAATCATTTGCGGTGATCGGACTGGGTAAATTCGGACGGAGCATTGTCATGGAGATGATGCGTGCCGGTGCGGATGTGCTTGCAATTGATATGGATGAAGAAAAAGTAAAACGTGTGGCGGATTATGTGACCTGTGCGGTTCAGGCGGATGTTCGCGATGTCGATGCCATGGATTCTCTCGGCATCTCCAATATGGATGGTGTGGTGATCGGTATGACTGCAAATCTGGATGCAGCCATTATGGCAACCATTTATGCAAAAGAAGCCGGAGTGCCGTATGTGCTTGTCAAGGTACAGGATGAGCTTCATGAAAAGATTTTGAAAAAGGTCGGGGCTGACCGGGTTATTATTCCGGAAAAGGAGTCCGGTATCCGTGTGGCAAGAAATATGGTATCCGGGAACTTCCTTGATTTTATCGAGCTTTCCGACAGGGTAAAGATGATCGAATTAAAGGTGAAGCCGGAATGGGTCGGACATTCTTTAAGAGAACTGGATCTTCGTAAAAAGCATGCGCTGAATGTCATTGCAGTCCGTCAGGATGGGGAACTTCTGGTCAATCAGGATCCGGATCTGCCGCTTGATTCCGATATCACGCTGCTTGTTACGATTGATAAAAAGGATATGAGAAAATTGTTGGAAGATATGTAACGGAGGATGATATATGGAACTTATGCTGCTGCCACAGCCTAAGCGTATGGAATATAATGAGGGAGAGTTGTTGTTATGCCGTGAGACCCGGATACAGCCGGTCGGGGATGCTTTAGTGGATGTTTCCCTCCAGACCCGGTTCGATGCGGAACTGTTACAGGCAGAAATTAAAAAGGGAACGGGACTTTTGCTTGAGGTTACCGGACATAATGGTACGGAAGTTCCGATGATCCGGTACGATTATGATACTTCCTATATGGGAGAGCAGTATGCGATTCGGATCTCAGAAAAAGAGGCGGTATTAACTGCCGGAAGTAAAGTCGGATTTTTGTATGCAACGCAGACGTTACGGCAGATTGTGCGGCAGTGTAAAACTGTGCTGCCGGCATTGACGATCATGGATGAACCGTCTATTCCTGTACGTGGTTTTTATCATGATGTGACGAGAGGACGGGTACCGACACTTGAGAGTCTTAAGAGGCTTGTCGATCTTTGCGCCTTTTATAAGATCAATCAGCTGCAGCTGTATGTAGAGCACAGCTATCTGTTCCGGGAATTCGGAGGACTGTTTGCGGATCGGGATCCGTTGACGGAAACGGATATTCGGGAACTGGACGCATATTGTGCAGAGCGTGGGATTGAGCTGGTGCCGTCGCTTTCCAGCTTTGGGCACTTATACGAGCTGCTGCGTACAAAACAGTATTCCCATTTGTGTGAACTTGAAGTAGATCCTGAAGAGCCGTTTTCTCTTTATGACAGACTGGCTCATCATACGCTGAATGTGTCTGATCCGGAGAGTGAAGAGCTGGTCAGAAAACTGATCATGGAATATGCGTCATTGTTCACTTCGGATCAATTTAATATCTGTTCTGATGAGACTTTTGATCTTGGGAAAGGAAAAAACCGGGCGCGTGCAGAGAAGGAAGGCGGAACGACACAGCTCTATATGGAATTTCTCTTAAAGCTGTGCGGTATCGTAAAAGAGTGCGGGAAAACTCCGATGTTCTGGGGAGATATTTTGCAGGAGTTCCCGGAAAAGAGCAGTCTGCTGCCGGAGGGGACGATCTGCCTGTACTGGAATTATGAACCGCATGCAACGGATGATAAGCTGAAAGGGCTTACAGAGTCCGGAATCCGGAATCTGTATGTCTGTCCGGGGGTACACGGCTGGAATCATCTGATCAACCGGTATGATCATGCCTACGAAAATATTTCCGCGATCTGCGGATTTGCTGAAACCTATCATGCAAAAGGCGTGCTTGTGACAGACTGGGGAGATTACGGACATATCAATCACCCCGATTTTTCTGTGCCGGGAATGATCTACGGAGCAGCTTTTTCCTGGCAGGGAAGTATTCTTTCCAAAGAGGAAACGGACAGACGGATTTCAGCAATCGAATACGGTGATCCGGACGGTGCAGTCATGACATGTATCAATGTGTTGAGTATGGGAGAGGATGTCACATGGGGACAGCTGGTATGCAAAAAAGAAAACCGTATCTGGGATCAGTTTGTTCCTGCTAAGGATCCGGAGCGCGCTACGCGTCTTGACGCTTCCGTACAGGAGGGTTATCGGCTGCTTTCGAAGCTTCCCGAAGGTCAGAGAGAACGGTTTGCGGCATATTTACTGGCTGCGGAGGGACAGGCAATTTTTAATCGTGTATGGCATATGGTAGAGGAACAGGAAATGACATCCGGCACGCAGGAAAATATTACGCATGATGCAAATCTGGCAGAGAGACTGCGTATGTGGTACCGGGATTATCAGCGGTTATGGAGAAGCGTATCCCGGGAAAGCGAGCTTGCACGGATCGGCGAAGTCGTATGCTGGTATGCGGATCGGATATCGTAAAAAAGATACAGGAGAGTAAGGATATGCAATTGGTAGCAGTTACGGCACTTGGTATCGGCGGCGCTACGGTCATAGGCGCCCTGATCGGCTTCTGCTTTCAGAATATCAAGGAAAAATGGAATGATGCGATTCTGGGATTTGCTGCAGGAATCATGCTTGCGGCGGCAATCCTGGGATTGATTCTGCCGTCCGTGGAAGCGGCGGGAAAATACGGAATCTGGCAAACTGTTGTCGGTATTCTGGCAGGTGCGCTGTTTTTGGATTTTGCGGATAAGCTGACACCGCATCTCCATCACCTGACGGGAATGGATATGGAGGAGCATAAGAACAACGCGCAGCTAAATAAGGTGATGCTGTTTGTGATGGCGATCGCAATACATAATCTTCCGGAAGGACTTGCAGCGGGAATCGGTGTCGGTGCGGGCGATACCGGCAATGCGATCACGGTAGCGCTTGGAATTGCTTTGCAGAACATTCCGGAGGGAATGGTGATCATCTCACCGATGATCTTAAGCGGCATCAGTAAAAAACGCACTTTTATCATTGCGCTTGCGACCGGACTGATCGAAGTACTCGGAACCTTTATCGGTTATGCGGCAGCGGGAATCTCGGAAGCACTGCTTCCGTTTGCGTTGGCATTTGCCGGAGGTACGATGCTCTATGTGATCAGTGATGAGATGATACCGGAGACACACAGTCACGGTTATGAAAGAATGGCAACCTATGCCTTGTTGATCGGGCTGATTGTCATGCTGGTGATGGATACGATGATAGGATAAAGGATATTGATTGCGGCAGCTCAAGGAATGAAAGGATGCTGCGCGACAAAAAATGCACCGCTTCGCTGTTAAAAAACACATAAATTTGCTCGGCTCACGTTCCTAAGGCTTTCGCAAATTTATGTGTTTTTTAACAGCGAAGCGGTGCATTTTTTTGGTGGCAGACTGTTTTTATATTATGGCTTGACATATCATACTATATGCTATATAGTAGGTTCAAAAGATATTATATGAGATATAATATCGTGAAAAATATAATATTATAAAAATATATAGTAGGAGATCGCAAAAATCAGTCAGCAGGAAGGAACGGGTACCCACAGACCTGTCATTGGCGGGCACTGGGAGTCCGTCGGTACTTAGGTGCCGTATTTTGGCACCTTATGTACCG
>JBJFCE010000073.1:0-1730 GCA_051888775.1 Lachnospiraceae bacterium | reverse complement strand
AGTGAGGAACAGATAATGAAGAAAAAATCGATTTTTATAGTTGCAGCGATAGCTTTACTGGCCATTTTTGTCATTGATTCCAGTATGGTAGTTACCTATCCTGATGAGTATACCGTGATAAAGCAGTTTGGAAGGATTGAGAGTATCCGCAAGGAGCCGGGCTTAAGTATGAAGATCCCTTTTATCCAGACAGCGGAAAAGATTGAAAACGAGGTGCTTTTATATGACCTTGCGGTCAGTGATGTTATGACAAAGGACAAAAAATCCATGATTGCAGACTGCTTTGTGCTTTGGAAAATAGAAGATCCTTATAAATACACGCAGACCTTAAGTGCCCAGAAAAGCAATGCGGAGTTCCGTATTGATACCATCACCTACAACAGCCTGAAAAACGTGATCAGCAGTCTGAGTCAGGAAGAGGTCATCAGCGGCCGTGACGGAGAACTTGCAAAGGCAATACAGGATAATATCGGTGATACCCTGGAACAGTATGGAATTAAGCTTCTTGCAGTGGAAACAAAATCTCTGGATCTGCCGGATGAGAATAAGAATGCGGTTTATGAGCGTATGATTTCCGAAAGAAATAATATTGCGGCCACCTATCAGGCGGAAGGCCAGGAGGAGGCAAAGGAAATTTCAAACAAGACTAAGGCGGAGATCATCGTTATGCAGTCTGAGGCGGATGCCCAGGCGCAGGAGATCATTGCCAAGGGTGAAGCTGAGTACATGCGAATTTTGAGCGAGGCATACAATGATCCCGAAAAGGCAGATTTTTATCTGTTCCTTCGCTCCCTGGATGCGGCCAAGGCTACCATGACGGGTAACAATAAGACGCTGATCATTGATGAGACATCACCGATTGCGCAGATATTTTATTAGAAACTAATATTTCCTTCTCAATAAAGGAAGCAACCCCGTCTTCGTTATTGGACAGAGTTACTTTATCTGCAATTTCGAGAATTTCGGGCACGGCATTGGATACGGCGACGCCCACACCGCAGGCTTTCAGCATATCCATATCGTTACCGTCATCTCCGAAAGCAGCTATTTCGTTGAATGGAATATGCAGTTTGCCTGCCAGGTGGCGGATTGCCGGCAGTTTTCCGGCATTATCGTTTATAAAGCCGTAAAGGTTTTCCCGGCGGTAGGCAATGAATTTGCAATGTGCTGTTGAAGCAATGTTTTTTGCCGCTTCTGTGGAAGGCAGAGTTGTCACTATTTTATGTGCGGCTTCCGGCAAAGGCTGTTTATAGTCATGATATGTGGCTTTAGACAGCCTTTTTGATTCCGATATATGCAGACTGTTCCAGTAGATTCTTTTGCCTGCGGCAGTGGTAATCTCAGCATCTTTATTTACTTCCAGTATCATTTGGATAATCCGATTGGTGGTATCCGCATCAAATCCGCAGCTGTAAATTAATTCATCTGTCCTGTGTATCAGCGTGCCGTCTGTGGTTATCGCATAATCGGGATGGAGCAGTTCGATATAGCTTTCCGCACCCATCCAGTATCTTGCAGTGGCAATCGCAACAATAATGCCCTGCCTTTGGCATTCCCGAAGCGCTTGAATGGTTCTTTCTGAAAGTTCTTTATTTGAATGGAGCAAAGTACCGTCCAAATCGGTAACGATCATTTTGATTTTCATATGCTGTCCTTTCCTGTTAAGAGAGTATGCCTTATTTTACTATAATGCTGAGAGCATTTCCACAAATATATCATAGAGACAAATC
>JBJFCE010000072.1:4310-39871 GCA_051888775.1 Lachnospiraceae bacterium | reverse complement strand
TATGTGCCATAAATGTAATATTAGAAACAAGTATGATTCATCCGGTAATAGATAAGTTGCTATTAGCTCCGGATATACAGATATAGTCATTTTTCAACTAAAAAGGGAACACTTTTGCGGATGACAAAAAGCAGGCGCATGTGATAAAACGAAACACAAATCAGAGTAGCGAAAGTTATAGCAAGAGCTGCTCTGATCTGCTAAAAGAGGAAATGAGAAAATATGGATTCAATATTTGTCAGTCTTGAGGAAGCAGAGAATTATCTTACAATGTTGAGGACAAGGCGTGATACCATGCTCCAGAAGTTGCGGAAGCGACTGTATGGTGGATTAATGTATGAACAATTATGTTTTCGGATAAGAGCTTTCGGTAACAAACCAAATAAAAAGAGTTTTATCAGCATCCTACAGGCAGGTGTATGCTACTGCTTTGGAGGAAAGCTTGCCGGTCTGTTGTTTAAGAACCACGAGGATGAAAATGACCGGCTGTTGACACATCTGGTATCAGGAGAGAATAAAAGTCTATATCACTGGGCACCGTTGGAACAACTGGGATCAATCTTGAAAAACGGACTGGTACGGGGAGAAAAGCGGATGTATGTCTATCTGACGGATGCACCGCATTATATGGCGCATACGGCTTATATCTATCAGAAAGTGCATGTATTTGCCAGAGATACAAGATTTGTTTTGATTAAGGTTGATGTAAACAGATTGGCAGAGAAGCATGAAATATTCTGGGTTGACATGCTGCATGAGTTTGCAGTTGACAGCGTTCCTCCGGACTGTCTGTCCGTAGCAGAGAGGGAAGAAATGCGGGCGTAATCAAAGTGACATCCATGAGCCGGCTTATGCAACAGTGGCTGGCGGTTTTGCGATATACATATAAAATAATGCAACAAAGGGGTGGATGGTTGAATTTTAACGGTCGCCCTTTATGATTAGGACATAGTCTTGTGTCAAGATTTAGTACAAATTAAAATGAGAAGTTCTGTCAACTAAGCTGCTGGCAGAGAATTTACCCTCACATACATTTTTTCGAATTCGTCGGGTGACATATAGTCGCAGTGACTATGAATTCTGACGGTGTTATAAAAGGTTTCAATATATTCGAATACAAGCCGGTAGGCATGATTGTAGTCTTTGATATTGAACCTGTTAAGCCATTCTCTTTTAATCAAGGAACGGAAAGATTCTATGCAGGCATTGTCATAAGGATAACCACTATGAGAATAGCTACGCTGCATCGTTTCTGTAGCTTCACGTCAGTCGGATGAAACATACCGGCTACCGCGTTCTGAATGGATGATTAAAGGCAGGTCAGTATTACGGTAAGCCTTAGCCTTATTGATTGTTGCAATAACGGAAGATACTTCCAAGTTGTTGGAAAGAGTCCGCGCAATGATTTTTCTGGCAAATAAGTCCATAACGCAATTAAGATACACACAGCCATCCTGAGTCCAAATATATATGAAAGAGCGTTCAAAAAGATATAAAAAATGATTGAATTTTTAGTAAGTTGGGCATATTATAATAGCAAATAAATTCCTTTGATAAGTTGATGAATGATGTATAGAACCTGTTGACTTTTGGAGGAAGATTTGCTAAGCTTTTTGTAGAGAAAGTTTACCACTGACCGATAGGTGGTATATAAATAGTCGGGTTGAAAGTTTACCGCTGACCAATATGCGGTATATAAATGGTTGGGTTGAAAGTATTGTCCTCCACCAGCACTGGTGGAGGATTTTTTTACCAAAGGGTGGATATACATGAAGAAAACAGGATTTTATATTATAAAAGACTCATTTTTTGAGGACATGGATGAACCATATCTCAAAGGGAATAAAGAGGGTAATAGACCTCATTATTATTGCTTTGAGGATTCAGTTTCCGGCTTGTATTGGATGATTCCGTTATCAAGTAGAATAGATAAGTACAAAAAGATTGTTGAAAATAAGAAAAAAGCTGGAAAACCTTGTGATATTATACATATTGTGAAGTTGGATGATGATAGAGAAAGTGCTTTTTTGATTCAGGATATGTTTCCGATTACAGATGAATATATTGAACGGGAATATACGATTGCAGGAAATCATTTGATGTTAACCAGTGAGCACACTGTAAAGGAAATTGAGCAAAAGGCAAGAAAAGTGATGGGCATGTTAAAGAGAGGTGTTAAATTTACACCTACTCAGCCGGATGTTATGAAAATAATTGCGAAATTGGCAGAGAAATAATGACCGTAGAGAGGCAAGGGTAATGCCTTAATCCAAATATCTCATTAGCGGGTAGACAGTCAAAGAGATGGCTGTCTATTTTTGTTACATTATAATTGGAACAGTGGCATAATTTTGTTGGGACAATAGAAGGGTATATGCAAACAATACGATAAGAAGTATGAAGATAGGCAAGTCAGACCGGATAAGCTATATGATGAGATAGAGAAAATTGAAACAGCAATTGAAGCTGTAGAAACAAGATTGTATAATATTATGCAGGAGAAAATATCCGGCGATAATGTGTATCAGTTGATATAGTGTTATAAAACGTCATTGTCATAATAATTTCGTATTGCAACCCCAAAGGAGAAGAATGATATGAAAAACAGACAAGCAGCGCCTATCCTTGCCGTTGCGATCCTACTTTTGCTTTTATGCGCCTGCGGACAGCAGCCGCAACAACCAAAGACAGACAGCACAGATTCTGTACAAAGCCCGGACTCTACACAAAGCCCGGATACAGATCATGAAGAATCGATGATACTGACGCCGGAAAGTAAAGAAGTCAGCATCAGCGAGCTTTATAGTGAGGATGGCGTCTGCATCGATCTGGGCGGGGCAGAAATGAAATATTCCTACCATGTGCCGCAGATCGAGGATGATACGCCTGATGCCGCCTTGATCAATGAGGAAATTGCCACGCTTTACGGTGAAATTGTGAAGATCAGTTTGGAAAGCGTAAAGAACAATGAAGTGCCGGGGTGCAACATCATTACCTATGAGAGTTACCGTAGCGGAGACATTCTCAGTCTGGTTATAAAATGCGCTTATTATTACGAGTATTTCGAAGAATTTGGTACTTACAATTACGATATGGCAAAGGGTGTAAGACTCACAAATGAAGACATCCTTGCGATGAAGGATGTGACGCAGGAGCAGTATCTGTACGCCGTGCGCTGCGCGGCGGTAAAATGCTATGATGATCAATACTTCCCTATCTGGGAAGATTTTGGGGGTAACAGTTTACCGGGCGCTTATCAGGAGCGAAGGAGCTGGATGCTCTCGACAAAGAACATTACCCTTGATCTGCCACTCTATCTGGACAGCGACGGAGTCATTCATACCATCGCCGCCATCGGTTGTCACGCGGGAGCGGATCGCTTGTATCAGACGCTTACGCCGGATTTGGAAGATGATACCGCCGATGTGGAAACCGAAGAATACCTTGACTTTTTGACAGTGACAAGACGGGACAGAGAGCTTACCATCCATTTTAACCAGACACAGCTTTGCGCTGAAATACTGGAAGCATGTGACTACATGGATGATGTGCCATACGGCAGAGAACTGCCGGTGCATGGGCTTTACGGCGACTATGCCGGGATATTCTGTGATACCATAGGCGAGCTGGGCGCTCCGTATATATTCCTGCTGACTGAGGAGGGCCGGGTTGAGTATATTGATGTTCTGGCCTGCTTGAGAGGCGGATATTTCTGTGCCGGTGGCCCGCTTTTGGGAGTGGACGATGTAAAATACTTCACCTCGGCTTCCGATGATAACGGCTCCCAAAGCGTTTATGCAATTACCGGAAATGGAGAAAACGTGGAACTGGGTCAGTTCATTGAAGCTGATCAGTACAACATGGACATCAGTTTTACCGGCGATTGGGGCTTCAGCCGTACCGTATCTATGGACGGAGGCAGCAGCTATGAGGAATTTGTTTCCTTGACACTGACCGGTTGCGACAATGTGATTCTCACCTGCTATCAGCCTGATTCGGATACGGAAATGGAATTCACCGGCTATCTGATATATCTGGGAATGACGGAGAAGGGCACTGTTTATGCTTATCGGACATGGTCGATTTACAGCAACGGCCCCGGTATCGAAGGGGTAATTGCACTTCATGTGGAGTATGATTACAGAGATGCCGTTCCAACATGCACACTGACCATTACCGAGCTGGGCGGTACGCCATTCATTGGTGAGCAAACAGGAGAAATGACGGTTTTTGTAAAAAGCTTTGGCTGAGAAAAGATAGAAGTGAGGAAAGAACATGAACAGGAAGTCAGAACGATCGATTTTAGCCTTGCTGTCGGCAGTCATGCTGCTGACGATAGCCGGATGCAGCATGCAGGAGCAGGAATCCGATTCAGTCACCGCCACTGCGGAACAAACAATGACTCAGGACACTCCGAACACAACAACGCCGGCTTCGGAGTGTGACTATGCGCAGGTCTACGATGAAATATTGCGGAGCGCTTGTGAGCTTTTAGTGGATGTTGACGGTCATGAAGCTGTTGATGGTGAAATAGGCATATGGGAGACTGCGGTAGGCATGGAATCTGCAGAAGCCCTTGATTGCGTGGGATATTCGATACAGGATATCAGTGGAGATGACATTCCGGAGTTGCTGATCGGATACATTGCCAAGGACAGCTCAGAACTTCGCAGCAAGAATATCTTTGCTGTATATACCTGCGTGGACGGTGCGCCCAGACTCGTCTTCGAGGGATGGTATCGGAACGCATATTATTATCTGGGGGACGGCAGGTTCTTCAATACGGGTTCTGACAGCGCTATGTGCAGTGTTTTCGGGACGTACGGCATTTCATCAAATGGGGAGGAACTGATTTGCGAGGATTACTATTTTACCTTTGAAAAAGAAGGCGGTAATTCTGAAATCGGGTTTTACCATAACCAGAGCGGTCTGACAGAACCGGACAGTTCGGAGGAACTTGACATTACGGATCATGCGTTCTGGAGTATGGAGGAAGAATTTGCTCTTCAGATCAAGAGTCTTGCGCTCATTTCTTTTTCTGATTATGCGGTTGCACAAGGATATGAATCTATAGCCGAAGCGCCGGTGCATGTACAGTGGGCAGAAGATGCAGAGCTGCTGACAGATTACGATGAGTATAACGTTTCCGAGTCGTCAGAACCACAGGCTCGTATCGTATTCACGACTGACATCCCCGTAGAATCTTTTACGATACTGGAACTTACGCTGGTGGATGTGAGTGAAAACGGAAATATGGAGTTTGAAGCTTATCCGGTAACGTCCCGGTTTTTTGACGTGAGTCCGGACAGACCGCTGGTGATAGGACTGACATTTGCAGGTGATATCCCCTGCTATGGATTCCAATATGATGATGCCAATGGAAATTGTCGGCGTTTTGCTCTCGAGATAAGCGGTGAAGACGGATCTATTCTGGTGCGGGAGGCAGACCGGGAGTATTTTCAGTTTGTTCTTAGCGGCAATGCAGATTAGTTTTGATAAAAAGGGATGAAGCTAAACAACAGCACCCTATAAGGAGGTCCATATGCCGGTTCCCGATAAGAGAAATAATGCTAAAAGCAATAATGTTTTGTCAAAAATCGCATTTCTGCTGTCTTTGGTTGCAGGCGTAGTATTGGTAGCGCTTTTAATAGCACTGTGTATGACCGATAACGTAGAAGTATCGCAGAGCAGAAGCGATTCCGGTTTTGTGATTGTGGAGAATGCTGCATGTCAGGAAGTTGAGGCTGCAGATACGCCTATCGGTGTAAAAAAGGTGTATATCTTTACACTTAACGAAAAGCCGGACAGCGATACGCACCTCGCTTTTTATACCGTTCATCAGTATGTGGATGTCTATTTGGACGGACAGAATATATACAGTCTGAAGCCGTCGGAAAAAAATCAGATGATCAAGACGGTAGGCAGTAACTGGGTGATGATCCCACTGTATCGTAGAGATGCCGGTAGGGAAATATAAGCTAAAATTTATGTGAGCGCGGCATTTTCAATGTCGCGCTCGTATCATTACTGTGGATTTGAATGATGATACTCAGGCAGTTTCTCCCAGCCGTGGGTTGCTAATTGAAAAACCAATTCCCCCATTTCTTTCGGAGTTTTGGGAATATCCTCAAGAAGCCATTGGCGTACCATATAATATGCGCCACTGGTTAAAAAAGTAATCATAAGTTCTTTGCTGTCCGAATCTTTTATATCGGAAAATACTTGTTCATAAGTGGAGCGAACGACGGATGCATGGAACAATAAAAGTGCAAATTCGGAATCTGCATTATTGTTACGAAACAGAAGCTTGAATAAATCGCGGTGTTCCGATAAGTAGTCACAAAGTGTTTCGGTTCTTTTGCTTAGAGACCAATTTTGTTCGGAATTGTCTTTGGCACATATCTGTTCAAGATCAGCTACAACACCGTTTTCTATTTCTGTCAGGACATCGGTCGGACAACCGTAGTGATTGTAAAAAGTGGAACGGTTGATACCCGCATCCTCACATAATTCACTCACTGTAATATTTTGTATATTCTTTTTTGACATCAGCCGGAGCAGACTTTCTTTTAACAGGCGTTTGGTTAATGTAATTCTCTGATTTTCTTTCTTTTCCATGAAAATTCCTTTCAAATCAAAATTTGTGACAAGAAATTCTACAAAAAGCAAATTACTGTTGATTTCAAAACAATATTAAAACATCTGTCTGTTGCAAATTCAACATGTGTCCATTATAGTTTGAATAGAATCGGTTTGTCAATGCATCCGTTTCCAAAATCACAATCTGGAGGAAAGAAATATGAAAGCATCATCCAAAGTAAGCAATATTATTGTATCGCTATGCGAAATGATCATCGGCATTCTTTTGTTGGTAAACCCGATCGGTTTCACAACGGGAATCATTGTTTTTATTGGCATTGTTCTTCTGCTTATGGGACTTTCCAAAGTGGTAGGGTATTTCAGAGAGGCACCGGAGGAGGCAGCGCTTAAGCAGGGACTGACACGTGGCTGTATTGAGATTTTGGCGGGGCTTTTCTGCATTATCAAAAGTGAATGGTTCATCGTAACATTCCCGATTCTGACTATTCTCTATGGTATCGGCATTCTGGTAACAGGGATTGCAAAAGTTCAGTGGACAGTGGATAGCATCCGACTGAAAATGAAACGGTGGTTCTGGATAGCAATCAGTGCAGTACTGACGCTTGCCTGTGCAGTGCTCATTCTGTGCAATCCGTTCAGCAGCACGACAGTATTGTGGACATTTATTGCTGTGATTTTAATCGTTGAGGCAGTTATGGATATTGTTGCAACCGTTTTTGTGAAAAATGAGGAGGCAGTATGATCAATCTGAAAGCAGAGCCATTCTGTCTCTCGGATCAGGACTGTCAGTGGGTAACGCAAACCATTGCCTGTATGAGTGACGAAGAAAAGGTAGGGCAGCTTTTCTTTGGCATTTCGTCCTCTTATGGGGAGGCATATCTGAAAGAATTGACAGCAAAATATCATTTGGGAGGATGCCGATATAACACTGCGCCCGGAGTGATGATTCGGAAACATAATGAAGTGCTGCAGCAATCTTCCGAAATCCCGCTGTTTATTGCATGTAATACAGAATCCGGCGGAGATAATGCCTGTTCGGACGGAACATTTATCGGCTCCGGTATTAAGATCGGGGCAATCGGAGAGAAGGAATATGTGACTGCACAGAAAGCCATCAGTGAAAAAGGCATTACTTTGGTGAAATATAAAGACAAAGAAGTGCTTCCGCTGACGACCAAAAAGTATCGGCGCATTATGCTGGTTCATGTAAAAGGTGCGGAGAACGGCATGACTGCATTGATGAAAGCGGTAGGCATGAGCGGAGGCAGTCCTGTGGAGCTGCTTAAGAAAAAGCTGGAAGAAAAGGGCTTTGAGGTTTTTGTTTATGAGAATCCGCTCGATAAGATGAAACGTCAGGCACAGGACGGACAAAAGCCTGATTTTAACGAATTTTTTGCCGGGAAAAGTGCTATTGCAGATTTTACATCACAGATGGAGCTGGTGATCACGGTCTGCGATGTGACTTCGGGTCGTCCCTGCTTTGGTTTATCCAAGGGAGGCGGTGAGATCCCGTGGTATGTATTTGAAGTTCCGGTCATCGTCATTGGCGTCGAATCGCCGACGATACTGGCAGATATTCCGCAGGCACGTACTTATATCAATACCTATGATGCAAAAGAGACAACAATGGATGTGCTGGTGGAAAAACTGATGAAAGGTCCGTCGGCATTTCAGGGAACAGACCCGATTGACAGCTTTTGTGGTTTATTTGATGCACATCTGTAAATAAAAATGGGGAGAGAAAAATGAACGAAGTAAAAAAACCGAATAAACCGCTGATATACTATTATTTTATTGTACTTCTGATCATTATGCTGTTTAATCTGTTACTGATGCCGAAAATTCTGGAACGGCGCATCCAGGAGACTGACTACGGTACGTTTATGTCTATGGCAGAAGAGAAAAATATCGGTCGCGTCCAGATACAGGATAATCAGATTGTTTTTACCGATAAGGAAGAAAAGACTGTGTATAAGACGGGGCTGATGGATGATCCCGGTCTTGTAGAGCGTCTGAAGGAATCCGGTGCGGTCTTTTCCAGCGAGATTATCGAGGAAACTTCACCGGTACTTTCTTTCCTGCTGACATGGATACTCCCGTTGGTTATTTTTATTGCACTCGGGCAATTTCTGTCAAAAAAAATGATGGACAAAGCCGGCGGCCCCAATTCCATGATGTTTAATATGGGAAAGAGCAGTGCAAAGGTTTATGTCAAATCTTCCGACGGAATAAAATTTGCTGACGTGGCGGGAGAGGATGAGGCAAAAGAAAATCTGACTGAAATTGTGGATTATCTCCATAATCCGGATAAATACAAGGAAATCGGAGCTGCCATGCCAAAGGGTATCCTGCTGGTAGGACCTCCCGGTACCGGTAAGACTATGCTCGCAAAGGCAGTAGCAGGTGAAGCCAACGTACCGTTTTTCTCTATGTCGGGATCTGAATTTGTAGAGATGTTCGTCGGCATGGGTGCCTCCAAGGTGCGGGACCTGTTCAAACAGGCAAAGGAAAAGGCACCTTGCATCGTATTTATCGATGAGATCGATGCGATCGGTCAAAAACGCAGCAGCGGGGGCATGGGAGGTAATGATGAACGGGAACAGACGTTGAACCAGCTTTTGACAGAGATGGACGGATTTGAAGGCAACAGCGGCGTCATTATTCTGGCGGCAACGAACCGTCCGGAGTCACTGGATGCGGCACTGACACGCCCCGGACGTTTTGACCGCCGGGTACCCGTAGAATTGCCGGATTTAAAGGGACGTGAAGAAATCTTAAAAGTGCATGCCAGAAAGATTAAAGTCTCCGAAGATGTGGACTTTTCAAGGATCGCACGTATGGCATCCGGCGCATCCGGTGCGGAACTGGCGAATATCGTAAACGAGGCGGCACTGCGTGCCGTCCGGGATGGCAGAAAGTATGCCACACAGGCAGATCTGGAAGAATCCATTGAAGTGGTCATTGCCGGCTATCAGAAGAAGAATGCGATTCTTACCGACCATGAAAAGCTGGTCGTAGCTTATCATGAGATCGGACATGCACTGGTAGCTGCCAGACAGACAAACTCCGCACCGGTGCAGAAGATTACCATTGTTCCCCGTACTTCCGGTGCGCTGGGATATACCATGCAGGTAGAGGAAGGCAATCATTACCTGATGACGAAAGAGGAACTGGAAACGAAGATCGCGACTTATACCGGTGGCCGTGCTGCGGAGGAAGTCGTATTCCGGTCGATCAGCACCGGTGCATCAAATGATATAGAGCAGGCGACCAAACTGGCACGTGCCATGCTGACCAGATACGGTATGAGTGAAGAATTTGATATGGTAGCGTTAGAGACTGTATCCAACCAATACTTAGGAGGCGATGCTTCACTTGCCTGCTCCGCAGAACTGCAGGGCAAAATTGATCATCAGGTCATTGAACTGATCAAAGCACAGCATGAAAAAGCAAAACAGATCCTGACAGAGAATCGGGAAAAACTGGATCGTCTGGCAAATTATCTGTATGAGAAAGAGACCATTACCGGAGATGAATTTATGGAGATTCTGAACAACTAAAAGAAATTATGAAGCAGAACACAGACATTGTAAGACCGGAAAAAAAGTGCTAAGATACAGTATAGTCCGTCACCATTTTCTGTTATCATTCATATGTTATTTTAGAAAAAACTCTAAAATGAAAAGGTGATTTTATATGGAAGACGTATTGGAACAGATCATGGATGATGCGATGCACGGTGAAAAGTGCGAAAAAGAATGTAAAATGCTGGATAAGACCGGCTGTCTGGCAGTAGGATATCAGGATGTCAATGTCTGCATTCCGATTACCATTAAACCGTTCGGCGAAGTTGGAAATGCGGAAACCAAATGTGTAGGAAGACCGGTTGTGATAGCCGGATGTGATGAATGTCCCGGATGCCCGGATAAGGTGTGCAAGTTTACGATCAGCCAGAAACTGTGCGTTGAGGTTCCGGTTGTATTCGGTGCGAGAGCAGAAGCCGGTGAAGCTTCTGTCGATTGCGGATGTGCTGAGAGCATGGGCTGCGATCAATAATATCAAGGTTTTGAGGTGTTCATGATGCGCGGGAATCTGAAAAAGAGCATAGGCGGTCTTTTGACGCTGATATTGTTCTTTTTGGGAATGTGCTTTGAGAATGAAAAGGCAGATTCTTCCTTTGCGTATGCACAAACTGCCGAATGCTCTGCCGAAACGATTCAGGGAACAGGTCAGATCTCTGTGACCGAATTGTTTGCGGCAGAGAGCTTAGGCGTGCATGATACCGTTTCCGTGCAGCAGATCGTAAATCAGGGAGTGCTGTCAGGAAAGTTTGACGGAGATTCTTATGGTCTGTTTGAAATAACGGACACCTTATTACATATTTTTTCTTACTTTCTTGTTGCTGCAGGTGCGATATTTCTGATACAGGAGTATGGCAATACAGCAGTCTTACAGTATATTCATAATATGGACGGAAAAAAACGAAACTGAATCATGACTTTCTCAGGCGGCCTATGGAAACATAGGCTTATTTGCGTATGTAAAAATAGAAAGGATAAAAACATGATATCACAAATTTTTGCCGTCATTATATTTGTTGCGATGTTTGTACTGATCGTTACCGAGATCGCAGAAAGACATGTGATTTCGTCCGTTTGTGCACTGCTGACACTGATTCTTGTGTTTGGAGTGGGAATGCAGGATGGAAATGCGGTTTTGGAAACGCTTAATATACAGAGTATATTTTCAAGAGATTTTTGGTATGTTTCCGGCGAAAGTGCACGGACAAGCACGGGTATCAATTGGGAAACGATTTTCTTTGTATTTGGCATGATGGTTATGGTGGAGGGAATGGCAAGATGCGGTTTTTTCCGCTGGCTGTGCATGCGAATCGCTAAAATGGTGCGATATAAGGTAATCCCGATTTTTATTACGTTTATGGCGCTGTCTACTGTACTGGCGATGTTTATTGACAGTATTACCGTGATTTTATTTCTTGCGGCAGTTACCATTGAGCTGTCAAAGCTTCTGCGGTTTTATCCTGTGCCGATGATTCTGGCGGAGGTCTTTTGTGCAAACCTGGGCGGCTCTGCAACGATGTGCGGAGATCCGCCCAATATCATCATCGGAACATCGCTTGGTTATTCATTTGCCGATTTTATTACCAATACAGGATTGATCGTGGCGGTTTGCTTTGTTGCGGTCGTGATCTATTTTTATCTGGTATTTCGTAAGGATCTGTTAAAGGATGCAGGGGATGCGGGAGATGTTAGTGATCTTCTCAAGCCGGAATCCGCTATTACGGATAAAAAAGATTTTATGATCAGCAGTCTGATTTTCTTTGCAGTTATCATTTTACTGATCACACATGAACAGACAGGACTGACGGTATCCTTTATTGGGGTTATGGCAGCATTTGCCACGCTGCTTACTGCCGGAAGGCATGCTCCGGAACTTTTAAAGAAGGTGGATTATAAGACACTTTTATTTTTCATCGGGCTGTTTGTGGTCATCAGCGGACTGGAACAGACAGGGATATTGGAAGTGTTGGCAGGCTTTATCGGAAAAATCAGCGGTGGTAATGTGATGCTGATGATCGGTATTGTGATTTGGCTGTCTGCGATTGCCAGTGCGTTTGTGGATAATATTCCCTTTGCGACTACTATGATACCGATTATTAAGAGTTTGTCCTTAACCTATGGTGTGGACTTGTCCGTTCTGGCATGGACACTGGCAATGGGAACGGACATTGGCGGAAGTGCAACACCGATCGGGGCCTCTGCAAATGTTGTAGGAATTGCCACCGCATCCAGAGAGGGATATGTGATCAAATGGGGAAAGTATTGCAGAAAAATGGTTCCGGCGACGGTCATGGTCGTGTTTCTTTCCATGCTCATCATATATTTGAGATATTAGAAGGAGGGGATATGAATGGCAGCACAGTTGATCATTTCAATAGGACGTGAATTTGGAAGCGGTGGACATGAGATTGCCCGGATCATTGCGGAGCATTACGGGATTTTATTGCTGGATCACAATTTGCTCGATGAAATTGCACTGGACAAAAATCTGAATCCCGAAGAACTGAAGGGAATGGATGAAAAAAAGAAAAATCTGTTGTTGTCCAGAACCGTGAAAGGATACAACAATTCTCCGGAAGAAAATATTTCCCGGATACAGTTTGCATATCTGAGGAAGAAAGCGGCGGCAGGAGAATCCTTTGTCATCGTGGGCAGATGCAGCGAGACCGTTTTGCGGGATTATGACACTATGGTGTCTGTCTTTATCCTTGGAGATAAAGAACAGAAAACGGCACGAATCAGGCAGCGCTACCAGTTGTCTGAAAACAGTGCAAAAAAGATGATGGCGGAAAAGGATATGGAAAGAAAGCGGTATCATAACAGCTTTTGTAAAGGGAAATGGGGTGATTCCGGAAATTACGATATTACCGTCAACAGTAGCAGACTCGGAGTGGATCAGACGGCTGAACTGTTGATTAGTTATATCGATATGCGCAGTCGGATTTTGTAACATCCCCGGATACCATTTTCATGACAGAAAAAATTTATAAAACGGTAGACAATTTTTGACAAAGTGTCGATTTTGCATCAAAAGATAGAAAACTGATTGTTGCATAATTAACACATGTACAATATAATGCTTTGTATTTAAAATTGTCGATCCGTTTCAAACATATGTAAAAGCGAATTTGCGCGTGGCGGGAAAGGAGTAATGGTATGATGACGAAGGTGGAACTGCTTGCATTAGGTATGGTGATTGCTGTTGTGTCTTTTCTGGGATTTGCAGTTGAGAATCTCTGGCTGTCCCTGACAAAAGGGTATATGGATAATCGTAATATGTGTTTTCCGTTTCTGATCGGTTATGGGCTTGCGGTTGTTGCGATCTATCTGCTGTTTGGCACCCCGCAGAATCTGTTGCTTTGCGGACGGAAACTGGCGCTCCGGTCTCAGATCGGCAGAAAAATCATCTATGTTCTGCTGGTCATGGGATGTATTTGCATAGGTGAAATTTTGCTTGGAACCTTTGTCGAGAAAACCTGTCATTTCTATTGGTGGGATTATTCCAAACTGCCTCTGCATATTACGCGTTATACAACGATTCCGACAAGCTTAGGCTTCTCCCTGATGATTGCAATCTTTATGGATCATGCATTTGAACCGCTGTTTAAGAGCTTTCAGACATGGAATTATGAAACGCTCCGGTTTACGGTGTCGTTACTGATGGCGGCGATGGTATGGGATTTTACATACAATGCCTATCGGATGTATCGGGATAAAAGAATGATAACAAGATGGAGAGTGGATACGACACGCACAAAGGGATATCGTCTGCTCCATCCCTGCACGACAGAATCATCAGGAAATTAAAGTATAAAAAAACAGCATCGTTAGAGCAATGCTCCCCATCAAAAGAGCATTTTCTCTCTCGATGCTGTTTTTTTGATACATAATATATGATATAATGTACGCGTAGGCAATGAGCCATGCGTCTGTAGCCGGAGTCAAATCGACTGCTTGCAGGCGAATTTGACTCCGGTTGCAGACATAGGGCGAAGCCCGCGAATGAGGGACCACAGGTCCCGAATGGGCATGGCGCACGGTGGAAATTAGTGCTGAAGTCAAATCGACTGCTTGCAGGCGAATTTGACTCCGGTTGCAGACATAGGGCGAAGCCCGCGAATGAGGGACCACAGGTCCCGAATGGGCATGGCGGAACATGCCGAATGGTTATGCGATTGGAAGCAGCAAAAAGAAAATCGACTGCTTGCAGGCAAATACTGAAAAAGAGGAAAAAATATGTTGTATCATAGCGGAGTTATTATCATAAGCAGTATAGCAGTTCTTATTTTATTATATTTACTGGCAGTGATGCCGCGTATATTATACAGACCGGATCGATCACCGCTTATGGGATGTTATTATGCACATCGGGGACTTCATGATAATTTGGGAGAAGCACCGGAAAATTCCATGGCGGCATTTCGAAAAGCGGTGGATGCAGGATATGGGATCGAGCTGGATGTGCAGCTGACAAAAGATAAGATACCGGTCATTTTCCATGATGAAACATTGACAAGAATCTGTGGCGCACAAGGAAAAGTCAGGGATTTTACTTATCAAGAATTACAGCAGTTTACACTCTGCAAGTCAGAAGAGAGGATTCCTTTACTTGCGGACTTTTTAAAGCTGGTGGACGGAAAGGTGCCGCTGATCATAGAGATTAAGGCATATGAAAAGGCAGGGCGAGTTTGTACCGAGGCAGATAAGCTGATCAGACAGTATAAGGGAAAATACTGCATAGAATCCTTTGATCCGCGGGCTGTCAGATGGTACAGGCTACATCGACCGGAGGTGGTACGCGGGCAGCTGTCCACAGATTTTAACAGACCGGGATGCAGGGAATCCGCAGTACTGTTTATGATACAGTATTTGTTGACCAATTGGCTGTGCAGACCGGATTTTATAGCGTATGATCATCATTACAAAAAAAATCTTTCCAGAAAAATCGTCTGCAATCTGTTCGGAGCACTCAGTGTGGCGTGGACGATCAGATCGCAGAAAGAACTTGATCTGGCACGGGATTCATATGAATTATTTATTTTTGAAGGATTTATCCCACAGAACAGAGAAAATGTTAATACAACGGGCATATTGTAAAAAAACAAAGGGGGTTTTTGAAAAATATCCGGCAATTCTTTTGGAATTGTAAAATAAGGCTTTATTTATTTTTGTAAAAATAGTATAATAAATACAATGTCATACTGATATTTTATGTAACAAATTTCCAATGCATCAGTTTCAATAAAGCTTTAATACCCGGGGCAGGAATTGAAGATGGCTTTGATTTAGGACAATGGGTAATTGGAGCATGGAGCCGGAGAATACAACTTGGGGAGAAAAACTATGGGAAAAGAGAAGGACATGACAAACGAGGAAAAGTTGTTGGCAGAGGCTGCCAAGCAGGAAGAAAAAGCAGCTAAGCAGGCGAAAAAAGAAGCAGATAAGGCCGCAAAGCAGGCAAAAAAAGAGGCGGATAAGGCCGCAAAACAGGCAAAAAAAGAAGCCGAATGTACCAAAAAGCAGGAGGCAAGAGCAGCAAAAAATGCGGCAAAAGCAGCTAAACAGGAAGAAAAAGCGCTGAAACAGCCTGAAGAATCGATTGTAGAGTGGTCTGAGGAGTCGGTTGCAGAGTTTTCTGAGGAGCCGGTCACAGAACTGGCTGCGGAAATGGCTGCAGATCAGACGGAAACGGTACTGCCGGAGTCTGCTTCGGAAGTAACGGGTACCGATGCGCAGGAAGCAATTGCGCTTGCAGAGGAAATGTCACTTGAAATGGAGCAGGAAAAAGAAAAGCCTGCAAAAGTGAAAAAGGAAAAGTCTGCAAAAGTCAAAGGCGAAAAGCGTATAAAGGAAAAGAAAGACAAAACGCCAAAGGCAAAAAAAGAAAAAGCATCAAAGAAAACAAGCGGTCATAAAACCAATCCTTTTCAGGCATTGATACATAAGGTTAAAAAAGTAAAAGGGGAAGAAAGTGCCGAACCAAGGGAAAGGCATTCTTTCTCGATCGGCAAGCTTTCCATGGATAGCCTGATCACGAAAATGATTGCGGCATTTATGGTACTGATTGTCATGATTTTGCTGGTTGGTTCTGTGTCCTATCTGGTAGCAAAGCAAACACTGAATAAGCAGGTAAAGTCTTCCTTATGTCAGACAGTTGCAGCAAAAGGAAGTTATCTTGAATTGGGATTTCAGCAGATAGATGATCGTATGGTGCAGATCCTGACAATGGATGAAATGGTGGCGTATTATCTGAATCCTGAGCTTGATGTAGCTAATCTTACAGCCGATCAGTTGACAGCAAGAGGGGAGATTGAATCAGAGATTCAGAGCTTAAAGACAATATCCGAATTTGTATATCATATTTATTTGCTCAGTGATATGGCAAACGGTCTTACGACGACTCAGGGTAAAATGACAAATGATTATTTTACAAATTTTATAGAGTCGGAAGTGGGAAGTGAAATTTATAACTCAAGTGTAAATTATGGGTATGTTGGTAAACATCCTTATCTGGAGGAACTGGTAGCTGTTACGGATGAAAAATTTAATTGTTCCGATTATGCGATTAGTATGTGGCGAAAGATCAATATCAAGACAAATACAATTTTAGTTGTTGATATTGACCGAGAAGTAGTTTATGATGCGCTTTCTGAATTGAATAACGGTGACGGAAGTTATGTGGTATTTATCGGTCCGGACAATAATGAAACAGTTTACTGTGGCAGTGATACGGATGAAAAGGTTGTTCCGGAGGAATTACCGGTATTCAGTGAACTCGGGGCATATCAGAAAGCAGTGGAATCCGATGCAAGAGAGGGATATTCCACGATCAGATGGCAGGGAAAATCTTATGTATTTGCCTATTATAAAGTCGGGGAAACAGGTGCCGTATTGTTTGCACTGGTACCGACGAGCAAATTCCTCGGAGCGGCAAAGACCATTCAGCTGGTTACCATGTTGATGGTATTGGCTGCATTTGTGATTGCATTGATCATGTGTATCTTCCTTGCAAGATCCATGAGTAAAGGTATTTCGGATATTACGGGACCTCTGGATAAAGCTGCACAGGGTGATTTTACTGTGCAGATGAAGGTAAAACGAAAGGATGAGTTTGGGCAGATTGCGGTTAGTATTGCACATATGATGGATGGCATCAAGGCATTGATCAGGCAGGTCAAAGAAGTCATGGAGACTGTAACGAATGCTGCCGGTCTTGTAGGTGACAGTACGGAACGGCTGATTCAGTCCAGCGATGAGATCTCCTGTGCAATCGGTGAGATCGAAAACGGTGTTGCTGTTCAGGCGGAGGATTCGCAGGGGTGTGTTGTCCAGATCAATACCTTGTCAGAGCAGATTGGTACGGTATATGAATATACGGATGAAATCAATAAGATATCTGAAGATGCCAACAAGACAATTACGGAAGGAATGGAAGTCATTGATGACCTGAATGAGAAATCCAAGGCAACCGTGGATATTACGGAAGCCATTCAGAAGGATATCGTATCATTAAGCGAACAGACCAAATCCATCGGTGGATTTGCGAGTGTGATCAATGATATTGCATCGCAGACTAATCTGTTGTCCTTGAATGCTTCTATTGAGGCGGCAAGAGCAGGCGAGGCCGGAAGAGGCTTCTCTGTTGTAGCAGAAGAAATCCGGAAACTTGCTGAGCAGTCATTAAAAGCTGCAAAGCAGATCGGAGGTATTGTTGAACAGATTCAGAAGCAGACCGGGCAGACGGTCAATGCGGTTCATAAAGCAGGTGAGATCGTAGCATCACAGAGTACTTCATTGGACAACACACTGGATGCATTCAATAAGGTTAATGCACGCGTTAAAATGATGGGAGAAAATCTTTCCAGAATTGCGGAAGGTATGGAAGTGATTGAAAGAACAAAGAAGGAAGCTGTTAATGCCATTATGAATATCTCGGCAGTATCCGAAGAGACCAGTGCAAATTCCGTCGAAGTAGATGCAAATGCCAAGAGGCAGAAAGAATATGTGGAAGAACTGAGAAAGACGGTTGAATTGCTGGAAGAAAAGGCACAGCAGATGGATCAGGCAGTGAGTGCGCTGAAAGTGGAATAATTTAAAAATATCCTAGTATGAGAAATTTATGAAACCACAAATACAACAGAAAAGGAGAATGCGTATGGCAAACAGATTTGTACTGAACGAAACTTCATATCATGGAGCAGGAGCAATTAAGGAGATTGCAACAGAAGCAAAGGGGCGTGGCTTTCAGAAAGCGCTGGTATGCTCCGATCCGGACCTGATTCGGTTTGGTGTTACGGCAAAAGTAACGGATGTACTGGATGCAGCAGGACTGGCATATGAGATTTATTCCGATATTAAGCCGAATCCGACGATTGAAAATGTGCAGCACGGTGTGGAAGCATTCAAAAAGGCAGAGGCGGATTACCTGATTGCTATCGGCGGAGGATCTTCCATGGATACCGCAAAAGGTATCGGAATTGTGATTGCCAATCCGGAGTTTGCGGATATCCGCAGTCTGGAGGGCGTTGCTCCGACCAAAAATAAATCTGTTCCGATTTTCGCGGTACCGACAACGGCAGGAACGGCTGCAGAGGTAACGATCAATTATGTTATTACCGATACTGAAAAGAACCGGAAGATGGTATGCGTAGATCCGAAGGATATTCCGGTTGTAGCATTTGTTGATCCGGAAATGATGTCTACGATGCCGAAAGGTCTGACGGCAGCAACCGGTATGGATGCGTTGACGCATGCGATTGAAGGATATATCACCGCCGGAGCATGGGAACTGTCCGATATGTTCCATATTAAGGCAATTGAGATCATTTCCAGAAGCCTGCGGGGGGCCGTAGCCAATACACCGGAAGGCAGAGAAGGTATGGCTCTTGGTCAGTATGTTGCCGGCATGGGATTTTCCAATGTAGGACTTGGTATTGTGCATTCCATGGCACATCCGCTCGGTGCACTCTATGATACGCCGCACGGTGTGGCAAATGCGATCATTCTTCCGACCGTAATGGAATATAACGCAGAAGCAACGGGAGAAAAATACCGTGAGATCGCAAGAGCAATGGGTGTGGAAGGCGTAGATGCCATGACACAGGAGGAATACAGAAAAGCAGCTGTAGATGCGGTAAAGCAGCTTTCTCAGGATGTCGGTATTCCGGCAGATTTAAAGGATATCGTAAAGAGAGAGGATATTCCGTTCCTGGCACAGTCTGCGTATGATGATGCATGCAGACCGGGCAATCCGAAAGAAACCAGCGTAGAGGATATTACAAAGCTGTATGAGTCACTGCTGTAATGCAGAACCGATTCGGCAGACACCATGTTTTATAACATATGATTGGTTTACATAACATAAAAGAAAGCGCTGATTAGAACACTCCGAAATGGAGATACTTTTAATCAGTGCTTTTTTGTGGGAAAAATCAATGAATTATGATATACTTAAAAACAATAGTAAATGGTGATTGAAAAACTCTGTCAGCAGAATGGAAAGGGATCCCACAAACCTGTCAGTGGCAGGTACTGTGAGTTCGTCGGTACTTAGGTGCCGTATTTTGGCACCTTATGTACCGCTACGGACGAGGTGTAGCGAAAGCGTGCCTGCCACTGACAGGTTTGTGGGATCCCGTTTTGTCCTACTGACAGAGTTTTTCAATCACTTGATAATAGTAAAAGCAGAAAGGATTACAGTATTTTCGTAAAGATAATCTGTAAGGCAGGGAATGAAAAACGGCATGAAGATCGAAGAGTTACAGGCATACGAAATAATAGAAAAACGCAGAATTGAGGATCTGAATTCTGAGAGCTATCTGCTCCGTCACAAAAAGACGGGTGCGCGTGTAGCGCTGTTATCGAATGATGATGAAAACAAAGTGTTTTATATCGGTTTTCGGACGCCGCCGAAGGATTCCACGGGTGTAGCACATATTATCGAGCATACCGTTTTGTGCGGTTCCGAAAAGTTCCCGATCAAGGATCCGTTTGTGGAACTGGCAAAGGGTTCCCTGAATACCTTTTTAAATGCGATGACCTATCCGGATAAAACGGTATATCCGGTAGCAAGCTGCAATGATAAGGATTTTCAGAACCTGTGTGACGTTTATCTGGATGCGGTATTTCACCCGAATATTGCCAAAACGGAGAAGATATTCCGGCAGGAGGGCTGGCACTATGAGCTGGAAAATGCAGACAGCGAGCTGACGATCAACGGTGTTGTATACAGTGAGATGAAAGGTGCATTTTCTTCACCGGATGATGTCCTGTCCAGAGAAGTGCTCGGTGCATTATTTCCGGATACGACCTATGGCGTGGAATCAGGCGGGGATCCGGATGTGATCCCCGAGCTGACCTATGAGGAGTATCTGGATTTTCACAAGACCTATTATCACCCGTCCAACAGCTATATCTATTTGTACGGCAATATGGATATGGCAGAAAAGCTTGCATGGATGGACGAGGAATATTTAAGCAAATATGATGCACTGCAGGTGGATTCAAAGATCCCGTTACAGGATGATTTCGGTGAAGAAAAACCGCATGAGATCATTCAGAAATATCCGATCACGGATGGAGAATCTGAGCAGGATGCCACATACTTGACTTATAATGCGGTGGTTGGAACAAGCCTTGATCCGAAGCTGTATCTGGCATTTCAGGTGTTGGATTATGCGCTCGGATCTGCTACGGGAGCACCGCTTGAACAGGCACTCATTGAAAAGGGGATCGGAAAGGTCGTATACAGTTATTTTGATAACGGTATCAGGCAACCGTATTTTACGGTTGTGGCAAAAGATGCCAATATCGGGCAGAAGGAAGAATTTCTGAAAACGGTACGCGAAGTATTGACCAAACAAGTCAAAGACGGAATCGATAAAAAATCACTGGAAGCAGCCATCAATATTTTTGAGTTTAGATACCGGGAAGCGGATTTCGGTTCCTATCCCAAGGGATTGATGTATGGACTGCAGATGCTTGACAGCTGGCTATATGATGACAGTAAGCCGTTTGTTCATGTAGAGGCAAACGATACATTTGCGTTCCTGAGAAGTCAGGTCGGAACGGATTATTATGAGAAGCTGATCGAGGAGTATCTGCTTCACAGTAAGCATTCCGCGGTAGTTATTCTGGAGCCGGAAAAGGGGCTGACGGCAAAGAAGGACAAGGAACTGGCAGAGAAGCTGTCTGCCTATAAAGCTTCTTTATCCGAGGAGGAAATCCGTAAAATCGTCAAGGATACCGAGGAACTTCGTGCTTATCAGGAGGCAGAGGATGCCAAAGAAGATTTGGAAAAACTGCCCATGCTAAAGCGTGAGGATATGACCAAAAAGACAGCACCGATCATCAACGAGGTACGTGGTGTGGATCATACCAAGGTGTTGTACCATGATATTTTTACAAATGGTATCGGTTATGTGAATTTTGTGTTTGATATGAGCAGGCTTCCGGCAAAGCTATATCCGTATGCCGGACTGTTAAAGGCAGTATTCGGTCATATCGATACAGAGCATTATTCCTATGCAGATCTGAATAATGAGATCAACCGGAATACCGGCGGTTATAACATCAATATCGGAACCTATACCAATGCCAAGAATATCGAGGAATTCAAGGTGACCTTCGAGGTCAAGGTCAAAGCGTTTTATCATAAGCTGCCGGATGCATTTGCACTGGTGCAGGAGATGTTATTATGTTCTGAGTTAGAGAATACCGAAAGACTTGCAGAGATCGTGGCAGAGAGCCGTTCCCGTATGCAGGCGGGAATGATGCGTGCAGGACATTCGATTGCCGCAACGCACGCCATGTCCTATTTTTCACAGACGGCAGTTGTTATGGAGATGACAAACGGAATTGATTTCTTCCGGCTGTTGGAACAGATCGACGACGATTTTGAGGCACATAAGGAAGAATTGGTACGGAATTTGAAGCAGACTGTACGCACCCTGTTTCGTGCCGAGAACCTGATGCTTGATTATACCGCGGAAGAGAAAGGATATGAGCAGATTCCGGAACTTCTTTCTTCCATGAAGCAGGCGCTTTTTACAGAGCCGGTGGAGAAAGAAGTGTTTGACGTAACACCTGTCAAAAAGAACGAAGGATTTTTCACGGCGGGCAAGGTACAGTATGTATGCCGTGCCGGAAATTACCGTACCAAGGGACTTCCCTATACCGGTGCACTTCGTGTGCTGCGCACCATGATGGGGTATGATTATCTCTGGATCAATGTCAGAGTCAAAGGCGGAGCCTATGGCTGTATGAGTAATTTCAGCCGCATGGGAGACTGCTATTTTGTCTCTTACCGTGATCCGAATCTGGCAAAGACGATTGATATCTATCGTGGAGCAGTCGAATACCTGAGAAACTTTAAGGCAGATGAAAGAGAGCTGACCAAGTATCTGATCGGAACGATTTCCGAAATGGATATTCCGCTTACGCCTTCTGCAAAGGGTGACCGCTCCATGGTATCCTATCTGTGTAACTACGAGTATGAGGAAATGCAGAAGGAACGGGATGAGGTCTTAAATGTGACCGTAGAGGATATCCGCAGACTGGCAGACTATGTGGAAGCGTTCCTGTCGGATGACTGCCTGTGCGTTGTCGGAAACGAGGACGAGATCCGTAAAAACAGTGATTTATTTATGAATATGGAGAATTTGTTTTACTAGAGAGGACGTTATATGGACAAACAGTATAAATCTGGTTTTGCCACATTGATCGGCAGACCGAACGTAGGAAAATCCACACTGATGAATGCACTGATCGGACAGAAGATCGCGATCACATCCAATAAGCCGCAGACAACGCGCAACCGTATCCAGACCGTATATACGAGCGAGGAAGGACAGATCGTTTTCCTCGACACACCGGGTATCCATAAGGCAAAGAACAAGCTTGGCGACTATATGGTGCGTGTTGCGGAAAAAACACTCAGTGAAGTGGATGTGATCCTGTGGCTGGTGGAACCCACGACTTATATCGGTGCAGGAGAGCAGCATATCATAGAGCAGCTGAAACACAGCAAAACGCCTGTGATTCTGGTGATCAATAAGATCGATACCGTAAAAAAGGACGATCTGTTTGCAGTCATTGATGTGTATCGTAAGCAGATGGAGTTTGCGGAGATCGTTCCGGTATCTGCATTTAAAAAGACCAATACGGACGAACTGATCAAGTGCATTATGCAGTATCTTCCTTACGGACCGGCTTTTTATGATGAGGATACGATCACGGATCAGCCGGAGCGCCAGATCGTAGCCGAGCTGATCAGAGAGCAGGCGCTGCGTACTTTAAATGATGAGATTCCGCACGGAATTGCTGTGACGATCGAGAGCATGAAGGAACAAAAAAATATGGTCGAGATTCAGGCAACGATCATCTGCGAGCGGGATTCCCATAAAGGGATCATTATCGGTAAGGGCGGAAGCATGTTAAAAAAGATCGGGACGAATGCGCGCTACGGGATCGAGGATCTTCTGGAACGCAAGGTCAATCTCCAGTTATGGGTAAAGGTAAAGAAAGATTGGCGTGATAGCGATTATCTGCTCAAAAATTTCGGATATCAGAAGACGGATATCGGGGAGTAGGAATTGCTTTTTGCACGAATAGAAAAAGGAAAAACGCAAACCCTAAGAGCATAAAATACAAACAGGGGGCGCGTGCGATGAAACAGGATGACTATTGGGAAAGATTTCTGGAAAGTGGGAGTGTCATGGACTATCTGGAGTTTCGGGCAGAATGTGCACAAAGAGACGCGCAGGGGCACAATTTACGGACGGATGAAGGAAATCGGCTTCCCAATGAAACGGTGAGGGAACATGCAGGATTTTCTGATGGTTACCGGAATGATCTTAAAATCGATTCCGGTCGGTGAATATGACAGGCACATCTGTATCCTGACAAAAGAACGGGGAAAGATCACAGCTTATGCGCGTGGCGCCAGACGGCAGAACAACCGCCTGATGGCAGTCACGAATCCGTTCTGTTTCGGAACATTTAAATTATATGTCGGAAAAAGCTCCTACAATTTGTTGGAAGCAGATATTTCCAATTATTTTGAAGAACTTCGGACAGATGTGGAAGGTGCCTATTATGGTATGTACTTTTTGGAAGTCATGGACTATTATACAAGAGAAAACAGTGATGAGCTTCTCATGTTAAAGCTCTTGTACCAGTCTTTGCGGGCACTGTTAAAAGAAAGTCTTCCCAGAAGACTTGTGCGCTATGTGTTTGAAATGAAAGCCATGGTATTAAACGGTGAATTTCCGGGCATGCCGGTCGGAGACGGACACACCTACGAAGAGGCAACCGCCTATACGGTGGAGTACATTACAAACAGCAGTATAGAAAAGTTATATACCTTTGTTGTAAAGGACAGTGTACTGGAGGAACTGGCTCGGATCATGGATACCTATCGAAAGCGGTATATTGACCGAAAATTTAAGAGTCTTGAAGTATTAAGTGAACTGGACTTATAGCCGATATATAATTTGGTACATTCAGGATGTACCATCATACAAGCGAATAGGCGATTGTAAACCATACAGTTTTACAATTACCCAAATAAATAACATATTTTACAAGGAGGTACATATGGGAAAGTTTGTAATCAGTGAGGCAAAAAATGGTGTGAAGTTTAACCTGAAGGCAGGAAACGGAGAGATTATTGCAACATCCGAGGTTTATTCTTCCAAAGCAGCATGCGAGAACGGAATCGAAAGTGTGAAAAAGAACGCACCGGTTGCTCCGGTTGAGGATCAGACCGTGGAAAACTATGCACAGGAGAAGAATCCGAAATTCGAGGTTTACAAAGACAAGACAGGCGAATTCCGTTTCCGTCTGAAAGCAGGCAACGGACAGATCATTGCCGTAGGAGAAGGCTATAAGGCAAAAGCAAGCTGCTTAAACGGCATTGAATCTATTAAGAAGAATGCGCCGGATGCTGAGACTGTAGAAGAATAGTTGCAGGAAGGAAAGAAGAAAAATGGATATCAAGAAACAGATTACAGAAGCTGTCGAAAAGATCACCAAGGATGACAAGCTTCAGGATCAGTTCAAAAAGGACCCGATCAAAACCGTAGAGAAGGTCGTAGGCGTGGATATTCCCGATGATGTGGTCGAGAAGATCGTAGAAGGCGTCAAGGGCAAGATCAATATGGACAAGGTTTCTGATGCATTGGGATCCTTGAAAAAAATGTTTTAAAATGTGAAAAATAAACAGGGCATTGTCAAAACTTACGGAATGTGCTATTCTGAAATCGCTTTCGTGGGAATTGCGCTAACGGTGCGGTTATGATACCGGCTGCTGCAAAGCCATGAGAGCATGTATATGTACCGCAGTGCTTTCAAGTGGCACATGATACTGTGTGGGTATTTGAAAGAACGAGGAACATGGAATCGGGTGGGAAGCCCGGCGAGTCGGTCACTGTGATGCGGCGTTGGCAGAGACAGGAAGAAAAGATATTTTCTACGGGTCATGCAGACAGCCGATAAGTCAGATACATGGACATATACAGTTGTTTTTGCCGGAACCGAAAACAATGCCATGATGAAGAAAACTTGCAGGGGATACAGGAAGTAAAGGGGCTGTATCTGTTGCTTGTACGTTGTGGAGCAATCGGGACCGTCGAAGGATGGTCCCTTTTTATGTCTGCCGATGAGGCGGACATAATCCGGTGAAGCGTGTGGGAAAATCTCACAAACAATCGAATCATTCGGAAGGAGAAAAAGAAAATGAAGAACATGAAAAATCTGTTCAAAAAAACAGTAGCGGCTCTGCTCATGACGGTTATGGTCATGGGACTGGCAGCCTGCGGTAAGGATGCAGACGATGGAAAGATGAGCATCACGGTAGAGGTCAAGGATGCAGACGGAAATGTATCTTCCTACACCGGGAAGACCGACGCGGAAAACTTATACGATGCCATTGCTGATGTCGACGGTGTAACGCTTGACGGTTATGAAAGTGATTACGGTTTTTACATTACTGCAGTAAACGGTATTACTGCTGATTTTGAGACAGACGGTGCTTATTGGTCCATCTATGTCAACGGAGAGTACGGTGCTTATGGTGTAGAATCCCAGCCGGTAGCGGACGGAGATACCTATACCTTTGCTTATGAGGTATATGTTGCCGAGTAAGCAGGCCCCTTTCATTTAAAAACGCATGAAAAAGGGGAAGGGAAAGAGCCGGAGTTTTCCGGCTCTTTTAAGTAATGAAGCTTTGATTTTTTAAGTAACGAAGTTTTGAGCCTGGTAAGTCCCACGGATTTGCGAATGGCATTGCTGTTTGATATAATGGGCTGGACGGTAATACGACAGTTCTGTACGATATCGTTTCGAAACGGGGAACAGTATGAAAATAAAGTTACATGAGAATATCAGGCGCCTGCACAGGCGGTGGAAATACAGATGCGGCATGCTCAGCTTGTGCCTGCTGCTGGGAGGGATGCTGTTATGGCAGCAGGAAATATTTGCTTCACAAAAAGGGCAGGAAGATATCCGGCAGTCTGACGGGACATCGGAGCAGTGGGCGGTACAGAAAGAACGCATTTTGGAGGAAACGGAGCAGACGATCAGGGAATTACTTTTGTGGCAGTGTAAAAAGTACGGTGTGACAGACACACAAGCATTGCTGGATTCCGCTTATGCGGCAGATGCGGTAAACGGAGTTACGATGTCCTATATTATAGGGCTTCGGGGAAATGCAGAGGAAGAAACTCCGTATAATTTTACGATATATACAGAAGCCTTGCAGGAAGCAATGCAAAGACCGGACGAGATTGCACCTGCAACAATGCAAAAGGCAGCCATAGTACTGTCGATGCTTGGAACGGACCCGTCTTTTGAGGACAGTTCGTTATGTGAGACGATCGGTCAGGAAGGGATTATGACCTATGTCTATGGCCTTATGATGTTGGATACACAGGAAATTCAGAACGCCGGAGTATCAGTGGAAGAGATTCTGTATGTGCTGTTGGACGCACAGCTTGCGGATGGAGGGTTTTCCTTACTGGGGACGGACGGTGATGTAGATATCACGGCAATGGTAATTCAGGCGATGGCACCGTATTATCTGGAAGAAACGGATGCGATCGGTACAGAATGTCATGAGCAGGTCATACTGTCAGTGGATCGGGCGCTGACCTTTTTATCGGAAAAACAGCTTGCGGATGGCTCTTTTGAAAGTTATCATAATGTGACCTCGGAGAGTACCTCGCAGGTCATATTGGCACTTTGTGCACTGGACAAGAATCTTTTTGAGGAAGAAGCATTTATCAAAAACGGAAATACGTTATATGATAGCCTGATGCAATACCGCCACGAGGAAGGTGGATTCTCTCATACACCGGGAGCGGAAGTCAATGATATGGCGACTTCTCAGGCATTTTGCGCTTTGTCGGCGGTGCGTATCAGTCTTGCGGGGGAAAATACGGGGATCTACCGTATACAGCAGGGCCGATCCGTAGATTATCGTATATGGCTCAGTGTCCTGTTGATCATATTGGCGGTATGTTATCTTATCTTTTTGATCATAAAAAAGCGTGTGAGCAAAAAACGCCTGTTCAGTATGCTGTTACCGGCAGGGATCGGACTGCTCCTGATCTGGACCGTGCATATTCAGACGAAGGAAGAGTACGGGGCAGAAAGCACGGTAAAAAAGGATACAGAGACAATACGGGTGTACACACAGATCCGGTGTGATACCGTTGCCGGCAGGGAGGATTACCTTCCGCAGGACGGTGTGATCCTTGCAATGACACCGATCGATATACCGGAAGGGTCCAGCGCCTTTGAAGTATTACAGGAGGCATGCAGGCTGTATGATATCCAGCTTGAATACGAGGGTGGTGCGGTCTCCAAAGGATTTGTTTATGTCGAAGGCATCGGCTATCTGTATGAATATGATTTTGGGGATTTATCAGGCTGGATGTATCAGGTAGACGGAGAATTTCCGAGTGTGGGAAGCGGTGAATATATTGTAGAAGAAGATGACAGAATCGTATGGGTCTATACGCTGGAGCTGGGAAAGGATGTAGGTGCCGATGAGACGAATTGAAAGACTGCATCCGATGACCCTGTTTCTGACAATGCTTTGTGCCGTGCTTCCTGCAATGTTTTGTTTAAATCCCATTGTGCAGTTGATTTCCTGTCTCGGGGCATTGCTTTTGTATCTTTCGGTAAGAGAAAGCAGCAGGAAAAAGGAATGGCTGTGGCTGATTCTTTTTTGTTCGGTGATCATTGTGCTTCAGCCGGTATTTCATCATAACGGAAAGACGGTTCTTTTTTATGTAAACCAAAATCGGATTACGCTGGAGGCGGTTGTCTATGGGATCGTGACTGCGTTTATGCTGGCAGGAATTTTGATCTGGTGCAAAAGTCTGTCCTTGGTTATGACCGGTGACAGAGTCGTGTATCTGGTGGGAAGAATCTCTCAGAAGGCTGCGCTGATCTGCTCGATGGCACTGCAGTTTATTCCGAGATTTCGCCGACAAATGCAAAAGATCCGGGAACAGCAGAAGCTGTTGGGCTTATATCGGGAGGCTACGTTGATCGACCGGATACGGGGAGAACTGTATGTATTTTCTGCAACGGTGACATGGGCATTTGAACATTCCATGGATACGGCAGATTCGATGCAGGCAAGGGGATATGGAACCGGGAAAAGAACCCAATATACGCAGTACCATATGCATGCTTCGGATTATCTGCTGAGTGTGAGTGCGATTTTTCTCACGGTCTGGATTTTCGTCGCTTATGCAAACGGAGAGCTGACGGTAACCTATTATCCGCAGATCGGGATGCCGGTTCCGGGAGCAGCCGGGTGGCTGGCATATGCAGCTTATTTGATTGTGTGTCTGCTGCTGCCGGGATACTGCTTTTCCGGTACAGTGCATGAATGGCTTATCAGGCATAGAAGCATATAGGAGTTTGCACAACTCTGTCAGCAGGATCAAACCGGGACCTACAGACCTGTCAGCAACAGGTACTGTGAGTCCGTCGGTACTTAGGTGCCGTGTTTTGGCACCTTATGTACCGCTACGGACGAAGTGTAGCGAGAGCGTGCCTGTCGCTGACAGGTCTGTAGGTCCCGGTTTGATCCTGCTGACAGAGTTGCGCAAACTTCGAACATCATACTGCTATGCAAAGAGCAGGAACGGAGGAAATCATGGACATGTATCAGGTCAGGAATCTGACATTCGGGTATTATCCATATGAAGAGACGGAAGAAGCATATGCGGCAGAAGCGGTAGAGGTTCTGCATGATATCTCCTTTACGGTTAAGGAAAACAGCTTTGTACTGCTATGCGGTGCAACAGGATGCGGAAAATCCACGCTCTTGCGGCTGCTCAAAAAAGAACTTCAGCCGGCGGGGAAAACGGAGGGAGAAATTCTGCTTCAGGGAAAGCCGTTTGAGGAATGGGATGACAGAGACAGTGCAAAGACGGTCGGCTTTGTCATGCAGAATCCGGATGATCAGTGTGTGACGGATAAGGTGTGGCATGAGCTCGCCTTCGGGTTGGAAAATATGGGGGTTCCATCTTCGGACATCCGCAGGAGGGTGGCGGAGATATCGGCATATTTCGGGATTGACGATTGGTATGATAAGCGTGTGGAGGAGCTTTCCGGCGGTCAGAAGCAGATCTTAAATCTGGCAGCGGTCATGGTGATGAATCCGCAGGTCCTGCTGTTAGATGAACCGACTGCCCAGCTTGATCCGATTGCGACCGGAAATTTTCTGGAGATACTCAAAAAGCTGAATAAAGAATTGGGCGTCACGGTGATACTGGCAGAACACAGGCTGGAAGAAACCTTTGTGATGGCGGATCAGGTGCTTGTCATGGAAAACGGAAGGTTAATGATGGCAAAAACGCCGAAAGAAGCAGCGGCGGCAATCACAAAGGATCTTTCGATATATCAGGCGATGCCGGAGGCTGTGCGTCTGTTTCATGTTCTGAACGATTTGCATGGCAGCTCCGGTTTTGATGAGCGCGGGAGGAGTAGGTATGATTCTACAGAGTGTCCGCTGACGGTCGGAGAGGGCAGAGGATTTCTAAAAAAGTATTTGGGCTGTGCGCCGAGTACCCCGGATATGCAGAACAGATTGGTTGACGATAACAGAGTGAAAATACCCGCGCTGGAGCTTCGGAATGTCTGGTTCCGTTATGCGAAAAAGCGGGAGAATGTACTGCGTGGCATTTCGCTTTCGCTATACGAGGGAGAGATTCTGTGTCTGCTCGGAAGCAACGGTTCCGGAAAAACGACGTTGTTTAAAGTGATTTCCGGTATAGAGTCAATGCAGGAGGGAACTTTACGGATATGGGGGCACAAGGCTGCTTCGGGTACAGCATCGCAGATCGGGTATCTTCCACAGGACGTGGAAACTTTGTTTGTGGCGGATACGGTAGAACGGGAGCTTGCACTTGTCGGAGAAAAGACGGATGAAAGAATTTGCAAGACTACGCATCCTTATGATTTAAGCGGCGGTGAGAAGCAGCTTCTCGGAATCCGCAAGGTGCTGGCAGGCGGCAAGAAGATTCTGTTATTGGATGAGCCGACAAAAGGATTGGATGCGGCTGCCAAAAGGGAATTTTGCCATGAGATCCTGAAAGAAAAAGAGAAAGGAGTGGCAATTCTTTTGATCACGCATGATCCGGAATTTGCTGCTTCCTGTGCGGATCGCTGCGGCTTGTTTTTCAGGGGAGAGATCGTATCGTTAGAAAAGATGCGGGAGTTCTTTCAAGAGAACCGCTTTTATACAACGGCGGCGGCAAGGATTGCGAAAGGTTATGCGAATCATGTTGTTACGAGTGAGGATTTGTATGAATGTTGTAAGGCAGATACCGATAAAACAGAATAATGCCGGCAGGCGGACCGATATTGACGGACAGGCTGATCACAATAGGCCGGGGATACGGATCCTTTTGTTTTTGCTTGGCTGTGTGCTGATCCTGTGGATAGGAGTGTATATTCTGAGGGAAAAGCGCTATGCATTTATTTCTCTGGGACTGACGGCGCTGGCTTGCTGGTTCCTGCTCTCAGGCTTTGACAGAAGGCGCACCCATGTGCGCAGACTGGTTCTGATCGCAGTCATGACAGCACTTTCCGTACTGGGACGATTTTTGTTCGCAGCGCTTCCGGGATTTAAACCCATGACGGCGATTATCGTACTGACCGGCATGTATCTGGGATATGAAGCGGGATTTATGTGCGGTGCATGCACAGCGGTATTGTCCAATTTCTACTTTGGGCAGGGTCCGTGGACACCGTTTCAGATGTTTGCGTTCGGTATGCTCGGGTTACTGGCAGGCTTGCTTCACAGGGGCTTAAAGAAGAGCCGTGTGCTGTTGATCATATATGGTATTTTTGCGGGAATAGCCTATTCTCTGATGATGGATGTATGGAGCGTACTGTGGGCATATGACGGCTTTAGCATCTCCGCCTATCTTGCGGCACTGATCACTGCGCTTCCGTATACGGTATCCTATGCGCTTTCCAATGTAGTATTCCTGCTCCTGATGAAAAAGCCGTTCGGCGGAAAACTGAACCGGATGATCATAAAATACGGTATCTGAATCCGGTCGGAAGGCACTTTGGGGCAGCAGGAACAGGAGCTTGTATCCGGCGGTCCTTGAAAAACGCCGGCACTTGGCGAGGTTCTTTCGAGCCTAGTGTCCGCTGCGCTTTTTCACGGAGCGAAAGCGTGCCGCCGGATACAAACTCCTGTTTCTGCTACCCCAAAGCGCTTTCCGACCGGACCGGCTGCGTCATTTCAGGAAAATCAAGTTTGAGGTTGAAATAACACGGCATTTTATATATAATAAAAAGAAGTTTTGAAAAGAGGACGAGTATTATGCATAAAGGCATTCGCACAGTAGTGGTTTTGTCCGCAGTGCTGTGTTTTCTTGGCGGATGTGCCGGCAAAGAAAAAGCACTGACAGCGGATACGGACACGATCATTTTGAAAGAGAAGGGCAGTATCGTCGGGTATGTCACCGGAGAGTTCGATGAAAGTCGATATTCTTATGAGCAGTTGCAGGCATTGATGGATTCCGAGATAGCGTCATATTGTACGCAGACGGCAGAAGAAGCGGTCGTACTGGATAAAAGTGAACTGACGGAAGAGGGAATACTTACCGTAGTGATGACGTATCGGTCGGCAGAGGATTACAGTGCTTTTAATCAGGAAATCTTTTTCTACGGAACGATCGAGGAAGCGGTTCTGGCAGGCTATGATCTTCGCATGCTTACGATGCGCGATGCTTCAGATGCGGAAATTACCGTAGGACGGACAGAGCTTGAAGCAATGCCGGACAGCTATATTCTCATTACAGAAGATCCGTCCAACATCCGGGGATACCAAAAGGTTGCGTATATCGGACTGAATGATACTCTTGTAAACGAGCATGAAGTGGATACGGATGACGGAGAGACAATGCATTACGTTATTTTCAAATAAGAGGGAGAAAGCCGAAAGGCGGATAGGAGAACATGATGGAAAAGACAATGGACAAAATCGTAGCATTATCAAAGGCAAGAGGATTTGTATATCCGGGTTCCGAAATTTATGGCGGACTGGCAAATACATGGGATTACGGTCCTCTCGGTGTCGAACTGAAAAACAATGTTAAAAAAGCATGGTGGCAGAAATTCGTAACCGAGAATCCGTACAATGTAGGTGTGGACTGTGCGATCCTAATGAACCCGCAGACCTGGGTTGCCAGCGGACATCTGGCAGGCTTCGCGGATCCTTTGATGGATTGCAAGGAGTGTCATGAGCGTTTCCGTGCGGACAAATTGATCGAGGACTATGCTGCGGAGAACGGTATTACATTAACTGAGAGTGTGGATGCATGGACTCAGGAGCAGATGAAGGCATTTGTTGAAGAACACAATATTCCCTGCCCGACTTGCGGAAAGCATAACTTTACCGATATCCGTCAGTTCAACCTGATGTTCAAGACATTTCAGGGTGTTACCGAGGATGCCAAGAATACGATTTATTTAAGACCCGAAACAGCACAGGGTATTTTTGTCAATTTCAAAAATGTACAGAGATCCAGCAGAAAGAAGATCCCGTTCGGTATCGGACAGATCGGTAAATCCTTCCGTAATGAGATTACGCCGGGGAACTTTACATTCCGTACCAGAGAGTTTGAGCAGATGGAGCTTGAGTTCTTCTGCGAGCCCGGAACGGATCTGGAATGGTTCCAGTACTGGAGAGGTTTCTGCCGTGACTGGCTGTTGAGCCTCGGCATCAAGGAAGATGAGATGCGTCTGCGTGATCACAGCCCTGAGGAGCTTTGCTTCTATAGTAAGGGAACGACTGATATTGAGTTCCTGTTCCCGTTCGGATGGGGTGAGCTGTGGGGCATTGCCGATAGAACCGATTATGATCTGACACAGCATCAGAATACCTCAGGAGAGGATATGCTGTACTTTGATGATACCAAGAATGAAAAATATATTCCTTATGTTGTAGAGCCGTCCTTAGGTGCGGATCGCGTGGTTTTGGCATTTTTGTGCGCTGCTTATGATGAGGAAGATCTCGGAGAAGGAGATATGCGTACCGTTATGCGTTTCCATCCGGCATTGGCTCCGGTCAAGATCGGTGTGCTGCCTCTGTCCAAGAAGCTGAACGAGGGTGCTGAAAAGATCTTTACACAGCTGTCCAAAAAGTACAACTGTGAGTTTGATGACAGAGGAAATATCGGTAAGAGATATCGTCGTCAGGATGAGATCGGAACTCCGTTCTGCATCACCTACGATTTTGATTCCGAGACAGATCAGTGCGTAACTGTCCGCTTCCGTGACTCCATGGAGCAGGAGCGTGTGGCAATTGCGGATCTGGAAGCATATTTTGCCGATAAATTTACTTTCTAAAGGGAAAAGAAAAGCCAGCCTGTTAAACGGGCTGGCTTTGTTAAAAATAAAAAAAATTAAAAAAATTTGAGCTCTTTTTAAAAATGGAGAGTCTTTATATATAAAAGGTGGATCAAAAATATAGTCTGCAAGGAACGCCCGTTGTTTATGAGCCTTGGCATATTGCAAGCATTCTGCACTCCGCATGTCGGATGCAAGATCAGTTTGCATATGACCGGCTTTTTTTTGTGTCTATCGGATATGCTAGAAAGTATATTGACAGGAAATAAGAAGGAGAGACATGTATGAAAAAAACACATCAGTTGGCAAAGCGAATAGGCGTTATCATTTTAGCAGCACTGGTCAGCTTTACCACAGTTGCGCTGAGCAGCAGTAATGAAGTGTATGCAAAAGGTGGTAGCGGCTTTTATCCCGGCGGTGGCTACAATCCGGGTGGTAGCCATGTAAAAACTTATAATCACATTGATGTCCGCATTAATAATGCAGTGATTGTAGAAGAGCAGATCGTAAAACAGGACGGTGCAGTGGTCAGCACCAGCAAGAATACTATCCAAGCTACTGTTACCGGAGTAAGCAGCGCAGTAGTTTATTATGCAAACGGAACATCTGCAACAATCACCGGTTTTTCTAAGAAAAGCGGTTATGGCACAGAAAATGAATTCCGTGCAAGCTTGAGTTATCAGCAGCTTATTAAGAGCGGATTTTCCAGCATCGTACTGAATGTAACCTTAAAAGATGCTGACAATAAAGTATACAATGTATATATGACAGTAGCAGAGAGCGATTCTGTTTGTCCGGATAAATCGGGTGTGGATTTCAATATCAATGCATCCAGTGAGACTGTAATTGAACAGAACAGCAATGTGCTGACTTATCATGAGAATGCAGGAGAGAATCAGACAGCCGAAGTAAAGACAATGGATGATTCTGTTATTGTAGCAAATGCAGAAGCATTTGAATTTGAAAATGAAGGCTATGAGTTCTGCGGATGGGCAACAAGTGCAGATGGAGCTGTGGCATATGTAGCAAATGATACTTACAGCTTTTCAGAAAGTGTAAAGACCGGAGATTTATATGCAGTTTGGAAAGCACTTCCTACAGCAACTCCTACACCGACGCCTACTGAAGCAGTTACGGAAATGAAGGTAACTTACTATGTATTGAATCCGGGTCTGGAGATTCCGGAAGAAACGAAGTCTCATACCACGGATAATTATTCATACGGAATCAGTGGAACACTGAATGCAAATTTTGATAAGAGCCAAAGTGTAGTAGGAGCTGAAAATGTAGCACAGTATCTTCCGGAAAATGTACCGGGAGCAGATGCGTTTACTTTTAAGGATGGTTCCAAAGCACCGGCAGGATCCACAGTTGAATGGTATGTAATCAAGCATGAAAATGATGGATGGCATGTAGATGGTATTCTTCGGATTCCGGTAACAGAGACTCCTGTACCTACCGTAGCACCGACAGAGACTCCTGTACCTACCGTAG
>JBJFCE010000072.1:0-4210 GCA_051888775.1 Lachnospiraceae bacterium | reverse complement strand
CACCGACAGAGACTCCTGCACCTACAGTAGCACCGACAGAGACTCCTGCACCTACAGTAGCACCGACAGAAACCCCTGCACCTACAGTAGCACCGACAGAGACTCCTGCACCTACCGCTGCACCGACAGAAACTCCTGTACCTACCGCTGCACCGACAGCAACCCCTGTACCTACAGTAGCACCGGTAGTAGTAATTGATGAGCCTGACGTACCGTTAGCAGCAGGAGTAGGAGATGCAACAGAAGGTGAAGTACTTGGTGCAAGCCGTACTGTAGCAACACCGGAAGCAGAAGCGGAAGATGAAGGTGAAGTACTTGGCGCAAGACGCGCGGCACAGACAGCGGATACACATCATACATTTGCATGGTTTGCAACGTTGGCATGTGCAGTTGTAACATTCACCGGATATGTAGGCTTATGCAAAAAGAAAAAAGAGGAAGAATAATCTCTGAATAAGAGATCAGAGAGTCCTGACATTTGGCTGGTTCAAGTGTCAGGACTTTTATGTTATAGAAGTAATAAGATCAGAAAAGGATGAAGTAGAAAAATCAGATTCCCGAAATGATTTTGATAAATAATAGTATCAGAACAAGAATAATCACCGGACGCACAATTTTGATGCCGTTTTTGATGACAAGTCCGGAACCGATATAGTGACCGGCCAGACAGAACAAAGCACCTGCAATGCCATACACAAGATTTAAATATCCGCTGAATAGAAAAGTAGTCAGTGCAGCAAGGTTAGAGGAGAGGTTGATCAATTTTACATTGCCGGAAGCGGTGCGAATGTCCATCCGAGCAATACGGGTTAAGCAAAGCAACAGGAAAGTACCGGTTCCGGGGCCATAGAATCCATCGTAAATGCCGATGAGGAAAGCACTGATACATACAATCAGCATACGTTTAGAAGCCGGAAATGAGGAATCATATTCCGGATCTTTTTTTTCAAGAAGAACAATCACGGCAACAATGGGAAGAATGACGAGCATCATTTTCTTTAGAAAGGTATCACTGGTCAACAGAACCATTCTTGCTCCCAGAAAAGAACCTAGTAGTGCTAACAGGATGCTGGGAAGAGTAAGAATTTTATCATAAAAACCATTCTTACAGTAGCGGGCGGTAGAAACAGTGGTACCTACTGAGGATGAAAGCTTGTTGGTAGCAATGGCGCTGTGCGGAGAAAGACCTGCCAGTAAAAATGCCGGAAGTGAAATCAAGCCTCCGCCACCGCCGATGGAATCTACCAGACCTGCAAGAAATGTGAAAGGGCATATAATGAAAAAAGCATACGGGTTCATAGTAATGTTTTCCTTTGATTCGTAATCTGGTTTTACTGTTATGTATTTCAAGTATAATATTTATAACGTAAAAGCATGTATTGTCAATGGAAAAATGCAGAATTTCAGTGTGAACATGATAAAGGAGATCAGTTCAAATGCAGGATTTCTCAAATCATAGCCGGATAGAAGATGTGGACCTGACTATGGACAATCTTTTAAAAAGTTGTAAAATAGAGTGCATGGAACGAAGGATATTATTGATCAGTGTGAATGACAGAAGTTATACTTCTTATCGGTATTTTGCAAAGCAGCTTTCGGATGCATTGCAGCGAAAAGGATGCAGGGTCGGCTGGTGCAGATTGGAACCGGGCGAAGGGCAGGATATGCATGCATGGGGCAAGGCGCTTTTTCAGGCACAGGCGTTTCATGCAGATGCGGTAGTGGACTTTAATTCTTTTTTGCCTAAAATCTCTGTGGACGGCAAATATTTGCCGGAAGTGTTTGAAGCACCGTTTTATAATTATGTGCTGGATCATCCGATTTATCATAAAAAAGCGCTGGAGGCGAAATTGCCGGATTATCGGTGCATTTGCGTGGATGAATTGCATGAGGTTTACATAAAAAAGTATTATCCCAATATACGGTCAGTATTTACGAATCCGATTCCGGGAAGTGTTGGGCGGAATGCTGAGCAACCGTTTATCAAACGAAAAAAACGGATCTTGTTTTGCGGAACTTACGAAGAACCGGAGCGGTATCTGCAACTTATGGAAAAGCTTCCGAAGAAGATGGCGGATGCCTGCATGGAATTGGCGCAACAGATGTTAGAAGACTCGGATGGGATGATAGGAGATGCGCTGAATCCGGAAAATGCCGAATACTGTTTTCTGGCGGATGCTTATGCGCGTCACGAAAGGAGAAAACGCATCATACTGACATTGTTGCATGCTGGTATCCCTATTGATCTGTATGGAAACGGATGGGAAGCTTTGCATCAGGAATGTCCGGGGAAAAGCAATGCGATGATTTATAAAACCATTATGTATAGTGATTATGTAAACAAACTGGGCGAGTATCAGATTGCATTGAATATTATGCCGAGATTTGTTTTGGGAAGTCATGACAGGATTACCTGTGCCATGCACAATAAAGCAGCAGTTCTTACTGATGAGAACGCCTATGTGCATGCACATTATGGCAGCGGTTTGGCTCATGAGGCGGTTGTTGCGGCATTTCCGGTAAATGATGGGGAGAAGCTGTGCGCGTTGGGGGAAGAACTGTTAAAAGACACCGCACGGACCGAACAGCTTGCTCTGCGGGGAACGGAATATGGAAAACGATACCATACGTGGGATGCACTGGCAGAGCGGATATTGGCGGATTTGGGATGACCGGGATGATAGAAGCTTAATATACATTTTTGAGACAGGAATGACAAGAGAGGTTTACATAAATGAAGGGAAAGATCAAGGCGCATCAAAGGGCACATGAGATTGATATGGTCCACGGACCGCTGTTGGGGAAATTATTGCTGTTTGCGATTCCGTTGATGATTTCCAGCATCATGCAGCTTTTGTTCAATGCGGCGGATATTGTAGTGGTCGGAAGATTTGCCGGAGATGAATCACTTGCGGCAGTCGGCTCCACATCATCTCTGATCAATCTTTTGACGAATTTGTTTATCGGCTTGTCAGTCGGCGCCAATGTCGTGGTAGCACATTATTTTGGATCGGAAGAAAAGGATAAAATCAGTAAAACAATTCATACCAGTATAGTGATCAGTGTGATATGCGGAGTGGTTATGACGATCTTTGGAGCTTCCATGGCGGGAATCCTGCTTCGGCTGATGTCATCACCGGAGGACGTTATCGGACTGGCGACGATCTATTTACGGATTTATTTTCTGGGAATGCCGGCAACGATGCTGTATAACTTCGGAAGTGCGATCCTGCGTGCGGCGGGAGATACGAGAAGACCGTTGTACTATCTGTTTTTTGCCGGTGTTGTTAATGTCCTGCTCAATTTGGTCTTTGTGGTCGGTTTTTCTATGGATGTGGCAGGTGTCGCGATCGCAACAGTGGTATCACAGTATATTTCGGCAGGATTAGTCGTGCGTTGTATGATGAAGGAAGAAGGTGTGCTGCATTTATCTCTTAGAGAGCTGTGTATCAGCCGGTCTATCTTATGGAAGATTGTCAGGATCGGACTTCCTGCGGGACTTCAGGGAACTGTATTTGCGCTTTCTAACGTCGTCATTCAGTCAGCGATCAATTCGTTTGGAAAAATCATTGTGGCAGGAAATGCCGCCGCCTCCAATATAGAAGGATTTGTTTACATGGCGATGAATGCGCTGCATCAGACCGCATTGTCCTTTGTCGGACAGAATTACGGAGCGGGAGAAAAAAAGCGGATTTTGCGTGTCCTGTTCCTGTGTCAGGCTATTGTGGTGGTCGTAGGAGTAGTGCTTGGTAATGCGGCAGTCATTTTCGGAAGACCGCTGCTACATATTTATTCGGACAATCCCGAGGTAGTAGAGGCCGGACTGGTGCGTCTGGAATACATTTGCCGTTTTTATGCATTATGCGGTATTATGGATGTGATGGTAGGTGCGCTGCGCGGAATCGGATATTCTGTGATGCCGATGATTGTGTCCATGCTGGGTGCCTGTGGGTTGCGGTTATTGTGGATTGCGACAGTGTTTCAGATCTATCATACAACGGATATGCTGTACTTGTCCTATATTGTGACCTGGTCCATTACAGCTCTGGTACATATGCTGTGTTTTGCATATCTTTATCGAAAAAAGGTATATATATAGGAGATTGTGAAACTCTGCCCGTGGGATGGAACCGGTACGGATCGCCCTGTCGGTGGCAGGTACTGGGAGTCCGTCGGTACTTAGGTGCCGTATTTTGGCACCTTATGTACC
>JBJFCE010000071.1:0-1754 GCA_051888775.1 Lachnospiraceae bacterium | reverse complement strand
CTTTTAACTGATCTTCATATGCATTCCAATTTTCATCAACAAAAGCACTGTTTCCTGACTTCAGAGCCATTCCTTGCAAAGGAAGTGCAACAACATTTCCCAGTCCGCCCTCAGGAAGCGCATCCTGCGTCGGTATCATGCGATCATAGTATTTAAAGGACTTTAGATTGACGGATTCAGCTCCTTTCTCCAGCAGCGCAAAGCCAAATCTTCTCGCCAATCTGGCAGGAAGCATTTCCTTGAAAAATATCCAAAGATGTGCACCGCGTCCCGACCTTGACCGTTCCACCACAGCGTCCACATCCAGATTCTTACAAATGCGCCGTAAAGCATTTATTTCTTCTTTCCACCTATCATCAACATTCGCATAATCTTCCTGCTCTGCTCCCTTTGCATGGTTATCAAAATCAAATACAAGCAACTGACAAAGGTTGTTTTCAAACATCGGATATATCGCCACGACATCATTGCCATTTGGATCTGTCCCATTCATATGCGCCTTTATCAGAGGCAGGGTGACCGGCTTATACGCCCTTAATTCGCAATCCTTACAACGAACTCCATCCTTTTTCTGTATATGGCAGCCACGATCCCAGCGGTTAAAGCACTGTGTATAATACCCGTTCTTCCCCGTTTTTGGATTCGTATAACGAAGATCATACACATCCTTCCTTCCGCGGCAGAACATCATAAAGAAGTCACTTGCAATCTTATCCGTAACATCAAATTTCTTAATACGAGCACCCTGATCAGGATCATACAATTCCACAACTCCTTCAGCGTCGCCTGACACAATATCCGCATACGAAACACCGGCTTCATCCAAACGTTCTTTCAGAAGTCGGTTTTCATCCTCCAATGCCTGTATCCTGGATTGTAATGATTTGATTGTATCTGAATATTGCTGTGTAGGTTCCTTCATCCTTATCACACTCCCAGCTTCCCCATAACCTCTACCTTCTCACATTCCCAGGTTTCCGAATCAATAACAATCATCGCAGATTCTCCAATCTGTCTTCCGTCTCTATAGGTAGAGAACACATCTGTCGATATGATGCCGTCTTTTTCAAATATCTTCTCCACCGGAGTGTGTCCTACCACCTGTCTGTATGTATCTGCTCTGAATATTTCTCCGGTCTCATACTGTGGTCTGAGCCATAACGGAGATGCATCATTCCAGAGATAATCATGGGGCGCATCGTTCACCGCTGCAATGACATCATCTATCTCGGCATCCAGCAAATCCTCGTCTAACCATTTCAGGAAATCAGTCGTAAGTCCTCCATGGGAAAAAAGCACATTGTCAATCCGATGGATTATGTTGATCTGTGCCGAATTCTTAAGGCTGTTCTCAAGTTCTTCAAGCTTTGACATAACCGTCCTCTCAGCATAAGGAGAATGTCCGGTCTCAAGTCTTCCCCACGGGTAGCTGACATCATGATTACCGTAACACCAGAGGGTATCCGGATAGTCCATGGCAAATGTGATTGCCCGGTCAAATGTTTCTTTATATCGTTCTATCTGAAATTCCATATTCCAGTCATCCGGAATATCCATAAGGCATACAGCCCGATCTGCCTTACCGTCTTTTAAGATTTTCTCTGCCCTGTCGAATATCCACAGTTTTAGATGAATATCCGGTATTGATTGTATTTCCATAATTGTACCTTCAAGCAGTCGTCTGGATTTTCAGATCTGACATCCACAATTTCCAACTGATCAATAACTTCCTCGCCTTTGTAGATTGCACGTTC
>JBJFCE010000070.1:0-8650 GCA_051888775.1 Lachnospiraceae bacterium | reverse complement strand
CTTGTGTCCGGCGGTCCTTGAAAAACGCCGGCACTTGGCGAGGTTCTTTCGAGCCTAGTGTCCGTTGCGCTTTTTCACGGAGCGAGAGCGTACCCCGGACACAAGAGATCACCTCGTCCCAACCGGGAACCTCGCTGGCTGAACTGTTGCATTTTTCGCTATTTTATAAAAAATAATTGACAGATTTCTAAAAACCCCCTATAGTATACGGTAACGCTAGGGGAGCTTTTTGCTGAGATTGCGCGGACACTTCCGCTCTAACCCTCATTACCTGAACCGGATAATACCGGCGTAGGAAAGCAAAACGGTGTATTACTATACACATTAAGCCCCTCTTTGCCACAAGTCAAGGAGGTTTTTTTATGTCTGATTTTTTTGCCTTTCCCACTGTGAACAGCTGGGAAGAAAACGTGTTCCAATTAACTACCGCGGGAATCATCACCGTGATCGTGCTGATGCTCGCACTGATTCTGGCAGCGATCCTGCTCCGACCGAAAAAAGAGCGCTCCGCTAAGAACGCAACAAAGCAGCTGGTGTTCTCCGGTGTTGCCATGGCGCTTGCTATCGTAACATCCGAGATCAAATTTGCCAGACTTCCGATGGGCGGTTCCATAACACTGTTCAGCATGCTATTCATCGTTCTGATCGGTTACTGGTACGGTGCAAAAGCAGGGCTTTTGACCGGATTTGCTTACGGACTGCTGCAATTCGTACTGGACCCGGTCTTTTACTCTCCGCTCCAGTTACTCGTAGATTACCCGCTTGCCTTCGGTGCACTCGGCTTGTCCGGCTTTTTCTGTAGCAAAAAGCACGGTCTGCTCATCGGCTACATAGCAGGTGTCCTCGGACGCTATTTCTTCGCAGTTCTCTCCGGTGTCATCTTCTTCGGGCATTATGCTCCGGAAGGCACTCCGGCACTTATTTACTCACTTGGCTATAATGCGACCTACATTGTTCCTGAAGCAGTCGTGACGCTGATTCTGCTTGCAATCCCAGCTGTCGGAAAAGCAATGAAGCGCGTAAAAGTGATGGCTTCGGAAGCATAAGCTCTACTTGAAATAAAAAGCACACAAATTTGCGACAATCTTATGGATTATGCACCAAGCAAATTTGTGTGTTTTTCAGATATTGGAATAGAATTCCCACTTTTTATTCTTTTATTGAGGGTATCTTCGTCACCCGAAATTTTTTTTACTGATTGTTGCTATTTTTCGCAGGATCGAGTATACTTTTACCAAAAGAGGATTTCCTCCCTTGTAACGTGGGTGCACTTATGTATGCCGCTGATGGGGAAATCTTCTTTTTATTTATTTGTCATTTGCATCTCGATAATTTCCTTCAAATTAAAATACTCCCTCTCATATTGTGGGTGAAAGGAACGCAATTCACTGATTACATAATTTCTGGGAAATTTTAACAAATAGCATTGTTCCTCCCAAATGGCATCTATATACCGTTTAATCATATCTATTCCTTCCAGATCTGTGTCAATTCCAAACACAGGATAATCCATTGTAATGATCGTTTCCATCGGTGCAAATTTTACATCATAATACAGAAAAAATCCGGGCAGCGCTTTTTCCACCGTATCCCGATAATTTCGGTTATCATAAGAATCAAAGAATGTTATCAGTTCATGATATTTTTCCTTTGTTTTCTTTGTTTTTTCTATTACGGCATCATAACCGATCCGGTATGCCTCTTTGGCAGGCAATACGCTACGTGTCATTAGTAAATGCTCTTTCGTATCAACATGTGCAATACAATAGATCACCGCTTCCATCAATTGTCTTGCTCTTTCATAAGTAACGGAACTGCTTTCTTTTGCCGTAAATTCCTCTGCCAGTTTTCCCACAATGGGAACGAGATCTTCCGGGGTATATAGCTTTGTAACATCAGATTTCTTCATCCGCTTTTGCATACCTCCCAATAAACTTATGGGTATTGGCGCGAACCTCCCTTGCAAACTGCTCCAGATAGGTTCCTTGCAAATATTCAAGAGATCCCCGGCATTCCCCATCAAAAGCATTTCGCATAATACGGATCAGTTCATCATCCGTTAATTCATCCATGGATTCATTTTTGTACAAATAAAAGACATCCTGCAGACCCGCAATTGTTTCCGCAAAATTTTCCTGATCGATAAAATCCGAATCACAAAATGCAAAAATGATTTCATCAAGAATTCCTTTACCAAATTCCACTCTCTGCTGCTCGCATAAGCATTCTTTACGCCTGACCAGCAATTCCTTCATATCATGCTCCGTCAGACACAGCCCGAATTGACTTGCATACTCATTTGCTTTTCTGATAAGGTTCATCTGACCCTGCTCGGACATAAGCAGCATAAAATGCTCATCCATCATCATCCCTCCTCATGCTATGGAATTGTGACATTCTGTCATTAGGACGGGACGGATGCCTACAGACAGGTCATCGGCGGGGACGCTTTCGCTACACTTCGCCCGTAACGGTACATAAGGTGCCAAAGTACGGCACCTAAGTACCGACGGACTCACAGTCCCCGCCGATGACCTGTCTGTAGGCATCCGCTTCGTTCTGATGACAGAGTGGCACAATTCCTTATGGTTGGATGATTATATGACCAGAATCAGTTCATTACAAGTCTTGAAAAAAAGCTCATTTTATGGTAATGTAAACACATAAAACAAGAGAAAAAGTTGTTGCAGTATGCATCTTTTATCTTCTTTGGCAGTGCTCGCAAAAGTACACCGTTCCACCCATGTAATTTGTTTTATGAATCTCATAGCCACATCTCATACATGGTTCATTTAGAGAATTTCTGCTAAGCTGGGTAACATATCCTCCCTTATTTCCGAATATATCTTTCTCCGTATCACGTCCGCCACAGTCACACATCTCTTTTAAGACCTTCCGAACCGACGTATAGAGTGCCAGCATATCTGCATCCGTTGCTTCCCGCATATCAAAACGCGGATCAATGCCCGCATCCCACAAAATATCCTGTAATACCCCGTTTCCCAGTCCGGGAATTCGCTGCTCTGTAGCAAGAAACGCCTTTGCAGACAGTTTTTTACTATGATTCGGATAAAGGCCCTTGAAATAGTCAAATGTAAATTCATTCCCCAACACATCCGGTTTACTGCTGGATGAGATATAAAAACCTTCTTCACATTTTCCCTTCGGAAAAACAGAAATATAACCATACATTTGGATCGATACAAAAACAGCACTTTCATCATCAAAATAGACAGCCATCTGGTGATTCTTCGGAAACTTCTTATCCTCATAATATTTCGGATAGGCACCGTCGGCAAGTACGATCATGCTGTCCTCCGTATCGATCTCAATCATACCGCCATGGTATGTTGCGCCGACGATTCTCTGTCCCTCCAGATATTCAGCATAGTGTTCCTTTTCTCCGTCAGAGCTCACCCGCAATCTCATCCTGATAATAGCGTGCCTGTTTTTCGAACATTGCCGCATATTTTCCCTGTGCCGCCATCAGCTCCTCGTGCGTTCCCTGCTCCACGATCTCCCCATGCTCAAACATATAGATCCGGTCTGCATCCCGCGTTGTGGAAAGGCGGTGGGAAATAAAGATGATCGTGGCATTTTGGGCATTTTCCATCATATTCCGGTTCAATGTATACTCTGCCAACGGGTCAAGTGCGCTTGACGGTTCATCCAGAATAGCCAAAGACAGATCTCCCTTCTTGGCAAACATTCTGGCGATCGCAACCTTCTGTGCCTCTCCGCCGGACAGCATCGTTCCGTCCTCCCGAAATTCCCTTGTCATATTCGTTTCGATTCCGTCCGGAAGGCTCTCCAGCTTTTCCCCGAAATCGGCAAGCCGCAAAGCATCGGATACCCGCTGTCCGTCTTCCTTTGCCACATCATCCATCATGACATTTTCCGCAAGTGTCGCGCCGTATATCTGATAGTCCTGAAATACCGCTCCGATCCTGTCACGATATTCCTTGGTCGTATATTCCCTGATGTCGTTTCCGCCATAACAAATCTGTCCGTCCGTCACATCATACAGGCGCATCAGCAGCTTGACAAGCGTGGTCTTACCCGCACCGTTTTCTCCGACAAATGCTACACGCTCTCCCGGCCGGATTGTCATGCTGATATGTTTTAAGGTATCCTTTTTTGCCCCTTCATACCGGAACGAAATATCCCGAAGCTCTAACAGTTGTTTTCCTTCCGGCACGGCTTTGCTGCCCTGATGCTTTTCAATCTGAATCTCATAGTCTACAAATCTGCGGAACCGCTCGGCAAACTGTCCGACCTTCTGAAATCTGACAAGTGCATAATTGATTCCGTCCAGATTGTTGCGGACGCCCTCCTCCGCATTCATCATGGCAGCCGCATCGCTCAGTCCGATTTTTCTTTTCACGAGTGCCAGATATCCAAGATATACCGGTACACAGAAATAGGAAAATACCGTAAATGTAAAGATCCAGTTGATCAGTGACAAAACCGCGATTTTGATACCGATCGTATGCGCCTCTCCCATGACCTCGGATACCGCTTCGTCAAACTGGCTTTTCAGCGGGACCTGCACTTCGGAAAGCTTGATTTCCTTTGCATATTCCGGCTGATAAAATACCCTTCTGGAATAGTCCGCCTTTCGCATGATGCGCTTATATTCCACTTCATAATGATATTCCAGCTCCGTGATCTTAAAACGGGTCAGGATATTGATGATAAATCCTGCGATTGGAAAAAGTGCAATGACCGGATTGATACTAAAAATCAGGGAGGCCAGTGTCAGGATTCCAAGCGCCTCTCCAAACAGTGTTCCCGTTGAAAGGATTCCCTGCAGCATCATTTCCTCCATCTGGGAAGCCGCAACGACAAAATCATCATAATATTCCTTATTGTCATAGCAGATCAGATCAATGTCTGCCGCTTTTTCAAAAAATCTGCGCTGTAGTGTGCCGTTGATCTTGAGGAACCGGACCTGTGCCCAGTTTTCCACACCGTCCTCGACCATTCCTGCTATGATTAACAACACCATTCCCGCTATGATATATAGAACGGTATACAGCATATTGATCTGTCTGTTCTGCAGAATCTGTATAAAATACTTCAAAAAGTAGGTACTGTATACAGCATAGACTACCGGACAAAACAGAAATGCCGCATAGATGCCGAGTACAACAACCGGATCATTTTCCCAAGCAAAACGGATGATAAATTTCACATTGGACAGCATTCTTCCAATGGACAGCTTATCTCTCTGCTCTTGTTTCTGCTTCGATTCACGCTTCATATACCGCACCTCCTTCCATACTCATCCTCCGGCGCTCTTTTTCCGCATGATACGCTTCTTTGATGCGCTGCATCTCTTCTTCGGAAACACTCTCTTTATAATTTCCGGCCTGCAACCGGAACATCTCCGCATATCTTCCGTCAAGTGCCATCAATTCTTCATGTGTCCCGCTCTCGACGATCCTGCCATGCTCCAGAAAGAGGATTCTGTCTGCAAGCCGCGCAGAAGAAAGCCGGTGGGATATGAAGAATACAGTTTTGCCTTCTGCCGCTTCCATCATATTATGATACATGTTGTATTCCGCAATCGGATCGAGCGCGCTGGACGGCTCATCCAGAATCACAATATCCGGATTCTTGGCAAAGACTCTCGCAATCGCAATCTTCTGTGCCTGTCCGCCCGAGCAGACAAATCCCTTCTCATCAAATTCTTTGGTAACCATACTGTCGATTCCGTCCGGAAGCTTTTGCAGCGTATCCCCAAACTGTGCTTTTACTAACGCTTCTTTCACAATTCTGCGCTCTTCTTCATTTTCGGGAGTCTTCATCAGAACATTTTGCGATAGCGGCAGAGCAAATACCTGTAAATCCTGAAAGACCGTTCCGAAGTGCCTGTGATATTCTTTTTTATCAAACTGCATGATATCCGTTCCGTTGACTTTGATACTGCCTTCCGTGACAGGATAAAGTCCCATCAAAAGCTTGACAAAGGTTGTCTTTCCGGCACCGTTCTCTCCTACCAGTGCAATGCGTTCTCCTTTTTCCACATGCAGTGACAGATCCCGGATCGTAGGCTCCTTCGCTCCCGCATAGGTAAAGCTCATATGGTCGATCATAATCGTTCCTAATGTTTCCGTAACAGGAAGCCCCTCTTCCTTTGTACTTTCCTCCTCAAGCTCCAGAAAATCCTGCAGGTTATTCATATACATACAGTCCTTTCCGGCTTCAATGAAATGCTTGATCGTCTCTTTTACTCTCCAAGAAAAATAATCGATACTGCCAAGCGTTGCCACATAGAGTCCGATTTTGGCAGCCCCCGTTGTTTTCAGCACAAAAGCAACATACAAATATGCCATCATGACGGTCAGACCAAACAAGATTCCTCCCTGTGTCATCTTATAAAAATTGATCTTACGATACAGTCTCTTGTAGGTTTCATAACGGCTGTCATAGCTTTCCCGATGCTCTCTGAAAAGTACGTTGCGGATCGGATACAGACGAATCTCCGATGCATATTTCTTTTCATAAAAAACACGCTTTACATATTCGGCGGTACGCTTATCCCGCGCTTCTTCATTACGCAGCATATACTGATAATGATTGATCTTCGTTCCGAAGTAAAAAGATGCAATAATCGGCGGTACTGAAAAGCACAGCATCACAGGGTCCACCCGTGCGATCAACGCCATTGCCGCTATCGCAGACAGCGCACATCCGATCGCCCAGGTCAGGCTTCCGAGTCCGTCCATTGCTTTTGAGAGACATTCATCCAGTGCTTTCGCATACTTGTCATAAAAATCCGGCTTCTCAAACTGTGTCAGCCCTATCTTTCCGGCTTTCTCAATAACACGATGAAAGATATGTGCATAGACCTTCGGCGTTTTCAGCCGGATATAATAGGCATAGCCTGCTGATGCCAGATGAATGCAGATATGTCCGAGGCAAAATCCCCCCACAAAAATAACAAGTTTTCGAAAGGAGCTTGCATTTTCTATGTAAGAATAGATCATCTGCAACAACAGAATGCAGAAAAAGGACTCAAAAATTTCCTCCGTGCAATTTTTATAAAATGCATAGATCACACAGCCTTTATCCGCACGCCAGATCGTTTTCAACAGATAACGCATGCTTTTTGCAACGCCCATCTTGTTTGATTCTGTTTCTTTTGTTTCTTCTCTTTTTATTTTTTCTGTTTTTATTTCTTCTGCCTTCATTACTGTTTCCATCCTTACTGATTTCCATATAACACCGGAATTTTCCAAGTTCCGTCAACAGGACAAAACGGGTACACACAGCCATGCAAACGGTGGGTACTGGGAGTCCGCCGGTACTTAGGTGCCGTACTCCGGCACCTTATGTACCGCTGCGGACGAGGTGTAGCAAGAGCGTGCCCACCGTTTGCATGACTGTGTGTACCCGTTTTGGCCTGCTGACAGTTTTGCGCAAATACCGATTGATATCATAAAAAACTCATCTGTAACAATTATATAGGAAGCACGCTTCCTATTCAATTCATTACAGATGAGTTGCATTTATATCCTGCCAATCGGTTCTTATCCGTTCTTTTGCTGCGTCAAATCTTTTCAACGGGTATCCATATCTCGCTGTAATTGTCCTCGGGGTTTTCGTGGGGCGGAGTGTACATTTCAATATCGTAGTTGCCCGAAAGCTTGTATTCCTTGCAGTTAGGAAGCCACTCGCTCCAAATCTTTGCGTTCACGACCTGCAAATCTCTGGGATTGCACGGGAATATAGCCCATGTTCCTGCGGGAATAAACATTGTAACATAACCCTCAGGCACTTCATTGCACGGGTTATAGTTATCTGCGATCAGATACTCGAAATCCTTGTCATCGCCATTCAGACATACGCCGTACATACCGCATACTATCTTGTTTTCGCCCTCCTGAAAATGCTCCTGCCAAAAGTTAGGTATCTCGATATGGGAAGTATCCGCATTGAACATTCTCGACTTGCCCATTACCGTAAATGCCTCTTTTTTAACAATTTTGTACTCCATCATAGTACCACCCTCCAATGTAAGCTTTATTCTCACAGGCGCAAATGATTTCAGATTTGCGCCCTTTTCTTTTGCAGACGAGGGAGAGATTCCGTGAAACTTTGTGAACGCCCGTGCAAAGCTGTCGGGTGAATCGTAGCCGTACTTTACCGCAATGTCAATTACTTTTGCATTGTCCGCGGAAAGTTCCTGCGCGGCAAAAGTAAGCCTGCGGTTACGGATATATTCGCCCACAGTAAAACCGCACAGTGCACTGAAAATCCTCTGAAAGTGGAAGGGAGAAACATACGCCTTTTCGGCAATATCCCCTATCTGCAAATCTTCCGTAAGATTATCCTCTATGTACTGCACTGCGCTTTGAATTCCTTCTGCCCAGCCGTTCATTCCGCCACATCCTTTCCTCTCTGCTGTATTCACTATATCAGCTTGATTGAAGTGCTTCCCGACATTTTGTGCTTTTAGTTGCAGTATACTTTGATTGCCCGAGTATCGTTAAGAAGCTGACTTTTTCCGCCTGACCGCTTCACAAATGGTTTTTCTGTTCTGTATTTCATAAAAACTCCTTTAAGAGCATGGTTATACGCTATATTTATAGCATAGGATTTTTCATTTTCATCGATTTAGTCTCCGCCAAATTATTGTGATATT
>JBJFCE010000069.1:0-40941 GCA_051888775.1 Lachnospiraceae bacterium | reverse complement strand
AAGGAGCCGTTGTTCTGGATTCATCTGAATATGGATTATCCGTTTAACTTAAAGGGTATTTTGTATTTCCCGAAGATCAATATGGAATACGAATCCATCGAAGGCACGATCAAGCTTTACAACAATCAGGTATTCATTGCAGATAATATCAAAGAGGTCATTCCGGAATTCCTGATGCTGTTAAAGGGCGTGATCGATTGTCCGGATCTGCCGTTAAATGTATCCAGAAGTGCACTGCAGAATGACGGATTCGTAAAGAAGATCTCCGATTATATCACAAAGAAGGTAGCCGATAAGCTTGCCGGACTTTGTAAGACAGAGAAAGAGGAATATCAGAAGTATTGGGATGACATCAGCCCGTTTATCAAGTTCGGTTGCTTAAAGGATGATAAGTTCTGCGAGAAGATGACGGATTATATCCTCTTTAAGAATCTGGACGGTGAGTACATGACGCTGCCTGAATGCCTGGAAGTAAAGGCAACGGATGTGGATACGGAAGAGGGCGCCGAGGCAGCAACCGATGTGGAGACCGGTGAGACGGTGGAAACAGAAGTTGTAAATGATGAGGAACAATCGGATGACGAAGATGGTGAAAATGCCGAGGAAAAGAAGGATAAGACGATCTATTATGTGACCGATGAGGTACAGCAGAGCCAGTACATCAATATGTTCCGTAAGGCAAAGATGGATGCGGTAATCTTAAAGGATAACATCGATCAGCCGTTTATCTCTCAGCTGGAAGCAAAGAATGAGGGTATCCACTTCAAGAGAATTGATGCGGATATTACCGATGATATGAAGGCGAAGACCTCCAAGAAGGCGGCAGAGGAATTGGCAGCACAGAATGAAGAGCTTTCCAAGCTGTTCAAGAAGGCAGTTAAGAAGGACAATGTCACTGTAAAACTGGAACGTCTGAAGAATAAAGATATTTCTTCCATGATCACGCTTTCCGAGGAAACCCGGAGAATGCAGGATATGATGAAGATGTATTCTATGCCCGGAATGAACATGCCCGGTATGGGAAAAGAAGGTCTTACCCTGACTTTGAATGCAAACAACAAGCTTGTACAGTATATTCTCGAGCATAAGGATGGCGAGAATGTCAATCTGATCTGTGAACAGTTGTATGATCTGGCATTGATCCAACAGGCACCGCTTGATCCGGAAGCAATGACGAAGTTTGTAAACCGTTCCAACAAGATCATGCTGTTATTGGCACAGTAAAGCAAAATACGGTAAGGAGATGAGCGCGGCGCTTGTTTTCCTGACGGTATGGTATATAATAAGAGCATCGGGAGAATTTTCCGGTGCTCTTATTATATTACTTTGAAATGGAGAATCGTATGATTATAACCGTTACCCTGAATCCGGCGATCGATAAGACCGTAACCGTTGAAAAACTAAGGACCGGAGAATTACATAAGGTGCTTTCTTCCAGAGAGGATGCGGGGGGAAAAGGGATCAATGTTTCCAAGACCATCAAAAGCCTCGGCGGAAAAAGCATTGCAGTCGGATTTCTCGGAGGAGCGGCCGGAGAGCGTATTGAAGAAGCACTTCGGGTGCTTGACATAGAGGAATACTTTACGCATATACAGGATCGGACACGAACCAATTTAAAGATTGCAGATCAAAGCGGTGTGGTCACGGAACTGAATGAACCGGGTCCGCGGATTACACAGGCGGAAACGGAAGCTTTCTGCAGCACATTCGGAAATTTGGCGGGACCGGGCGATCTGGTAATCGTAAGCGGAAGTATGCCGGGAGAAATTCCTGTTGATTTTTATGCGAGGCTTGTACGGGAAGTGCATGCACTTGGCGCGGAGATCTTTGTGGATGCAGACGGTGCGGCGTTTGCGGAGGCAGTCAAAGCCGTTCCGGATATCGTGAAGCCCAATTTGCCGGAGTTGAAACGCTATTGCGAGAAAGAAGGATTGACCGGAGCAGAGTTGGCGGCAGAGTCGGCGGCAGAGGAAAAACTTCCGAAGAAGGTGTGCGAGGTACTTGGAATGGGAGACATTCTGCGTGCCCACGGAATTGCAGAGGTGATCGTATCCATGGGAGCCGACGGCGCCGTGTTCCTGACAGAAACGGGAAATTATTATACGCCGGCACTTTCTGTCCCTGTCTGTTCTACGGTCGGTGCGGGGGATGCCATGGTAGCGGCGTATGCGTATGCAAGGATGCAGGAAAAGCCGCTTGAGGAGCGCATCCGTTTCTGTGTGGCGGTTTCTGCCGGGGCGGTGACCACACAGGGCACAAATCCGGCGAAACGGGAAGACGTAGAACATTATATGCCGCAGGTTCAACTGATACGGTGCAGATAAATCAAAACTTTTTACGATTTTTCCGTTTCTGTTTGGTTGCGTAATAAACGGACTTATTTTATAATAGAACTGATAAATATTTTGAGTCGGGATGGTTACAAGTGTGGAAACGGTTACCCAGAGTCTGATTGACGGAAAATTTAAATATGATGCAGGTTCTCTGGATATTTCCAGCCGAAAAATAGAACTGTCCATACAAAAGGGCGGTTCCGTGCAGGGAAGCTTTCATATCACTTCGCATAGCGGCAAGGCGGTAAAGGGAACGGTTCTGGCTACCGGTATGCGTATGACCTGTCTGACGAACAAGTTTGAAGGTGTAGATGCGGAAATCGCTTTTTCTTTCTCAGGAGCCGGAATGGAAGAGGGGGATATTCATAAGGGAGAATTTACTGTATTGTCCGATGCAGGGGAATACAGTATTCCGTATGTTGTCTGCGTGGAACACGGTGTGTTGGACTCTTCACTCGGACCGGTCAAAAATCTGTTTCATTTTGCAAATCTGGCAAAATCAAATTGGAATGAGGCAGTTTCTTTATTTTATCATCCGGCATTTGTGCAGGTATTCCATGGGAATGATGCAAGGTATCTCGGCGCCTACCGGGGACTTTCAAAGACCAGAGGAAACGAGCAGAATGTAGATGAATTTCTGGTAGAAATCAATAAAAAGCAGAGAATCGAATATCTCCCTATGGAGGATCATATCCGCATAGAGGAGCCTGTCGGTGTGACCGAGGGCAGGATCACGATTACGAGAAACGGCTGGGGCTATACGGCACTGGCGGTTGAAACGGATGGTGATTTCCTTTTCGTGGAAAAAAAGGTATTGACAGACGATGATTTTCTGGGGAATATCTGTAATTTCGGATTTCAGGTGGACAGTGCGAAGCTGCATGCCGGCAATAATTACGGCTGTGTAAGATTATATAACCATCATTTTTCCGTGGATATCGAGATCGTGGTATCCAAACCGTATAACAGGACACCGCTTCATTCCATGCATAAGGAGATGCGTCAGCTGACCCTGAAACTGATGGAATCTTACGGTGCTTTCCGTATGAAAAAGATTCCATCGGACAAGTGGCTGGAGGAATCTGACCGGATCGTGGAACGCATGAATGTGATCGATGAAAAGAGCATTCCGGCGAGATTGTTTCATGCACAGCTTCTGATTACGGAGGAGCGAAGCAATGAGGCAAAATGGATTCTGGATCGTGTATCGTCCGAGCTGACCTATGCAAACCGTAAACCGGAGCATTGGTGTTATTATCTGTATCTGACTTCCCTGATCAACAGCAGCAAGAGTTATGTGGATGAGGTGGTACAGGAAGTAGAGCAGATCTTTGCACAGAATCCCGAGAATTGGCGAATTGCCTGGCTGCTATTGTATCTTCGGGAGGAGTTTCGCAGAAGTCCGTATAAAAAGTGGATCTTTTTGGAGCATCAGTTCTATGACGGCTGTACAAGCCCGGTTCTTTATATGGAAGCACTTTCCGTGTTGACAGCGAATCCGACCATGCTGATGAAACTGTCGGAATTTGAAATGCAGGTATTAAACTTTGCGGCAAAGCATGGACAGCTAAAAAAAGATCTGATTATGCAGATTCAGGCGATGGCGGCAAAAGTAAAAAGCTATTCGGATCGTCTGTTGTTCATATTGGAAAAATGCTATGAAGCGGAGCAGGACGATGAGACGCTTACACTGATCTGCAGTCTGCTTATCAAGGGTGATAAAACAGAAACAAAATATTTCCGCTGGTACGAGCTTGGGGTAGAGAGAGAACTGCGTGTTACCAAGCTGTTCGAGTTCTATATGCTGTCACTTCCGGAGAACTTTGAACGCGAGCTTCCGAAAATGGTCATGATGTATTTTGCATATCACAGTGACCTTGCTTATGAAAAGAAAGCACTATTGTATGTGAACATCCTGAAATATCGGGACCGCTTTCCGGAGATCGCCCAGACCTACCGTGAATCGATGGAAAGCTTTGTCATGGAACAGATCGGGAAGGGGCATATTGACAGAAATCTGGCACATTTATATAAGGAGCTGTTAAAACCGGAGATGCTTCGGGATCAGGCGGCAGAGCAGTTCATACCGATCGTTTTTTCCAATCAGATCACGGTGCAGGATGAACGTATCAGGCAGGTGGTATTAATCTATGACAGATTGAAGGGCGAAACACTGTATCCGGTTATTGACCGGAAGGCAATTGTGCCGATTTACGGATCTGATTACAGGATATTACTGCAGGATGAAAGCGGAAACAGGAAAATAGCGGGAGAACCCTATACAATAGAAAAGCTGATGATTCCGGGCAGGTTTGTCAAGGAACTGACAGGTCAGGTGCAGACACATTTGGGATTGGATCTGTATTTGTGCGAAAATGTGCAGAGCGGTATCATGATCACGGAGAAAAATGTATTCTGTTATCAGCGGTTGTGGGATTCGGAGCGGATCACGGATGAGTTCCGCCGCCAGATCCGTCTTCGCCTGACAAAGTATTATTATGAAAATGACCGTATCAGGGAAACGGACAGAATGCTGGAGCAGGTACAGCCGGAGAATATGGGTGTCAGGGAGCGGGCAGAATTTATCAGTATTCTGATTGCCCGTGCCATGTTTGAAAAGGCATATGAATGGCTGTGTGTTTACGGAGAAGAACAGGTAGATGCTTCTCTTGTTGTAAGGCTGCTCAGCCGACTGATCGTGCGTACGGAGTTTAAACCGGATGCCCGGATGCTGCAGCTTTCCTTCTGCGTTTTCCGAAAGAAAAAATATGATGAAACAATCCTTCGCTATCTGATCGCGTATTATGAAGGATCGACCAAGGATATGCGTGATATCTGGAAAGCGGCGGGAGAATATGATCTGGATGCCAATGAGTTGTGTGAGCGGATTCTGATCCAGACACTCAGAACCGGTTTTTACATAGGGGAAAAGAATGAGATATTCTATTCTTACGTAAAACGGGGAGCAAAACGGAAAATAGAGGTTGCTTATCTGACGCATGAGGCTTATGACTATTTTGTCAAAGGGCATGTGATGGATGAGAAGATGTTCCCGTACTTTACAAAGCTGTTTTACCGGGGGGAAGAGCTTCATGACGTATGTCGTCTTGCCTATCTGAAATATTATGCGGAAAAGGTCAGGGACTGTCAGGAAGAGGTTCTGCATCTGATCAGACAGTTTCTGCAGCATTTCAGAACGCAGGGGATTTACTTCCCTTTCTTTAAGGAATATGCAGCGGTTCTGCCGGAAGCTGAGACGCTGTTGAATAAGACCATGATCGAATATCATGCGGCACCGGACAGCCATGTGGTATTGCATTATGTGATTGAAAAGGGCGAGGAAAGCAGTACTTATGTGACCGAACCTATGAGAAATATGTTTGAAGGCGTATTTGTGCGTTCTTTTGTCCTGTTTTTCGGAGAGACTCTGCAATATTATATTACGGAAGAGAATAACGGAGAGGAACAGCTCACGGAAAGCAGTACCATCCGCAGAAATGACACGGAGGGCGGCGGTATGGAGAACAGCTATTCGCTGCTCAATGATATGGTGGTTGCAAAGACCTTACAGGATTATCCGACTTATCATAAGCTGTATGAGGAGTATGAACGCAAGAGATTTATGACGGAGAGACTGTTTCCGCTGTAGTGTATCAAAATGTCCTGTAATGCTATGAAAAAGGAATACCGGATTGCGGTGAAAACAGGGAGAGGAAGCTATGCTGTTTCGGGATAAGAAGAACCTGCTGTTTGCGGGAATCGAGCTTGGAAATAAAATATCGCAGATCAGCTTTTGCAGCAGTGATCATCCGGAGCCGGAGACGGTCAGTGTTGTCGCCGGAAAGGAACAGTATGGCATTCCCACGGTATTGTGCAAACGCTTTGATGTCAATCAATGGTTTTTCGGAAAGGATGCCATAAAGCACGGTGACGGTGTGGAAGGTGTCCTGATTGAGGATCTGGTAGAGCGCGCCGTCAATCAGGAGATTCTGGAACTGGACGGAGAGAAATTTGAGGCGGTTTCCCTGCTGGCATTGTTTGTCAAGCGGAGCCTGTCACTGCTGAATCTGGCAGTCGGAACGGATCGCCCGGATTATCTTATGATCACTGTGGACAGACTGGACAGCCGCATGGTTGAGGTGCTGAATGAAGTCGGGAAATATTTACAGATGGACAGGGAGCATGTGTTTTTTCAAAGCCATGTGGACAGCTTCTATCAGTATTGCATGCATCAGCCGGAGGAACTCAGAGTCCATGAGGTACTTGTCTGTGACTATCGGGAGGATGGGTTGAGGACCCTTCGTATGGAATGCAACCGCAGGACGAATCCGATCGTAGCATTTGTCGAGGAGCATGAATTTGCACAACTGAAGGCAGAGCCGTTGCCGGAAGAGGAACCTTACCGTACCAGACAGGCACAGAACCGGGATCAGCTGTTTGAAGGAATTTTGGAGAAACTGCTGGAGGGGCATATTGTGACCTGTGTGTATTTGCTCGGGGATGGATTTACAAGCGATTGGTGCAGGGAGTCTTTGCGCTATATGTGTCGCAACCGTAGAGTATTTCAGGGAAGTAATCTTTACAGTAAAGGCGCATGCTATGCGGTCTATGAAAAGATTCTTCCGGGGGAAATTTCCAAAAAATACATCTTTCTTGGAAAGGATAAGGTCAAGGCAAATGTGGATATTATGGCTGTTTCGGATGGAAGAGAGCAGCAGTATCCGCTTTTGGATGCCGGGACGAACTGGTATGATGTGGATAAAGAGTGGGATTTTGTACTGGAAAGCGGAAATGAACTGGTATTTGTGATTACGCCGCTTACGGGCAAGGACAAGAAGCAGATGAAGATGGTACTGGAAGGACTGCCGGAAAGACCTGCCAATGCTTCCAGAATCCATCTGCACATGCAGTTTCAGGATGAGGAGCACATGAGCCTGGAGGTAACGGATCTGGGATTCGGGGAGTTCTTTGCACCGAGCGGTTTTCGACAGGAAGAAATTGTGGCGTTATAAACAAGAGCGGTAATTTGTAGGATTATCAAAGCTGTAATGTTATAAGAACATTATGATGCAATCAAAGAAAACGGAGATTGGGAGCAGGCAGAATGGGAAGAATCAGAACCTGTATCGGGAAGTATGCGACAACTCCATATGTGATAAAGCCGGAGGGCATCAGAATCTATTCGTATGAGGAACTCTGCTACTATCTTTGCGCGAATGCATATGTGCTGGATGCGGAATTTCCGGACAGCAGTCTGGTTGAATGGATCGGCTCTCAGCTGCAGTTGACGGCATTGTCCGATGCACTTCGCACCATGCTGCAAAACGGGAATGCGCCGGAGAATTTTGTGGCGCGGATTCTGGAACAGGGACATTATTGTACGGCGGGAAAGCTGCATGAGATTTTGCAGATTATTCGTGACAATTCCAAGTTGAATATATATGAAAAGAGAAAGAAGCGGATCGATCATCTGGCATCGGTCGGCTGCTATGAACAGGCATACAGAGAATATGAAGAACTGTTGCCGCTGATTACGGGTAAGGATATTGCATTGACCGGGGCTGTTTATACAGCAATGGGAAAGCTTGCCGCAAGAATGTTTTATTTTTCGCTTGCGGAAGAATTGTTTGAAAAGGCATACAGACTGACCTATCGTAAGGACAGTATGTTGTACTATGTCTGTACGGTAAAAATGCACGGAACACCTCAGGAACAGAGGCAAAAGCTGCTGGCATGCGCAGAATTTCAAAAGATGGAGCCTGAAGCGGATCAGATGCTGGAACAGTGTGAAGAACATTTCCGGGAGACACCGGCATATGAGCGTCTGCAGGATATGGAGCGGATGTGGGATGAAGGAAAGCCGGCGGAATATTATGAACTGGTGGAAAAGACAACGGAACAGCTGAAAGAGGAGTACCGTGCGCGGACAGAAAGCTGAACACAGAGTGTTATGCGGGACGGAAGGCTGAAGAAAAACTGTCGTACAGAGGCAGAGAATGAAAGGTACCCAAAAGGTTCCGCTATGGATGGATAGGATTATGGGATTTTTTGACTGGCTTTTTCGAAAAAAAAGAAAAACAACAGAAGAAATAAATGAAGAAGAAGTAGAGTACGAAGACTGGGATGCGTTGGAACTTCGGAAAGAAGATTTTCGGATGGAGGACACCGAACAGCGGGAAAAGTATGTGCGCTGCCTGTTGGAGCAGATGCAGGATGCGGAGCAGGCGATTCAGGCATTGACGACGGAATATGCCGGAGTGACCTCGTATCTGAAGGATATGGAAGAGATTGAAGCGTTGCCTTCGCGAGAGAAAGAAGAACTGCTTGCATGTGCCAGACAATTGCGGTTACTGGAACAGAGCCGGGCAAATAATCCTGTGCGCAAGAGCAGGATGTCAGAGGATCAGTATCTTAGAATGGAACAGATGGAAGGAGAACTGGAGGAAGGATTAAAGAAACTGCGGGAGGCAGAGGACTATCAGGGGTTGATCAGAAAAGATCTCAAGAGATTGGATGCGGAGCGGCAGGCATATGAAATCAGACAGAAGGAACTGAGTGAGACGATCGGAAATGCAAGATCGGTTTCTGTGATCTGTATCAGTGCAATGGCAATCTGCATGCTGGTCTTATTATTCTTTCAATTCGGATTGCATATGGATGCAAAGGTCGGTTACATCCTTGCGGGGCTTTTGACTGCCGGTGTTCTGACCGTTTTCTTTGTACGCTTCAGAGAGGCGGATGCGGAGCTTGGCAGAGTGAATCAGTGTATCAGAAAACTGATCCTTTTACAGAACCGAGTCAAGATCCGCTATGTGAATAATACCAATCTGTTAGACTACCTGTATATGAAATATATGACAGGCAGCAGTGAGGATCTGGAAAAGCAGCTACAGCTTTTTTATGAAGAGCGTGAGGAGCGGCAGCAATATGAACAGATGATAGAAGATATGAATTACTATCAGAAGGAATTGATGCGGATCCTGCGCAGATACCAGCTCTATGATCCGACTGTATGGATTCATCGTGCGGATGCTCTGCTGGATCAAAAGGAGATGGTGGAAATCCGTCACCGCTATATCACACAGCGCCAGAAGCTCAGAAAGCAGATGGAAAATAACCGCAAGATAGCAGACCGGTGTCAGGAGGAGATCCACGGACTGGTCAATGAATATCCGGCATATGCAAAACGGATTTTAGAGATTGTGGAGGAATATGAACCGGAGACATAAAGAAGCTGACTGGAAATATGTTGCGGTTTACCGATGAGTGAGTTATAATTGTGGCGTCAGAGCTATGCCACCGGAAGATAAGGAAATGTTTTTGGCAGGCAGAGCGTAAGATACAGTAAAGTGATAACGGAAAAGGAAGGAACGACAATGAAAAAACTGGAACAACTCTATGAAGGCAAGGCAAAGAAAGTATTTAAGACAGATGATCCGGATGTGCTGATCGTTGACTACAAGGATGATGCAACCGCATTCAACGGAGAGAAAAAAGGAACCATTGTTGGAAAGGGCGTTATCAATAACCGGATGACGAATCATGTGTTCCAACTGCTTGAAAAAGAAGGCGTACCGACGCATTTTATAGAGGAGCTGAGTGACAGAGAAACAGCTGTAAAGAAAGTGGAGATCGTACCGCTTGAGGTCATTATCCGTAACGTGGCAGCAGGCAGCTTTTCAAAGAGACTCGGTGTTCCGGAAGGTACCGAATTAAAGGTGCCGACCATTGAATTTTCTTATAAAAATGATGAATTGGGAGATCCGCTGATCAACAGCTATTTTGCAGTAGCGCTGGATCTGGCAACCTGGGAAGAAATTGAAACGATTAAAAAGTATGCGTTTAAGATTAATGATGTATACAAAGCGTATTTCTTAAATGCCGGTATCAAGCTGATCGATTTTAAGATTGAGTTTGGTCGTTATCACGGACAGATCATTCTGGCAGACGAGACAAGCCCGGATACCTGTCGTCTGTGGGATGTGAATACCAATGAAAAACTGGACAAGGATCGTTTCCGCAGAGATCTCGGAAACGTGGAAGAAGCTTACAATGAAGTATTTAAGCGTCTTGGATTAGATTAAAATGAAGGCGCAGCACCTATTTCGGTACTGCGTCTTTTTTTCTTACCTGTCAGAGAAAGCCGTGCGGCTGTACGTCAGCATGAAGATCAGGTAAGAGAAATATTTGTACCCAACAGAAAGAAAAGAGAAAGCGGGAGACAGGAATGACGGAAAATTTTGGCATCCAAATGGAAGTAACTGATAAAATCCGCGAAGAATGCGGCGTTTTCGGTATGTATGATTTCGACGGAAACGATGTGGCATCTACTATTTATTACGGACTGTTTGCATTGCAGCACAGAGGACAGGAAAGCTGCGGTATCGCCGTCAGTGATACAAAAGGTCCTAAGGGCAAGGTGGTCAGCTCCAAAGATATGGGACTGATTCATGAAGTCTTTACACCGGATTCGCTGGACAGGCTGAAGGGAGATATCGGTGTCGGTCATGTACGGTATTCTACCGCAGGCAGCAGTACGAGAGAAAATGCACAGCCGCTTGTGTTAAGCTATGTGAAGGGCACCTTGGGACTGGCGCATAACGGTAACCTGATCAATGCACCGGAGCTTCGCAAGGAACTGGAATATACCGGAGCGATCTTCCAGACAACCATTGATTCAGAGGTCATCGCATATCATATTGCCAGAGAACGTCTGAACTCCGCAACCGTAGAGGAAGCGGTAGGGCGTGCCATGAATAAGATTAAGGGTTCCTATTCGCTTGTGATCATGTCTCCGAGAAAGCTGATCGGAGCAAGGGATCCGTTCGGTTTCAGACCGCTGTGTATCGGAAAACGTGACAATGCCTATGTACTGGCATCCGAGACCTGTGCCTTGGATACAATCGGTGCGGAATTTATCAGAGATGTCCTGCCGGGAGAGATTGTGACTATTTCTCCGGAGTATGGGATCCAATCTGATACAACCCATTGTATCGCGCCTGAGAAGCAGGCACGCTGTATCTTTGAGTATATTTATTTTGCAAGACCAGACAGCTATATTGACGGTGTCAGTGTGTATAACTCCCGGATTCTGGCGGGAAAATTTCTTGCCATGGATTCTCCGGTGGATGCAGACCTTGTCGTCGGTGTTCCGGAATCGGGAAATTGTGCGGCACTCGGCTATTCGTTACAGTCGGGGATTCCGTACGGACAGGCTTTTGTAAAAAACAGTTATGTGGGAAGAACCTTTATAAAGCCGAAACAGAAAAACAGAGAAAGCAGTGTTCAGGTCAAGCTGAATGCATTAAGGGAGGCCGTGGAAGGCAAGAGGATTATTATGATTGATGATTCTATTGTGCGAGGAACGACCTCTGACAGAATCGTGCGTATGCTGCGGGAAGCCGGAGCAAAGGAGGTACATATGCGTGTCAGCTCACCGCCGTTTTTGTGGCCATGCTATTTCGGTACGGATGTTCCGGCAAGGGAGCAGCTGATCGCATATTACCGCAGCGTAGAGGAGATCAGGCAGATCATCGGAGCGGATTCTCTGGCATATCTGAGGCTGGAACGCTTAAATGAGATGGTAGGCGGAGAGTGCGGAATCTGTAACGGATGCTTTACTGGGCAGTATCCGATTGATCCGCCCGAAGAAGATATCCGCGGTGAATTTGAAAAATAAAGTGGAAGCGCATAGTATGCGCAGAAAGGAAACAAAAGAATGAGTACGGACAGATATGTGAGCCCGCTTTCGGAGCGGTATGCAAGTAAAGAGATGCAGTATATTTTTTCTCCGGATATGAAATTCCGTACATGGAGAAAGCTTTGGATTGCATTGGCAGAGACAGAAAAGGAACTGGGGCTGGATATTACCGATGAGCAGATCGCAGAATTAAAGGCACATCAGGATGATATCAATTATGATGTGGCAAAAGCACGTGAAAAAGAGGTGCGTCATGATGTCATGAGCCATGTCTATGCATACGGCGTGCAGTGCCCGAAAGCAAAGGGAATCATTCATCTGGGAGCGACAAGCTGTTATGTCGGAGACAATACGGATATTATTGTGATGACGGAAGCATTAAAGCTTGTAAAAAAGAAACTGGTGAACGTCATTGCAGAGCTTGCAAAGTTTGCGGAGCAGTATAAGGATCTGCCGACGCTTGCATTTACGCATTTTCAGCCGGCACAGCCGACGACGGTCGGTAAGCGTGCTACCCTTTGGATGCAGGAGTTCTGTCTGGATCTGGAGGAACTGGATTTTGTGCTCGGTTCAATGAAGCTGTTGGGTTCAAAAGGAACAACAGGAACGCAGGCAAGCTTTTTGGAATTGTTCGACGGAGATCAGGAGAAGATTGACCGCATCGATCCGATGATTGCCGAGAAGATGGGCTTTGAAAAGTGCTACCCTGTTTCGGGTCAGACCTATTCCAGAAAGGTGGATACCCGTGTACTGAATGTGCTTGCAGGCATTGCGGCAAGTGCGCATAAGATGAGTAATGATATCCGTCTGCTGCAGCATCTGAAAGAGGTTGAGGAGCCGTTTGAAAAGAGCCAGATTGGATCTTCTGCAATGGCATATAAGAGAAATCCGATGAGAAGTGAGCGAATTGCGTCATTGTCCAGATATGTGATCTGTGATGCGTTGAATCCGGCGATCACATCGGCGACCCAGTGGTTTGAAAGAACCCTGGATGATTCGGCAAATAAGCGTCTGTCCGTTCCGGAAGGTTTTCTGGCAATCGATGGAGTGCTTGATCTATGCCTGAATGTTGTAGACGGTCTGGTGGTGCATGAAAAAGTCATTCTCAAGCGTCTGATGAGTGAACTGCCCTTTATGGCAACCGAAAATATCATGATGGATGCCGTAAAAGCCGGCGGTGACAGACAGGAGCTGCATGAGAAGATTCGTCAGCTTTCCATGGAAGCGGGAAAAACCGTCAAGGAGGAAGGCAAGGATAATAATCTTCTGGAACTGATTGCTGCTGATCCGAGCTTTGGGCTGTCTTTGGAGGAGTTGGAGAAGACCATGGATCCGTCCAAGTATACCGGACGTGCCAGTGTACAGGTAAGTGCATTCTTAAGGGATGTGATTTCACCGATTCTTGAGGAAAACAAGCAGTTACTCGGTGTTAAGGCAGAAATCAATGTATAAGCAATACTTATAATATGTATAATAAATATTGAGTTTACTTATGATACAAACTACGCTATACTGAAAATGTCCGTTTCGGACGAGTAAGAAAGCAGATACAGCGGAGGGATAAGATATGGTAAAGGCAGTAGTTGGCGCAAACTGGGGCGATGAAGGAAAGGGCAAGATCACCGATATGCTTGCAGAGCAGGCGGATATCATTGTTCGTTTTCAGGGTGGAGCAAATGCAGGTCATACGATTGTGAATGATTATGGTAAATTTGCACTTCACACATTGCCGTCAGGTGTTTTTTACAGTCATACAACAAGTGTGATCGGAAACGGTGTGGCACTGAACATACCGATTCTGTTTGGTGAGATCAAGTCTATTACGGACAGAAATGTACCGATGCCCAAGATTCTGGTTTCCGACAGGGCACAGATCGTGATGCCGTATCATATTTTATTTGACCAGTACGAGGAGGAACGTCTGGGCGGTAAATCCTTCGGTTCCACCAAGTCCGGTATTGCACCCTTTTATTCCGATAAATTTGCAAAGATCGGTTTTCAGGTTAGCGAGTTGTTTGATGAAGAATTGCTAAAAGAAAAAGTAGTCCGTATCTGCGAGACGAAGAACGTACTGCTGGAGCATCTGTATCATAAGCCGCTGTTAAAGCCGGAAGAATTACTGGATACCCTTCATGAATATAGAGATATGATTAAGCCGTATGTATGTGATGTGGCGGCTTATCTGGATCAGGCACTGAAAGACGGTAAGACGATTCTGTTAGAGGGACAGCTTGGTACTTTAAAGGATCCGGATCACGGAATCTATCCGATGGTGACATCTTCTTCTACACTGGCAGCATATGGTGCGATCGGTGCGGGAGTGCCGCCTTATGAGATCAAACAGGTCGTTACCGTATGTAAGGCATACTCTTCCGCGGTAGGAGCCGGTGCATTTGTATCCGAGATCTTCGGAGACGAGGCGAATGAGCTTCGTACCCGTGGCGGGGACGGAGGAGAATTCGGTGCAACGACAGGACGTCCGCGCCGTATGGGCTGGTTTGACTGCGTAGCTTCCAAATACGGCTGCCGTCTGCAGGGAACCACGGATGTGGCATTTACGGTATTGGATGTACTCGGTTATCTGGATGAGATTCCTGTTTGTGTCGGATATGAGATTGACGGTGAAGTGACAACACAGTTCCCCGTAACACATAAATTGGAAAAGGCAAAACCGGTATACAAGACATTGCCGGGCTGGAAATGTGATATCCGGGGAATCCGCAATTATGAAGAACTTCCGAAGAATTGCCGTGATTATATCGAGTTTATTGAAGAACAGATTGGCTATCCGATCACCATGGTCAGCAACGGACCGGGACGTCATGATATCATTATGCGTAAGAGTGCGCTTTCCAAATAAACAGTACGGGAAGCGGATGCATCCTTTGAATCGATAGAGCCGCCAAAATGTAATGTGTGCAGGAAAAGGGCTGTCGTACAAAACAGAACTCCCATTCCTGTATCGGTAAACTACACAAATTTGCGATAGCCTTAGGAATGTGAGCCGGGCAAATTTGTGCAGTTTACCGATACAGGAACGGAAATTTTGTTCCGTGCGACAGCTCATTTATCTCATATAGGAGTCTTTGAAACGGTGCATAGGACAGGAGGTCAGCATGATTTCCAATCTGGAATATTATAAGGTGTTTTATTATGTGGGAAAGACCGGAAGTCTGACGGGAGCGGCAGAGGAATTATCCATTTCCCAGCCGGCGGTCAGCCAGACGATCAGACAGTTGGAAAAACAGCTTGGTACTAAGCTGTTCCAGCGTGGTCAGAAGGGCATACGTCTGACAAAAGAAGGAAGCCTTTTGTATGAATATGTGGCAAAGGGCTATGAGCAGATGGAGCTTGGAGAAACAAAACTCAGACAGATGATGAACATGGAACTGGGAGAAGTAAGGATCGGCGCTTCGGATATGACGCTGCGTTTTTTCCTGCTTCCTTATCTGGAGCGTTTTCATGAGCAGCATCCCAATATCAAAGTGACGGTCACCAATGCGCCGACACCGACAACACTAACCAATCTTTCGGCAGGCAAGATTGACTTTGGCGTGGTCAGCAGTCCTTTTGAGGCAGCGGATGATATTACGAGTATGCCTGTAAGGGAAATCGAGGATATTTTTATTGCCGGGCGCGGTTTTATCCGATACAAAAACCGGATGCTGGATTTTTCAAAGCTTCAGGAGATGCCGCTGATCATGCTTGAAAAGAATACCAGCACCAGAAGCTATATGGATGCTTTTTTGCAGAAAAACAAAGTGCATATCAATCCGGAATTTGAGCTTGCAACAAGCGATATGATCGTACAGTTTGCACTGAGAAGTCTCGGGGTCGGATGTGTTATGCGTGATTTTGCGCAGGAATATTTGGAAAGCGGGCAGCTCTTTGAACTGCGTTTCAAGCAGCTGATACCGAAGCGCAGCTTCTGCCTGATCTCATCAGCCAGAAACCCGCTATCCACGGCAGCAGGGAACCTGCTTTCCCTGATTCGGGAAGGAAGAAAGGAACGGATATGATCAAGACAGTCATTTTTGATATCGGAAATGTCATGGTGGATTTTTGCTTTGACCAATTTATTGCCAGATACGGATATTCCGAGGAAATTTTACGGAGAATCAGGAAAGCAACGCTTGAAAGCGGCTTTTGGAAAGAACTGGACAGGGGAATATTCAGCTATGAAGAAGTGCTTTTACAGTTTATTTCAAAGGATCCTGAGCTGGAAGAACAGATTCGCACATTATTTTCGGATACTACGGGCATTGTACTGAAACGGGACTATGCGATTCCGCTTGTAAAGCATTTACGGGCGGCAGGATATCAGGTACTGGCATTGTCCAATTTCCCGGAGAAGGTCTATCTGGAAAACAGGGAGCCGCTCCGGTTTCTGGACGAGATGAATGGGTATATTCTGTCCTATAAAGATCACGTGATAAAACCGGATAAAGAAATCTATATGCTTTTGATGGAGCGTTACGGTTTTTTGCCGGAAGAATGTGTATTTATCGATGATCTGCAGGAAAATCTGGATGCCGCAAAACGCTTATCCTGGAACACAATTCGTTTTGAAGACTATGATCAGATGGCAGAGGCATTAAAACAGATGGATGTTATAGTTGAATAAGGAATTAACAGACAATAGACAGAATACTATTGAAGTGGATCAGACGGGGATTCCGGAGTATATTCCATGATATCTTCCACCCCGCATTCCAGAATCTTACAGAGAAGATTTATAGTGTGGGTATTTACATTGGCATTGCGCTTTAAACGGGTGATCTGTGCGGGACTGATTCCGTAGCAGTTGATCAGCTTATATTGCGTGATGCCTTTTCTTTTCATGGTGTCCCATAAGCGATCAAATACAATCATAATGGCTCCTTAAAAATGTACTGCATCTTCTTGTATCTTAACCGTAAATGGTGTATATTAGTATTAACCGTAAATGGTTATGGTGTAAAGGGGATTACATAGAGTCATGCAAAAGAAATGGATGAATGGGCAAAAAGCATTTGTTTTGCGGCTGCGCTCCGTTTTTTCATCCATGACAAGTGCTATAGAAGGATTTTGGAATAAAAATTTCGGAAGACAGAGTTGGAGCTATTTTGAAATATTAAAAATGGAAATTGACTCACTGGCAGCAATGGAAGAAAAAATTGCGGTAAAAGCAGCTTATGCAGAGCTGGCAGAGATCATCAGGGACAGCGATCCGATCGGTCATAAGAAATTGATTCAGTTGGAGGAAGAGATTTTGGAAGAAGTATCGGAGCTGGTATGCAGGGCAGAGCAGTTGTCCGAAGAAGAAAAAATTTATAGAATCAGACTTTTGCAGGGAAAGGTCGTAGTCCGCAACGGACGTTTACGCCCGCGGATTCCTGTAGGGTAAATGCTGTTGCTTTTTGCTGGTTTATGGTAAGGTTAGAAAATTGCCGGATGTATAAAAAAGAAGTGTGATTAAAATCACACTTCTTTTTTATCGTCATCGGATTCCGAAGTACTCTCGCACTGATGCAGTTTCGCTTCCAAAATCTCTTCTTCCGTCGGTGCGTCCGGAAAGACGGTAGCAACTGTTTTCTTGCGGGTCACCATGCCATAAATCCAGATATAGACCCAGATCAGAATCGGAATGAGGATTGTGGAAAACAGGCTTGCCATAAACAGTCTGTCTGCACCGGGAAAACGGCAGAAGGCGAATACCAGAGTCATGATATACATGCCGACCAGTAAAACAATACCGATAATGGCAGCGATCTGCTTGCTCTTTCCGCTTTTTTTCTCCTGCATAAAAGATTCCTCCGTTTCGTTGTTCGTGCAATGGAACTGATATGTTATTTATTGTAGCATGTTCGTGTAAAAATGGCAATAAAACGGGTGGGTGATAGTTTGGCAATAGTCTAGCCTAAAGACGCCGCCGTGCAGGGAATGATATTGCGGTCTGCGGCACGTTCTCACTCCGTGAAAAGCGCAGCGGACACTAGGCTCGAAAGGACCTCGCCAAGTGCCGGCGCTTTTCAAGGACCGCAGACCGCAATATCATTCCCTGCGCGGCGGCTTTTCCTACATGTAATATTATAAGAAAGCTATTTCTAGAAGATATGATCATGGGAATACAATTGCAAAAATAAAATTGCAATATACAAAACAAGCCTGTTGCGAGGGAGCGTTCTGACGGATGTTGGCTTTCGGCTACGAGATATATTGCGGTCTGCGGCCCTTGAAAAACGCCGGCACTTGGCGAGGTATTTTCGAGCCTAGTGACCGCTGCGTTTTTCACGGAGTGAGAACGTGCCAAAGACCGTAATATATCCCGTGCCGAAAGCTAACATCCGTCAGAACGCGCCCCTCGCAACAGGCTTGTTTTCAGGCGCAGCTGTACTTTTACGTACAAAAGCAGCCCCTTCCGGGATACCCCGAAAGAAGCTGCCGATAAAGGGGAGGATAAAATTATTGTTTCTCTTGTGTAGAATCATCAATGGAGGGGGTCCAATGATTAATCATAGTATTGACGTGCTTTTTTTTGCTTATACAGTCATTTTGCAACTTTTTTAAAAAGTTTTTGAATTTCATATAGAAGTGTTATATACTATATGCATGTATGGACCGAAAGGTTCTTAATAAAACGTAATGAAGAAGGATGGAAAGAACATGACTTTATTGGAAAAGTGGAGAAAAACGGCATATTCTGAGACCGCTGACAGGGGAGAGCTGCAGAATCTGTGGAATGCATATTTTCAGAAAGAAAAGGAAATCTATGCGCAGCTTCTGGCAAATCCCGATGAGGAAGTAAAGGGAACGGTAAAAGAGCTTGCCGAAAAATATAACGTGGATGTTATGACTATGACAGGATTCCTGGACGGAATCAATGACAGCTTAAAGATACCTAATCCGATTGAGGAGATGGAAGAGGATACAGAGGTAAGCCTTGGCTTCGATAAAGAGCTGTTATATAAGAACATGGTAGCAGCCGGTGCGGACTGGTTGTATGATTTGGAGCAGTGGAATGATATCTTTGACGAAGATAAGAGAAAAGCACTCTATAAAGAGCAGAAATCTTCTACGACGATCCGCAAAGAGGCGAAGGTATATCCGAATGATCCGTGTCCCTGCGGCAGTGGCAAGAAGTATAAAAAGTGCTGTGGAAGACGTTAATTTTATGTGGCGTTTTGCCTTGCTCTGTCAGGGTAGAATAAAATGAAAATATGAATATGGAGAAGGGGCTGTTATCCAAAACAGAATTCCTGCTCCATGCCGGTAACTACACAAATTTATGAAAGTATCAGGAGCGTGAGCCGGGTAAATTTGTGTGGTTACCGGCATGAAGCAGAAATCTGGCTTGGCGCAGCCCCTTTTTATGATTGAGTTCTGTTATTTGACATATACCGAGAAGGTATCAGTTATCCATGTTGATGATGTAGTAATAAAGGCGTGCAAGAAATGCCGTGTTTGTCGGAACACCTTTATCGGATCTGATCGAATTTACAAACAGACGATTTATAAAGTCCAGATTCCCATACATCCAGGTTCTGTTAATGGCATGCCGAATTGCCCTTTCGATTCCGGAAGGTGTTGTTTTAAAATGTCTTGCTACATCAATATACAGTCCTTTGGTTATATGTTTCAGATATTCCGGATTGGTTGAAATAAGTTCCAGACAATACATAATATAGCGGTAGCCGTATAGATTTGGCGGTATTCCTATTGTCAGTAATAATTCGTGCAACCGACTTGTTTCCATTTGAAATGCTACAATGTTTTTGCTGCTTGTTTCTTGATACGTTAGTGCGTTCATTTTTTTCCTCCTGCGTCACAAAACAAAAATTATTTACATTAAAATAATAGTCTGAATCTTGACATTTAAAAATATCAAGTATAACATTACTTTTGTCGAAAGATGGATGTTTTGTGTCATGAAAGACAAGGTGATATAGGATGTTGGGAGAACGATTACGCGAAATATTGAATGACAGAGGAATCTCCATAAGTGAATTTTCGGAAATGTGTGATCTGCCGCTTGAAACGGTAAAAAATATCTTTTACGGAAAAACAACGGACCCGAAAGTTTCAACCATATTGCAGATGTCGAATGCACTTCATATGAGTGTAAATGAGTTAATGGGCTGTTATTCAAATTCAAAAGAAGAGCGGGCAGTCATTCAGTATTACCGCACCTGTGGAAGGCATGGAAAGAGTATTATAGAGCTTGTTGCAAAGTATGAAGCAGTTACGGTAAAAGCAGAGCGTGAGTCTTTGAAAAAGCATAAAATACCATGTTTGGTTCCACACGGAAATATAAATGAAGGTATCATATATGACAGATGTGAAACGGTAGAAATAGAAACAGCGGTTGATAATGCGTTTACGGCAATTAAGGTTACGACAAACGATCTTGTACCGGTTTACTTTAAAGACGATATTATTTTATTGGCAAATTACTTTCCTGCAAACGGCGAATGTGGAGTGTTTTATAAAGATACCAAGTCGTATATCCGTAAATATGTTGAAGAAGAGGGGCAATACAGATTAAAGTGCCTGCATAAAACGGGAAAGGATATTGTTGTAAAGAGTTTGGATCAGATCGAATATATCGGTACATGCATCGGCGTTTTAAGAACATAGAAGTTTTCAAAGGAGTTGTCGACCATACAGATTGGGTTAGATCTCAGGTGACAGCTCCTTTTATATGTAATCAGCTTTTCGGTTATAGGTATGGTAGAGCTTTTGCACATAAGCAGCTACCTGACTGAAAGCATGCGTAAGATCAATAAGGAGAAAGATGATGGAGAGTCGTGTAAAACAGGCGGTAGCCACCTTTGAATCAGGCTTTAACTGTTGCCAGTCGGTATTTGTAACCTATGCGGATCTGCTCGGTATGGACCGGGAGACTGCACTGAAGCTGTCCTGCTCTATGGGCGGCGGGATCGGCAGAATGCGCGAGGTATGCGGAACGGTATCTGCAATGGCACTTTTGACCGGACTGCAGTGCGGTAATACGGAGCCGGAGAATGAAGAAGCAAAGACCTATAATTATGAAAAAGTAAGAAGTCTTGCTGATGCTTTTCAAAAAGAGCAGGGAACGATCATCTGTCGGGAATTGCTCGGAATCAAGGAGAGGGAGCAGAGCGCGGCACCGTCTGCCAGAACCGCGCAGTACTATGCGTCAAGACCGTGCAGTCATCTGGTAGCCTGTGCGGCAAGACTGGTGGAAGAAATGCTGTTGCCGGAATTATTTTGCACACAGTCAGGGAATACTGTGGAAGAAAACGGTAACGGATGTGTCTGAAATATCGGTTGGAAGAGAGAGGATACAGAGATGTCGGATGTTATAGAGCGTTTTTTGGAATATGTGCGGATTGATACACAATCCGATGAACATACGGATACGCATCCTTCGACTGCAAAGCAGCATGTGCTGGCAAAACTTTTGACAGAGCAGCTAAAAGAAATGGGAATTGCGGATGTTACTTATGATACGGAGCATTGCTATGTTTATGCGAAGATTCCGGGAAATGACAGAGAGGAACAAAAGCTTGGTTTTATCGCGCATATGGACACTTCACCGGAGGTCAGCGGTGCGAATGTAAAAGCACGCCGGATAGAAAATTATGACGGTGGGGATATTTTGTTGAATGAAGAACAGGATATTGTCATGCGGGTATCGGAGCTTCGAGAGGTATCTGCCTATCGGGGGAAAGATCTGATCGTAACCGACGGAACTACTCTGCTTGGTGCAGACGATAAGGCGGGAATTGCCGAGATCATGTCTATGGCTGCATATCTGGTAAAGCATCCGGAGGTACTACATGGAGAAATACGCCTTGCCTTTACTCCGGATGAGGAAATCGGCTGCGGAACGGATTTTTTTGACCTTGAAACATTTGATGCGGATGTAGCATATACCGTGGACGGAGGAGCACTAGGCGAGATTGAATACGAGAATTTTAACGCTGCCGGAGCGCTTGTGACAGTTGATGGCAGAAATGTCCATCCGGGGGATGCCAAGGGCAAGATGATCAATGCACAGCGCGTTGCTATGGAATATCATGCATTATTGCCGGCGCATGAGGTTCCAGAAGAAACGGAAGGGTATGAAGGCTTTTATCATTTGTGCAGTATGAGCGGCGGAGTAGAAAAGGCATATCTGTCTTATCTGATCAGAGATCATTCCGGAGAGCTTTTTGAAAAGCGTAAGGAGACGATGCGGGAGGCGGCACGTCAGGTGAATGCGCACTACGGAAAGGAGCTTGTCACGGTAGAGTGTAAAGACTCTTACTATAATATGCGGGAAAAGATCGAGCCGCATATGGAGTTGATCGGGCATGCAAAGGAGGCAATGATATCGCTTGGAATTTTGCCGAAGGTTGTTCCGATCAGGGGCGGTACGGATGGCGCCAGACTTTCTTATATGGGGCTTCCCTGTCCGAATCTGTGCACGGGAGGCAGAAATTATCACAGCAGGTACGAATATATCTGTGTGCAGGACATGGAGCGAATGGTAGAAGTATTGATCAGGCTTGCCTGCGGAAATGTTGTGCCTGATAATATAATTGATGAAATAAAGTATTGACAGAATAGATTCAATTCGATCGACCATATTAGTAAAATAAACCTATATAATTGTAGCAAGTGAGTATGCGTAAAGTAGGTGCTGTATGGCGGTTGATTACAAGGCTCTGGGGCTGAGAGTGCGGGCAAAAAGAAAAACGATGAAAATGTCTCAGGCAGACCTGGCTGAAAGAGTTGACTTATCGGTTCAGCATATCAGTAACATTGAAAATGCAAGAACCAAGGTCGGACTGGAAAAACTGGTCGATATTTCCAATGCACTGGATTCCAGTGTGGATGAATTTCTGTGTGAGAGTGTTACAAAATCCAGAGTCGTTTATGACAATGAAATCTTTGCGATATTGGAAAACTTTTCGGATACGGAGATTCGGATGGTGCCGGATCTGTTGCGTTACTACGAGAGTCTGATCACTAAAGTGGAAAAGAAGATTAAGCAGGAGCATTATAACGATTAGAGGATAGAGGCAAGCAGGCAGTGGGCTTATTTTATGAATGAGTCGGTTGCCTGCTTTTTTGTCCTATAACCCTATTTATACAATTTCCTGCAAAAATTATCATATTATTTTTTCTATGGAAATGTTATGATAATACCACAATCTATCAGCGGGAGGTATCGTATGAGCAAAATTATCGGAAAAGAGCTGCCCAACATTCCATGGCAGGACAAGCCGGAAGGATATAAGATGCCGGTGTGGCGCTACCCTGATAATCCAATCATCGGCAGGGATGCAATCAAAAGATCCAACAGTGTTTTTAACAGCGCGGTAGTTCCGTTCGAAGACGGATTTGCAGGGGTGTTCCGTTGTGACAGCCGTTCGGTCAGCATGGATATTTTTGCGGGATTTTCCAAGGACGGAATTCATTGGGAGATCAATGAGGAGCCGGTTTCCTTTGAGGGAGAGGATCAGGAGATCACAAAGCGCGAGTATCGCTATGATCCGCGTGTGTGCTTTATTGAGGATCGCTATTATATTACATGGTGCAACGGGTATCACGGACCGACGATCGGGATCGGATATACTTTTGATTTCAAGACCTTTTATCAACTGGAGAATGCTTTTTTACCCTACAATAGAAACGGTGTGCTGTTCCCGAGAAAGATTAACGGACGTTATATGATGCTGTCCAGACCTTCCGATACGGGTCATACGCCGTTTGGGGATATTTTCTGCAGTCAGAGTCCGGATCTGGAGTTCTGGGGGCATCACAGGCATGTGATGAGTACCGTAAAGGGAGATGAGTCTGCATGGCAGAGCACAAAGATAGGACCGGGACCGGTTCCGATTGAGACGGATGAGGGATGGTTGCTTATCTATCATGGTGTGATCACGACCTGCAACGGCTTTGTATATCGTATGGGTGTGGCATTACTGGATCGGGATGAGCCGTGGAAAGTACTTTGCCGCAGTAAAGATTATATTCTTGCACCTTATGAATATTACGAGTGCGTCGGAGATGTGCCTAATGTTGTATTTCCGTGTGCGACGCTGACGGATGCTGCAACCGGCAGGATTACGATTTATTACGGATGTGCGGATACCGTGACCGGGATGGCATTTACAACGGTGGATGAGCTATTACGGTATATGAAGGAAAATCCGCTGTCCGAACAATAGAAATCAGGTAAGAAACTATGGACTTTTTAAATAGAATAAAGGAATTGACGCCAAGAAGATGGGCAGGGATGTTTATCGGAAATCTGATTCTGTCACTGGGCGTCTGTATCCTAAAGTGGTCGGGAACAGGCAATGACCCCTATACGGGCATGAATATGGCGCTTGCGGCAGTAATTGGAATCAGCTACGGGATGTTTCTGATCCTGATCAACTGCTTCGTGTTTCTGATTGAAATCATCTGGGGAAGAAAATATATCGGTCCGGGAACGTTAGTCAACTGGTTTTTGATCGGTCCGATTGTAGATTGGTTATATCCCTTGATCCACACAAATTTTGGGGCACCGGAGACACTGTGGCAAAAGCTGTTACTTGCCGTGATCGGCGTGATCGTAACAGGTTTTGCATGCTCTGTATATCAGACCTCGGATGCGGGAATTGCACCGTATGATTCCCTGTCCGTGATCGGGAGAGAACGGTTTCATATGCCGTATTTCATATGCAGGATCCTGACGGACGGTACCTGCGCGCTTGTATGCTTCCTTGCACACGGAGTTGTAGGAATTGGTATGTTACTTTGCGTATGCGGTCTCGGACCCGTAATCGCCTTCTTTAACCGGCATATATCCGCGCCGCTTCTTCTCGGAAAAGATTGCCAAGATGGAGAGACATCCGTAACATGATAAAAATACTAAATAGCAGTTTGCCTATAAAGGTATGCAGATGTTCCGTTTGCGGCACTCAGCCGGCAGGACCTTCACGGTTCCCCACCGATAGATATGTCGGCAGTGGGTGCTGTGAGTCCGTCGGTACTTAGGTGCCGTATTTTGGCACCTTATGTACCGCTACGGACGAAGTGCAGCGAAAGCGTGCCCGCCGCTGACATATCTATTGGTGGGGAACCGTGAAGGCCCTGTCGGCTGAGTGCTGCAAACGACCAATAAAAGCGAATAAGAAAAGGAGAATATGACATGTCCAAATGGCTTGATAATGCGATTTTTTATGAAATCTATCCGCAGTCTTTTAAAGATTCCAATGCAGACGGAATCGGAGATTTTCAGGGAATTATAGAAAAACTGGATTACATCAGGGAGCTTGGCTGTAATGCGATCTGGATGAATCCATGCTTTGCATCTCCGTTCGGGGATGCCGGTTATGATGTGGCTGACTATTATATGGCGGCACCGCGGTACGGTACAAATGAGGATTTAAAGCAGTTATTTGAAGAAGTACATAAGCGGGATATGCATATTTTACTTGATCTGGTTCCGGGACATACCTCTACGGAGCATCCGTGGTTCAAGGAATCCATGAAGCCGGAAAAAAATGCATATACCGATCGTTATGTCTGGACGGACAGTATCTGGGAGGAGCCGCAGGGAATGGGCTGTATCCGCGGTATTTCCGACAGGGATGGGTCCTGTGCAGTCAATTTCTTTTCTCATCAGCCGGCTTTGAATTACGGTTTTTATAAACCGCAGAAGCCGTGGCAGCAGTCGGTTGATGACGAAGGACCGCGTGCAACACTGGAAGAACTGAAAAATATCATGCGCTTCTGGCTGCGTATGGGCTGTGACGGTTTCCGTGTGGATATGGCGGGTTCTCTGGTCAAGCTGGACGAGGACGGAAAAGGAACGATCGCGCTCTGGAAAAAAGTCCGTGCGTTCCTTGATGAGGAATTTCCCGAAGCTGCAATGGTATCTGAATGGGGAGAGCCGGATAAATCCCTGCAGGGAGGCTTCCATATGGATTTCCTGTTGCATTTCGGGCCGTCGCATTACAATGATCTGTTCCGCTGCGAGCATCCTTATTTTTCTTCCGAGGGAAAAGGCGATGTTTCGGAATTTGTAAAGAAGTATCTGGAAAATTATGAAAAATCCGAAAAGAAAGGTTTGATCTGTATTCCTTCCGGAAATCATGATATGGGGCGCCTTGCCAAAACCATTCATGGCGGGGAACTGAAGATTGTATTTGCATTTTTACTGTCCATGCCGGGCGCACCGTTTATCTATTACGGGGATGAAATCGGTATGAGATATGTGGAAGGTCTGACTTCTGTAGAGGGTGGTTATGACAGAACGGGATCACGTTCCCCGATGCAGTGGGATGACGGTGTCAATGCGGGCTTTAGCAGTGCGCCGAAGGAGAAGCTGTATATTCCGCAGGATGAAAGTGCAGACCGTCCGACCGTGAAGGCACAGCTGGCAGACCCGGAGTCTTTGTATCATGAGGTTCAGAAGCTGATACGGATCCGTCAGGAGAATCCTGCATTGCAGAGCAAGGGAGAGATTTCATTTGTCTATGCAGAGCCGGACAGCTATCCGTTTGCTTATATCAGAAGCAAAGGAACGGACAGAATATTGGTGGTACTCAATCCGTCAGCAAAAGAAACCTCTTTTGCAGGTGACTATGATATAAAAGAAACCGTTTACAGCTACGGCGGTGAGGTCACCGTACAGGGTCAGACGATTACGGTTCCGGCAAAATCGGCAGGATTTTACAGAATTTAAAATCGAAAAAATACTTTACATTCTGTTTGTTTTGGAATAGAATAACGGTGTCGGAAAAAGACACGATCGGATAATACGTTGATGGGGAAAGTAAACAAGGGAATGTCCCAGAGAAGGGCGCCGTGAAAACGTGCTGGAAGCGCCTGACAGGAACCGGTTTAAGACCACCCCGGAGTGGCTTTAATAGAGTCCGCAACCCGGCGTTATGGGAAAATGAGAGGCAGGAACAGACAAAGTCTATCCTGCAAGCTGGGTGGAACCGCGTAAACTTACGTCCCTTGCATTGCATCAGCAATGTGGGGGACGTTTTTTTGTATGGGAAGTTCTTATGATTTCCCGATACAGGAAACAACGGGCAACTGAATAAACGACTTATCACAGGAACTTAGGGAGGAATCGTATGAAGTGGAATGAGACAATGGAGAAACTGGCACAAACGACAACCGTTACCGGACGGGAACTGGTACTTGGTGCGGCTGCCTGTACCTTTGGCGGTATGGTAGTCGGAATGCTCGTGGCAAGGATGGCAACCGGATGGAGCTGGTCATTAAACCTTGGAAGCGGAAACGGCAGCGGCAATCAGAACAACGGAAACGGCAATCAGACAGAGCCGGCATTAGGCAATACAAGCGCTAAGAAAACATGTAAAAAGCAGAAATGCAGAAAGAAAAAAGCAATGGAAAAGGAGTCGGAAGAAGCATGAAAATCACATTAAAAGACGGAAGTGTAAAAGAATATGACCGCGCTATGAGCGTATATGAGATTGCTGCGGATATCAGCGAGGGGCTGGCACGTGTGGCATGTGCCGGAGAAGTGAACGGAAAGGTTGTGGATCTACGCACCGTGATCGAATCGGATTGCGAACTGAATATTGTAACCGCAAGTGATCCGGAAGGATTAAAGGTCATTCGCCATACAGCCTCCCATGTGCTGGCACAGGCAGTTAAGAGACTGTTCCCGAATGCAAAGGTGACGATCGGACCGGCGATCGAGGACGGTTTTTACTATGATTTTGAGGCGGAGCCGTTCTCCAGAGAAGATCTGGATAATCTGGAAGCCGAGATGAAGAAGATCATCAAAGAAGGACATGAGCTTACACGTTTTACCCTTCCGAGAGCCGAAGCAATCAAATTCATGCAGGAAAAGGGCGAACCGTTTAAGGTAGAGCTGATCGAGGATCTGCCGGAAGATGCAGAAATTTCTTTCTATGATCAGGGTGAATTTGTGGACCTGTGTGCCGGACCGCACCTGATGAGTACCAAGAATATCAAGGCATTTAAGCTGATCTCTTCTTCCATGGCATATTGGAGAGGAGATTCTTCCAAGGCTCGTTTACAGCGAATCTACGGTACGGCTTTTAATAAAAAGGAAGAATTGAATGAGCATCTGGAAAAATTGGAGGATGCAAAGCGTCGCGATCACAATAAGCTCGGTCGTGAGATGGAACTGTTTACAACCGTGGATGTTATCGGTCAGGGTCTTCCTTTATTTACACCGAAGGGAACCAAGATGATCATGAAGCTCCAGAGATGGATTGAAGATCTGGAGGAAAAAGAGTGGGGTTATGTACGCACGAGAACACCGCTGATGGCAAAGAGCGATCTGTATAAGATTTCCGGACATTGGGATCATTACAAGGACGGCATGTTCGTACTCGGAGACGAGGAAACGGACAAGGAAGTATTTGCGCTTCGTCCGATGACCTGTCCGTTCCAGTATTTTGTCTATAAGAATACACAGAAGTCTTATCGTGATCTGCCTTATAGAATGGGTGAGACCTCTACGTTATTCCGTAATGAGGATTCCGGAGAGATGCACGGACTGACCCGTGTACGCCAGTTTACGATTTCCGAAGGACACAATGTGATCCGTCCGGATCAGACTGAGGAAGAACTGGCAAACTGCTTTAACCTTGCCTACTATATTTTAAGTGTTCTTGGACTGGAAAAGGATGTTACGTTCCGGCTTTCCAAATGGGATCCTTCCAATAAGGAAAAATATCTGGGAGATGAACATTACTGGGAATCCACACAGGATGCTCTTCGCAAGGTGCTGTTAGAGAAGAATGTTCCTTTTGAAGAAGCGGACGGCGAAGCTGCATTCTACGGACCCAAGATCGATATTCAGGCAAAGAATGTGTACGGCAAAGAGGATACAATGATCACGATCCAGCTTGACTGTGCGATTGCCGAGAATTTTGATATGTATTATATCGATCAGAACGGTAACAAGGTACGTCCTTACATTATTCACAGAACTTCTCTCGGATGCTATGAAAGAACACTGGCATGGCTGATCGAAAAATATGCCGGAAAGTTCCCGACCTGGTTATGTCCGGAACAGGTACGCGTGCTTCCGATTTCCGATAAATATACGGATTATGCCGAGAAGGTACGTAAGGAGCTTGCCGCAAATGATGTGGATGTAACTGTTGATAACCGTTCCGAAAAAATTGGCTTTAAGATCCGTGAGGCAAGACTTGCCAAGCTTCCGTATATGCTTGTAGTCGGTCAACAGGAGGAGGAACAGGGACTGGTATCTGTCAGAAGCCGTTTTGCGGGTGATGAAGGACAAAAGCCTCTTTCCGAGTTCATTGACCAGATCTGTAAGGAGATCCGCACGAAGGAAATCCGTAAAGAAGAGGTTGTGGAAGAGAACGTTCAGAATAAATAGTATGATGCCATGGTGGCAGATTTATGGCTGAGATGCATGGGAGAAATGCGGCAGAAATGCCGTGTTTCTCTCATTTTTTGCCCTGTCATGAATGTTGTGCATTCACGATAGATGTCTATTCGGACGCTTTCTGTTTCGGATAAGGTTTTTATATCATAAGTCTGCTATGTATTATGATTATAGTTCAGAAAAATCACTTACACAAAATTAAAAAATATGTTATTATTATTGCATAAAACAGCTTGTAATTACATACAGCAAACGTATTGAAAAAGATCGGTTTCGCTTATTATATTCAGAGCGTACGGTCTTTTTTTTGCATTTAAAGTGTGCAATGCAGGCAAACGTTCCGAACAGGAACACAATAGAATAAGGAAAAGGAAGGAATCTGTTATGAAAAGAGTAAAAGCAGCATGCATCATTCAAACGTTACATTTTATGCTCAAAGAGGATGTCGGTCACGATTATGCAGTACAGATGGTGAAAGAGGAAGTGGACAGATACAAAAAGCATTTAGACAGAAGCGGAACCCAGTACCGCATTTTGTCTGAAGAAACTTTAGAGGACGGTTCTGTTATGATGGAAATCAAGAAGCAGTATAATACATCCTCTGTAGGTCATTATCTTGATTGACAAAATGCATTATTGATAATTTTATAACAGGCTGAAAATGATGTTTTGACCGGAATAAAATTTTTCCTGCAGACAACAATAAAGATGTAGCAGAGCGAATTTGCTACAGTATGAAAATTTGCAGGAGGAATGGAGAATGGCAGAGTTAAGATGTGCGGCAGTCAACTGTACCTATAATAAGGATCGCTATTGCAGCAAGGGCGACATTATGGTTGGCGGAAGTCAGGCGGAAAAGAGTGTGGAAACCTGCTGTGAAAGCTTTGTTGACAAAAGTCGCGACAGTTACAAGAGTGCACTGGATCATCCGAGTCAGACGATCAGTATTGATTGTGAAGCATGTAAATGTATGTACAATAACAATTATAAGTGCCATGCACAAAGCGTGGATATCGGAGGTACAAACGCGTGTCACAGCCGGGAGACTGAATGTGATACCTTTCGTATGGAAAAATGAAATCTGATTGACAGTGTATCAGCTGCGTTTGCACAATCGATATTCGGCAGGCATGAGCCGTTTTAAAACTGCATGTATGAAAATCCCTATGTGAAAGAGGAATCACATGGGGATTTTTGTTTTTTACATATTTTTTCCTTGCGAAAGTCAGAATATTTGATATGATAAAGATATAGGAAAAATGTCCTATTCAAAGCGTCATGGACAGATGAGGAAACAGACATGGAATTGACAACTTTGTGTTATATTGAGACAGAAGATGCTTATCTGATGATGCACCGGATTAAGAAAAAAGCAGATGTGAATAAAGATAAATGGATCGGTATCGGTGGGCATTTTGAACAAAATGAGAGCCCGGAGGAGTGCTTGTTCAGGGAAGCGTATGAAGAAACAGGGCTTCGTCTGACAAAATGGCAGCTTCGTGGAGTTGTGACCTTTTGTTTTCGGGAAAATGAGCCAACGCAGGCAGGCAACCAGCCGATCTGTGAGTATATGTTCTTATACACAGCTACGGAGTATGAGGGAACGCTTCGGGATTGTGATGAGGGAGAATTGGTATGGGTTCCCAAAGAGGATGTCTTTTCGCTGAATTTATGGGAAGGAGACAGAATCTTTTTTGGCCTGTTGATGAGGAAGGAACCGTTCTTTTCCTTAAAGCTTGCATACGTCGGGAATCGTCTGGAACGGGCGGTTTTGAACGGTACGGATATGGAACTTCTGGATATCCTGGATGAAAACGGAAACCGTACGGGTCAGGCAAGGGAACGAAATCTGGTACATACATACGGAACATGGCATGCGACTTCGCATGTCTGGATCGTCCGGAAGCGTGAGGATGGCGGAATGGATGTGCTGTTGCAGAAACGCAGCCGAGATAAGGATTCGTTTCCGGGGTGTTGGGATATTTCGTCCGCGGGACATATTCCGGCGGGCAGTGATTTTATACAGTCTGCAGTTCGGGAACTGGAAGAGGAGCTGGGACTTACGGTACAGCCGGAAGAATTATGTTTTGTTGATTATATCCGCTTGAAAAAAGATATGGAGTTTTACGGAAAGCCGTTTATTGACAGACAGATCAGTGCTGTTTATCTATACGAATGGAACGGTGATATCGAACAGTTGAGACTGCAGAAATCGGAAATTGATGCAGTGCGCTTTATGGATTATGAGGAGTGTCTGAAAGAGCTGGAAGCAGGAAATCAAAATTTTTGTATTTTTCCGCAAGAATTTCGGATGATTAAGGGTTGTTTTTGAGATATAATAACTTGTGATTTTGTGATGTTGTGAAAAGAGGCTGAATCTATGAAGAAACGCTATAATGTGGGACTGATCGTCGGAAATGTAGAAGATGATTTTTCTAATCAAATCTGCAAGGGTGCCATGCGTGCGGCTGAATTGGTTGGAGATAACTTGTTTATTTTCCCGGTAAAATATCTCGGACAAACAGAAGAAAGCAAAAATGATCAGAATCAGAAATATGAGTATCAGTATAATTATTTGATCTCGTATGCGCAGGGTCAGTCGCTGGATATGGTGTTGCTGTGTTTAAGTACGATCGGTTATCGTACAAGTGCAAAACGGTGCAGAGAGATTTTGCATAGTTTCGGAGATGTTCCGGTATTATTGATTGCTTCTGAAGAAGAAGGGTATTCTTCCATTAAGTATGATAATGTGAATGGTCTGGGAACAGGAATCCGCTATCTGATTGATGAACGCCAGTGCAGTCATATCGGTATGCTGACCGGTGATACGGACAATGATGATGCAAGAGAGCGATTACAGGTCTATAAGGATGTACTGACCGAGAAGGGGATTGCAGTAGAGGAGCGCAGAATCGCATATGGGGATTTTAGCGATAAATGCATCTCCGAAGTAGAAAAGCTTCTGTTGAATAATCCGGATATGGATGCGATTGTCTGTGCAAACGATGCAATGGCAAAGACTGTGTATAAGGTGCTCCAGAAGTATCACTTTGTGATCGGCAGGGATATTTGTGTCCTTGGCTTTGATGATATCGAAGATGCGGAATTCATGGAGCCTCCGCTTGCGACTGTCAGAGCGGATGCTTCCATACTGGGGTATCGTGCAATGGTGGAGTGCCATGATATGTTGGCAGATCGGGATAAAAACAGTGAGCCGGGCGATCAGAAGGACGGAAAAAGTACCGGCAAGCTGCCGGAGAAGCATTTTCTTGTAGATACCGCTTTTGTGATCAGAGAGTCAGTAAGTGGGATCAAAGCCCGCAAGAAAGCAAGTTCCAAGGAAAAAGAGACGGAATATTTGAAAAAACTGTCCATGATGGTGGATATGAATCATACCATGAACATTGTCAGTCGGGATATGTTGATGTTTGGCAGTAGCAGTAATCAGAATTATGCAAAGATTCTGGATGCTTTGTCACTTAAGGATGTAAGCAGCTATTTCCTGTATATGATCAATAAACCGATTGCATATCAGCAGGATCATTCATGGAGACTGCCGGAGGCGATGTATCTGCGTGCTTACAAAACAGGTGAGAAAGCAGAAGAATTACCGAGAGCAAAGCAGAGAATTTCCATGGGAGAATTATTCAGCAACGATTATTATTCCGAGGAACGAAAGAACTATATTATTATCGATGTCTATTCCCGTGAATTGCAGTATGGGATACTGGTATGCGATATGCCGTATCAATACTTTCATTATGTCGAGATGCTTTGCTATCAGATCAGCATTGCCATCAAGATCATGGAACTGTTCTCCACACAGGAGAAACTGTTGGAAGATAAAGAAGAAATGGTGCAGAAACTGGAGCGGGAGAATCTCATTCTGGATGATATTTCCAATAAGGATGAATTAACGGGAATTTTGAATCGAAGAGGATTTATCACAAAAATGAAGGCGATGCTTGCGGATCCGAAGCTGGAAGGAAAAGAAGCGGTTATGATATATGCCGACTTGAATTATCTGAAGCTGATCAATGATCGTTACACCCATGCGGAAGGAAACTATGCAATCCGCAGCTGTGCGGAGGCACTGGAAGCGGCACTGGGACAGAGTGGAATTGTCGGACGCATTGGCGGTGATGAGTTCTCCGGATGTGCATTGGTGGAGGAAGCCGGAAACGGGGAGAATGTAAAACATCATATCAAACAGTTCCTTTCAGATCGCAATCTCTGTTCCGGAAAGCCGTATGAGGTCATGGCATCTATCGGTGTCTGCGATTTTGTAATAGGTAAAGGTGTAGATCCGAATGCATTGGCAGAGCTTGCAGATGAACGGTTATATGAGGATAAGAGTAAGAAAGGACCGTTTGTAGAAAGAGCGGTAGAGGAGAAAAATTCAAATAATTAAAGGAAAACTGTAAAATTTCGCGTGTGTCCGTGAAACAGTGAAAGGCTGTTACCCAAAACACCTGTTTCTATATGAGTAAACCATACAAATTTGCGACAGCATTAGGAACGTGAGCCGAGCAAATTTGTATGGTTTACTCATATAGAAACAGGTGTTTTGGGTAACAGCCCTTCCCCGTTTTACGGGTGCCCGTTTATTTTGTACTTTCGGAAGCGAGATATTCATCTTTTAAAATTGCATATAGAAACTTATCACACCATTCATGATTCAAAGCACTGTTTCCTCTGTAATATTTTACATAATGCGCTTCCCGTCTCATGCCGATTTTTTCCATTATGCCGTAAGAACCCTTATTTAAAGTGTTACAATCTGCAATGATTCTTCTGATTCCTAAGGTTTCAAACCCAAGCTTCAAAAGGGTTCTCCCGATTTCCGTTCCGTAACCTTTCCGCCAGTAATCGCGATGCAATTCCCAAGCTAATTCTGCCGGGTCTTTATCAGTATAAGCCAGCTCGCAAGATCCGATCAATTCACCTGTCTCTTTCAGAACAACGGCATATCGATAGTTGATACAAGGGTTTTGTTCGGCACACTTGATTCCCCAATCAATATAGCGTAGAACTTCTTCAGCGCTTTTGGGCTCGCTGGAACGATATTTCATATTTTCCAAATTGCTCAGCATATCGTAGAAGACTGAAAAATCTTCATTTCTATATTTTCGAAACAACAGGCGTTCCGATTCCAGTTCCAAATATTCCATGCTCTTTTACGCTCCGTGGCTACTCATTGTTTTGTGCTATTAAAAAAATTTTAAGATACAGGCAGGTTATTGCACATGCTTTTTGATTGCATCAAAGCTCTCGGCACTGATCACATGCTCAATCTTACATGCATCGGCGGCAGCGGTTTCGTGGCTGACACCAAGGTGTTCCAGCCATGCGGTCAGAAGTTCATGGCGTTCGTAGATCATTTCGGCAATCTTTCGTCCGCTGTCAGTCAGATAGATAAATCCGGCATCCGTTACGGTAATGTGATTTTTTTCGCGTAGATTTTTCATGGCAATGCTGACACTGGATTTTTTAAAACCCAGTTCATTGGCAACGTCGACAGAACGCACAACCGGCAATTGCCGGCTCAGAATCAGAATGGTCTCCAAATAGTTTTCTGCGGATTCGTTTACATGCATAGAAACACCTCAATTATGTAAGTTTTTTGAAAATGGTATATCTTTTTGTGATATTTGACCGATCCTACTTTTGGAATGTATTATAGCATTTTGCACTATGATTTTCAATGAAATCGTAGTGATTCGGATCGGTATTCTGCAGTAGCATAAGGTTTGTGGAAATTGTAATGCTTCAGTCTGAGACCTGAGCCGGGCAGACAGATACGATTGCAGCCGGGGACACGTTCTCACTCCGTGAAAAAGCGCAGCGGCCACTAGGCTCGAAAACACCTCGCCAAGTGCCGGCGTTTTTCAAGGGTCCCCGGCTACAATTGTATCTGTCTGCCCGGCTCAGGTCTCAGGCTGAAGCGTTACAATTCCCGCAAAACATCAAAACTTGCAATTTAGTGATTGACATAGGAAATAAAGTGTGCTAAAGTATTCAACGGTGTAAGGAGACTTACACAAAACAACCAAGCAGAGTATCCACTCTCACCCTGTGGCAGAAGGCTTAACAGGTGTTTATAGATTTCCTTTTATAATAGCATATGTTGTCAGACATATGCAATCATTTAAGGCGATGAATGTGGATAGCTTGCGCTGTCCGCTTTTTTATTGTATGGAAATGATGTTTTGGTCAATAAAAGCGTGGACAGAAACATGTAACAATCAATGCTTTCTTATGATGGAGGACAAAGCAATTAGCGAATTATTTATTAACGAACAGATCAGAGACAAAGAAGTACGTGTCATCGGAGAAGATGGAGAACAGCTTGGAATCATGTCTCCGAGAGATGCCATGAAGCTGGCAGAAGAAGCAGGACTGGATTTAGTTAAAATCGCACCTACAGCGAAACCGCCTGTCTGCAAGATCGTTGATTACGGAAAGTATCGTTATGAGCTGGCAAGAAAAGAAAAAGAAGCCAAGAAAAAGCAGAAGATTGTGGAGATCAAAGAGATTCGTCTTTCTCCGAATATTGATACCAACGATCTGAATACGAAAATCAATGCAGCCAGAAAATTCCTTGAAAAGGGAAATAAAGTTAAAGTGACGCTGCGTTTCCGCGGACGTGAAATGGCACATATGAATGCCAGCAAGCACATTCTTGATGATTTCGCGGAGAGTCTTTCCGATATTGCGGTCGTAGATAAGCCGGCAAAGGTTGAAGGAAGAGCAATGGCAATGTTTTTAACTGAAAAACGCTAATCAATGTGTACAGTTAAAATAGATTTAAGAAGAAACAGGAGGAAATGGACATGCCAAAAATGAAAACAAGCAGAGCTGCTGCAAAACGTTTTAAAGTAACAGGTACAGGAAAGTTAAAGAGAAGCAAAGCTTACAAGCAGCATATCTTAACAAAGAAATCCACGAAGAAGAAGAGAGAGTTAAGAAAGCCGGTTATGACTGACTCTACGAACGTTAAGAATATGAAGAAGATTTTACCGTATTTATAAGTCATAAGGAGGAAACAGAGACATGGCAAGAATTAAAGGCGGAATGAACGCTAAGAAAAAACATAATAGAGTATTAAAACTTGCAAAAGGATACAGAGGAGCAAGATCCAAACAGTATCGTGTTGCAAAGCAGTCTGTCATGAGAGCTTTAACATCTTCTTATGCAGGACGTAAAGAGAGAAAGCGTCAGTTCAGACAGTTATGGATTGCACGTATTAACGCTGCAGCAAGAATGAACGGCTTATCTTACAGCAAATTCATGTATGGCTTAAAGAATGCCGGTGTTGATATGAACCGCAAGATGTTAGCTGAAATGGCTGTTAACGATGCAGCAGGCTTCACCACACTTGCAGAGCTGGCAAAGAATAACCTTCAGAAATAATCGAAGGATTTACTAAGAGGCATGAAGGGACGGTCCGAGGGATCGTCCTTTTTTGACTTATGTAAGCTTAAAAAAATGTCAGATAAGGATCTGGAATCGAGGACAACATGAAAAAAACAGCACCGATTATGATCATATTGGCGGGAACACTATGGGGAAGTATGGGACTTTTTGTCCGTAAGCTGAATGCTGCGGGGTTACATAGTATGGAGATCGTATCGCTTAGGTCCGTAGTAACGACACTGCTGATGGGAATCTTTCTGCTGTGTTATCGTAAAGAACTGTTCAAAATCCGTATCCGGGATCTCTGGTGCTTTGTCGGTACCGGAGTATTCAGCATTGTCTTTTTTAACTATTGTTATTTTAAGACAATGACATTTTCATCCTTATCCGTTGCGGCAGTCCTGTTGTATACGGCACCGTCCTTTGTAATGGTTTTTTCCTTTTTCCTGTTCGGGGAAAAGTTTACAAAGACAAAGGTGACGGCATTGTTTCTGGCATTGGCGGGCTGTGTGCTTGTAACAGGAATCTTAAGTGATACAAGGTCGCTTACAGTAAGCGGAATATTGACAGGACTCGGAGCGGGAATCGGCTATGCCTTGTATTCTGTTTTTTGCAGATATGCGCTGGAACGGGGGTATCATACCTTTACAATCCTGTTTTACACATTTTTTATGGCGTCTTTAGGCGGCATACCGCTGACCGATTGGCGGCAGATTGGAAATATCGCATTTACAGATCCTGTGCGGAGCGGCTTTGTATTTGTGTTTGCCATGGTTAGCACCGTGCTTCCATATCTGCTCTATACGGCAGGGCTTCAATATGTGGAAAACGGAAAAGCATCGATTTTGGCGAGTATTGAGCCGGTGGTCGCAACGCTCGTCGGTATTTTCCTGTTCCGTGAGACACTGACATGGATGGGGCTTACCGGTATGGCATTGGTGTTATTGTCTATTTTTATCTGCAACAGGAAACAGGGAGTGTGTGACAGAAGAACAGAAAGCCGGTAAATGAAAGCAGAAAACTACAGATAAAAGCCATACTTGCCAGAACCCGTGAATACGGCTTATAATCATGGAGACAGATAGTGAAATATCGCCGGAATCAATATAAGAAAACGAGAAAGAAAGGCTGGAAACAATCATGAATATGCAGCAGGTGGAAGGATATACTTATGTGGAAGGCGGTGTATGTGCCGCGCTCGGATTTACCGCAAACGGTTGTAACTGCGGACTGAATCCGGATCCGAATAAAAATGATCTCGGAATGATCTATAGTGAGAAGCCGTGTCATACGGCGGCTGTTTATACCACAAATAAAGTAAAAGGTGCTCCGATCCTTGTGACGAAGAAGCATCTGGCGCAGACCGGGAATATTGCACAGGCAGTGATCGTAAACAGCAAGAATGCCAATACCTGTAACGCCGACGGTGAGCAGAAGGCAGAGCAGATGAGCGTTCTTGCAGCAAAACCGTTAGGACTTCGTCCGGAGGATATCATCGTGGCTTCTACGGGCGTGATCGGTCAGATCCTGCCGATCGAGCCGATTGCGGCGCATGTGGAGGAATTGGCGAAGGGCTTATCCAGAGAAGGACATCTGAAGGCTGCAAATGCGATTATGACAACGGATACCGTAAAGAAGGAGGTTGCCGTAGAATTTCTGCTTGGCGGTAAGAAGTGCCGTGTGGGCGGCATGGCTAAGGGGAGCGGAATGATCCATCCGAATATGGCGACGACCTTAAATTTTGTAACCTCTGATGTGGCGATCGATGCGGAAATGATCCAGAAGGCACTGGACGAAATTGTAAAGGTGACTTATAACTGCTTAAGCATTGACGGCGATACTTCCACAAACGATATGGTCAGTGTCATGGCAAACGGTATGGCAGGAAATGAAGTGATCCGTGAGGAAGGTGCAGATTATGAAGCTTTCAAGACGGCACTGTATCTTGTGATGATGAATATGACCAGAATGCTTGCAAAGGATGGCGAAGGGGCAAGCAAACTGTTAGAGTGCATTGTTAAGGGCGCGCCGGATCAGGAAACGGCGATCATCGTGGCTAAGAGTGTGATCCGTTCTCCGCTTTTTAAATGTGCCATGTTTGGTGAGGATGCAAACTGGGGACGTATCCTTTGTGCGGTCGGCTATGCCGAAGCAGATTTTGATATCAATAAGGTTTCCGTAGATCTTGCTTCCGATAAAGGAGTATTGTCCGTATGCCGAAACGGTGCCGGAATTGAATTTTCTGAAGACTTTGCCAAAGTGGTGCTTGCTGAGGATGAGATTGAGATCCGTATCGATCTGGGGCAGGGCGAAGCAGAAGGAAAGGCATGGGGCTGCGACCTGACCTATGATTATGTTAAGATCAACGGAGATTACAGGTCTTAAGAAACGGTATTTTGAATACGGATATAGATGTGTGACAGATACGGAGCCAATGGCGGCAATAGAGAATGGAGGCAGGACAGATGGGAGTATTGTCCGGATTGAAGCCGGAAAAGGCGTTTTCCTATTTTGAAGAGCTCTGTCAGATCCCGCACGGGTCTGGTCATGAGGAAGCGATCAGCAATTATCTGGTTGATTTTGCAAAAGAGCACGGATTTGAATATTATCAGGATGAAGCAAAGAATGTGATCATTATCAAAGAGGCATCCGCAGGCTATGAGGATGTCGAGCCGTATATCATACAGGGACATATGGATATGGTTGCGGTAAAAGAAAAGGACTGTGACATCGATCTGTTAAAAGATCCGCTCAGACTGCGTGTGGAGGGCGATACTGTCTATGCAGAGGGAACGAGCCTCGGCGGGGATGACGGTATTGCGGTTGCATATGCGCTTGCGATTCTGTCGGATGACAGTATCTGCCATCCGAGGCTGGAGGTTGTTATCACGACGGATGAAGAGGTTGGCATGTGTGGTGCGACTGCCATTGATCTGTCCATGTTAAAGGGCAGGAGACTTCTCAATATTGATTCCGAAGAAGAGGGGGTTCTGACGGTTGGCTGTGCCGGAGGACTTCGCGTACACAGCACGCTTCCGGTTGACCGGATCGAACGGGCGGGAACAGTATTTGAAGTGCGTCTGCATGGGCTTCAGGGCGGACATTCCGGTGCCGAGATCCATAAACAGCGCGGCAATTCCAACTGTCTGATGGGAAGACTGTTATATGGACTTCTGGATGTTGCGGATTATGGAATCCTGACCTTGGAGGGAGGCACCAAGGACAATGCGATTGCGCTGGAAACCGTGGCAGAGCTGGTCATTGACGAGACTGATGAAAAAGCTGTATTGACTTATTTGAATGCATATGAAGATGTTTTGAAAAAAGAACTGGAAAAACGCGATCCGGGAGTAACCGTTACCGTGAAAAAAGAAGGTACGGGCATGTACCGGTGTCTGGATGTATTATCCGTGCGAAGGACAGCCGGACTTCTCATGGTGACGCCAAACGGTGTGCAGGAGATGAGTGCGGATATTCCGGGATTGGTAGAAACCAGTCTGAATCTCGGAATCCTCAGATTGAATGAGGAAACACTGGAGATCGATCAGTCGATCCGAAGCTCCGTGGCATCTGCAAAAGAGATGTTAAAGGAAAAGGTAACCGCTGTCACGAAAATGGCAGGCGGAACTGTTTCCTATCACGGTGATTATCCGGCTTGGGAGTATCGCTCCAAATCCGAGCTCCGCGAGCGTATGATAGAGATTTATGAAAAACGTTACGGACAGAAACCAAAGGTAGAGGTGATCCATGCAGGACTGGAATGCGGGCTGTTATCTGCCAAGCTTCCGGGATTGGACTGCGTTTCCTTCGGACCGGATCTGACCGATATCCATACCGTTCATGAAAAGCTGCACATTGCAAGTGCGGCACGTACCTATGAATATCTGTTGGAGATTCTGGCACAGAAATAGAAAGTGTAAGAATGATCTGTATTAAAAAAGACAGTATCTGCTAAAGCTGTGTAGTCGGCAGCAGATATACTGTCTTTTTTTATATCTACATAAAATATATGGGGAGATTGCAAAACTTTGTCAGCAGGATGAACGGATGGTATCCATAGCCTCTAAATGGCGGGTACTGTGAGTCCGTCGGTACTTAGGTGCCGTACTTTGGCACCTTATGTA
>JBJFCE010000068.1:0-1822 GCA_051888775.1 Lachnospiraceae bacterium | reverse complement strand
GGGAAACATTCCTCAGAACTTTTTGTAAGAGTAAGGACGGGTGCTGTTCTTACGGTAATAGGAATTATTGTGCTTTGCCTTTCACATATCCACTATGTTTTGAATACCGTAGCAGCATCTTTAAGCATTTTAGGGATTTATGAACTTCTTCATGCGGTCAGAGCAGACACATTTCCGAGAATGCTTATTCTTTCTCTTTTATCGATTATAATCTGCTTTTTTGAGATACCTTATTACCCAGTCATGCTGTCGATCGTTTGGGGAATCGCTGTTATTGCTTTTTTCGTTTTAATGAAGCGGATTGGAACATATCGCATTGCGTCTTTTGTGAGCATCTTACCATGTATCCTTATGCTTCCATTGTTTTTTCGCAGCTTTGTTGAAATAAGGCTGGCAAGATATGGCTTATATTATCTTATACTTGTCATTCTGGGATGCATTATCAATGATGTGACAGCTTATTTCGTGGGTAAAGCAATCGGTAAGCGGAAATTAGCGCCAGCTATCAGTCCGGGGAAAACTGTTGAGGGCGGAACGGGGGGCCTGGTTGCATCAACACTGATCCTGATTATCCTTTCTGCCGTTTTATCCCACTGCACAGGGATAAAGATAAGGTACGGGTTCTTGTTTCTGTATCTGATCCTTGCCTCCTTGGTCGGCCAGTTCGGAGATCTCTCCATGTCTGTAATTAAACGTTCGGTCGGCATAAAAGATTTCGGAAAGATACTTCCCGGACACGGCGGTGTACTGGATCGTTTTGACAGCTTACTTTTCGTTGCCCCGTTTGCTGTGTTATTTTGCGACATCATAAACGGGTTCATGATTTAGAATCGAAAGGAGTTCTTCGTATGAGTAAACAATCCAAAAAAATTCTGAAGGCATCAGGGGTTGCTTTTGCAGTAACTGCCGCTGCATCTGCCACAGCATATATTACAACTCGCTATCTGACCCGAGTTGCACTGGATCGTGAAGAACCGAAAACATTCAAGAAAGCAGGCAATTTGATTTCCGGGTCTGAATCCAGCAACGCGTTTCTGGAAGAACTGCATAAGTCTGCCGAAAAGCTGGCGGAAAAAGACAATGAAACGGTGGAGATTATCGGACATGATGGGATCTCGCTGGTTGGGCATTGGATCCCCTGTGAAAATGCGAAGCGCGTAATTATAGCCATGCACGGATGGCGCTCCAAGTGGTATAAGGACTTTGGAATGGTAGCTGATTTTTGGGAAGATAATGACTGCAGCGTTCTGTATGCCGAGCAGCGTGGCCAAGGCAACAGCGGCGGAGATTATATCGGATTCGGTCCGATTGAGCGCTACGATTGCCTGGATTGGATCAATTGGGTTACCAATCGCTGCGGCAACGAGGTTCCTATCTATCTTTGCGGCGTATCTATGGGCGCGACAACTGTCCTGATGGCAGCGGATCTTGCGTTGCCGGACAATGTCCATGGAATTATTGGCGATTGCGGATTCACTTCTCCGCATGCCATCTGGAAGCATGTAGCGAAAAACAATTTGCACATCACATTTGGACTTCGCGGTATCATGGCGGACACGATCTATGAGAGAAAAACTCAGGCGGACGCAGCCGACGAGTCTACTGTGGATGCCTTACGGAATTGTTCCGTTCCAGTCATGCTGATCCATGGAGCGGATGACCATTTTGTTCCCCTCAAAATGACCTATGAAAATTACAATGCTTGTGCATCGCCGAAGAAACTGTTTATTGTTCCTGGCGCAGATCACGGCATGAGCTACTTCGTCGATAAAGAAGGCTATGAGACTATGGTCAAAGACTTTTGGCGACAATTTGATTGATC
>JBJFCE010000067.1:0-43026 GCA_051888775.1 Lachnospiraceae bacterium | reverse complement strand
CGGACGAGGTGTAGCGAAAGCGTGCCGGTCACCGATAGGTCTATCAGCACCGGTTTCGCCTTACGGACAGAGTTTCGCAATCGCCTATAATGTTTTACACAGTAGCCCGGAAATAAACAAGAGAATGCAGCGCACGTTACAGGAGCCGGGATATTCCTTCAATCCTGCAACATCAGCTGCATCCTCTCTGTTATCCATATGTGAAACGATTTATAAATACTTCTTCAATTCTTCGACTTTATCCAGTTTCTCCCAAGGCAGATCCAGATCGTTGCGTCCGAAATGTCCGTAAGCAGCAGTCTGCTTGTAGATCGGGCGGCGCAGATCCAGCATCTTAATGATGCCCGCCGGTCTTAAATCAAAATGAGTGCGGATAATATCTACCAGCTTTTCCTCGGATACTTTTCCGGTTCCGAAAGTATCGATCATGACGGAGGTCGGCTGTGCCACACCGATCGCATAGGACAGCTGGATCTCACACTTCTCGGCAAGTCCTGCGGCTACAAGGTTCTTTGCCACATAACGCGCTGCATATGCTGCGGAACGGTCTACCTTCGTGCAGTCCTTTCCGGAGAATGCACCGCCGCCGTGTCTTGCATAACCGCCGTAGGTATCTACGATGATCTTACGTCCGGTCAGTCCGGCATCCCCGTGCGGTCCGCCGATCACAAAGCGTCCGGTCGGATTGATAAAGAACTTTGTATTCTCATCGATCAATTCTTTGGGCAGAACCGGATCAAATACATACTTCTTAATATCCTCATGGATCTGTTCCTGTGTAACATCCTCGTCATGCTGTGTGGACAGTACGACTGCCTCCAGTCTGACAGGCTTGTTATTTTCATCGTATTCTACGGATACCTGACTCTTGCCGTCCGGTCTTAAATAAGTCAGAGTACCGTCCTTGCGGACCTTGGTCAGCTGTAATGCCAGCTTGTGTGCAAGAGAGATCGGATACGGCATATATTCCTCTGTCTCGTTGGTTGCATAACCAAACATCATACCCTGATCTCCGGCGCCGATTGCTTCAAGCTCCTCATCCGTCATTTTGTTTTCTTTGGCTTCCAATGCCTTATCAACACCCATCGCGATATCCGGAGACTGCTTGTCCAACGCCACCATAACAGCACAGGTGTGTCCGTCAAATCCTGTCTTTGCATCATCATAGCCGATCTCGTTTACGGTCTCTCTGACGATTGCCGGAATATCCAGATTGGCTTTTGTCGTAATCTCACCTGTAACCAGTACAAATCCGGTACATGCAGCGGTCTCACATGCTACACGGCTCATCGGATCCTGCGCCATGCAGGCATCCAGAATCGCATCAGATACTGCGTCACAGACTTTGTCCGGATGTCCTTCCGTCACGGACTCGGATGTAAATAAATGTTTCTCCATTCTTTTTTCCTCCTTCGTTATTTTCCATTTACATTACGATTGCCGTACCGGCTCACATGATAGATCATGTAGATACAGCATAAAAAAATCCGCTTACAACATAAGCGGACTCGACTCTTGATAATCAAATCCTCTTATTGTTCGATCTGCTTTATAAAACAGAATATTCGCTCAGGCTGGCACCTTCCTCTGCAGGGGTTGCCGTGGCTTCATCGATCCTATGTATCTCCACCACTCTGAATAAGAGAATATCTCCGGCAGGACTGCCGGAACTCACAATATGGAATTTTCATATCTGCTATTACCATACATCATAGCTATGGTACTGTCAATGGATTTTATTGACAGTACCTCTAAAAAAAATTATAATTTTATTAACGTATTATAAAGGCAGCAATTTCAACCAAACTATCACAACGAAAGGAATCAACATGAAAAGAATCAGCACCAAAGAACTTGTGCCAGGTATGATCACAGCTGAAGATGTTTATACATATAATGATCAGTTGATCCTTCCGAAAGGTCTCGTTCTTACCGACAAGGCAATTACAAAATTGGAGTTTTATTCCGTCCTTTCCATTCAGGTTGAGGACGAAGTCCATCATACCGAAAGCTTTACCGAGGATCTGTCCTATTCCCAAAAAGTACAGTCCAGTCCTGAATATAAAGCATTTATTGCCCGCTTTGATGAATCTTTAGTTGATTTCAAAGCAAATCTGAATGATATTGTGGAAAAGAATGCACCGCTTGATCCGGATTTTCTGCTCAATCAGGCTTTGAATCTGCTCCACACGGAGACAGGCAGTTCCATCAACATTTTTACAATGCTGCAAAACATGCGCATGTATGATGATCAGACCTATGCCCACAGCATGAATGTTGCTTTGCTTTGTAACATCTTTGCCGGCTGGCTGCGCTTTCCTAAGGAAGATATCGAGCTGGCCACTTTGTGCGGTCTGCTGCATGATATCGGAAAGCTTGTCATTCCCGAAACGATTCTGAAAAAGCCTGCCAAGCTGACAACGGAAGAATATTCGCTTGTCAAAACACATTGTCTGGAGGGCTATAAGATCCTAAAGGAGTATCCGCTTAACGAACACATCTGCAATGCGGCACTGATGCATCATGAACGCTGTGACGGTACCGGATATCCGCTCGGTCTGCCCGGTCATAAGATTGATAAATTTGCAAAGATCGTAGCGATTGCCGATGTTTATGATGCCATGACTTCTGCAAGAATCTACCGTGGGCCGTTATGTCCTTTTCAGGTAATTGACCTCTTTGTGTCAGAAGGTCTGCAAAAATACGATCCTCAGTTTTATCTGACCTTTCTCAACAACGTCGTTACGACCTATCTGCTCAACAGAGTCCGTCTGACAAACGGCGTTGAGGGAGATATTATCTTTATCAATCCCGATGATCTGGCGCATCCCACAATCAAATGCGGAAATCGTTTCATTGATCTGTCTAAAGAAAAAGATCTGGATATCGAAGCGATTGTCTGATTTCTGACATGCTCCAATATCCAAATCCTTTTATGATCTTCCGGTATGTAGAAGTTCTCCGGATCAATATAGATTCCTGAGAATTTCTACACACTGATCTATTCCCAGCACACTGCTGTCTAACGTAATATCGTAATTACGCGCATCTCCCCACTTCATGTTTGTATAAAAACGATGATATGCCGCACGGCGCTTATCCTTATCTCTCAGGCGCTGCTCCGGAGATTCTTCGCGCTCACCGTATTCTTTTACAATGCGATCAGCCCGGTATCCCATATTTGCATGAATAAAGACTTTGAGACAATCAGCTTTATCTTTTAAAATATAATCGGCACACCGGCCCACAATCACACAGGGTTCTTTTTCTGCAAGCTCCGTAATGATCTTATACTGGATTTCCCAGAGATAGTCTTCGTTGGTCGGTCCAAAAGACCGGTTAGATAACGCAGATGACAGGAAACCGCCGGGTGCATATTCTCCGGCGTCTTTGATATAGTTTTCCGTGAATCCGCTCTCCGAGGCAATTTTATGAATCAGTTCACTGTCATAGCAGGAAATTCCCAGCTTATCCGCCAATTTTTTCCCAATTGTACGTCCTCCGCTGCCAAACTCACGGCTGATAGTAACTATTCTGTTTTTCATACTGTTGTCTCTCCTTTCATGTTCAGTTCCTGATACGTTCTGTAAATCAGGAATGCCGCAATCACAAATGTCAGAATGTCGGAAACCGGCATGGAATACAGCACGCCGTCCAGACCAAAGAATGCAGGGAGTAAAAGTGCAAATCCCACACCGAATACAACTTCACGAATCATGGATAATGCAGTAGATTCCATAGCCTTTCCCATAGCCTGAAGGAAAATAAAGCAAGCCTTGTTCACGCAGGCGAGAATCATCATGCACAGATAGGTGCGGAATGCCTTGACTGCAAAATCCGTATAATATGCACTTTCATTCGCAGCCCCAAAGATTGCAATCAGCTGTCTGGGGAAGCACTCTACCAAAACGGTAGCAACCGCACCGACAGACGCTTCCGCAATCAGCAGTTTTGTAAACAGCTCTTTGACACGGGCTTTCTGTCCTGCGCCCATATTAAATCCTGCAATCGGAATACAGCCGGCAGCCATACCGACCACGATTGAAATAACGATCTGGAAGAATTTCATGACGATTCCCACAACCGCCATCGGAATCTGTGCATACTGTTCCTGACCGAAAACCTCATCCATAGCACCATATTTACGAAGCATATTATTGATCGCAGCCATAGCGGCAACCAGACTGATCTGTGATAAGAAGCTCGTAATGCCGAGAATCAATGTCTTACCGCAGACAGAAGCATCCGGCCGGTAATCTCCATTAGAAGGTTTGATCGTCTTCATATGGAAGATATACCACACGGCCAGAACCGCAGTCACTGCCTGACCGATCACAGTGGCTACAGCCGCTCCCATCATACCCCACTTAAAAACAAAAATAAAAATGGGATCGAGGATGATATTAAAAACCGCTCCGGCTAGAGTGGAAATCATGGCAAATTTCGGATTTCCGTCTGCACGAATAATCGGGTTCATCGCCTGCCCAAACATATAGAACGGAATGCCCAGCGAAATATAGAAAAAATACTCCTTAGAATGACGGAAGGTTTCCGGGTTAACCGTTCCGCCGAACATTGCAATAATCTGCTCGGCAAAAATCAGATAGAGCGCAGTGATAATGATACTGCTTATGATGATCATAATAACAGAATTGCCCACACTCCGCTTGGCAGTCTTCAGCTCACTTTTTCCCAGACTGATGCTGACAAATGCACAGCAACCGTCTCCGATCATGACAGCAATTGCCAACGCCACAACGGTCAGCGGAAATACGACGGTATTCGCTGCATTGCCATAAGAGCCCAGATAGCTCGCATTGGCGATAAAAATCTGGTCTACGATATTATAGAGCGCGCCGACCAGAAGAGAAATAATACAAGGGATTGCGTATCGCTTCATAAGCTTGCCGATACGCTCAGTTCCCAAAAACTGATTAGAATTTTCCATTGGTTTCACCTTTCCTTTTCCAAAAAAATAAGCATGTTGCACATACGTCGCTGGATTTACGCCGCAGGCTACACGCTTTTATACTGAAAAATAACGAGTGACACAGACGCAACCGGAATTACGCATAAGTGCCACTCGTTGTAAGTTAAATTATATCAAATTCTCCTTTTTTTGCAAAGGAAATGAAGCACAAATTTTTATCGGAAAAATCAAAAATTTTAATCACAATGTCAATACTTTATCCGATCTTTAATTTAAACTTCTGAAGCTCACTGTCGCTGGTGATCCGCTCGATCTGCGCACCCAGACTCTGTAGCTTTACTTCAAATTCTTCGTATCCTCTTTCAATATACTGGATATCATCCACGGTAGAAAAGCCGTCCGCTGCAAGTGCTGCGATCACAAGTGCCGCGCCTGCACGAAGATCGGGAGCTGCCATGCTGGCTCCGGTATATTTCGCTACACCGTCGATGATAGCAGTATTGCCTTCTACTTTGATCTCTGCTCCCATGCGGATCAATTCATCCACATATTTAAAACGGTTCTCAAAAATACTTTCCGAAACAATACTCATTCCCTGTGCCAATCCGAGCGTTACAACCATCTGAGGCTGCATATCCGTCGGAAATCCGGGATAAGGAAGTGTCTTGACCTGCGTATTCTGCAGCTTTTTGGATGCCACAACACGAACCGCATCATCGGATTCCTCCACCTCACAGCCGATTTCCAGAAGCTTTGCAGTGATACATTCCAGATGCTTCGGAATGACATTCTTTACTGTAACGTCACCCTTTGTTGCCGCTGCCGCCATCATAAATGTACCGGCTTCGATCTGATCCGGAATGATCATGTATTCTGTCTTATGCAGCTTGGTCACGCCCTTGATACGGATCACATCCGTACCGGCACCCTTTATGTTTGCTCCCATGGAATTTAAGAAGTTTGCCAGATCTACTACATGCGGTTCCTTTGCCGCATTTTCAATAATGGTCTGCCCCTCTGCCATGGATGCCGCCATCATGACATTGATCGTCGCTCCTACGGAAACCTTATCCATAAAAATATGGGTTCCCTTCAGCTTTTCCGCCTCTGCCACGATAGAACCATGTACGATCCGCACATTTGCTCCAAGCGCCTTAAAGCCCTTGATATGCTGATCAATCGCGCGGATTCCGATATTACAGCCTCCCGGAAGAGGAACCTCCGCACGTTTATACTTTCCGAGCAAGGCTCCTATCAGATAATAGGATGCACGAATTTTCTTAATGTACTCATCTTCAATGACCAGATCATGGATCTGTGATCCGTTAATCCTGACCGAATGTCTGTCAACCCGGGTTATGATCGCACCGACGCTGGCCATTGCCTGTAACAGCACATTCGTATCCCTGACATCCGGTACATTTTCTATCAACACCGTTTCATCCGTCATGATCGCAGCGGCTAAAATCGCAAGTGCCGCATTCTTGGCCCCGCCGATCTCTACCTCTCCAACAAGAGGTGTTCCGCCTTTAATTGCGTATTGTTCCATAACGCACCTCAATCTATTCAAACATATGCATAGCTATTATATGCATGCCGTCAATTTCTGTTCCTGTAAAAAACGGAGCGAGAATAAACTGCTGCCTATTCCCACTCCGTTTATTATATCGCAGAAAAAACATACTGTAAATGAAAACTTTTCTTCAAAATAATTCCAAAATTCAATATTTTTTGCTGCTCTGTTACTGTTTTCTGACAGTTTAGCCAAATCGTCACGGCATTCGGTAAAATTTACCGTATCATTGCAGATAATTCAGCGGATTGACTGCCGTGCCTCCGATCAGCATCTCAAAGTGCAGATGTGGTCCGGTACTTCGTCCACTGTTACCGCTTCGTGCGATCGCCTGTCCCTGCGTGACATACTGCCCGACGCTGACGAGAACCTTACTTAAATGTCCGTACCTGGTCTGCCTTCCGTCCGCATGATTGATATAAACGACATATCCGTAACCGCTTGCCCATCCGGCTTTCACAACCGTACCGGAAGAAGATGCCACGACTGTCGTACCGATCGGAACCGACCAGTCAACACCCTTATGATTGGTGGAAGCTCCCTTGGTAGGTGCACTCCGATATCCGAAGCCGGAAGTAATATGTCCTCCCGAAATCGGCTTAATATACGTCGGCGGAATCTTGGTACCGCGCTCAACGATCTTTGGCACCGCCTCTACCACGATCTCTTCTTTGAGGATTTCCCTGCTCTGCTCCACATCATTCCGATACGTAATGGCTGCTACAACCTTACGATATCCCTGTACCGGCTCCTGCAAAGTAACCTGCTGTGTCGTATACCAGTCATCGTTGTCCACATAAATAACATCCGCATCATAATTTTCTTCATAATACTGCTGTTCTTCCCATATAACGGAAAGGGCAGGTTCCGGAACAGTAATGACCAGTTCATCATCTACATGAATGATCGAATTTTCAGATTGCAGCTTGTCAGGATTCATTGCGATCAATTCTTCCATCGGCAATTCAAACTGCATGGAGATCTCAGACAAGGTATCTCCGGACTGTATCGTATACAGCTGCTGTACTTCCTGTTCCTCGGTAATCAGATTGATCGCCGTCTCAATATCCGTCAATTCTTCTTCCGGCAAATATGCCTCTACGACCTCAATACTTTCCTGAAAACCGATTCCCGACAGTCCCAATTCATAATCGGAAAAATCCGGTTCTTTTTCTTGCGTCAGGTCCGTCGTTATCTGTGTCAGATACTGTTCAATTCCCGCCTGAGTCTGAAGTTCCGGCTCCGCTTCTTCCTCTATTGCTTCCTGCGCTTCTTCTTCCTCAGCTTCCGTAATGTAAGGCGTCAATACCGTCAATTCTCTGCCGGAATCCAGAGCCAGACTCGCTACATATTTTCCGTCAGGATCATACTGCCTGAGCGCGGCATCCAAAAGCTGCTGCACTTCCTCGGAGCTCGCAAGATTCACCGTTGTTTCATTAACTTTTACAGTATAGGAACGATGCATTGTTTCCTGAATCGTCCCTTTTAATGCATTATAGATTTCCGCTTTTACATCTTTCTCTTCATCAATAACGCCAAAATATACTTCCGTTCCCTCGATTTCCACATCGGCATCCATAAATACCAATTCTTCGGAAGTCATGGCAATCAAACGTCGCGCCTCGCGGATGTACTGATCCACCTTGGCTTCCTCATCCACCTTTCCGACATAGACACCGTTCACCGTAACCGAAAAATAATTATCTCCTTGGCTTTCCAATCTGTTATAATAGGGAAGGAATAATGCATATATGGCCAGCGCTGTCAAAATCACCTTGATCCGTGTCACACGCAGCCTTTTATAATACTTGGTAATATGCTTCATCTTTTTTCCATCATTTCTTTGTATCGTTTTTTGTTGATTTATTGCTTATCATTGTATAATGAAGTAAATATTCCTAATTGTAATAATTTTGTAACAAAGTTATTCTAACAAGATTTTAGCCGCTTGTAAAGTGCCAATAACAGGAGAAAACGGTGATCCACAGACCTGTCCGCGGCAGGCACGCTTTCGCTACACCTCGTCCGTAACGGTACTTAGGTGCCAAAATACGGCACCTAAGTACCGACGGACTCCCAGTGCCTGCCGCGGATAGGTCTGTGGATCACCGTTTTCTCCTACTGACAGAGTGTCATAAATGGCCATAACCTATATGAAACAGAAAGGAGCCTCCATGCAGACTGTATTCTTTCATATTGATGTCAATTCCGCATATTTAAGCTGGACCTCCGTGGAAAATATAAAAACCGGACACGGTGAAGACCTTCGCCAAATCCCTGCCATCATCGGCGGCGATTCCTCCATGCGCCACGGAATCGTTTTGGCAAAATCCATTCCGGCAAAGAAATATCGGATCACAACGGGAGAACCGATCACACAGGCATTACAGAAATGTCCGAACCTTGTGATCGCTCCGCCCGACCATGCACTGTATCATCGCTACAGCGAAGCACTGATGGAACATCTTTCTGCCTTCTGCCCCGATATTGAACAAGTCAGTGTGGATGAATGCTATATGGATTTCACGCCCGTTGCCGCCTATTATGAATCGCCCGAACAGGCAGCCGCTATCCTCAAGGATTCTGTGCGGGACACCTTTGGCTTTACCGTAAATGTCGGCATCTCAGACCGTAAAGTGCTTGCAAAAATGGCTTCCGATTTCCAAAAGCCCGATCTGGTGCATACATTGTATCTTTATGAAATCCGTAAAAAAATGTGGCCGCTTCCGATTGAAAAGCTGTTTCTGTGTGGGCATTCCAGTGCTGCCACATTACGTAAGCTCGGCATCACTACGATCGGTGATCTGGCACTCAGTGATCCTGCCATTATCATATCGCACTTAAAAAGTCATGGTCAGACACTCTGGAACTATGCCAACGGAATCGACGATGCAAAAGTACTCACCACACAGGCAGAAGCAAAGGGGATCGGCAATTCTACTACCCTGCCGGAAGATGTGGTAACTGCTCCTCTTGCCAAAGAAACCCTTCTGGCGCTGGCTGAATCCGTTGCCGAACGGTTGCGGCAGAGTAGAAAACTTGCCGGCTCTGTCTGTATTGAGATCAAATATGCCACTTTCCGCTCTGTTTCCCACCAGACGCTCCTTCATGTACCGTGTGACTCCGCCGATCTGCTCTATGCCACCGCCTGTACACTGTTTGACGAGCTTTGGAACGGTCAGCCCATCCGTCTGCTCGGTCTTCGCACCACCAGACTGACCGATCCGTGCGAGCCCGTACAGATGAGTCTCTTTGATCTCACAGATCCGGTTCCGGACAAACAAAAGAAGCTGGATCAGGCTTTGGATGCAATCCGTGCCCGTTACGGAAAGGATTCCGTCGTACGCGGCACCTTTTATCAGCATAAAAAAAGTGATGATTCCTGATATAAAGCGCCATATGAAACAAACTGCTGCCTGCGTAAAGGAGAAATACAAACAAAAATTTGCTCGGCTCACGTTCCTAAGGCTGTCGCAAATTATTGTTTGTATTTCTCCTTTACGCAGGTAACAGTTTGTTTCGTATGGTGCTTTATATCAGGAATCATCACTTTTTTGTTTTTCTGACACTATAACCGAATGTTCCGATTTCTTTTCCGAGACTGTAATAGGTACCATGAGAATACACGATCGGTTTTGCCTGTTCCAGGTGAAAGCGCTCCTTTTCATCCATATATTCCGTACTGACATGTACCATTTCCACCTTTGCCAGAAACATATCATGTGTACCGAGCGGAATTTTCTGTGTCACCCTGCATTCGATATTGACCGGACTTTCAAGAATGTACGGTGCTTTGACTTTTGTTCCCGGAACCGGAGTCAGCTTCACACTTTTCCATTTATCCTCATCCCTGCCGCTTCTGACACCGCAATAATCCGTCGCATATGCCAGTTGCTCCGTTGTCAGGTTGATTACAAATTCCCCTGTTTCCTCGATCATATGGTAAGAATATCGGCTCGGTCGTACGGAAATGGATACCATCGCCGGATCGGAACAGATCGTTCCTGTCCATCCGACCGTAAACAGATTTGGTTTTCCGTCCCGGTCCGCAACACTCACCAATACTGCCGGAAGCGGATACAACATATTTCCCGGGCGCCAATCCTGCTTTTCCATTAAAATACCCCCAAAAGCCAGCATACCCAGAAGCCTACCCCTGCAAGAGAAGATACCAGTGTAAGCGCTCCCAGCACAATTACCGCTTTGATTCCCTTCGTCTTCCTGCCCAACTCTTTGATCATCGTTTCGGACAGCGCCTTGTTTTCATCCGATACGGCAGCCTGTATGTTACGATACACCTTGACATCTTCCTTATGTACATGATCCATGATCTGCTCGGATATCTCAGTCATCCTGCTGCTTTGCGCATCAAGGGCTTCTTTGATCATCTGCATACTCTGCTGAAGCGCTTTCCACTCTTCCTGACCACCATTGTCAGAAGATCCCTGTATTGCCTGTACCTTCTCCTGTCCCTCTGCGATCAATGCCTGCAGCCGGTCCGCAAGCTCCAGATTTTTCAGATTCAGCTTTCTCATTTCCTGAAGGCGTTCATCATACTCCGCCACCTGCATGCGAAGACGCTTCATTTCTTTCTCCTCTGCTGCAGAATTTGCTTTAATCATATCCTGTGCCGTAAATTTCTGTGCAATTTTATCCATAAAGCTATCCATTTTCTTTCCTCCAATGTGGAACACCGCTTAAAAAGCTCCTTTCCGGTCCTCTTGTGCTACAATTGATAAAATCTTGTTTTCGGTGATCAGGGTTGTCTGAATCGCACAAAGAGGGTTTTCGGTACGCTCTCGCTCCGCTTCAAACCTTCTTTGTGCGATTCAGACAACAACTGCTGTGAAAACAAAATTCTATTAATGTTATATGATGATTTTAGCATAAATCCTGTAATCACTCAAGGTGTTTCGTTTTTTGTGCATTTTGCACCATAAATTTTTGATTCGTTTTTAGGTTTTATCAATATTAACTAACTATTCATTTCGTGTTCATAATTTGTTCATATTTCATCGCTATACTAAAATCATACCAAACAAGAGTACACAATATATTTTTTCATAATAAGCCCGGGCGCCGAAAGGTGTCTGGGCACTCCTCATTTTATCCCTATTTTTTACTGAATCTAAATCAGAATTTTCTTCCCAATCGCTTCTATATCAGGATAAGTTCTCAAAAGGCTTTCCCCCTTACAGAGCACACCGCTTCTGCCCCAACAAGACACAATAATTTGCGACAGCCTTAGGAACGTGAGCCGAGCAAATTTTTGTGTTTTGTTGGAGCAGAAGCGATGTGCTCTGTAAGGGGGAAAGCCTTTTAGGAACTTATCCTGATATAGAAGCGATTGCATACAACCGGCTACTCTACCAGTCGCTGTACCTCCTCATTCAGAGACAACATTCTGGCATCCAGTTCAGAAACCATATTGGCACATTCCACCAGTTCCCTTTCGATATGTGCCGGCACTTCTCCCTCAAATTTATAATGGATCTTATGTTCCAGACTTGCCCAGAAATCCATCGCAACAGTCCGGATCTGCACCTCCACCTTCGTATCCACGATACGATCCGACAGAAAAATAGGAACCGTTACAAGCATATGGTAGCTTTTATATCCACTCGGCTTAGGATTCTTAATATAATCTTTTACCGATAATACCTTGATATCGTTCTGTCCTCCCAACATTTCCGCAATCCGGTAAATATCGGAGGTAAAGGAACAAATGACACGGATACCTGCGATATCATTCACATATTCCACCATGTTTTCGATTGTGGACTCGTGTCCGTATTTTTTCAATTTCTTAACAATACTCTCAGAAGTTTTTAATCGTAATTTGATATGCTCGATCGGATTATATCTGTGTACATGCTGAAACTCATCATTCAAAATTTCCAGTTTCGTTCCGATTTCCTTCAGTGCTGAATTATAAACCAGCTGCACTTCTTTCCACTTATCTACTTCGCTGTCTGCGCTTGGTCTGAATTCCATATGTCTACCTCTCTGTGATTCCTTATGATTCCCTCTTTTGTGCAATTTTCTGCATTTATTATACCATATTTCTTCTAAAATGTGTATTTTTTACAAATATTTAATAGTTTATTTGCAAATAGGGAAAAGAACCGATATACTGCTATCATATAAGGAGGTTTCCTATGTTTCGTTTATGGGCAAAAATCTGGAAGGAGAATCATCTTCTCAAGGATACAGTGATTACAGATACGACCGACGACACCAGAACACATAAGGTTTTTCATGCATTGGATGAAGTCTGTCTGCAATTTGATCTTGGCAAGCCGATCTGGCTTGACCAGAATATCAAAGAGTTCAAGCGGCATTCTAAAGCCCGTTTCCGTCAGGACAGCTTCATTGAGCATATTGATTTCGACTATCTGGAGATCCAGATTATCGAAGAGGATGAATATTACGAAGATCTCCATTCTTAAGACGCTGCCATATAAAATCAAAATCCGGCCGGATCCTGATTTTATACGGCAGCTCTGCTTTTATATTTCTCCATGCATTTCTTTTCTATTTTCCTATTGACATTTATTTACTCAAGAAGTAATATCTTTTTAACAACAAGTAGTTTTGAAAACTACGTTATAAAGTTTCATCAAACGTGAGATACTATCATTAGCTGCTGTTTTAAAATGCCTTTAGAGATTTTTATATCACAACTTATATTTATTTTTCAGAAAGAAGGTCTTATTATGACAATTACGATTCGTGAACCCGGAAGCGCTATTACGCACCTGATTGCAATGATGCTTGCATGTGCCGCATCTACACCGCTGCTTGTAAAATCCGCAATCTCCGGCAATTTTACACTCTTTATAGCGATGACGGTGTTTATTTTAAGTATGATCCTGCTCTACGGTGCCAGCACATTATATCATTCCGTTACCGTACCTGACCGGATCCTTCGTATTTTCAGAAAGATTGACCACATGATGATCTTCGTCCTGATTGCCGGCACATATACACCGGTCTGCCTGATCGTGCTTGGCGGCAAGCAGGGCTATACACTGCTTTCCGTTGTCTGGGCGATCGCAATTGTCGGAATGATCATCAAAGCCTGCTGGATCACGTGTCCTAAATGGTTTTCTTCTTTAATCTACATTGCTATGGGCTGGGTATGTGTGTTTGTATTCAGCGGTCTTTTAAGTACGCTCCCCACCGCGGCATTTCTCTGGCTTCTTGCCGGAGGCATCATTTACACGGTAGGCGGTATCATCTATGCACTGAAGCTACCTATTTTTAACTCGAGACATGTGAATTTCGGTTCTCATGAGATCTTTCACCTGTTTGTTATGGCAGGCAGCATCTGCCACTTTATTTTTATGTACTGTTATGTCGCTTAAAACCGGTAAATCATTATATTGATTTCAGCAATTATGAAACTCTGTCCGTAAGACGGCCCTACGTTTGATGCCCCTACCGGTGCCGGCACGCTTTCGCTACACCTCGTCCGTAACGGTACATAAGATGCCAAAATACGGCACCTAAGTACCGACGGACTCACAGTGCCGGTCACCGGTAGGGGCATCAAACGTAGGGTCGTCTTACGGACAGAGTTTCTCAATCGCCTAGTAGTACTGATTATAAAAAAAGAGGGTTGTCATACAACATCATATACTGATGTTGTATGACAACCCCTGCATTTTCTTATTAGTTTATAACTTAATCCTCATATCCGTTCGGATTATTACTCTGCCATCTCCATGAATCCTCGCACATCTCACGGATTCCGTTCTCGGCAACCCAGCCGAGTTCTTCCTTTGCCAAGGTTGCATCTGCATAGCAGGTTGCAATGTCTCCCGGACGTCTGTCCTTAATCACATACGGGATCTTCACGCCGGTCGCCTCTTCAAAGTTCTTTACAATATCCAATACGCTGTAGCCGACTCCGGTTCCGAGGTTATAGATCTTCAAGCCAGCCTTCTCTTCAATCTTCTTTAACGCCTTCACATGACCCTTTGCCAGATCTACCACATGGATATAATCTCTGACACCCGTTCCGTCCGGTGTATCATAATCATTACCGAATACACCAAGCTGAGGCAGCTTACCGACTGCAACCTGTGTAATATACGGCATCAGATTATTCGGAATGCCGTTCGGATTCTCGCCGATCGTTCCGCTCTTATGGGCACCGATCGGATTAAAATAACGTAACAGAATCACATTCCACTCAGGATCTGCCTTCTGAATATCGGTCAGTACCTGCTCCAGCATGGACTTCGTCCAACCATACGGATTGGTGCACTGTCCCTTCGGGCACTGCTCCGTAATCGGAACAAATGCCGGATTACCGTATACCGTCGCTGAGGAAGAGAAGATGATGTTCTTGCAGTTATGCTTTCTCATCACATCCACAAGCGTTAAAGTTCCCGAAATATTGTTATTATAATACTCCCAAGGCTTTGCAACAGATTCTCCGACCGCCTTCAATCCTGCAAAATGGATGCAGGAATCTATCTGTTCTTTTGCAAAAATTTCTTCCAGAGCTTCCCTGTCCAGAATATCTGCCTTGTAGAATTTCACCGGCTTTCCGGTAATCTTCTCCACTCTTTCCAGTGATTTCTCACTTGCGTTGCTCAGATTATCCAGTACCACAACGTCATATCCTGCATTCTGCAATTCCACTACGGTATGACTTCCGATATAGCCGGCACCTCCGGTTACTAAAATAGACATGTTTTATTCCTCCTTATTTTATGGCGGGTGTTCCGTCTTCTTTTACCAGCTCTTACCGGGAACGCCTCGCTTTCCATAAGAAGTTTCCGCTATTCCCACAATTTTTCCGGATATACACCCTGATCCTTCAGGTTCTGTATGGATTCCACGACAAACGGCTTATCCTCTTTATAAGTAACACCAAACCATTTGTCTTTAGACGACAATACTTCTACGGTTGCTTTCCCCTTCTGAAGCAGTTTATCCACTTCGATCGGCAGGAAGCATTCTGCCTTCAGCGGATTCTTGGCAACCTCCTCGGCAAAAAACCGATTCACTGCTTCTTCCAGTTCCCCGATAATGCTCGGCATAAAGCCCCACATATTCATGGATACCAGTGTGTCCATCGCAATCGGTACATAGGTAGCACCGTCATCTTCGGTATAGGCAGCACCGGTTCCGGTCTTCTCGATATGGGTACGCTCCGCAATATTGACCAGGAATCCGTTCTGATCCGTAATACAACATCCTCTTGATACATATCCGTTATCCGTCAGCGTATTTCCCAATTCATAGCCTACCATCGCATAACGGTACTTGGTATCATCCTCATGTGTTGTCAGGAAATCATATAACGTCTGAAATGCACTCTGTCCATAGTAATCATCCGAATTGATGACTGCAAACGGTCCGTCGATGACATCCTTGCAGCACAGAATCGCATGTGCGGTTCCCCACGGCTTTACACGTCCTTCCGGAATCAAAAATCCCTGCGGTACATTGTTCAGATCCTGAAAAACATATTCCACATCAATATACTTGCTGACAGTGTCACCGATACAGCTGCGAAAATCCTGCTCATTTTCTCGTTTAATGATAAAAACAACTTTCTTGAAACCCGCACGGATCGCATCGTAGATTGAAAAATCGATGATCTTATTCCCGTGCTTGTCAATCGGGTCAATCTGCTTAAGTCCCCCGTATCTGCTTCCCATTCCTGCTGCCAAAATTACTAATGATGGTTTCTCCATATTTCCCTCTCAGTCTAACGTAAGACCTTCCCTTTCTACAAGATGATAATGTTACGACAACCTGTCAAAATGTTATCTAATATGATTTTTGCAGGTATCTTTTATACAGGCTTGTAAATGCCTGTACCCCCATATTCTATATTTATGGAATAGTATAGCATATATTACCTGAAAAAGCTAGTTTCTGCTCCGATATGCCTATATTGAAATTGCTCCGATATGCTCATATTGAAATGCTTGGACATGCTCGCATTGAAAATCTCAATGGAGCATGCTAGAATAATAAAAAAAATCATCCGGCGCAATTTATTTTTGCTTTGAAAGGAAGATCGTATGATTTCGGAAAATCTGAAATTGGTATATCAGAATATTATAAATGCATGTAAAAAAAGTGACCGAGATCCTTCGGAGGTGACTCTGGTTGCTGTCAGCAAAACGAAACCGCTCACCATGGTAACAGAATGTATGGAAGCAGGTACTGTTATATTGCATGAATTATCAGATGACCTGTCCGGCAAACCTTATGACGCTGTCTTTGGTGAGAACTATGTACAGGAGCTTGTCGAAAAATATGAGGCACTGTTAAAAGAGCAGCCCGCACTTGCAGCAAAGATCAAATGGCATATGATCGGTCATCTGCAGCGCAATAAGGTCAAATACATCATTGACAAAGTTGCCATGATCCATTCCGTCGATTCTATGAGACTTGCAGATCAGATCGAAGCAGAAGCCTCCAAGCGAAATCTGATCATGGACATCCTGCTGGAAATCAACATCGCGCAGGAAGCTTCCAAATGGGGCTTTACTGCTGCCGAAGCTTTGGAAACCGTATTGACTCTTGTAAAGAGCCACTCTCATCTGCGTATCCGCGGCTTTATGACCTCCGCACCTTATACCGAAGATCCTGAAAGCAACCGTATTCACTTTCACAATCTTCATGCGCTGTTTTTGGATACAAAAAAAGCACTGTCCGAAGACAATGCTCTATCTTCCTATGCCGCTTCCTTTGATACGCTCTCCATGGGTATGACGGGAGACTATACCGTTGCTGTGGAAGAAGGGGCTACCATGGTCCGTGTGGGAACCGGCATCTTTGGAGAACGCGACTATCATTAACACATTTTCCAAATGTTCCCTTGCGGAATTCACCGCATATTCTGTCGTTTACGTTCTTGACTGCTCCTGTTCCAAATACAGGAGCATTTCTTTTTCGTCATCAAATATCCGATACATTTCCATCCGGTCCTCTGCCACAAAACCGGACGCCACCGCATGCTCCATCATCTGCTGCAACGGATCATAATAATGATCAATATTAAAAAGAGCAATCGGCTTGGGCAGTCTTCCCAGAGACCGCAGCACCAAAGTTTCAAAGAATTCATCAAATGTACCGATACCGCCCGGAAGGATTACAAATGCATCGCTTTTTTCCTCTAACAGTTTCTTTCTCTCCCGCATCGTATCCGGATAGAGGAACTCATCGCAGTCTTCAAACAATTCTCCGTCTACGTTAAAAAAGGATGGAGCAATCCCCAGAATATGCCCGCCCTGTCTCTTTACGCCACGCGCTGCGGCACCCATCAATCCTTTAGCACCGCCGCCGTATACCAGACTGTGTCCGCGCATGGCAAGCAATTCTCCAAGCGACTCCGTTTTTTCTTTATAATGATCCGCGATTTCTTCCATTGCGGCACCGTATACACAGATGTTCATGCTATCCTCTTTCCGCCTTTGATTACATGCTTTAACTTCCAGTCACGATCTACGATCAAAAGATCTGCCGGCATTTCCTCACAAATACTGCCACAGACATGCTCCAATCCGACAGACTTCGCAGGATTATAAGTCGCTGCCCTGACCGCTGCTACCGGATCGATTCCCATGCGAATGGCTGTCATCATACAATCATAGAGATTGGTCGCACTGCCTGCGATCGTACCGTCTGCAAGCGTCGCACGATTCCCCCTGACATCGACAGGCTGACCGCCCAGCTCATATGCACCGTCTGCCATACCGGTTGCCATCATACTATCACTGACCAAGACGACATGCTCCTCTGTAAACAACCGAAAAGTTGCACGGACAACACATGGATCAATATGGATTCCGTCACAGATCAGTTCTACATCGGCGCCGCTGTCAAAAGCCGCTCCGATCACTCCCGGTGCGCGATGCGTAAACGGAGGCATGGCATTATACAGATGCGTGACATGCATTGCTCCAAGCTGCATTGCATGGAGTGCCGTCTCATAATCCGCCTGTGTATGTGCCACCGAAAAGCGCACCTGTGACGCACATTCCACGATGCACTCCGTTGCTCCCGGAAGCTCCGGTGCAATGGATACAAGACGCACGAGATCCCCGGAAGCTTCCTTCAGACGCCGAACCATTCCCGCATCCGGCGCATGCAGATAAGCCGCATTCTGCGCGCCTTTCTTTGCCTCGGATAAAAACGGACCTTCCAGATGAATTCCTTTCAGGCAGTTACCGCCATAAACTGCCGCCGCCCGGCAAATCTCCGTCAGGCGCTCCTCCGATAAAGTCATTGTCGCAGGACAGATCGTCGTAATACCGTGATGTAACTCATACTGCTCGATTGCCTGAATCGCTTCCTGTGTCCCTTCGCAGAAATCATGTCCGGCACAACCGTGAAAATGCACATCCACCAGCCCCGGTATCACATAACATCCGGATGCGTCCAGGATTTCCTGTTCCTTCGTTGTCCCCAAATCTGACGAAATCCCTTTTATAATGCCTTCCTCAAGTTCCAGATCTTCTCTTTGAAATCCGTACTCTTTATGAAATACCAGACCGTTTTGAATCCGCATGACCCTTCTCCTTTTCACTTGCATTTCCTTGTCAATTGATTGTAAGACTCGTCATCAGCATGAAAAGGACACCCACAGACCTGTCAGCGGCGGGCACGCTTTCGCTACACCTCGTCCGTAACGGTACATAAGGTGCCAAAATACGGCACCTAAGTATCGACGGACTCCCAGTACCCGCCGCTGACAGGTCTGTGGGTGCCCTCTTCATGCTGATGACAGAGTTACACAATTACCAAATGTATTTTTTACAAGTATTTTAATGCTGCGTCATCTCCGACCAGTATCACATCGCGATGAAGCTGCAATACCGATGCCGGAACCTGCGGTGTGATCGGTCCTGTAAATGCCCTCTTCACAATATCTGCTTTGTCTTCTCCGCATGCCACAACCAGAATTTTTTTTGCATGCATGATAGACTGAATCCCCATCGTATATGCTTCCTTCGGAACCAGTTCTTTATTTTCAAAGAATCGTGCGTTAGCATCGATAGTACTCTGTGCCAGTTTTACGCAGTTTGTCCCCTTTGCAAAGGTCTCTGCCGGTTCATTAAAGCCGATATGTCCGTTATGTCCAAGTCCCAACAACTGCAGATCAATTCCCCCCATACGCTCGATGATCCGGTCATAATCCGCGCATGCCTTGTCTGCATCCGGCTCAAGTCCGTCCGGTACATACGTATGCTCCTTGTTAATGTTAATATGGTCAAACAAGTTTGTATTCATAAAATGACGATAGCTCTGATCGTTTTCCGGAGAAAGCCCCCGGTATTCATCCAGATTGACCGTCCGCACCTGACTGAAATCCAGATCTTCCTTCCGGTACCAGTCAATCAGATACCGATAGGTTCCAAGCGGTGTAGATCCCGTTGCCAATCCAAGAACGCAATCCGGCTTGACCAAAATCTGTGCAGAAATAAGATTTGCAGCCTTACGGCTTGCAAGTTCATAGTTTTTTGCACAATATACTCTCATATCTAATCCCTTTCTCTTTTAGAAAAATTTCTTTGCTGCCCAGATGATGGCACAGGAACCTAAGACACCAAACACAAAATTCATGATCCACCCCATGATTCCGGTAAAGTGAATACCGATCACACCAATGATTCCGAGTGCAATTCCTCCTACAAAACCGCCGATCACACCAAGAATCACATTACGTACCAGGCTTCCTTCGCTATTCATCAGCTTTCCTGCAATACAACCGCAAACACCTCCGACAACCAGTGTTACGATCAAATTAATGATAAATCCCATTGTTTTTTCCTCCTTATAATAAAGTTGATATCAGACGTTTGTAAAACTCTGTCAACAGGATGGAATGGTTTCCCACAGACCAGTCAGCGGTGGGCACGCTTTCGCTGCACCTCGTCCGTAGCGGTACATAAGGTGCCAAAATACGGCACCTAAGTACCGACGGACTCACAGCACCCACTGCTGACTGGTCTGTGGGAAACCGTTCCATCCTGTTGACAGAGTTTCACAAACGCCCAAATGATGTTTTTATTATAACGCATTTCTATGCATTATCATAGATTCTTTTTCATCCATTTTCCGGTCCGATATTCCGCAAAAGAAATCACATAGTTGGCAAGCCAACCGATCGGAACTGCGATCCATACCATCGCTACACCAAATCTCGGTGCCAGAGTCATAGCCATGATCACACGGATGCTTAGGTTCACCATATTCGCAACAGTGAACATCTTCATATCCCCCGCACCGCGCAGCACTCCGTCCGTCAGCATTTTCAGACCGATCAATACAAAGAACCAGCCGATAAACCTTAAATAAGCCATTCCGGTCTGCATAGCAAGCAAAGTTCCGTCCTCTCCCAAAAACAGTTCTACAAGCGGTCGGTACCCGATCTCCAGACCAATACAGATCAGTGCTGCAAATCCCAAAACGATAGCATAACCGCTCCGGTATCCCTGCCTGACACGGTCAAATTCTTTTGCGCCGATATTCTGTGCCGTATAGGACGAGATTGCGTTTCCCATTGCTGCCATCGGCACAATACAAAGGCTCTCCACACGGGAACCTGCCGAAAAACCGGCAAGCACTTCCGAACCAAAGCAATTTACCACCGATTGCACCAGCAGCATTCCGATCGATACCGTAGACTGCTGCAAAACAGAAGGACACGCAACCCGTGCCATATTGACAAATTCTGTTCTGTCAAACCATTGTCTGCGTTTCTCACTTGCCGTTTTTTCAATATGACTTTCCTTTGCATCCCCGCTCAAAGCCACAGTATCCCGATAGCCGTGCATCTCTCTTAAAAATAACAGGAACGAACAAATTGCAGAAATACCCTGGGTTATCAGTGTTGCCCATGCAACACCCGCAACGCCCATACCGAGACTGCGTACCATAAAAATATCCAGCAGAATATTCAGGACAGAGGATCCGATCAGCAGGTACAACGGAATTCTGGAGCGGCCGAGCGCATTGAACATGGATGACAGGACATTATACATAAACAAAAAAGGCAGACCCATAAAATAGATATTCAGATATTCGGTTGCCTGCCCCAGAACATTTTCAGGGGTATTCAGCCATATCATGATCTGCTCCGAGAACATCAGTCCGACTGCACCAAGTACAATACTCAGTATCAGAAATGAAAGTAATGCCGTACGGACAGATACCTTCATCTTCAGATAGTTACCCACTCCGAAATACAGACTTGTAATAACAGAAGCACCGATTCCGCCACCGATCGCAATCGAGATAAATACTGTTGTCAGAGAATAGGATGCACCGACTGCCGCGAGTGCTTCTTCACCGACAAATCTTCCCACGACCACCGAGTCTACCATGGTATATAATTGCTGAAACAAATTTCCGATGATCATTGGAAGTGCAAAAATAAGTAAGGCCTTCAGCGGTTTCTCCCTGATCAGATATTCCTTTTCCATTGCTAACGTCTCTCCGCCTTTTATTCCTTCAACATCCGCTACTGTCTGTTATAATAATCTATTCCGTCTTCCGGACAAAAATAAGTCCTGATATATCCGTCGGGTGATACAATAACAAACTCATTGGTTGCTTCCAGATAATATACATCATCCCCGTCTTCTTCCTCCAGTTTGTGCAAAGCATCGGGAGATAATACGACACGGTTTGCTCCTTCCAGATAGGCCTCCTCACTGTCATAGCCCATTTCCTTTCCATGTCTTTCAAAATGATCGCTCAGCTGTTCCTGAGTACGAAATACATATGCATTCTGTACCTCCTGCTGCCAAGTACTCGTACTCTCTTCCGGCTCCTGCTGCCAAGTACTCGTGCTCTCTTCCGGCTCCTGCTGCCATCTGACTGCTACAGCCAGCACCAATAAAACGAGCAGACATCCGATTCTGACCATCCATTTTCTATTTTTCATCGAAATAAATCCTCTCTTCCCTCAAAATGATTTTTATACAATCAAAGACCCCGGATCGAATCTCAAAAGATGTCATCCGAGGTCTTTATCTCACATTTTGCTATAAATGCAACATTATCCTAACTTTTCCTGCACATAATCGCGAATCTGCATATGATCTTCCGGCATACGACAACCGACAATGTATTTTCCGTTATCCTCGCTGGAACGGATAATCAGTCCCTTCAACGAGGTTCCCTCTAATAACTCAAAATTCTGAATTGTAATCTCGATCTGCTGTCCTATCGCATCCGCAAATTCAGGCACCGCGCCTACAATTGCAAAACCTCCGGCACTGATATTCAGCATTTTTGCATCATACACCTGTTGATCCGCTTTGAATACAACTTTGCATGGATTTGTCATTGCAAGTCTCGGATATTTACGCCGATTCAATACCTTCGGATTTCCTTCGATCATGATACGATACTGATCCATACCGCCGTTTTTGGCTGTTATGATACGCACACCGTCCCACTGATACATTGTATTGTCCACGATAATCCGGACATCATACCGTGTCTTATTATTACCTATATCGAAGAATCGTTGCGCATTATCCGAGCTCTCAATATAGATGCTGTTCTCATCCGTTTCGGCAACCTCTGCCTTATATTCTCTCACAGACGAAGGATCGCTGCCGCCCGATATCACGGACAGATTCATACCCTGCTTGATATCCTTCATTCCCAAAAAGCCGCCGGCTCCCAGCTCCTCTACCAGTCTGCCTACTACATTCTCAATATTGACAACATTACGTGAGGTTTCCTCATATTTGCTTAGCATCGTCTTCGTCGTTGCTTCGGAATTCTTAACACTGTCAACCATGGTAACCATGATATCCTGAACCTGACGCATATTGTCGACCATGTTTCTATTTGAAGTCTCTACTTTTCTGATCGCAGACTCCACAACATGCATTTCATCACCGAGTTCTCTGGAATCTGCCGCAATGCTACCCACACTCGTATTAACTTCATTCATCTGACCGAGCGTCTCCTGAATCAATTTCAGAATCGTTGTGATGGATTCCGTCATCTTATCGGAGGTGTTCTCTAAGTGGTGCAGAGCCTCCATGATACTGTTGGAAGAATTCTGCGTTCCCATACTCAGATTTCGGATCTCATCCGCAACAACCGCAAAGCCTTTACCGGCTTCTCCCGCTCTTGCTGCCTCAATAGATGCATTCAATGCCAGCAAATTGGTCTGCGAAGTAATATTTTCAATTGTTCCCGTTTCCTGCTTTACCATTTCAAACTGTGTTCGGAACTCGTTTAAGATCCGCTCCACCTCGGAAGACAGCTGCGCCATGATATTGGTAGACTCCACAACCTGTCCGAGTGCTTCCGTACTTGTCGTAGCATGTGCAACGGATTCATCAATTACAGATGCCATACGGTCTGTCAATTCCACAACATTAGTTACCTGACTGTTAATATCTTCCGTCATCTCCATGGAGGAATCAATCTTCTGACTCAACGTATCGCTGTTTCCAGACAATTCCATCATGCTTTGTACTACCAGCTCCGCACCTTCTTTATTCTCATCCGCAAGTTCTCTGACCACCGTAACTCCGTCTACAACGGCAGTACTTGCTGTCTTTACCTGCTCAATTGTTGTCACCACTTTCTCAAGATTGCTACTGACCGCTCCCAACATTGCATTTTCGGACTGGGTCAGATGGTTAATAGAAAGAATATAGCCCACGTAACAGAGAACCATCGCAGCAATCTGTACTTCATAATTGGTGATATCGGATGGTGCGTTCATACCGCTTAAATAATTCTTTACAATGGATGCTGCCACGATCAAAAAATGAACAATTCCACAACGGAGCAGAAAATTCCGGTTTTTATATAAGATCAGCATTCCGGCAAGCGGCAGCACATACATTACTGCCAGTACCGTCGTTGTCGTCATCATAACAAACAAATAGAAAATGCTGTAACCGACCGCAACGAATTCCTTATACAGCTTTGTCTCCATTCCCTTGATCCTTAAAACCAGTAAGCCTAAGAAGAACGGAACCCAGCAGATTGCCAAAAACACTAAATAGTACCCAACCGTACGCAGTCCCTTGACGATCTCGATAACATAGGCACTTGAAAGGACAATACACAAGGTAAGCCATATGATCATTGCCTTTTTGTTCGCACTTTTTGCAAACTGTTTCTCGTTGTACTCCATATTCTTTCCCCCATTCGTACAAAATACCTTCTTCCTATGTATCATATCAGAAATCAGGTTTCCTTGGCAATATCATTATACAATGTATTTTCCTATTACCGGTAATTTTTGTAATAACAGGCTGATCACACCGCTGATCACAAATACAACTGCCGTCATCACCGGGATCATCAGGATGGGATGCGGAATCAGGGTTGTCAGACCGATATCGGACAGTATCTCCAAAACAAACGGATGCACCAGATAGATTCCGAAGGTCAGTCCACTCATACAGTAAAGCCACCCCGGACTCTCCTTTTGTCCGCTGGACATGCCCGCATCACGCAGTAACAGATAGATACCGACTGTTGCGATATAATCCGTAATCGTCAACGGATTATTTAAAATCACGGAAGGCGCATCCTTTTGCAATGCATCCATACCGCAGACCACTACGGTCAGGGCATAGCAGATCAGCACTGCTGCCGCTGTCATGATCTTCCCCTTCTTTGTAAGCGGCTTTACAAAAGAATGAATATAATGTCCCGCCACAAAATAGCCGATATATCCCGTCAGCATGACAAAAGATGTGCGGTTATAATAATCCATAAGCAGATATTTGTAAGGGAACTCAAACAAAAGCGACGTCGGGATCAGCAACCCCAATATCACATACAACGCCAGATAATATTCACAGATCTTTTTACTTGAAAATGCTGCTTTTAAAATCGGCACCAGCAGATACAGTACCATCAATACCGGAAGGAACCACAAATGATAGATTCCCTGCCCCCGCATTGTGGGCAGGATCAGATATTCCTTCATCTCATATAGTCTAAAAGAATAGCCTTCTTTTACAAAATCCACAAAATTATAAAACAGCAGCCAGACATGGTAGACAATGAACAAGGCAAATGTTTTTCCAAGTATTTTCCTGATTGAAACACTATAATCCGCACGTAACATCAACGCACCGCTGAGCATGATAAAAAGCGGTACTCCCATGATTCCGAGACAGTCATATATATTCATGGTCTGCCATGCAGAAGATCGTACGGACACATCATCCCAATTCATTGCAGATACATGTACAAGCACGATCAGAATGCACGCAATCAGGCGTAGGAAATCCATATAGTAAATGTGATGCTTATATTGATTCGGATGGTCCATTCTCACCAAGCCTTTCTTTTTTCATCAAAGTTTTAACATACAAAAGAATTCCGTTTTTTGATTCTATTGGCAAATACCTTATCTTCATAAAATATTAAATGCTATTTTTCCGGTAATGTCAATTCATTGCCTATATCCGATACCATAAAAAATGAGCCGCACAACGAATCATACGTTGTACAGCCCATCAGGGGAATATAGTATGCAAATGTAGCGAAATTGTCTATTTTCTTTTGTTCATGCATTTCCAATAGCCGTACATTACGGCTGCCATGCATCCGACTCCGAGCACCTCAATTACCAGTACTTGCAACACCTCTTTGATAAACAGCATCATGTTTTGCGCCCTCCCTTATCGTCTCTTTTTCCTTCACTTCGGTTGTTTCCCTGTTCAGGTAAAATAGCGGAAGTCCCAACAGCAGGATGCCTCCCAAAATATTACCGATCGTTACAGGAACCAGATTACCAAAGACATAATTTTCTATATTTAATGCAGCCAGTTGATCTGCTGTATATCCGTACTGCTCCATTGCCAGTTCCAGATAAACGGGATTGCTCTTCGCGATCATTCCCGCCGTGATATAATACATATTTGCTACGCAGTGCTCAAAGCCCGCCGTCACAAATAACATAATGGTAAAGAATACCGCCAGTAACTTTCCTGTAATATCTTTTGCACAGGAAGCCATCAGAACTGCTGCGCATACAAGTACATTACACAGCATACCGGACACCAGCGCTTTACCGAAAGACATTCCGGTCTTCCCTGCTGCCACTTTGATCGTATAAGCCCCCAGCATCCCTGCCGAATAATCGAGCTGACCGCTCATAGCAATCAATACCGCCAGCAGACTGGCACCCGCCAGATTCCCGAGATACACCGCTACCAGCACCCGTACCACATCTTTTACGGAACACTTTCCTGCCGCAACACCCATCGCTGCAAGACAGTCTCCTGTAAAAAGTTCTGCACCGAGCAGGATCACCATCATCAGTCCAACAGGAAATACAGCCGCTGCTGCCAGTCTTGCCATGCCCACATCCGTGATCGTGTGTGCTGCCACACTGCTTGCTGCCGCTCCCATGCCGATCAGAGCACCCGCCAGAACTGCTTTTCCGAATAAACGTTTCTCAGACATCTGCATCTTTGCCTGACATCCTGCTATATATCGATTAATCGCTTCTTTGATAGATAAAAATCCGTCCACAATTTTTTTCCTCATCTCATGTTCTTGAATCCTTTCTAAAAGTAGCAAAAGTATGATCATTCCGGAAATATAAATTTAAAAAGAGTGCCATATGGTTTTCCATATGGCACCCCTGATATCATCCAATCAACTACATAGCAATGATACAATTTCACTGCACTAATGATATACACTAATAATATTTTGCGGCAGCTACCTCCACTTTTGATTCATAAAGCTTCTTTTGAAACAGCTTATCATACTCGCCGAGCTGATAATCCTGCCTGTAGATCAACACATCCTTATATAGATTGTTCTCCGCCTTACATGCTCTCTGTACCAGACAGTTTTTCTCCAGATAGGAATCCGGAATAGGTGATACCCACATATAAGTTGTAGGAACATTTGCCAGCAGATCAAACTGGCTTCCTCTTTCATAGACATAGATGGTGCTGCCCTTCTGAGCCGTTTCACTCATTTCCGCATTTCCCGGATTTTTGACATGCGGCAGCTCTATATCGCCGTGTGTAATCTTTACATAATCCTGCAAATCCTCTACACCGATAACCGGCTTTTGTGCCAAAGGGTGCTTTGCCGACATGACCAGAACATACTCAAATTCCCAGATTGTCTCCTGCTGTAGCTTATTCTTTTTCAGACAAGTGTGAAAATAATCTTCGTCCGATTTCTCATACCGGATAATCCCCATATTGTATCCGCGATCCGTTACATTGGAGATTGTTTTCAACGCATTGGTCTCATTGATCGTAATATCAATATCATGGGTAAACTGTAGTTCCGAAACAAACGCAGTAAAACCGTTGGCGATATAACTGCCTCGCGGAATAGAGATTTTAAAGTGCCTGTCTGCATCTTCGGCTTTTCCGGATATTTTCTCCATTTCCGCAAGCTGTTCCATCATTTTCCCGGCATGATAGAGAAACTCATCTCCTTTTTCCGTAACCTTGATTCCGGCAGAGGTTCTGTTGAAAATCTGATATCCCAACTCTTCTTCCAGATCCTTAATCGCCTTGCTTAAATTCGGCTGTGCCATATACAGATTCTGCGCTGCCTGTGTGATAGAGCCTGCGCGCTCTACCTCCAATGCATATTTAAAATATAATGTATTCATTCTTTTCCATCCATATTGATATCTGCTATATACATTTTGATATGTCCTTTATATAGTAGCACGAATGAAAGCAAATGCTCTATACTTTTTCGGAATATCAGTATATGCAATTTTATATGGATATATTTTGCATCTCCGACATTTTCTGCAATTCGCCCATGACCGGATTCAAACGAATTCTGACTGCTTCTCCTCCATGTACATAAACAGCAAAATTCGCTTCATCTCCGTTTCTTTCATAGTCTTTTACCCACACATCACCTTCAAAATGTCCCTCCTCTACGGTCAGGAAGTTCAACTGTCCTGCCCATCTGGAAGATAAATGGATATAGGCTTTCTCATCCGCCGGATGAGGACGCTTGATAAATTCCGCCCCGATCCCCGCTCCTGCCATATAAAACTCATATTCTCCGGTCTGTATTAAAATACCTCTGCCTCTGATCTTCAGATTCCATTGATTCTCCGGGTCTGCCAGATTGACGGCTGAGCCGTATCCATGAGGTGTCCTGTCCTGTGAAAGGAACTTGATCTGCACATGATAATCCGGCAGCTTCAGATAGGAACGGTCGGCAAATTCCTCCTGCACAATGCCATGTATCCGATCGGTTCCGTGATACCTGACCAATAGCGGTGCCAGTGCACGCAATGTTTTCATCGTGATCGCCATGCTCTGTGCTTCTTTTAACAGATCCCCCTGTTGATCCAGTACACTTTCCGCACCGAAGCATGCTACACCCACGGCACCGAAATCCGCAACAGCCCGAATGGCATTCATACTGTTGGCCTCTCCCAGACAGGGCGACTCCGGAATGAACAGCGCATTATCCTGCCTGCTGTAAGACCGGCATATTCTGCAATAGTCTTCCTTCGTCTGATTATAAATATCCGGGCAGAGCAGATCCAGCTTAGGTGCCGCTGCTTTCCAGATATCCAATACGCGGCTCACTGCCGCACCGCCGCTATAGGAAAAGCCGGCTTCCTCACAACCGTTTTCCATGACCATGACATTGGTATACATCGGAAGATCATAGATGTTCCTGGCAGCCTCTGCAATACTGCCGATAAAACGTCCATGGTACCACGCGCAAAAAGCCTCTGCCGCATGTCTGCCAAAATGTCCTTTCCAGCTGTGCTTCTGTTTTTCCTCCTCACTTATGAAATCAAGCCCGTCATCCTCCAGCCTGATGTGCCGGATTGCTTCCGGCACCGGCTTCTCATAGTCTGCCTGTGCCATTGTCGAATAATCACGATCCGTATTTGCAAGTCCCATTTCATTCTCGATCTGTAATGCAATGACTGTCTTTTCTTCCGCATCATATGCTTTCAGGAACTCCACCACCTTACAGAAAGCCTTCCGATCCCTTTCCAGAGTCTGCATACAATGTGGAGAAAGCGACGCCACCCACGCCCCATCGGAACCGACTGCAACCTGATAAATGTCCGGCGCAGTTTTAATGTATTCCGGCGCATAAGTCGGATGCCCGTTTTTGCTGGTGGCAAACCACAGAATGACCAGTTTTTTTCCTGCTCTCCGCACCTGATCTATGAGTTCCTTTACCTGCGTCATGTCATAGACATCTTTCTGTGGCTCCACCTTATACCAATAGACCGGCACCTCCAGAGTATTCGCACCAAAAAGCTCTGCCGCCCTGATGGTACGCTCCATCATAAAAGTTCCCGTAGAAGAGTTGTGCGCCTGCATTCCCAAAACCAGCATCTCTTTGCCGTTTTCATCCGTAAAAAATCCGTTCATATTGCCTCCCTATCATACAAAATCCCGTTTCGGTACCAACAAAACACATCTCCTGCAAATGTCATAGACATATACACCGCAAATAAATATCTTTTATCAGTATTGAAACGGGATTTTCCATTTACAAAGCTGCCTGCAATTTTCTACATGCTGCATTCGCTTACAGTTCCAAGCCGCTCATCGTCTTTTTCAAAATTTCAACGGACTCCTTCAGTTTCCGCTCCTCTTCCGCACTAAGCGAGATCGGCACCTTTGTTTCAATGCCGTCTTTTCCGACGATACACGGCATGCTGAGTACCACATCTTCGATCCCGTGCTCCCCATGCATCGCTGTGGAAACCGGAAGAATGGATTTCTCATCCCGCACGATCACTTCACAGATCCGCTTCACTGCCATTGCCACACCAAAATACGTTGCATGTTTTCTCTGAATGATCTCATATGCACTGTTCTTTACTTGCTCTGCAATTTCCCGCATTGCCTTTTCATGCTGAAAATGTCCGCGCATCTCACAGAAATCATTGAGCGGGATTCCGGAAACATTCGCGCTGCTCCATACGGCAATCTCGCTGTCACCGTGCTCACCGATGATAAATGCATGAACACTTCTGCTGTCCACGCTCAGATGCTCGCCCAGTCTGTATTTTAACCGCGCGGTATCAAGCACCGTACCGGAACCGATGACTCTGTTTTCCGGCAGTCCCGACAGCTTCTGCGCCACATGAGTCAGAATATCGACCGGATTTGCAACCACTAACAGAATCCCTTCAAAGGACCGCTTGGCGATTTCCGGAATGATCTGTTTAAAAATTGCCACATTTTTATTGACCAGATCCAGTCTCGTTTCATTCGGCTTCTGGTTGGCACCCGCCGTAATGATCACAATTCCCGCATCGGTCACATCATCATAGCTTCCCGCATAGATCTTCATCTGCTTGGCAAACGGAATACCGTGACTGATGTCCATCGCTTCTCCTTCTGCTTTGCTCATATCCGCATCGATCATTGCGATCTCGGAAAACAAACCGCTCTGCATCAGGCTGAATACCGATGCCGAACCCACAAATCCGCAGCCTATCATGACTGCCTTTCGATAATTTACCATAGTGCGTTCCTCGTCTTTCCGTGCTGTTGTATGCACTTTATATTGATTATCTCTTGTGATAAATCTTTCCTTCTGACTCGTACTTCGCCTCACAGGTCAGATGTATGCCGAGACGCTTAAAGATCTTCTCATCCACGGAAGATAACAATACGGTAGAATGCGCTTCCATGCCCTGCAGATTTTTGAGCTGTGCCATGGCAAGCTCGGCGTTTTGGTCCGTTGCAGCAGAAGTGGATAATGCGATCAGGATCTCGTCTGTATGCAGTCTCGGATTCCGGCTGCCCAGATAATGTGTCTTCAATCTCTGAATCGGTTCGATTGCCTTAGGGGATACAAGATGCAGCTCATGATCGATTCCGCCGAGTACCTTCAAAGCATTTAACAATGCTGCTGCCGATGCACCGAGCAGATCCGTTGTCTTCCCGGTTACAATCGTTCCGTCTTCCAATTCGATTGCTACAGCCGGATGTCCAGTCTCTGCCTCTCTTTTCAGTGCCGCATTGACAACCGCACGGTCCTCTACAGAAAGTCCCGCCTGCTTCATGATCAGCTCCAGCTTATATAACGTTTCTTTGCTGCCGTTCCCCTGCTTGCAGTCGCATAAGCCCTGATAGTAACGGCGAATAATCTCCTGATTGGATGCCTCACGACACGCCTCATCGTCAATGATACAGTTTCCCGCCATATTGACACCCATGTCAGTCGGAGATTTATAAGGGCTTTCTCCTAAAATTTCCTCAAACATGGCGTTTAAAACGGGGAAGATCTCTACATCACGATTATAGTTGACCGTTGTTTCACCGTAAGCTTCAAGGTGGAACGGATCGATCATATTCACATCATTTAAATCTGCCGTAGCAGCCTCATACGCAATATTCACCGGATGCTTTAACGGAAGATTCCAGATCGGGAAGGTCTCAAACTTCGCATAGCCTGCCTGAATTCCTCTTTTATGCTCGTGATACAGCTGGGAAAGGCAGGTTGCCATCTTTCCGCTTCCCGGTCCGGGTGCCGTGATAACGACGAGGGGACGTGTTGTTTCGATATAGTCATTTTTTCCGTAGCCTTCATCACTGACAATGGTATTGATATCACTCGGATAACCCGGAATCTTGTAGTGATGATAGGAACGGATACCAAGCTCCGTCAGCCGCTTCCCAAATTGATCCGCAGCAGCCTGTCCCGCATATTTTGTAATACAGACACTGCCTACAAACATGCCGATTCCACGGAATGCATCGATCAGTCTGAGCACATCCATGTCATAGGTAATTCCCAGATCCCCGCGAATCTTATTTCCTTCAATATCCTCTGCACTGATAACGACAACAATTTCTGCCTGATCCTTTAGCTCCTGCAGCATACGCAGCTTAGAATCCGGCATAAATCCCGGAAGAACTCTGGATGCATGGTAATCGTCAAACAGCTTTCCTCCAAACTCCAGATACAGCTTGTCTCCGAATTTTTTAATTCTCTCGCGGATATGCTCCGACTGCATCTTTAAATATTTGTCATTATCAAATCCAATTTTCATATGTCCACCTTTTCCAATCCGATTGTAATTTCTGCTTTATCTAGTGTAGTACAAAAAAGAAAAAAAAGGAATATATGGATTGAAAAAAATGTGATGGTTTTAGAGAACTACGAAAGGAGCGGGACGCCGCGGGTCGTATGGTGCATGATTCGTTTGGCGGCACGTTCTCACTCCGTGAAAAGCGCAGCGGCTATTCTGGCGGTAGTTGATAAAATGGCATTATTTTTGCTTTCTTACAAGAATATGCGGTAGTAGGGAAAGGAATTCTGTGGTATGATTTTGGGAGTATATTTTAAGTGAAAGAAAAGGTACATAGTGATGGTTGGTATTGTTTATTGTCAAAAATCCGAATTGGCTTATCGGGAGATAGAAGCACTGCTTTTAAATAGCGGTATCGATGCCCGCTGCATTGCAATAGAAGAGGCGGACAGTAGCTCTTTTGAACCGTTTTCTGTTTTGATCAATGCAATGGACAGTTTTTATCCGGAGGACAAGCTGGATTTGTTGGTTGACTTTTTTAACAGCGGCAGGAATATGATCAATCTCTGTGCTACGCCGTTCACCAAAAGCTCCGTTGACGGCAGCACGAATATCCGTGCTCTGCGAAGCTTCGGCATTGTGGATGATTTTCGTCCTATTACGGAAAGCTGCGACCATGTTGTAACTGAGAACGGTATGCGGCTTGATACGACGCTGACCGGACTTTACGGTGCGGTTTATCATCTGTGTGAACGGGATGAGAACGGAAGGAATCTGCGTACTGCCCACCTGGAGCATCTCTTAGAGGCTTTTGATGCACAGGATGAGCTTGTTGCAACACCGATGATCCGAGTCGTGACGCATAACAGAGGCAGCATGACCTTCTTTGCCTTTGATTTTGATACCGCCATGCTGAAAACAGACTTCTGGCGGGAACTGTTTCTGAATGTGGTACGAAAAGAGCTGCTTGGAAATGTTCTGTTGTCTATAGACTGTGATCTGGCACGCTATACCCCGGATGAGGCAAAGCAGATCACCGCATCGGTTACACCTGTCAATCTGCATGCGGATGCTCTGAAGAAGAATGGCAATGCAAGCCCTGAACTGTCCCTGACACTTTCTGTGTATGACGATCAGGATACGCTGTTTTTTACACATACTGAACCTCTTACCCTTCCCTATGAAGCAGCTTTTTCTCCCGAAATATCCGCTTCCTCACTCTATCGGGTGACCGCCACGGTAACGCTTTCCGATATCACGATTGCCAAAAAGGAAACCGGTTTTCTGGTGTTATCCGAAAAAGAACTTATGGGCAGGATCCATGCTTTTAAACCCATGTATATAGATGAAACAATCTCAACCGACTATTGTCTGGTCGACGGCAAGGTTACCGCAATCCTCGGCACCACCTATTTTGTGACGGATGTATACAGAGAATGCTTCTATGATATGAATGCATGGCTGTGCGCCAAGGAAATGGCACAGCTTAGCAAGATCGGCTTCAACGTTCTCAGAAGCGGTAACTGGACTTATATTGCAGATTTTTACAACGCGGACGGAAGTATCGGCTTGCGCGGATTGCGGGCTTTGCAGACTTATTTTCTATTAGCTGCCGAAAACGGCTTTACCGTTCAGTTCGCACTCGGCAACGTGATGCTCAACCAATGGGATACCGGCCGCTCACCGATCCACGACCCGGATATGCGCAAGAAATGCATGACCTATGTGCGCTCCTTTGCAGATCATTTTAAAGAGTATCCGAATGTCACACTGGACATTGTGAATGAGCCATCCTACTCCATCAAAGGCGCATGGTCAACCGGAAAGCCCTCCGGCGAACCGGGCGAGCTTACACGCTACCGCGCATGGCTGGCCGAAAAATATCACGGAAACATCCATGAATTACGCTCGGCATGGGGTGAAAGCTCTGCTACCTTAAAGTGCTTTGACGATATTCAGATGCCCGATCCCGGACTGTTCTCACGCGGACTGTGCCGGACCGAGCAGCGTTTTAATCATACGCCGCTTGCCGATTTCTATGCATTTGCCAGACACGAATTTCTCGGCTGGACCGCCGAAGTGCGCGCCACGGTAAAAGCGGCTGCACCTGACATGCTTGTCACAATGGGCAGGGATGAAACACTGCGTATCCCCGCACAACAGGATGAGGTGTTAGCCGGAAATGTCGATATGGTCTGCTGGCATCAGTGGAATTACAATTCAAATATTATCAACGAGTATCTGCTCAACCGTGTACGCTGCAAGATCTGTGTTGCGCAGGAGCTTGGCATGTATAAATACGATGATATCCGCGCCGGGAAACGCCACAGTGATGAAGAAATGGCTACAAAGCTGGAAAAGAAGCTGCTCTATGCGTTTGGCAATTTTGTCCAGTGGCAGGCACATGATGACCCGTACATGTTTGAGCTGAGTGAAAATTCTCTGGGACTGTACCGCGCAGATATGTCGCCGACACCTTCTTTATCTGCCACAAAGAGACTGATTGCAGCCGAAAAAAAGATGCAGTCCTACTTATACGGCAGACAGGATAAAAAGGTGCGGATCGCAACAGTTTACAATACCTCCCACTATTTCAGTGTCGATCACCAGCTTGCACAGCAGGGCATTAAAAATCATATTTATGCACTCTACAATTGTTTAAAAGAGCAGTCGGACTTCCTGCCGGAGCATCTGCTTCAAAAGGAATATGCCGCAGCAATCGGAAACCCGCGTCTGATCCTGCTGCCTGCTATGCAGACACTTAATAAAGATACATGGAATGTGCTGTTGGATTATGTCAGAAACGGTGCCGTTTTACTGATAAACGGCTACATTGATCAGGATAAATATTTTGCACCCGATAAAAAAATCGCGGCACTTGACAACCGCTATTTCACAAGAAAGCTGATGAACTTTGAAAAGCTGACCATTGATGGCAAGGAGTATGTGCTTGATTTCCGACAGATCATCGGCTATGGAGATGTGTCAAATATGCTAAACTGCGGGCAGTTTGTAAATGAATCTGCTGGGGAAGGCTTTTCCGATTCCAAGACCGATACTGCTCAGGAAGGGATCGCAGAGTATCCTGTCGGAGCCGGAACCATCCTGTACTGCCCTTATCCGCTTGAACTTTCCTCCAATACGGAAGCAGTCTGTGCCTGCTACCGCTACGCCATGGAAAAAGCACAGGCGCATAACGAGATCTATCGCATCGTCGACAGCAGACCCAATGTTGTCTTTACTGCCGTCTCCTATACGGACTGTACGGTCTATACGCTACTGAATGAAGGCTTTGCGGACAGCGTTTGCTTTACAGATTTAAGAAGTGGCAAGACACTGACTGTAAAGCTGGCGGCAGATCACGGCTGTAAGATATGGCTGGATAAGAACGGTGACCTGCTGGAGGTCTTCGGTTCGGCGGAAGTGTACGCGCGGATATAGATTATCCCTGTAGATTGTTCCGTGCGGTCTGTAATGTATCTTGCAAGATTTTTCACACCTTCGGTTATATATATATCAAAGGGACGCTCCTCTTGGTAAAAGGAACGTCCCTTTATCATTATACCTCTTAGTTGATCAATACAATTGACAGCAAAAAGAATCATCTAATATTCCTTAGTCGATCAAATCATTTTGAAAACGCGACAAGTGCTCGTATGGCAGAATCCATCTTCCCCTGTACAAACCACAACCATCATTAATCAAACTATTATCCACCGCTTTAAACATATTCACGTCCAGCTTGGAAAGATCCAACTGTTGAAGTTTGATACCCCGTTCAAAAGCTTCATCAAAATAAATGCACTCTCCCTCCGGTATGGCATCCCTTCTTGCTCTTTCGTATTCCTGTTTCTTTTCATAGCCAAGATGATTTGCAGATCCGATTTCTGCGATGTCATCCATATCCTTCGTCCGAAGCTGCATTTCCATGTAGCATCTTGCACTGTTATCATAAAAAGTAATATGCAGAGAACGGTATCCGTTTGGGCTCTCTCCCGAGATATAATCTCTATAATAAGGTCGTACCGAATCGTCAAGCAGAGGGGACGTACCTGTCTTGATTCCCCCTGTAGGTTCTGCTGTAAAACCGTGTTCTTCCAGAAACCTCGGCAACGCATTGGCAATCCTGTAAAGATGTTTGATTTCTTCGGTCTCCCTGTCCTCTAAATGTTCCAGATGGCATCGCGGCATGGAAATTACAATCCTGTATGCAATTAAGTCCCGAAAACAATTCAGCCGGCTCTTAATCTCTGATACCGTAGGAAATTCTCTTTTTTTCGTATAATAATCATAAATATATTCTACTATGTACCCATTAAATTTTGCTTCCGCACGAATCAGGGACTTAATCCTTCCTTTAAAGGTAAAGGAAAGATAAGGATATTCTGCCACCATGTATTTATAAAATTCCCTGATTTTTTGAGACTGTGCAGTAAGGAAATCATTATGTTCCAGAAGCTCCTCAACCTGCAAAAGGAAATTGCAATGAACAATATCTATTTCATTATGATTTCTCCTTGCGTCTTCCCGCAAATCTCCTATATATTTTTTTAAAATCCGAAGTACGGTATCCCCGGAATATAAATAGTCATTTAGGGTAATCATGTTTTCTTATTTCCGTTTTTCTGTAAACTTATATTTGTCATCACTATAGCATTATTTATAAAGACCGTAAAGCTTCAAATATCTCTCTGTGATCATCCTCTGGATCTGCTCTCCATAGCATAACGTCTCATACTCATATCCTTTTGCGCTTACCCGCGTACCGATACAGATATCTGCCGCTTCCCCTTTCTGAGTCGGTCTGTCATAAAGACGACCATCGATTCTCTTTTGTTCTATATAGCCTTCCTCTGTCAGCCATGCGAGGATCCCTGAGGCTGTCAATCGTTTTGTCATACGCTCGTCCCGAAGCTGATTAAGCTGTTCCACAAAATCTCCCAGATAACAGCTCTGGGAATAGGAAATTTTCTGCTGCATTTCCTGCGTGATAAAAAATTCCGCCTTCTGCCTGCGCTCACGCTTTGGCGTACTGCCGGAAGCTGCCGCAGCCTCTGCCTGCTCGCCAAAATACAGTTTTTCCTTATTGCCTCCGGTATGCTCTCTGATACAGGCAAGAAAACGTTCTCCGTACTTTTCATATTTGTGTTCGCCCACACCGGTCACGGAAAGCATTTCCTCCTTATCCATCGGAAGTCTGACACACATATCAATTAACGTCCGGTCTGAAAAAATAAGATACGGCGGCAGATTTTCCTCTCTGGCAAGCTCCGTACGCAGATTGCGCAGAATCTCGAAAAAGTCGAGTCCTTTTGAATTCAGGATGTCGGACTTCCGTTTCGACCTCCTCTCCGTAGAGGACTCTGCTTTTTGCTCCTTTCTGCTTTCTTTTTCTGTCCGGATCACCAGCCTATGCTCCCCGGTGATGAATTCTCTCGTGTCAGCTGTAAACTTTAACAGCGCATATTTATCATTTGTCTGCTGCAAGAGTCCTTCTTCAAGCAGCTGTCCTATGATCTGTTTGATCTCCTGCTCATGCAGATTCGAAAGTGCGCCAAACGAGGTGTAGCGCTCCACACCGTATTCCCGCAGCTTGGCATTGTTCCTTCCCATCAGCGTGCCGACAACGACATTCATACCGTAGCGCTGCCCCTGCTCTCCGATACACCGGATAATGCTTTTTGCTTCCGTTGTAACATCCTTTTCCACAAATTCTTTCTGGCAGTTCCCGCAATTGCCGCAGTGTTCCACGGTATATTCCCCAAAATAATGCAGAATATAGCTGCGCAGACACCCTGTCGTATTGCAGTATGCACTCATCACGCGAAGACGCTGCTCATCCCGTTCCCGGATGCTTGCCATTTCTTCATCAGAAAACTCCGTATTGTCCTCTTTGGTCTCCAACAAAAAACGATTGATCACCAGATCCTGCGGGGAAAAGAGCAAAATACACTCGGACGGCTCCCCGTCTCTTCCCGCACGTCCGGCTTCCTGATAGTAATTCTCCATGCTCTGCGGCATGTTATAGTGAATGACATAGCGCACATTGGATTTATCAATCCCCATACCGAAAGCATTGGTCGCCACAATGATCGGTTTTTCGTCATAAATAAAAGCATCCTGATTCTGCTTTCGTTCCGTACCCGAAAGCCCGGCGTGATATCTGGTCACCGCCATTCCTTCCGCTACCAGCCTGTCATACAGCTTTTCCACATTTTTTCTGGTAGCGCAATAGATAATACCGCTGTCTGCCGGATGTTCCCTGATATACTCCGCAATATAGTTTTCCTTCTGTCTGACATGTTCCACGGAAAAGAAAAGATTTTTCCGGTCAAACCCTGTTACCAGTACTTTCGGGTCGTGTAACCCCAACACACAGACAATGTCATTTTTTACCTCTTCCGTTGCCGTCGCGGTAAATGCACTCAAAATCGGACGCCTCGGAAGGGCTTTGACAAATTGCACGATCTTCAGATAGCTCGGTCTGAAATCCTGTCCCCATTGGGAAATACAATGTGCTTCGTCCACCGCTACCATGCTGATCTCAGCAGCGCATGCAAATCGCATGAAATGCTCTGTCTCCAGCCGTTCCGGTGCGACATAGATGATCTTATACTGTCCCTTCGATGCAAGAAATAAGGCTTTTTCAATCTGTGACTCGGATAGGGAGCTGTTGATGAATGCCGCATGTATTCCGGCTCCGTTCAGCGCCTGTACCTGATCTTTCATCAGGGAGATGAGCGGAGAAATAACCAGAGTGATACCAGACATCAGCAACGCCGGAACCTGATAGCAAACGGATTTTCCCGCTCCGGTCGGCATGATGCCCAAAACATCCTGCCCGGCAAGGATGCTGTCCACCAGAATCTCCTGACCCTCGCGGAAAGAATCATATCCGAAATATTTCTTTAGTACTTCGTATTTTGTCATGTTTGTTCCTTTCAAATATCTGAATTATCAGGCGATTGCGAAACTCTGGCCGTAAGGCGAAACCGGTGCTGATAACCCTATCGGTGACCGGCACGCTTTCGCTACACCTCGTCCGTAACGGTACATAAGGTGCCAAAATACGGCACCTAAGTACCGACGGACTCACAGTTCCGGTCACCGATAGGGTTATCAGCACCGGTTCCACTTTACGGTCAGAGCTTCGCAATCGCCTGATATGCTCTTTTTGATGATGCTGTTTGACTACATCTGCAATCACTTCATAGCCTGCACATCATTGGCTTATTTACTTGCGTAAAATCCGGTGCAGCTGCGGGCGAAGTGTGATATCCGGCACGACAAGTCCGTCACGCTGATCGAGCACATAGCGGACAGCCTCTGCCACCTCGGATGGCTCCAAAAAACTTCCCGCCTCTTTTGCACAGCCAAAATCCGCATCCCGATACAAGTTCGTCTGTGTCATATCCGGATGAATGGTTGTCACCTTCACACCGTATTTGCGCGCTTCATCAAAAAGGCTCTCACCAAATGCGGTAAGTCCCGCTTTTGTTGCTGCATAAGCGCAGCCATGTGGACTGCTCTGTTTTGCCGTAACAGAAGAAATATTGATGATATACCCGTTATTCTCTTTCAACTCGCGAAGCAGACGGTTCGAAAGGATGAGCGGCAATTCCAGATTCGTACGCACCAGCGTCTGGATCTGCTTCACGCTCAGCTGTTCATGGAGTCCGTAATAGCCAACGCCCGCCGCATTTACCAGTACTTCTACCTGCGTTTCCCCTGCAATCTGCTTTACCTTGTCGCACACCTTCTGCGTTTCTAACAAGTCCCCGATTACCGGGTGAAATAAGTTCGTGCTTTGAACAAAATGCGCCGTCTCTTCCCTCTCAAAATCACGCCCGAATCCGTAGACATCATAGTGTAACTCACACAACACCCGGCTGATAGCAAGGCCGATTCCCGAACTTGCTCCCGTCACAATCGCTGCTTTATTCATGATAGATTTTCTCCTTATCTATTCGCTTTTCCAGCTCCCCAATGAAATCATCTTCCATCTCCTGTAAAAGCTTTGGCGGATACTGATAAACGCCTCCTACATTCACATACGGAAACTGCACCGCCGATGCAGTTGGCTCGACACGCCTCAGCTTTTTCATATAATCCTGCGATATGCGGAAGGTTCCCACACTGACATCCGCAAGCTGCTGCATCGTCAGTCCATGTTCTGCAAATGCCGCATCAAGTTCTGATAAAAGCGCCCTATAATCTTCTCTCCATGTCGGCAAGTACAGCATCGGATCGAAACACAGCCGAACCGTAAATCCCTGCTCCAGTCCCGCGAGTGCGCATGCAATCCTTGCCTTTGCAGACGGTGTCCCACTTTCGCAGGCATCGATCATCCTCTGGGGAGAAAGCGTAAATGCATAGATCACATTCGGCAGGCACGGAAGCTTCTCCCACATCGCAGCCCTTGCACTTTTCGTACGAATCTCCAGCTTCAGATTCTCATGCAATGCCGCATAATCCGACCAAATCTTTGCATAGCCGGCCAGTGGCTCCATCGCCAGCAAATCCGCATCATAGGAAACGCACAGGTACATAGACTTGTGTGCAAGAATTTCATCCAGGCAGGCAAAATAATCCTCCAGATTCACAAAGATAACCATATGTCCGGACGGATACATGCCCTTTAAATAACAGTAACTGCAGTCAAACAGGCAGTTCATCATCGTAGAACAGTAATAAAAGTTCGTGTTGCCGAAATCCTGACAAACTGCCGCTCCCTCATAGAAAAAATGATCTTCTTTTCTCGCTAAAATCAGGCTCTGCGACCGATGTTGGTGTGGTGCATCCTGTCCGCGTCGATTGAATACATCCTTATAGTGGTCGACTGCCACAATCCGGGCATTCGGAAAATGTGTCAAAATCGCTTTTGTTCTCGGATGGTTTTGCACACGATTTTCCACATAAATATGGGTAAAAGGTGGGTTTTCATAATCTTGCCTTGAGTTCATCCAGAATCCTCTTTCCTTCCCGCTTGTCCCTCACCGGCAGACTCCCTTGTCTGCGATAATCCTCCAGAACGGTCTCATAATCAGTTCCTGTCAGTTGCCAATAGAACAGGAGTTGTCGCAGCTCCCCACGCATGACCGCAGAACAGCGGAGTTCTTCTCCAAGCTGCGCTGCCTCCTCCTCTGCCTTTCGGTAAAGAAGCTCCTGCCTTCCATACTCTTTTTCCTGTACACGGCTGATCCCGCATAGCATCTCAATATAAGGGCATACCTCCGATGCTGCATTCTTCATCAGCATCTCCATCCGCGCTCTCATATCAACAGTATGTGCAGCCGGACCCGTCGTCTGCTTCTCATCAACGCCATGATCCGACACCACTTTTAAAAATATCATTTGATGCGGTCCGTAATAATAATTGGCTGCCTGATAGATTGCAGCCGCTTCCATATCATACAGACTTTGCGGTCTCTCTTTCCGATCCGATTCCATTTGCCCGACCGTCCGAATCCGCCCACAGCTCACCAGCTCCGCCTCCGCAAACGGATGTCGGTAACAGATATCCGGATAAAACGTCCTGCCACTGTTTTCTTCTATCAGCTTATTGCACAAGTATACTTTACCGGCCGGAATTCCTGCTGCCGCACAACTGCCAAAGTTACAAATCAGATCCGATTTCTCTGGCGGATAATAGCCGGAAATCTCTGCCACGGCAGTCGCAGCCGCAATCGCACCAACACCCGTGATCACCACACGAATTTCTTTTTCTGCATCCGAAAACACCTCAAAATGGTGTTTTTCGTTTTCTTTTTTCAGTTGAAATACCCTGATGATTTCCTGCACTTCTGCAAAAAGCGCACAATATATGGTAAGCAATGAACCTCTTCCCCTGTCTGATTTTATGGCTCCTGTATCTTATGCCTTTTTCAATGCATAGTTTCCATCACTACAACTTAAGTATAACTAATATAATCGGTAGTCTCAAGCTAATTTAAAAATAATACTTCCGGTATGCAAACCGGAAGTATTAACACACCCCATTTGTCGATCGACTCATGGATATTCATATTCAAAAGATGCTTTGTCCGTTTCAAAATGAAATACAGGACTCCCATTTTTACAAAAACGGTACAAGGCTCTGCAGGCTGCTCCTTCCCGAATCGTTCTTTTCATATTTCCTGCCACCGGGGCTTTCAGGGAACAGTTAACTCTTTCCAGTAGACGGACTTCCAATTCCATGTCGCCCTGCACAATCCGAATCTTCTTATTTTGAATCTGTACCACTTTTGCTCCCAGATAAGTAGCCAGTCTATATTCTTTCCCATACCACAAAATAACACCTATAACACCGGTAAAATGAATCCCCGCCATAGGAATATCCGCCACGGACAACATCAGAGAACCACCCGAAAAAAAGCATTGCGTCCAAGCATATTGTCTCGGAAACGAGCGACCTTCATCCCCTTCCCAGTAACCTCTTGCGTTCTGAAAGTGAAAAATCTGATCATTGATACATAGGGTTCCGTTTACCGTATGTCTCATACTCCACACACTGTGCCGACATTCCAAAAACGG
>JBJFCE010000066.1:0-9464 GCA_051888775.1 Lachnospiraceae bacterium | reverse complement strand
AATAATTAGAAATTATCCTTTACATACTTTCAGAAATTATTATATCACCCATTGATACATTTGTCATTTGTTTTTACAAACTTTTATTCCTATCCCCCAACTCTACCATCATACACCCTTCCACTCCATCACTAAAACCGAAAATACGAAAACGTCACGAACCCCTCATAAGATTCCCACAACACTTCCAGCATTTCCTCGTGGCTCAAGCCTTTGAACTTCTCCATTCCTTCCGATCCATAATACTCCAGCCACAAGAACTGTGCCGCTTGCTTTTCCATCCCTGCAAAAACCGTATCCGCAGCAGACTCATATTCTTCTGCGGTTATTTCCTGTCCTTCGGCATCCCGGTAACTTATATCGCAGCCGGAATCCGTATAAATCTCACTATAAAATGCAATAGGCTCTTCCGTCAGTTTCCCATCGACCAGCGAAACGGCAATCTGTACCCCATAATATTCCGCCGCCCCATTTTTGATATAATCGCGAAACATATAATATATCACACCTGTTTCGCTGTCATAATAAGCATCCACATCGGCATCTCCAAGATCTGCCTGAGATTCCCCTTCTTCCACATCACGCTCGCACAGTTGCAGGCCGTCAAAGGTTTCATTCACCTCGTAAAAATTACTGTAGGTATAATAGCCCGTTCCGCCCATATTTGCTGCAATGATCTCCAGCCTGCCGTTTTTGTCCAGATCGGTAACCGCGTACTCATACACATCATTGGCATAGTCCATCGTAAGCGCCCACTCATCCACATGATCCACAATCAGCTCCAGCTGCGCCTGAATACTCTGATTCCCTGAATCAGAAGCATCTCCTACCTCTCCCTGTTCCGGCTGCTCACTTTCTTCTGCATAATTTTGCTCCAGATCATCCTGCTCCTGCGCATCCTGCTGCATATCCTGTCCCTGCACATCTTGTCCAGCTATTTCTTGATCACGTATATCCGACTCCTGCACACCGCAACCTAGCAACAACCCTACTGCCAATAAAATGCCAAGCAGCTTTCTCGCTCTCCTCTTCATTCCGCATCCTTCTTCTCCGATACTATAAAAACTCTCACCACAAACGCTCTAAACCGTAATTTCTACCAAATTCCCTTCCGGACCGACAACACAGCTTTCATAATATCCGTCTCCGGTCGTCCGCGGTCCGCTAAGTACTTCATATGCATCAGCTTTCAACTTTGCCGTCAGTTCGTCCACACGCTCTTTGCTTCCGACGCTGAACGCAATATGAGCATACCCCAAGCAGTTTTTGATGCCTTTTGGTACATCCGGTTTGTTCATCAGTTCCAAGCGTGCTTCGCCTCCAAAATGCAGAAAATACGACCAAAACCCTGTCTTTGGATTATAATATCCATCATGCTTTATATCCACCTTAATCATATTGGGTATCCAGCGGATACATCTCAAGTGAAGCTTCCTCTAGCGGCATCCATAAGATCTCCAATTCCTCCACATTCTCGCCGATCCACGTACGATACCACACTTCATACTTTACATTATCCATTGTAAAATCCTCCGGATAGCTGTCATCATCGGAAATTGCAAAGACTCTGCCGTCACCGTCCCAGTCCACATCCTCCGGGAAGCCATCCGGCATATAATCTCTATCCCAAGCTACCACTGTGCCTACCTGAACATAAACATCCTCTGACGGTTCGTATCGATACAGCGTAAAAGGCCAGAAATCACTATTGGTATGATTGTGCGAATGCCCCGCCCAAATAACACCGTTAGTATAAAAAGTAATATACGGGAATTCCAAAAGCTGTGTCCGCAATTCCTTTGTGTCTAAGTCATACTCATAGACGACCTCCCTTTGGTCTGCCATATAAGTCGTCCAATAAGAGATCAAAAGCTCCTCTTTTTCATCTCCGTCGATGTCACAGATACTAAAGCTATTTTGGGACAGATCGCTGTCGTAGGATACTTCGCTTCCGTCAGGCCAGACATGATTCACTACAATATCTCTGATAACCTGATGATATGCTTCCCGCCTTTGGGCGCGCTCCTCGGCAAATAACCGCTCATAATCCTCCATTTCCGCAAGCCATTCCTCATCTGTCTGTTCCTCGTTATCGGCATCCTCCCCATCCGGGGCATCTGTTTCTTCCGAATCGGCTTCCTCTGCTGTATCAGAAACAGCCGCATCCTCATCGCCACTTTCGTTTTTTCCTGATTCCGTGTCATCTTGTGTCACTTCGGAATCGTCATCCTTTTCTGTCTCAGTTTCATTCTCTGCTTCTACTGTTTTTCCGGCTTCTTCATCCTTTTTTCCGCAACCGGTAAAAGCAATACACATCAAACTCAGAATCACTGCTACATACATTTTTTTCATAATGTGTCCCTCCTTCATAAGCTCAAAGCTTCTATTATGTACCGCTCTCCCACATAATGAGCAGCGTGCCGTTCTCCACCTCTATACTGACGGGATGTCCGGTAAATTCGTTACTGACTCCGATCGGAAAATCCTGTTTCATCATATATCTTCCGAGCGGATACTTGACTCCCTGCAGCGTCACGCCCTCTGCCTGATCACCCATACAGAAAACAGACAGCATCCCGCTTTCGTATGCCGGGAGCTTCAGGCAATCCTTATAAATTGCCGTAGTCTGCCACTGCGGACTGCACAGGATCCCGCATGCACCCTGCTTTGCCAAAAATACCAGAAGCTGATAATTTGCCATAGTATGATCCGCTCTTCCACCCGTTGCACCGTACAGCTGGAAAGTCCGATAGCCGAACTCCAGTCCCTTTTTCACGGCAAACAACATATCGGTATCGTTTTTTTCCGGTACCATCCGGATCAGATTCGGATGCCCCGGTACATAACCGAGCGAGTCAAAATCTCCGACCACCAGATCCATCGCAATGCCGCACTGGTCACAGGTCGCAAAACCGCCGTCCACCGCAATGACATAATCATCCTTTCCCGGCTTGATCTGCCGCTTGAGCCATCCCGTATTATCAATCCGCCCCGCACCGATCAGATAACAAATTCCCTTTTTCCCTTCACCTAGTTCACTCTGTATCGTGACCTGCATCCTTCTATCCTCTTAACCAATCTGTTAATATCCTTTTTGCTTCTCTCCTGCCACACAGCATTCCTGCCGTAATTTCTCCGGGCGGGCTGGGTGTTTGGCTGGAGGACCCTGTGAAAACGCCGGTACTTAGGCTGTGTTCTTTACAGCCTTATGTACCGCTGCGTTTGAGCGGAGTGAGAACGTGTCCTCCGGCCAAATACCCAGCCCACCCGGAGAATCCACGCCAGAAACATCCCCACTAATCATCCGTCAGATCGATCCACGACAATCTGTCCGCATAGCGTTCCGCACACTCCCACAGCACCACATCGGGCTGATAGCTGTCTAACATGCTCATCTTAAACGTCCATACACCGACCTGATCGACATTCCCAAAATAATAGTCCAGCTCCCCAAGCATCAGATCGCTGAAGGAGTCCCCGACCACCAGAATATCATCCTCCACCATCTGCGCCGGATTGATGTCCTGTGCATAGAAATTATAATAATAATCATCGCAGTATTTGTCCGTCATACCGATCAGCGATGCCAGATCGCCCGACATATTCTGATGCTCGATGACAAGTTTTGCCCCCGAGATATCTTCGTAGGTACCGTACAGCTGCCTGAGCAGACACTGCACACCTACATAGACTCCCGCAAAATTCCAATGCGTATCGTATTTGTAATATACCTGATAGTAGCCTTTCGCCGCCAACAGTTCTTCTTTCGGGTAGACCACTTCCAGATCACTGTTCTGCGTCAGATATTCATATAATCTGTCACATCGGGTAATCTCTGAAGTACGATACACCGTGGAAGGCATATATTCTGAATAAATGATCTCCTTATTCGGTACGATCATCACAACAAAGCGGATACCGCGCGCTGCGAATGTATCCCGCTGCCTGATCAGACTGTTCATGATAGATTCCATGGTTGCATCGGAAAAGGTCGACGTTCCCTGATAATCCGGCAGGGAGGTTCCGTCATCCGCACGCTTATAGAAGAGCCATCCGCCTTTTCCCGCAAGCACCTGATCAGAATCGATATAGGCATCATCCGCTAATGCTGCGGTAAGACTGCTGTTTGCATTGGCCGCCTGCTCCTGCAATGCCAGATCCCCGGTAAAATCATCCACCGTATCCCGTATAGCATCCATGAATCCCTTTGATTCTTCCTCCTGTGAGGCCGTTGCTCCATCTGCCGTACCACTGCCCTGCTCACCGGCTCCGGAGCCTTCCCCCTGCACGACATTCTGCTCTAACGCCTCCTGCATATGCAGCTGTTCTTCTCTGTTAAGTTCCGCGATAGAACCTTCCTGTGTTGTTTTCGGTTCTTCTTTTACCAGGATTTTCTTTCCGATTGTCATAAGCGGTATGGCGATAAGGATGATCGAAAAGATCACTGCCACAATTTTTTCACGCATAAATCTTCCTCCAGATATAACGCGCAGGATACGCCTGCTGTACTTATTAGATGAAACAGCCGTTTCCAAAAGTTGAGGAAAACGAGCCTTTAAAAATTGAAATAAATAAACGGATTATAGCTCTGGTTAAAGACGAAGGTCAGCGTTATAACAAACAGTGCCGCCAGAGCAATCACATAACCGATATTCCACCATGCATACTGCTTTAACTTCCGATCCAGTCGCGCAAACAGCGGTGTCGAGCAGACGATTGCCGCCAGATAATATACCTGTGTCTGTTTTAAAAACGCCAGCGCTCCGTCATCCACGAGTCCGCCGGATGCCCGGCCAAACATCGCCCCCAGATAGACACACATGTTGGAAAGTGACTCCGCACGGAAAATCACCCAGCCTATGATCACAAAAAACATCGTGTAAACATGTCCGAACCACCCTAATTTCCGGTCAAATCCGGTCAGTTTTTCCACTGTCAGCAGTACAAAGTATAAAAATCCCCACAAAAAGAACGTCCACTCCGCACCGTGCCAGATCCCGGTTAACATCCACACGACAAACAGGTTAAATACAAGTCGCGCACGCGTCTTGACCCTGCTGCCGCCAAGCGGGAAATACACATAATCACGGAACCATGTCTGTAACGAAATATGCCACCGTCTCCAGAATTCGGATACGGATGCCGAAATATACGGATGTTTAAAGTTTTCCTCAAAGCGGAAGCCGAACATCCGTCCCAGACCGATCGCCATATCCGAATAACCGGCAAAATCGAAATAGATCTGGAATGTATAAGAAATCGCTCCGACCCATGCCATCAGCACCGATGCCTGATACTGACCATTTCCAATCAGTTTAAAAGCTTCATCCGCAACAAGCCCCACATTATTCGCAATCAATACTTTTTTGGAAAGACCGATAATAAAGCGGCATACACCTTTGGAAAAATCCTGAAAGTTCTCCTTCCGCTCCTTGATCTGCTCAGCAATCGTCTGATACCGGACAATCGGTCCTGCAATCAACTGTGGAAAAAACGAGATATACAGTCCCACATTCAGCGGATTCGTCTGTACTTCCCCGTCCCCCCGATAGACATCAATCACATAAGACATTGCCTGAAAGGTAAAGAAAGAAATACCGATCGGAAGCGCAATTTCAGGAAATGACCAGTCCTTTGACAATAGCTGCTCCAGATTTCGTACTACAAAGCCGCTGTATTTAAAAAATCCCAGTATTCCAAGATCCACAACCGCCATCAGCACGATGATGAGCTTTCCTTTTCCTTTATCCTCCCGGAAATAATCAACCAACATACCGAACAGCCAGTTTGCCAGAATCACGCCGATCATCAGATATACATATTTAGGCTCACCCCATGCATAGAAAAAAAGACTCGCCAAGAGCAGGAAGATATTCTTCCCGTTTTTGAAATGAACAAATATGCCAAAATAAAGAATTAACACAAGCGGTAAAAATACAAATAAAAATTCCTCACTCGGAAACAGCATTGCCTTCCTCCAGACGGTTTAAAATTTGTTCAAGTGTATCCGCCAGTTCCTCCTGAACGGAACTGCCATCCTGTAACAGTGAATCCAGCATGGATGTCTGCTGATTATCCTCGGAAGAAGAGAACACGATCGAATTCAGCGACGCCTCTGCCATTGCCGCGATCGCCTGCCTTCCGCTCGTACTGGCAAGCATCTGTGAAAGCTCTCCAAGATTCATTCCACTCGTATTGCTCAGACTGCCCGTCGTCCCAAACAGCATACCCGCATCGCCAGACAATAAGCTTTCTGCCGATGCATCCTCTTCGGATGACTTTTCGCGAAGCTGTGCGATCTCATCCCTCAGCGCCGATGCAAATACACTCTCTGTACTGTTGCTCTGCGTAACTGCACTGCCCGACGCCGCCTCATTCTGCGAAGCATCAGCCGTACCTTTTACACTTTCCGCCTGATCAACACGGCTGTGCATAGACCATTCATCTGTCTGCACCCCACTCACATACCGCAAATTGCTAATATCCATATCTATATTCCTTCTCCTTCATATTATTCCGCAATTTATTTATAACCAAGCAAAATAACCAAACAAGTGTGCCATAGTTTAAGTCCGACGTACCAATCGTACCAAGCTGTTTGAGGCCTTCTGAAAACGTCGGTACTTAGGCTGTGTTCTTTACAGCCTTATGTACCGCTACGTTTGAAGTAGAGCGAGAGCGTGCCTCAAACAGCTTGGTACGATTGGTACACCACCATCAACCTATTAATCCACACCTTTTCAGGACCCCTTCTTCTCCATCCGAACCCGCTTTGTAAAAAATGCCGTGGTAAAAACCGTGATCAAAAAGCAGATCCCGATTGCCCGGACTGCCCAGTCCGGAAAACGAACCACAAATACATTAATGATCATTGCCATAAGCGCGACCGACTCCAGCACAAGTGAAATCCATAATCCAATCGTATTTTTCATTCTGTCTCCTCCCTGATGTCCGATGCATGACTCCATGCATCACTTTTTAATATTCCGTCAGCTTCTCCGATCTTGCCGCCCTGTAATAAGTAACGTTTCATATTGCGCTGCAATGACGTATTCTCCGGTAGCTCATTATACGGAATATCGCTGCGTTTATATACCCACTCCAAATATTCCGTGCTGTCTTCATCAACCCTTATAATCTCAAAGCCCTTCTGAAAACGGATGATATTGGAGTTCTCCGGCAGTACTTTTTGTAGTCCCGGTGCCAGCAGCCACGAATTACAGCCAAAGGGCACATCCTTCCATTCCGGGTAATATCGATTGATAAAAGCACGGGCCTGTTCATAAGACGCCCTGCACTTTTCTTCGGTCATCACCGCGTCAGACGGAATATGGATGCTGATGATCCGCATTTCCTTCTCTTCATTCAGCTCATACTCCAACTCCCCCAGCCGGAACAGCTGCACGGAAAGCTGTCTGGGCGTCCAAAATGCCCGGTCAAAGCCATATACGCCGTAGCTTGTCCGATGCTCACTGATAAACCGCGGAAAGCATCCCATCGTTGCACAAAAGATCTCGTCAGAGATACCCTGTTCCCGATAGACTTCTTTTGTTCTGCAAAGCATCCGAAGCATAACGGTTAAGATTTTGAATCCCCGTTCATCCGGCGCTAAAGACTCCTGTAAATGCGAAAGTCCGAGGTCCCACATGTCACGTCTGCCCAGCATGCAGATCGCTTCTTTATTCTGTTCAAAAAAATCTGCCTCCTCCAGTTCCCGATAGGTTACAAGGACGGTCTGCGTCACTTCCGGCTGTAACCCGATCTCCCGGCAAATCTGTTCGGTTAACATGTGTTCCTCCCGGTGCGATATAAGATATTTTTTCCCTAACGAGATTATTATACCACACTGCTTTCCTATCTCCCAATACATTTCCCCTTTTTTCTGTAAAATCTTACCTATTTGTTCGCTGCGTTGCCGCAAAAATTCCGGTTTTTATTTTCCTACACAAAAATTCCGATTTTTATTTTCTTTAGATTGTAAATGGGATTGTTTTATGACATAATGCTTATGCAAAGCAGACTGTTCCACACAAGAAAAAGAGGTGCCATTTTGAGCAGAAAGTATAGATCGTTTGTACACAGTGCACTTTTGAACTCTCAAAGATATTTTTTACATCAAAAGAATTTGTTGATATCTTTTCTTTTATGTCTCGCGATTTTGTCCGGCTGCGGTAATTCAGCTTCCGTTCCTGCAAACAGCGAAACAGATCCTTCCGTAACTCCTTTTCCGATCCCTGATCTTTCGGAATATACATTTGGAGAAAATGAATTCACCATTCCCGCCGCAGGACAGCACAATGTTTCTGAAAACAGCACTGAACCGATCCGCGGCATCTACATATCCGGACCGATTGCCGGTACCGACCTGATGGATGACTTTATCCGCATGGCAGATGAAACCGAGCTGAATGCGTTTGTGATCGATATCAAAAACGATTCCGGAGAGGTGACTTTCCATATGGATGCTCCTACCGTACAGGAAATCGAAGCTGACATCAACTATGTCCCGGATATGGAAGGATTGATCCAAACCTGCAAGGAGCATGGTATCTACCTGATCGCACGCATTGTTGCCTTCAAGGACCCGTATCTGGCACAGGCAAAACCGGAGCTTGCCCTGCACAAAACAGACGGTAGCATCTTTTACGACAACAGCGGTCTTGCATGGGTAAATCCGTATGAGCAGGAGGCCTGGGACTATCTCATGGAAATTGCCGCAGAAGCCGCAAGACTGGGCTTTGATGAGATCCAATTCGATTATGTGCGCTTTTCGACAGACCGCGGCATGCAGGACGTGGATTTCGGACCTTCCGCAGAAGACAAAGATAAGACGCAGATCATCACCGAATTTATGGAATATGCCTATAATACCTTATCGGCACTTCCCGTCAAGGTTTCCGCGGATGTATTCGGCACCATTATCGATAACGACTACGATCAGGCAATTGTCGGACAGGAATACAGTGCGCTCGCTGCCTACACCGATTACATCTGCCCTATGGTGTATCCGTCACATTACGGTCCCGGTGTCTATCATATCGACATCCCGGATGCCGCACCCTATGATACCGTCTATGCCGCAATGATCGCTTCTCAAAAGGCTTTGGGCGAATACAACACCTGCTTTATCGCTTCTCTTGAAACAAGAGATCCTGCAAAGCATGCGACCGTGCGGCCATGGCTGCAGGCTTTTACCGCCACATGGGTAAACGGGCATATTCCCTATACTCCCGAAGAAGTCCGCGCCCAGATTCAGGCTGTGTATGATGCCGGCTATGATGAGTGGATTCTTTGGAATGCTGCCGTAAAATATGATCAGGCATATTTTCTGGCAGAATAAAGGAAGGATCTGTTCTAAAATTGCGGGGCTCTGCCCTCAGAACGGAACGGGCGCTCATAGGACTTTCAATGGCAGGCACGCTTTCGCTACACCTCGTCCGTAACGGTACATAAGGCACCAAAAT
>JBJFCE010000065.1:0-9540 GCA_051888775.1 Lachnospiraceae bacterium | reverse complement strand
CCAGAACATCCTGAGCGATTGCAACCGCATCACGGATACAGTCAGGACAGGAACGAAGTACGGTTCCTGTTGTAACGCCTTTTAATTCACCGCAGATCAGCGAACCGTTCTGATCCTCAAAACGCTTTGCAATTTCTTTGGAAAGCTGATACGTATTTGCCTTTGTGGAAGGAGACTGGGTATTTCCGTCACTGTTCTTAAAGCCTGCAGCCATCACTGCACCGGAAACAGCACCGCAGGTACACTGCATGCCGCCCATACCGAGTCCAAAGCCCTCGCCGGCTTTGAATAAAGTTGTCTCATCTACGCCCAGTTCCTTGCAGAAGCTGCATGCAACTGCCTGTGCGCAGTTAAATTTTCTGTCATGTAATTCAATCGCCAAATCCTGTCGCTTACTCATCTGTTTACTCCTTTGCTGATTGTGAAAATTAGGGGATTGTGAGATTCTGCCCACGGAACGGAAGCGGCGCTTACAGACCTGCCGGTGGCGGGCACGCTTTCGCTACACCTCGTCCATAACGGGACATAAGGCGTCAAAATACGACGCCTAAGTACCGACGGACTCACAGTGCCCGCCACCGGCAGGTCTGTAAGCACCGCTTCCGTTCCGTGGGCAGAGTTTCGCAATCGTCTGTTGTAGAAGGTAAATTGCTTCTATGCCATTATAACAGGAAAAATTTGATTTGAATAGTGAGATATAAAAGTGATTTTGTACGAATCGGAATTGTACAAGAATTACTATGAAAATTACAAACATAAAAAAGTACTTGCAATAGAACTATAGATGTGATATTATTGGATTGCTAAAACATACTAATGTTTTAAGTGAATCTTATTTTATCTTTGTTCGGGCATTTCGCTAAGGATTTCATTATGAATTTCATTACGAATCAAATCCATGCTCAAGTCTGTTTCTTCTGGAATCATGTCTGATAAAGGTCAGGAAATATTATTGAATGTGATCAAAAAGGATTATGCATGTCCTGACAGTCTGAAAGCGATAGAGAGCAGTGTCCTGCATTCATGCTATTTCCTGATCTGTCTGAAGTTCTGAAACATATCGGATAAAAAAAGGACTGTCACATAAAACAAGTATGCCGCCCAGTGTCGGAACAATATATAAATTTGCGACAGCCTTAGGAACGTGAGCCGAGCAAATTTATATATTGTTCCGACACTGACTGCATACTTATTTTATGCGACAGCCCGGATTTGTAACATCTGAGAGGCATTAAGCTGATGTGTATAAGCTTAGTACTCCAGAGCTTTTTCTTCTCCGTTCATAACACGCAGACCGCCCTGTGCCAGAGCTAACAATTCGTCTTCACCCGGATATACGGTGAAAGGAGCGATGAATTCGGTGCGCTCTTTCAACTTGGCAACGACATATTTATCATATGCAATGCCTCCGGTTACAACGATCTGATCTACTTTACCGTTCAGTACGGCAGCCATGGAACCGATGTTCTTAGACATCTGAAGGCAGAATGCATCACGGATCAGTTTTGCATTTTCATCTCCGCCTTCGCACATCTTTTCTACGTCACGCATATCGTTGGTTCCGAGATATGCATTAAATCCGCCGTTTCCGACCAATTTCTTATAGACTTCTTTTTCGGTATACTTTCCGCTGAAGCACATTTTCACAAGTGCGCCTACAGGAACCGCGCCGGAACGCTCCGGAGAGAATGCGCCGTCACCGTCAAGTGCATTGAATACGTCAATGACCTTGCCGTTTTTATGAGCACCGACAGAAACACCGCCGCCCATATGAACTACGATCAGGTTCAGGGAATCATAGGATTTGCCGGCCTCTTTTGCATAACGTTTTGCAACGGCTTTCTGATTCAGCGCGTGGAAAATACTGATTCTCGGAAGCTCGGGAACACCGGACAGTCTTGCCTCCGGCATCAGTTCATCAACAACAACGGGATCGACGATATAAGAAGGAACACCGATGGAATCTGCAATTTCTCTTGCAAGGATACCACCAAGGTTACTTGCATGCTGTCCCTGCTTTCCGATCTTCAGATCCTCGAGCAGTTCATCCGTAACAGCGTAGGTGCCGCCGGGAATCGGCTTTAACAGACCGCCGCGGCCGACAACAACGTTCAGAGATTTGATGTCAAAATTCTTTTCTGCAAGAAAGTTTACAATGATATTTTTTCTGAAATCCTTCTGATCGATAATGGAAGCATAGCTTGCAATTTCTTCCGTAGAATGACGGAGGGTTTCTTCAAATAATAAAGTCTCGTCTTCAAATACACCGATTTTGGTGGAAGTAGACCCGGGATTAATGATTAAACTCTTAACAGACATATGGATTCTCCTTTATTTTATATTTTGTGATGACAGAGCAAATGCGGTCAGGTTTGGCAAATAAAATTTATGCCTGTTTCTTCATTTCTTCTGCAACAACTGCTGCCAGAGCAATAGAATTTACCTTTGTTTCAAAAGTATCGGATCTGGAGGTTAAAATAACAGGTGCCTTGGTTCCGGTTAAGATACAGCCGTTCTTGACATTTACCAGATGAACGATTGCTTTGTATACAAGATTTCCTGCATGGATATCCGGGAACAGGAGAATGTCGGCATCACCGACGATCTTGCGGTTCTGTGCGCCCTTCTCGATTGCAGCATCCTTATCGATAGCGATATCCAGTGACAGAGGTCCATCGATAATGCAGCCTGTGATTTCACCTTCATCATTCATTCTGGTAAGTTCTGCGGCATCCAGAGTAACCGGCATCTTGGGATTGACGACTTCAACGGCTGCAAGAGGAGCTACCTTCGGACATGAAACGCCACATGCCTTTGCAACATCCACTGCATATTTGACGATAAAAGTTTTGTCTTCCAACGTCGGATACGGCATAAAAGCAACATCTGTCAGGAACAGCAGACGGTCAATGCCCGGAATTTCAAATACACATACATGGGAGAGCGGCTGTCCGGTACGAAGACCGACTTCTTTATCCAAAACACTCTTTAAGAATGTCTTGCTGTCGAGAAGACCTTTCATATACATATCCGCTTTTCCGTCATGAACCAGCTTTACGGCAGTCAGGGAAGCTGCTACGATATCGGTCTCATTGATGATTTCGTATTCATCCATGTTCATACCGAGAGAAGTACCGATTTCTTTAATCTTTGCTTCATCACCGACTAAGATTGCATCAGCGATGCCGCGTTCTTTAGCTGCCTTTACGGCTTCCAGAACGGCTTTGTCCTGCGCAACGGCTACAGATAATACCTTTTTGCTGCAGGCAGAAACTTTTGACAGTAAATCGTCGAAATTCTTACTCATTTGTCTACACCTCAACTTGTTTTTTATCATTTATTAGGCGGTTAGACGGACTAACCGTGAAAATTTTATGAACAGACAAAATCTGTCTGACACATTCGTTAAAATAATAACACTGAATGCCGGAAAGGTCAAGGATTGTCGAGCGTGGAGAGACACCTGAAACAAACATTTTCTGCGAGATGCAAGGTGCAGGAGACAGACAGCTCTCCGGCACCTTGCACCTACGCAGAAAATTCCTCCACGTTAATAGAATGTTCATAGAGTAAGAGTTGAATAAACCTCTAAAATCTGATACAATACAAATTGGGTTTTTAGAAGAAATGTAAGAAAACCGTGAAAGGACTTATTTTTTTCTATGAAGATTGTACAGAAAATATTCGGGACACACAGTGAAAGAGAATTAAAGAGAATCATGCCGCTGGTGGAGCAGATCGAGCAGCTTCGCCCGGAGATGATGAAATTAACTGACGAAGAACTGCGTGAAAAGACAAATGAGTATAAAAAGCGGGTGCAGCAGGACGGAGAGTCGTTGGACAGCATTTTGCCGGAAGCATTTGCAACTGTGCGTGAAGCAGCCAGACGAGTACTGAATATGGAGCATTATCCGGTACAGCTGATCGGTGGTATCATCCTCCATCAGGGGCGTATTGCCGAAATGAAGACCGGTGAAGGAAAAACGCTTGTATCCACCCTGCCGGCCTACCTGAATGCGCTGGAAGGAAAGGGCGTTCATGTTGTTACTGTCAATGATTATCTGGCAAAGCGTGATGCCGAGTGGATGGGGCAGGTTCATGAATTCCTCGGTCTGAAGGTTGGCGTTGTATTAAATGCCATGAAATCCGAGGAGCGCCGGGAGGCTTATAATTGCGACATTACTTATGTTACTAACAATGAGCTCGGCTTTGATTATCTGAGAGATAACATGGTCATTTATAAGGAGCAGCTCGTGCTTCGTGAACTTCATTATGCAATCATTGATGAGGTCGATTCCGTATTGATCGATGAGGCAAGAACACCGCTTATCATTTCAGGACAGAGCGGAAAGTCTACCAGTCTCTATGAGGCCTGTGATATTCTGGCAAGACAAATGCAGCGTGGCGAGGATATGGAAGAGTTATCCAAGATGGATATCATCATGGGTGTGGTCAGAGAAGAAACAGGAGACTTTATCGTTAATGAAAAAGATAAGGTCGTGAATTTGACCGAGCAGGGTGTTTCCAAGGTGGAGCGTTTTTTCCATATTGAAAATCTTGCAGATCCCGAGAACCTCGAAATCCAGCACAATATTATTCTGGCGCTGCGCGCTCACAATCTGATGCACAGGGATCAGGACTATGTTGTAAAAGACGATCAGGTTATGATCGTAGATGAATTTACCGGACGTATCATGCCGGGACGTCGTTATTCCGACGGTCTGCATCAGGCAATCGAGGCAAAAGAGCATGTTAAGGTAAAGAGAGAAAGTAAAACACTGGCAACGATCACGTTCCAGAACTTCTTTAATAAATTTGACAAAAAAGCAGGTATGACAGGTACGGCATTGACAGAGGAAAAAGAATTCCGTGATATTTACGGAATGGATGTTATTGAGATCCCTACCAATAAGCCTGTTATCCGTAAGGATCTGCAGGATGCCGTTTATAAGACCAAGCGTGAAAAGCTGAATGCGATCTGTAACGCGGTAGAAGAAGCACATGCAAAAGGACAGCCCGTTCTGGTCGGTACGATCAATATCGATGCTTCCGAAACGATCAGTGCAATGCTGACAAAGCGCGGTATTCCGCATAAAGTCTTAAATGCGAAGTTCCACGAGATGGAGGCTGAGATCGTAGCGGATGCAGGTATTCACGGAGCGGTAACGATTGCAACGAACATGGCAGGTCGTGGTACCGATATTAAGCTGGATGATGAAGCAAAGGCGGCAGGTGGCTTGAAGATCGTCGGTACGGAGCGGCATGAATCCAGACGAATCGATAATCAGTTGCGCGGTCGTTCCGGACGTCAGGGAGATCCCGGTGAATCCAAGTTCTATCTGTCTTTGGAGGATGATGTTCTGCGTCTGTTCGGTTCCGAGCGTCTGATCAATATGTTTAATACGCTGGGAATTCCGGAGGGACAGGAAATCGAACATAAGATGCTGTCCAATGCGATCGAAAATGCACAGAAGAAGATCGAAAGCAATAACTATGGCATTCGTAAGAATCTGTTGGAATACGATCAGGTAAACAACGAGCAGCGTGAGATCATATATGCCGAAAGACGCCGTGTGCTGGATGGTGAAAGTATGCGGGATGCGATCTATAAGATGATCACGGATCTGGTAGAAAATGCGGTGGATATGGTGATCGGTGACGATGCGGATCCGGAGGAGTGGAATCTTCAGGAGCTTAACTCTGTACTGTTACCCAATGTCCCGATTGAGCCCGTGATTCTCGGCCGTGTAGAAAAACGCACGAAGAACGGCTTAAAGCAGCAGTTGAAAGAAGAAGCTGTAAAATTATATGAGAGTAAGGAAGCAGAGTTCCCGGAGCCGGAGGCGATCCGTGAGATTGAGCGTGTCATTCTGTTAAAGGTAATCGACAGAAAGTGGATGGATCATATCGATGATATGGATCAGCTTCGTCAGGGAGCCGGCTTACAGGCATACGGACAGAGGGATCCTCTTGTAGAATACAAGATGAATGCGTATGAGATGTTTGATGCCATGACGGAGAACATCAAGGAAGAAACAGTTCGTCTGCTGTTCCGTGTTAAGATTGAGCAGAAGGTAGAAAGAGAGCAGGTTGCAAAAGTAACCGGAACTAACAAAGATGAGTCCCTGCAGAAGGGGCCTGTCAGACGTGAGAGCGCAAAAATCTATCCGAATGATCCGTGTCCCTGCGGCAGCGGAAAGAAATATAAGCAGTGTTGCGGACGTAAATAGAACATAAAGAATTTTTAAGAGAGAAGGTGACGTTTTTGGTTGAATTAGATAATCTGCGGTTGGAACTGCAGACATACGAAACTCCATTAGCGGAAGTGAGGGATTCACTTTGACCTTGCTAATAAGGCAAAGAGAATCGAAGAACTGGAACGGGAGATGGAAGAACCGGGCTTTTGGGATAATCCCGAACGTTCCAATCAGAAAATGAAAGAACTCAAGAATATGAAGGATACCGTATCATCCTATGAGCATCTGGCAAGTCAGAAGGATGATATCCTGACTTTGATCGAGATGGCGAACGAGGAAAATGACGAAAGCCTTGTACCGGAGATCCAGGCGGAATATGATTCTTTTAAAGAAGCATTTGATGCGCTCCGCATCAGTACGCTTTTGTCGGATGAGTATGATAAACTGAATGCGATCTTAAAGCTGAATGCCGGAGCGGGCGGTACCGAAAGCTGTGATTGGTGCAGTATGCTGTATCGTATGTATACCCGTTGGGCTGAGAAAAAAGGGTATTCTATTGAAGTATTGGATTATCTTGATGGCGATGAAGCAGGTATCAAGTCGGTGACCTTCCAGGTCAACGGCGAAAATGCATATGGGTATCTGAAGTCGGAAAAGGGCGTACACAGGCTGGTGCGTATCTCACCGTTCAATGCACAGGGAAAGCGGCAGACCTCTTTTGTATCGCTCGATGTCATGCCGGATATTGAAGAAGATCTGGATGTAGAGGTTAAAGACGAAGATATCAGGATCGATACCTACCGAAGCAGCGGTGCCGGTGGTCAGCATATCAATAAGACCTCTTCGGCAATCCGAATTACGCATTTCCCGACCGGAATTGTCGTAACGTGTCAGAATGAGCGTTCCCAGTTCCAGAATAAAGATAAAGCGATGCAGATGTTAAAGGCAAAGCTCTATATGTTAAAGAAGGAAGAAAATGCCGAGAAGCTTTCCGATATCCGCGGAAACGTAACGGAAATCGGCTGGGGCAATCAGATCCGCTCCTATGTCATGCAGCCTTATAAGCTGGTCAAGGATCTGCGTACCGGAGAAGAATCCGGTAATGTGGATGCGGTTATGGACGGTGCGATTGATCCGTTTATCAATGCGTATCTGAAGTGGAAAAGTGTCGGCGGCAGTGTTGCCGTAACAGAGGATCTGGAATAAAGACGATAGCGTAGCAGTTTTGACTGTTACGCTATTTTTTTGCGCATAATGTGCGCATTCTGATATTGTCGTATTGCTTAGATAATGATGGGGCTGTTTATTATATAAAATCAATACCGATCGGATTTATTTATCTTGATATGCGAATGCCGGTATCATATCATAATTTGTTGATAGATGAGTTGATTGGTATGAACTGTTTCGCAGATTGCGGAGCAGTTCTTTTTCAATAGTAAATTAACATTTCATAAACAAAAAGCAAACAATAATCAAATAAAAAAGCAATATGCTGTTATTCAGTAAATTGTAAGATAGGGAATATGTTAAAGAATAGCTTGCACTACAGCCATGACAGTTTTGATGTTAACGGGAGTAAAGAAGACCTATGAAGAAAACCATTGTAATTCATAATAAAGACGGAGCGAAAGAACAGGAATTAAATTACATACCCTTTCGATTTATTCTTGCTATTTTACTCATTGTGTTGGAAACAGCAGGCGTATTGGCGGCAACGATATTATGTGCGGTTTATATTCCCTATTTTTATCTTGCGATGTATGCAACGGAAATTGTATGCGTGCTAAAGATCATTAATTCGCAGGAGAATCCCGACTATAAGATTCCGTGGCTGTTATTTGTACTGATCGTACCGGTTGCCGGATTTATGATCTATTTTATGTTTTATGACAGAAAACTGAAGAAAAAGTATGTAAAAAGACTGAAGAAAATCAGAAGCAGTCAGGTGCAGACCAAAGATCAGGAAACATTATTAAGACTAAAAGAGGAAGATAAGCAGGCATTTTTGAATGCAAATCTACTTTGCAAATTAGCAGATACGCATTTATATCAGAATACGGATGCACGGTATTACAACATGGGAGAAAAGCTTTTTGCTGCCATGTTGGAAGATTTAAAGAAAGCGGAAAAATTCATCTTTCTGGAATATTTCATTATTGAAGAAGGATTGTTTTGGAACAGTATTTTAGATGTTTTGAAAGAAAAGACGGCAAACGGAGTTGAAGTAAGAGTAATTTATGATGATGTCGGGTGTATGTGTACTTTGCCGGGAGATTACTATAAGACGCTTAGGAAGCAGGGGATCAAAGCAGTATGCTTTTCACGTTTAAAAGGACAGGCAGATAATGAGTTTAATAACCGCAGCCACAGGAAGATCATGGTAATTGACGGTAAAGTCGGGTACACAGGCGGAGTGAACATTGCCGATGAATATATCAATGAGAAGGTGCTGTATGGAGTTTGGAAAGATGTTGGAATACGTCTGGAAGGTGAAGCAGTAACACAGCTTACATCTATTTTCCTTGCCGATTATGAGATGAATGTAAGAACACCTGTGGCAGAGTTTTCGCCATATTTTTGGAATAGCATTTCGGTGGAAGATAAGGGATACATCATTCCGTTTGGGGATGGACCGGGACCGATGTTCGGGCATCGGGTCGCAAAGACCATGATCATGAATATGTTGAATCAGGCAGAAGACTATGTGTACATGATGAGTCCATATCTTATTATTGATAATGAACTGTGTCAGGCGATAGAGAATGCGGCACTGCGAGGAATAGATGTGAGGATTATTACTCCGCATATTCCGGATAAGAAGATTGTGTTTGTAATGACCAGAAGCTACTATAAAAGGCTTAGGACTGCCGGTGTAAAGATCTATGAGTTTGAACCGGGGTTTGTTCATGCGAAGGTATATCTTTCTGATGATAAGTATGCAATTGTTGGAACTATCAATCTGGATTACAGAAGTCTGGTGCATCATTTTGAAAATGGTGTATGGCTGTACAGACATGAAGTTCTTGAACAAATTAAGGATGATCTGACAGATACAATGGGAAAATCCATAAAAATGGAGGAGGGGATAATAAAAGACACCTTACTGAAGCGGCTTGTTCGTGTATTGGTAAGAGCTTTATCACCGTTGCTGTAAGCGCTTTGATAAAAATGGAAATTAATATTTCGTAAACAAAATTCAAACAAAGAATAAATAAAACCATGGTATTCTTGCAATATCAAATGTAACAAAATACTAGGCGATTGCGAAGCTCTGCCCGTAAAGTAGAACCGGTGCTGATCAACCTATCGGTGACCGGCACGCTTTCGCTACACCTCGTCC
>JBJFCE010000064.1:0-43531 GCA_051888775.1 Lachnospiraceae bacterium | reverse complement strand
CTAATAGGCTGTCGGAGGTTGTGATAATTCTGGAGTTTGCCTGATAACCTCTCTGAGTTGTGATCATATCGGTAAATTCCTGTGCCAGATCAACGTTACTCATTTCCAGCTCACCGGTCTTAAACGCACCACCGCTTACGGAAACATCCACACCGATACCGTCAAAATCACCGGAGTTTAAGGTTGCTTTATACAGGTTGTCACCGACCTTCTCAAGACCCGAAGCATTGCTGAATTCTGCGGATGCGATCTGTCCGAGCAGTCTGGACATACCGTTATCATAGGAAGCGTAGATCTCACCGTTTTCGGAAATGCTGATACCGGACATATTACCCAGCTTACGACCGGTTCCTCGTCCTACCAAATCTCCGGCAGTTGCTCCGATCGTACATGCACCGCCGTTATTGCTGCTCTTGGAGGTTGTCATATCAATCTCGATATCGGCAAAATTTCCGAGGCTGATAAGCTCACCGTTGCGGTCAAAGTTATCCTTGAAATCCAGTGTTAAACCGGTTGCATTACCGTTTGCGGAAATGAATTTACCCGAATCCGTATTGTATTTGATTAAACCACCCTGAATGGATTTGTTGGAAACATTCAGCGTACCTGTCAGCTCATCAATTGAACCTTCATTGATTGCCGTTGTTACCGAACCGCCGAAAAGTGCCTGTAAAGCACCGATATTATTGCTTACTGCTCCATTATCGGTAAGCATGGCCTCAACATCAGCTGCTGTAATGGTATAGGTTCCGTTTCCAACTGCAGTAAAACTGTCAAGATCCAAATTCTGACTTGTTGCCAATTCACCGATCAGTGTGGTGTCGTTTACAACCGTTCCCTTATCATCTTTAAAGCAGAACGTATAAGTCTCAGATGCCTGATCATAGGTCGCAGCCTGTGTATAAGCCTTTGTAACACCGCCTGCATCCGTATAATTAAAGGTGCTGGTAATGGGGTTATAGTTCTCATCAACTTCTGCAGTTGTTGCCGAACCAAGTGTCAGGATCTGATCCAACGGTACACCATAATATTCTGTAATGGATTTGCCGTTGCCGTCAAGCACATCATCCAACTGCATATAGAACTCACCGTCAATCGCGGTAGCATGCATGCTGAGTTTTGCAGTGTAGCTGTAACCCAGATTATCGAAAAATGCAAGGTTCATCGTCTTACCCGAAGTTGCACTGATGTTCGGATCATTCTTATCCACAATACCGGAAATATAAGCATTCGTTGTCGCTGACGCATCATAAGTCATATTTTCCTCACTCATGATACGAAGTGCGGTAACCGTATCCTGCTTGATCTTGCCTGTTGTTTCATCTACCTGCCAGCCCATAACATTGAACCCGTTGGAAGACATGGCAAGATTTCCTGCAGCATCAACATAGAAAGAACCGTCACGGGTAAAGAAATTATCACTTCCGTCACTGACAACGAAAAAGTTATTCCCGCTGATACGAATATCAAACGGATCGCTGGTCGTCTGTGCGGAACCTGCGGATGTAATCGCGGTACTGATCGCACCGGTGGTAACACCAAGACCGATCTGCTTTGCGTTGATACCTGCGGTACCCGTTACTGCATTCGGACCGGATGCATTGGATGTTGTCTGATACATCAGTTCACTGAATGTAATAGACTGTGATTTATATGCTGTTGTATTTACGTTCGCGATGTTATTACCAATAACATCCATCTTGGTCTGGTGTACTTTTAAACCTGCTACACCAGAATACAATGATCTCATCATAATGAAATGACCTCCTAGCGTCGGGAGCCGGTTGTTCCTTCTGTCAGTCGGGAACAATAACCTCCGTAAGGTCCGGCTATATAATTACGGCTCCGTCAATATTTGTAAAAATGTTTTCCTGTGTCTGCGCCTGATCCATCGCCGTGACTACCGTACTGCTCGGTATATTCACGATAAATGCCAGATCGTCCACAATCACAAGTGATTCCTGAATTCCTTTCAGATCAGCTTTCTTTGTTGCATCACTCAATCGTTCCAGCTGATTTTTCGTAAGCTCAATATTACGCTGTGCCAGTCTGTTGGCCGCATGCTTGGAAAATTTCAGCTCCGTCCCGGTTCCTTCCGGTATGGATTTCTGATTCAGAATATCCTGAAACGAAATGCCCTGCGGGGATGTCTGCTCCGCTTGCGGTTTCGTTTTATTCAGGTATTGATCCTTGAGCTGTTCTATTGAAAGGAATTGATTCTGATTAATCTGCATCTGAATCCTCCTCCCTGAGACTTAGCAATGCTTAGGCTTCTTCCTGTTCGCCTTCCTCCTGTTCACTCTTTTCCTCTTTACCGTCATCAACAATCTTACTCAAGAGTTCTTCCAGTCTTTCTTCATAAGCTTCCAGTTTTTGAATGATCACTTCTGCTGCTTCCGGTTCGGGTTCTTTTTTGCCTGCATATTCATCATATTTTTCAATATATTGCTCAATTGTCTTGCTTACCGAATCTGCAACAAAAGATGCCTCATATTGTGACATTCCTTCATAAACATCTTTGATCTCTTTGATCGCATCCATGTCTTTCTCAGTTACGGATTCCGGTTCCGGAAGATTTTTAACTGCTGCCACCAGATTGGAGGCCTTCGTATAAGCACTCAGATAATCTCCGTCAATGACCTGATATACATCATCCAAATCATAATAACTTCCGTTTACGGAAAGCTTGGTCTTTCCTTCCTCAAACAAAAGGAAATCTACCTGCCCCGTAACCAGTGTATCATCCACATTCATCACAACTGTTTTTCCGATCATATCGGATGCCTTCATATCTTCTGCCGTAGACTGCAGATTCTGCATACCTTCCAATTCCGAGAAGGTTGCCAGCTGTGATATGTACTCCGTACTGTTATTGGATGCTTCAAGCGGATTCTGATACTTCATTTCTGCTACAAGCAACTGTAAGAAAGCATCTTTATCCAATTCTCCGCCGGTCTTTTTTGTTTTCTCGCTCGCTGTCTGTGTCTTTTCGGTCTGCTGTACCAGCTTTCCGTCAACAACCGATGCCGTATAACTCATCTGTTTCCTCCTTTCAGGCAAGATAATCAAGTCTGGATCCGTGACGCATCATCATATCTCTTGTAATGCGCTCTGCCTCATCCGTTTCCTCCGTTTCTTCTTCCTCCGGATTGTTCAGATTGATTCGTCTGATTCCTTTCTTCCTTGCCTCTGTTCTCTGAGCTTCCTGTTCATCCTGTTTTGCTTCCTGCTCCAGATTCCGTTCGAATTCATGGCTTGCGATCGTTACTTCAACCGCTTCTACACGAATCCCCTGCTCTTCCAGATGATCCTTCAGGATCATGATCTGTCCCTCCAGAGCTTCCTTCACAACTTCGTTCTGTGCCGCAAACTGTGCAGTTACCAAACCGTTCTTGGATGCTACCGATATATGAAGGCTGCCAAGCGATGCGGGATGAAGCTGCATCTCGATCTCGGAAAGCTGTTCGCTGTTTCGGATCTTCATGTAATCCATAATCTGCTTCATGATCTGCTCCGTATCCACTTTGCTCTCTGTCATACTTCCTTCTTTTACCGGATTTTCAAAAAGCTCATTGACAGGATTCTGCATAGTGTCTGCAAAATTCGGCTGACCGCCGTTTCCTGCATCCGCATCCTCCTGCATTTCTTCGGAAGTTTCTTCTGCCTGTCCGGATGTGACTGCTGTCTGCTGTCCCTCCTTCTGCACGGACACTTCCTGATCCGTCTGACCGTTCTGCATTTCACCCTTTTCGTATATCGGTATTTTCATGTCCTTTGTGCCCTGCACCTCAGGCATCTCATCCGATACGATTTCTACGGTAGCGTTTCCGGCTTCGGTATGAGTTCCCTGACTCATCTCCTGTAAGCCTTCTGCTTTGGCTGCCTGTTCCAGCAGACCGTTTAAGTCCTCCTGATCGATGCTCAATGTCTTTTGCAGATTCTCTGCCGCATCGGCAGAAAGCTGTGTCAGCTCCTGTACCGATTGATACAAATCTTCATCTGTCAAAAGTGCCATCTGATCTTCTCCTGTCAAAGCAAGAGCTAGTTCCTGCATCTTTTCAGGTTTCAGTATGTCAGTCATGTTCATGTCAAGCTGCTTCATAGCTTCCATAACATCTTCTGTTCCGACTGAGAAACAATCGGCTGCCTGTTCTATCAGATCTGCCGCCTGCTCTATCAGGCTTTGATACATCTGTGTGCTGACGGCTTCTTCGCCAGCTTCCACTATATCCTCTGCCTGATCCGAAGGAACTTCCTTCCTATCCTCGTTTGCAGAATTCTCTGTCTTTGATACTTCCGCCTCGGAACTTTCCTGCGCCTTGTCGGCAACAACATCATGTTCCTGATACGAATCTTTCTTATCCGTTTCGTTCACACGATCCCGCGTCTGCTCCTTACCGGTTTCCTCAAAAGAACTTTTTTCTTTTTCGGAAACGTTTTCCCGACTCTGGCTCTTCGACACACTGTCCATGACCTTGGTGAATCCCGCTTCCGATCCATCCGTTCGTACAGCTGTATTCTGTACTGCAAGGTTCATGATCGAACCATTGCTTTGCGTTACTGCTGCGCTGGTCATTACGCTTTTTTCCTCCTCTCTTCAGTTATCAAGGTTCTTACAGATATATTATCGGTTTTTCGTCTATAAATCTTTACAGTTTTCCGAGATTTTTTGTCCGGAATTTTAATTTATTTTACTGCACAAACTTATTGTGCCGTCGGATCCATCAGCTTCGTTAACCGCGCAGCTATTGCCGGATCCATGACACCCATAATGCTTCCGCGATTCTCTGCCGACATGTGGCTGAGAATCTTTGCCACCAGTTCCAAATCATCCGTCATTGATTCAAAAATTGCAGCAGCTTCCTTGGGTTTCATTTCGGAATATGCCCGGACGTAGTCCTCCAGCTGCTCATCCACCTGCTGATCTGCGATCGCCTGTGCATACAATGTCTGCGCTGTCGTCGGATCCATGGATTCATAATACTTGATATATGCATCCACACCGGGTCCGTTTTCCGCATAGATAACCTCTTCATAAAATTCATTCTTGATTTTTTCAAAATTCAGCTGGTTCTGTTCAAACGTCTGAAGACGCGCATTCTCTGCCCGCAGCTGCTCGAGTTCTTCCTCATCCGCATTGCTGACAATCTGCAGCTGCTCGATCTGACGCTCCAGTTCCTTGATCTGATCGACCGCATCACGCAGACTCGTATAGCCTCCGTAAGCTTCCTCATCATTTGTTTCGGTCGTATCGTCTTTCGGCAGAATCCAGTTCAGAACCGGAACATCCTTTAACACCGGGCGTAATACTCTTGAACCGAAGCCGCCGACATCCAGTTTGATCAACAGACACAGAATCGCAAGCCAGATCAGCACGATAAAAACAGTTACCGCAATCGCAGAAACTGTTCCTCCTTCCGAATCCTCATCACTCAAGGAAGCTTCCTGCTTTGAGATTTCTTTTGCACGAGCCTTTGCGGCTTTTTTCTGCTCTTTGTTCTCTTTACGCAGTTTTTTCTTTTCTTCCTTCAGCCTCTTACGTTCTTGTGTGACATCCACAACAGGTATATTCTTTTCTTCCTTCGCCATAATTATACTACCTGATCCTTTTCCTTGTTCTGTGCTATTCTCTGTCCGTAGGTATAACTTGTCAGCTCATCTATTTCTTTGCTTTCACGCTGTTTTTCTTCCTGCAGGAACTGCTCAAATGCCTTTTCTTTCAGACGCTCATGCATCTTACGCTCCTGCATCAGCTGTGTCAGATGTTCGCGCGCTTTCTCAACATTCAACTGCGCTGTATGTACCTGTATCAGCTGTGCCTTGATTTCTTCCTCCGTCATCAGAATCGCCTGATTATTCGCCATAATATCCCGCACATTCAGCTTTTGGGACAACAGTCGCTTTGCTTCCGCCTCATAGGCAGCCTTCCTGTTGCGTATCCGTTCCAGCTTTTCTTCTTCCTCTGAAAGCCGCCGGTTCGCCGCTGCATACTGCATCTTTGCCTGCTGCTCCATACTGATCTTCATATTCAGGATATTCTGCATGCGGTATCTGAATCTTGCCACTGCTTCTTCCTTCTCTTTCCGTTTTTTCAGACAGTATTACTTTTCAAACAACTGCTCAAGCAGTTCTACCGTCTGCTCAAAGGTTACTTTTTCATCCGTTGCCTGCATCAAAAATTCATTGACCGGTTTGATCTTTTCAATCGAATAATCAATATCCGGATTACTCCCCTTTTTGTAAGCACCGATATTGATCAGATCTTCCGCATCATGATAAGTCGCCAGCACATTTTTCAGTTTTCCCGCCGCCTGCTTATGCTCTTTACCCGCAATGGCGCTCATACATCTGGAAATGCTCTGCAGCACATCAATCGCCGGATAGTGATTCTTATGTGCCAATTTTCTGTCTAACATGATGTGACCGTCCAGAATACTTCTCGCTGTATCCGTGATCGGTTCGTTAAAATCGTCACCGTCAACAAGCACCGTATACAGACCGGTAATCGAACCTTTGCTCGCCCGTCCGGCACGCTCTAACAGCTTGGGCATCTCGGAATATACACTCGGCGGGTATCCTCTGGTCACGGGCGGTTCTCCGCTGGCAAGTCCGATTTCACGCTGTGCCATGGAAAAACGAGTCAGTGAATCCATCATCAAAAGGACATCCTTCCCCTGATCCCTGAAATATTCCGCAATCGCAGTGGCTGTCTGTGCCGCTTTTTTTCGCTCCAATGCCGGTTTATCTGAAGTTGCCACGACCACAACCGAACGTCGCATACCTTCTTCTCCCAGGTCATGCTCGATAAATTCCCGCACTTCCCTGCCACGCTCACCGATCAGTGCGATCACATTGATATCTGCCTTTGTATTACGCGCAAACATACCCATCAGGGTGGACTTCCCGACACCGGATCCCGCAAAGATGCCGATACGCTGCCCTTTTCCGACTGTGATCAACCCATCCACCGCACGTACTCCGAGCGGCAGTACTTCGTCAATGATCTCACGGCTGAGCGGATCGGGCGGTGTTGCCTCTACCGGATAGGTCTTTCCGTTCTCCGGAATGTCACTTCCGTTTACCGGCTGTCCTAATCCGTCAAGTGTTTTCCCGAGAAGATAATCTCCTACCGGAACACTCAAAGGATAGCCCTGATTTTCCACCATACATCCCAGACCGATTCCCTCTGTTACCTCATAAGGCATGAGCAGCGTTTTACGGTCTTTAAAACCGATGACCTCTGCCCGGATCGGCTTGTACGGTTCTTCCGGAAAGATATAACACATATCCCCGAGCTTTGCATCCGGTCCTGCCGATTCTATGGTAAGACCTACTACATTGACAACTTTTCCGAGTCTCTTATAGTAGGTCTTATATTTGCATTTTTCATATTTGTCAAAATTGATTGCTGTCACTCTCCGGCATCCTCCGTATAGGACAAAAGCTTTAACTGCTTGGACAATTCCTGAAGTTGTGTTCCCAGTCCGCAGTCAAAGATACCGTTTTCCGTCTCTACCATACATTCATTTTTGGAAAGTGTCGTATCCGCGATTATCTCAACCGCAATCGACGCGCCTCCCGCAGCCGCCTCCAGCTGTTTTCTCTGTGCGCTGACAACCGGATAATCCTCTTCCGATACATGAACCAGAAAGCTTTTGCTGCTTTCAATATTCCGTATCGCATTCCCGGCAAGCAACATAATCAGCTGTGTTTCATCTGCCAGACTGACCTTTAATACATGTTCATAGACACCGGTCAGCGTCTCAATAAAGCGCGGCTCCAGTTCTTTAATTTTCTGCTCATATTCCGCATCAAGCGCAGCTGCTTTCACTTCATACTCTTTTTTCAACTGCTCTGTTTCCTGCATTCCTTTGCGGAATCCGTCATCATAGCCTGCTTTCCTGCCTTCCTCTATGGCAGCCTGTTTTGCCTGTTCGATCTCTTTGGCAGCATCCTGCTTAATCTGCGCAATCTCCTGCTTTGCCTGTTCCACAAGTTCTTCCGGAGACGGTCCCTGATATGCCGGTTCTGCTTTGATGATATTGCTTCCGGTAATCCCTTCCGAAAATCCTTCTGCCGTATCTGCGGCAGGATCATCCAAAAGTGCCGCAAGGCGCTCCGCATCCGGATTCAAAAGCGGTTCCTCTGCAGTCTGCTCTGCATTTTTCTTTACATAACTGTTTGTCAGTTCCTCCAGCTTTTTGGCAACCATCGCATTCGCATCAATAATGACGGTATCCTGCTCCTGCATCACTGCTCTGTTTGATTTGATCAGACCTCTATACAATGATCTCGTCACCTCCGCCTCTGGAGATTACAATTTCAGCGGAATCCTCAAGCTTTCTGATGATATTTACAATCTTCTGCTGTGCATCCTCAACATCCTTCATACGTACAGGTCCCATAAATTCCATATCTTCTTTGATCATGGCTGCCAGACGCTTAGACAGATTATTAAAGATCGCATTCTGCACTTCTTCATTCGCACCCTTCAGAGCCATTTCCAGATCACTGTTCTCAACCTCACGCAGCACTCGCTGGATCGAACGGTCGTCCAAAAGCAGAATATCCTCGAATACAAACATCTTCTTTCGGATCTCGTCCGCAAGCTCCGGTTCTTCGATTTCCAAAGTTTCCATGATATGTTTCTCGGTACCGCGGTCTACCGTATTCAGGATATCGACAACCGCATCCACGCCGCCGATAATCGTATACTCCTGATTTACGAGGCTTGCCAGCTTGGTCTCCAATACCTTTTCAACCTCTTTGATAACATCCGGACTGGTACGGTCCATCATGGCAATACGCTTTGCCACATCCGATTGTCTGTCCGGAGGTAACGATGCTATGATTGACGCTGACTGCTGCGGTGACAGATAAGACAAGATCAATGCAATCGTCTGAGGATGCTCGTCCTGAATAAAGTTAAATAACTGCGATGCATCTGTCTTTCTTACAAATTCAAACGGTTTTACCTGCAAAGATGCTGTCAGCTTCGTAATAACATCCATCGCTTTATCCTGTCCAAGAGCCTTCTCTAACAGCTCCTTGGCATAACCGATACCGCCCTCTGCAATATACTGCTGTGCCAGACACACTTCATAAAACTCATTGATCACTTCTTCTTTCACCTGAGGCGTGATGCTTCTGGTGTTTGCGATCTCAAGCGTCAGTTCTTCGATTTCTTCTTCTTTCAAATGTTTAAAGATCGTTGCTGATTTTTCAGGTCCGAGGGCAATTAACAGAATTGCCGCTTTCTGGACACCCGGTATATTATCCTTTGACATTGCCACGGCTTATTACCCCCAATCCTCATTCAGCCAGTTGCGAAGCAGACTTGCAACGGCTTCGGGATTTTCATCCACAAACTTCTCAATCAGCTTTCTGGTCTCGGATTTTTCTTCCAGATTGATATCCTCAAGCTCTTCCTTCGGCGTAGACTGAAGCAGTTCCTCTACGGACAGCTCCTCTTCCTCTTCCTGCTTCGTGCTGCTGCGCATGCTCCGAAGCACTACAAATGCCAAAAGTGCCAAAATGATAATAATCAAAAGCACCTGCATAACATCGGATGCTTTTACGGAAGATCCCTCCGCATCAATAAACATGTTCTCATCGTATGCAACAAATGTAATATTATCAGTCGGAATCCCCGTCGCATTGGATACTACGCTGACCCAGTCTTCATCCACCTCCAGCTTGGTTCTGCCGGAATTGGCTGCTTTATATTCGTCCCATGAAATTCCGTCCAACAGTCCCTGTCTCTTGGCATCATCTTCTTTGATCACAGTATAGTGAATCGTCGTGACCGCAACCGAAGAAGAATCATATTTGATCACTCCGGGCGGAATATTCTGATATGTAATCGTCTCATCCGGCACATATTCTTTCCGGTATTCCACAACAGTCTCACTGCTTTCTCCATCCGTATCAATCACATACGTCGGAGAATCTTCACCATTGGAGGTCGTTCCGGGAACGCCTCCCTCTCCCATTGTGGATTCAGACTCATAACGTTCTTCCTCCGTCAGCATACCTTCGTCTCTGCCTTCCGGTGCACTGTATCCGTGATTGGTAATCTCCATGGATGAAAAATCCACATCCAGATTTGGTGCTACGGAAATCATTCCGAACTCGCCGGTTCCGTTTAATACATTACGTACCTGTGCAATAGCTGCATTCTCGATCTGCTGTTTCATGGACAGCTGACTGCTTGCGATACCGGACACTGAGCTATCCTCTGTTCCCGAAAAATACAGATTGCCGTTTGTATCCATGATTACAATATTTTTTGTTGTTTCATTGCCCAGACTTGTTGCCACAAAACGCGCAAGTGCCTGTGCAGTCTCCATCGTCAGTTCTCCGGACAGATCCAGACATACCGCTGCGGAAGACTCTGCACCGTTAGAGATCAGTGTCCCGTCATCTGTCGGGATATTCAGTTCCACCGTTGCGCTCTTTACAAAAGAGTATTCCTCAAGGTCATTCTCCATCTGACTTTGAAGTGCCAGTACCGCACGCTTCTGTTTGTCGGACTCTGTGGTACTGAGTCCGCCGCTCAAAGCATCATCCAGCGTATATTCCGTACTCGGAATCCCATTTTCTCCAAGTAACAATCTTGCAGTAGACTCCTGACTTTGCAGGATCTCGATTTTCAATCCGTCATCGGAAACCCTGTAATTCAGTCCGTCACCCTCCAACAGTGCCACAACCTCAGAGGCATCCTTCGTAGACTCACAGGTAGTCAGGGTTGTATACTTCGGCTTTGTCAAGATAGTGGCAAAGACAATCATAATTGCCAGCACACCCGCAGCAACACCACATATGATCAATTTTTGCTTCATGGAAAACTTATTCCACCATTCCAAAATTTTCTTTGGAATCTCTCTTAGTTTTTCCTGCATCTTATGTTTCTCCCTTGACTGATGTCAAACAACACTTAAATATTCATCTGCATAATTTCTTTATATGCTTCCATAAACTTGTCCCTGATCGCTACGGTATACTGCAATGCCGTCGATGCCTTGGAAAGTGCAATGGTCAGATCATGTGCATTTTCCGTTTCCCCCAGTGCAAGCTTGATCTCCTCATTCTCCGCATCGGACAGATACCCATTGGTCGTATTGATACTTTCCATGGCAGAACCGAGCATATTGCTGAACAATGCATGAGAATCACTTCCGTTCTCTTCGGTCAGCTGCTTGATCGCCGTAATATTCTGCCTCGTATCGGAAGCTCCGACACCGGCACTGTACAAACTGTATATATTCATCTTAGATCCTCTCTGCTATCCTGCTAACTTATTTCCCGATTTCCAGTGCTTTCATTGCCATGCTCTTACTTGCCTGAAATGCAGTTGCATTTGCTTCATAAGAACGGCTTGCATCGATCAGATCCGTCATCTCTGTAACGGTATTGACATTCGGATACCATACATATCCGTTTTCATCCGCATCGGGATGGGACGGATCATAAGCCTTGACCATTTCCGTCCATGTATCTTCATACACGCCTGTAACCTTTACACCTTGTCCTGCATAGTTTCTGGATGCCTGACTGAGTGCACGGCTGAATGTCGTATGATCTCCTCTTTCCTCAAAGGTCACAACCTTTCTGCGGTAAGGAGTTCCGTCAGAGGTACGTGTGGTATCCACGTTGGCAAGATTTTCCGCTATGATGTCCATACGATAACGCTGTGCCGTCAGACCTGACGCGCTGATCGAAAATGAATCAAACATTCCCATGGCTCATTCCTCCTTACTTCATCACTGTCTGAAGATTTTTAAATTCTGCAGACAGGCTCTCTATCAGTGCATTGTATTTAATCTGATTCTCTGCCAGATAGGCATTTTCCGTATCCATATCCACATTGTTGCCGTCCAGACGATAAGAATATCCGGCAGCATCCGTATAGACTCTCGCATCCAAATCCCCGCTCTTTACATTTGCTACCTTGGCATCCATTGTTTCATATCTGGAATAACCGAGTGCCCTGTCCAGTTCTTTCTCAAAGCTGACATCCTGACGCTTATAGCCGGGGGTATCATTATTGGCAATATTATTGGAGATAATCTCATTTCTCAATGCCGAAGCATCCGCTGCTTTATCCAGTACATTGATGTAATCAAACACATTGCTGTTGAACATAAAACGCTCCTCTCTGAATGTGGATAATTTTCATAGATATTGTGTGTGGCGCATACTTTGTCCACAATATACATTATAGGTGATTTACACAAAAACACAAGTATTTTTGTTAAAAAACCAAAAAAGGATTTATAAAGGCAGGCACCCGGTTGTCCGTGGTGCCGCCCAATATAAATCCTTTTATCCTCTGCAATCCGTTTCTCTATGAAATTATCCGTGTTTTGTTGCTTATTCCAATGCTCCTATTCTTTATATCGGCATGACCGTTCCATTTCTTAACAGCAACTGTTAATCCAGATCGAAGAGTTTTAGCTCACTAATGATCAGTTTATCGATTGCATATGCGGCGATCTCATCCGTTCCCTCAAGCTTCAGATCCACTTCCACATAAAAGTTAAAGCTCTCCGGCGGTCCTACCAGTGCATTCAACGGAACATCCACATAATAAGTGTTTCCGCTGACAACCTGATCATATGGAACCTCTTCTCCCGTAATTGCCTGATAGGTCTTTAATACACCGTCTCCAAACCACGAAACAGCAATCTCATCCCCCTGATAGCTGATTGTATCTGTACTGCCCGCACTTCCGATACAATATCTGATACTCAGTTTCTTCGTACCTATGGTGATATTATTATCCTTTACCTGAAAATATACCCGGTAGGTATCCGATGCCTGTGTATCTTCAAACGGAATATTCACATGCTCCAGATCCGGTGCATTGATAGAGGTTCCGTCCACAATACGGACGCTCGGATTACGTACACCGGCGTTGTAGGCTGCAACGAAGGTATTGATAAACAATTTCATTTCATCAATCGTAAAGTTTCCGTCGTGTCCCACTCCGGTATAGGTGATATTTCCCTTGTTGTAAATATAATAATTATTTCGTACATCATTCGGTGAGTAATCATATACATCGTTTGGTGTAAATGTAACTTCACCATTATCTTCCGTCCACGGTGTAGAATCATCCAGACTGGAGATACAATACCATACGACAACATCGCCCCGTCCGTCTCCGTCCTTATCCGTATCCAGATCCACCTGGAAGTACTGTGCATGTGTATTGCTGACGACAATTTCTTCTCCGATTGTATATGGATACTGGGTAATAATGCCGCTGTTGACCTGTGTCACACGGTTATGATTATCCGCGCCCTGACCATACATCCAGCTTGCCTGTGTCAAACCACCCTCAATCGAACCATAATTCAGATTCTTATATCCGTTGACATTGTGTGCCATTCCGGAGAAGGTAAAGCCCTGCGTCTGAGCTGCCATAACCGTCTGATGGGTTCCCGGCAGGTAAGCGATATCGCTGCCTGTTCTGTCATTTGCTCCGTTATATGCAAGTACTGCGTCCGTACTTGTATCCCCACCGCTTCGGATCGGATTATCAGCACTGTTTTCACCGTACCAGTCTACAGAGACTCCGTAACGATCCATACCGCACTGTTCACGAATACTCATACTCAGCGTGGAGGTTGCTCCCGTACCGGAAAAGTCACTGACAGCCGGCTCTTTTAAAACGCCTTCACTGGTAAATGTTGTATCATGCGTATACAGCAGACTCTTTCCGCTGTTACCGTAAGCAAGCAATGCCTCTGTCGCTCTCTGTGAAGGCAAATTGGAATACTTATCGGCAAATCCGACGATTACCATATCGTAATCATAGAAGTTCAGATAATCCCGTCTCCTTGCATAATCCCCAAGCTCATCATTCCATACCGTCTGTCCCGTCAGATAACCGCCTGCTCCGCTGTCATTTCTGGGATCATAATATTCTCCGTCTGCTTCATTTTCAAAGCTGTATGCAAAATCACTCTCCAAAATTGAATCAAAGTCAATCACGAAATCCGGAATACTGCTGAGCAGGATATCCCATTCACCGCCCGCAAAACTGCCTTCTGTCTGTTCCTCCAGATCCAATGTACCGCCGCCGTCGCTGACGATCTGCAGAACATGAATTACCTGCTTTCCGGTAACCGGATCAATCTGTGCTCCGTCCTCCGCCTCATTCTTTACGGCTGTCAGACCCGTTACGGAATCGTGAATATGTATATTGCCGACCTGTGATGCCTTTAATTTCCAACCGATACAGCCCACATAGCCCTCCGGGAGTTCTCTGCGTACGGTATATGGCGTATTGGCACTTAGTTCATAATGCAGTACAGACTCCGCACCTTCCTCGGAGCTGATTGGTCCGGCTACCCGCGTAAGTGTTTCCCCTGTCTGTGCATTGGTGACCACAATATCCGCCAATTCCTCTGTCGCCTCGTTATAGATGCCGTCACTGTTTGAATCCAGATACAGCCTGATATCATATCGTGTCGTAAGCGGCGTGATCGCGCTCAGATTGCTGATCATAAATTCATAGTTCAGATAATACTTTCCGTCACTCTCTTTTGAAAGATAGGTACATTCCACAATGGAACCAAGCGCATCGTTCGTCTCCGTATAGGTATACTCCGTCGGTATCGACAGCATATTCAAAGTCAGCTTCTGCTGATTCAATGCTGCCGCCATTTCATTATAGGTATCCTTTCCGTCTACCAGCAAATTAGAATATCCCTGTGTATATGCTTTGCTGACGAACTGATATACATAGGATGAGGTATCAAGGATTCCGTGACATACATACTCATCATATACGTCCTCCCAACTGTGCTTTACACGGATTGTCTCCGTCACATCGGAAGAATTTACGCCCTTGATTGTTCCATCATCATTATAGGTCATAAAATCAGATGCCAAAATGATCGGGCTTCCGGAATTTAAAAATTCCAGCAATTCTGCCACCTGATCCTCCAGAATATCATTTCCCGAAAGTCTGAAGCCTACGCTTCCTTCATCCGGAACCAGACCGTAATAAGCATCCCATGTATTGTACCAGTCTCCCGTATGAGTATAGACCATGCCATACATATTGGAATCGTTATAGGCAGTCAGTGTACGTGTTGCTTCTTTTCCTTTCACATACCAGCGGCGACTGTCCTTATCCCATTTCCACTGGGAATCTGCCGGATTCCACTGATCCGAACCGTCATACCATGTGTATGGCAGACCATCTGCAACTACCTGTCTTGCACTCCAAACCTGTTGCCATTGTGAAGATTTTGTAGAAGAATACCACTTTCCGTCGGCCGCAACATACTTCATCTTCTTATTTTTCTGAGCCGCATCATCCCAATACTCACCAATCTCAATATCATATGGGTATGTTCTGCCGGTATAAACCCATTGGCTATCGTTCTGCCATTGGTCATTACGTTCAGAAACTCGTTCCTGCCACTGATTCGTACTGGAATTCCATCTCCAATTTGCATTTGGACAGTAATAACGATGATCATCCGTATCATACCATGTATAGCTTAAAAAATCTTCACTCCAATTACTCCACTCGATAACTTCCTGATTTCCTGAGCTGGTAGAACGATACCATACCCCATTTTCATATTCCCAACGGGTATTTCCGTCAATATATCCGCCATTGAGGTTTATATTCGTCAGGCTCACATATCCCGAATAGTCCAGGGATGACAGATTCCAAACATCTCCGCCACCGACTGTCATCATGTTCATCAGATCCGTGTTCGATCCAAAATAAATCACATCATATTCTTCATAAACATCCGAAATCTTTCCGCAGAATTCCGATGTTGTCATGCCCACAATGGTGATATTATCCAGCTTTTCTTCAAATGCCGGTGCCCACTTCGTAGCAAATGCCAGCTTTCTTCTCTGCTGCTCCGCTCTTCCTGCTTCCGTACTCGTATCCCCATCATAATAATAGGTGTAAGAACGGCACGGCTCCAATTCAAGCACACGGATCGTGTCCTTGTAAATAATGGGATCATACCCTTTAAAGTTCAAAATATAGGCTACTGCAACCGCAGGAGATACATATTCATTCATGGATGCCTGACCGGAATCCTTCTGCCCACGTTCATAATTTTCCTGCTGAATCGCCTGAAACACCTTACCGAAGCCTGCATCGGACACAGTATCTGTATATTGCCTCTCAAAATCCGCATTGGCTAGTGCGGACATCTTTCCGTTGGTTAAGGCTGCACTATTTGCCTCATAGCTGGAATTTTTAAAACAATTCCTCTGATAATTGACACAAAATACATTATCCCTTACAAAATTACCGCCATTGTCAATGCTGACCGCATTTTTCCACTGCTCCCAGTCATTAGATTCCAAATTATCAAAGTTCACATTCGGATAGACCTCTGACAGATTCGGCTGCAACAGCAGGCATGCCAATCGATGAAGATTTTTCGGTATACTGTCACTTGTGTAGACTGAATAGTCCACGATCACAGGCATTGGTTCAGCCGTATCCGCTGCCCTGCCATATATCGTCTGCATTGCTCCCGCAGAAATGTCATCCGAATCACTCAAACGACCTCCGTCACTTGTTCTGCCGTCTCCACTGATATAAACCAGATCTGCTTTCTCCAAAGCTTCTGTCAAAGACAGATTCTCGGTATTCGTCCATAAAGCTCTTCCATCGGCTGTAAAAGTAAGTACGCGGATATTCAATTTATTGAATTTCTCCGATCCTTCTTCCAAACCAAGTACATGCGTTTTAAACAGGTTATTATTGGCTAATGTAGCCTTCTCATAGGTAAACTGATATCCATAACCGGCAAATCGATTCATATCTGACGGTTTCGGAAGTGTGCTCCCTGATGCTGCAACAATCGGAAGATAGATCCCGTTTGATGCCAGCAATTCACCATGCTCAGTATCAATATCAATAGAGATTGCTGCAGAACCACTATCCGGCGTCGGTGTTGCTCCCGAATCAGGAGTCGGCGATGGTGCTTCCGTCGGACTCGGGGTCGGAGTTGCAGACGCTGCCGGATCAGGCGTCGGTGTTGCCGTCGCATCCGGATTCGGGGTCGGAGTTGCAGATGCTGCCGGATCAGGCGTCGGTGTTACCGTCGCATCCGGATTCGGGGTCGGAGTTGCAGACGCTGCCGGATCAGGCGTCGGTGTTACCGTTGCATCCGGATCAGTATCCAGCTCATAAACCGCATAGATATCTCCGTCTGCCGTATATACCTCACTGCCTGACAGTAATGCATCTGTATCCTTTTGTGTTGCAGAAAATCCTTTAAAGCGATAGCCTTCTAACGCCGAAACCGAACTTGCCTCCGGAAGCGTGATCTTACCGCTTGCATCTGTCTCGGCCGGCACAGTACTGCCTGCATATTCATAATCAATAATATCACCGGTATTCGGATCTCTTACTACCGAACCGTAATGTATGGTAATCGTATAAGTTTCTGCCGTATTTCTTGTATAGGGAATATAAATATCCGTATCCGCATCGTACTCATAATCTGCCGTAACCTCCGTCAACATATCGGACAACAGATATTTTCCGATAAAGGTATAACCTTCATACACATTTGCGGAAGGCAAGGTAATCTTGCTATCCGTCGTAACCAGCACAGTTTGATCACCTTCCAGAGTGCGATACTCAATTATTGTTGTTCCGGCCTCATCATAAACAGCCTCTACATAATATGCCGTTACGATATGTTCACCTGACGGAACTTCCGTATATACTGCCCATATATCCGTATCTGCGGTATAAACATAATCCTCTGTAACGGTTTCACCGTTCACATCTCCCAGCGCATAATGACTGAACTTATACTTTGTTCCGTCCTCTGCCAGATATTCCGACTGTACATAAATATCGGACAGTGCTATTTTTCCATCATCATCTGTTACATGTACTTCTAACAGATCATTCTCTTCACTTTCCGTATTATCATAACCATATCCGATAAGCTGACCGTTCTCATCTGTTAACGGTCCGAATCTATGTACCTTAATGTTATAATGGTCAATCAGATCCGGTACATCAGCTTCTTCGTCCGCCACAAAATCATATGCCGTATAGTCTGCGTCCGTCGTATATAATGTACCCGTATAGGAATCCAATAACAGCTGTAATACTTCTGCATAAGTCAGTGCATCATTTTCAATATCTGTGTTGACCAGACGATAATATCCTTCATACCCGGTAGCGTCCGCGTTCTGTGCTATAAAATAGCCCTTAACTTTTCTTGCCTTAGGTTCTCCTGTCTCATCATCCATCACGATCAAAAATCCTGCATCCGACAGTTCCTGATCTGACGGGTCCGTGCTCAGCTTAGTCTCAGTAGAAAATGAGATCGGATAGGCAGACTGCTCTGCTGAATCATCCGCTGCCAACAGACCTTTTTCCTGAAGTTCTGCAATCAGCGCAGAATGCTCCTGTGCTGTCATGCTGTTCAGACGGTTCGCATACGGTTCCTGACCGCCTACCAGATATCCGATGGACGCTTCCTCCAGATCATCCACGATCTCCAGAATCAAAAACTCCTGATTATTGCTGATCTTATCCGATACCAGATTGGAAACCCCTGTAAAGGTTTCATGCGCATAAGATACCCCGGAGCCGTTCCACACCGCCCCTATTACAATGACTACTGTCAGTATCAGCGCCGCACAGGCACATATTCTTTTCCGATATCTTCTCATTCCCGTTACTTCCTTTCGCATAGACCAAACCTTGATATATCACAAAAGTCTGCGTTATCTGCTATTCCCCTCTAGGAACTCTTTCTCCACAATCCTGCATCCGAATCATAGTCATAGATCACCTGATCCATCCGCATATGATATGTATAAGTATCATTATTCTCATAAGAAATCCAATAAGTCACAGTCTTATCCGCAATACTGCGTTCTACTGTATTGGAATTATTTGTTCCTTCTACCCGTTGGAACATATCATTGGAAACAACTCCAAACTTATCCGAAGGCACCGGAATATACAATGCACTTCCCTCTACGTTTCCGCCGTCCTCAATATATACCACTACCGAGCCCTGCACGGATGAGCTTCCTTTGACAGTTGCCGTAACCGTCAGATTGCTCTTGTTTACATTGCTTCCGATTGTTACAACCAGATCCGTTGCCGTACAGTACATAAAAGTTCCTGACATATTGGATACGGAAGGATTACTGGAAACTGCAATATCCGTTCCGACATTTTCCAGTCCTGTTAAGGTGTACGGGAAGCGGACTGTTCCTCCCTTTATAGCAATGGCAGCATCACTTGAAAAGCTGATCGTTACCTTCTGAATCGTAATCGCAAGCGTTGCCTCATATTTTCTGCCAAGTGTTGCAGAATTCGTCTCCGCCTTTACAATAATCTGATACGACTTTGCATAATTGATATCACCCGAAGCTGTCAGCGCTCCGCTCTGGCTGATCGATACTTTGCTGCCCAGTCCCGCATCATCTGCGATAGACCATACCACGTTTTTATCCTTGCCGGTCAGGTTACTGCCATCCAGATTTGCTGTCAGATAAAGCGTTCCGTTTCTGTTCAGTGTCGTAGAATCCGCTACGATTGAAAATCCGCTGACATCCTTGCTGGAGACCGTGATCCGGCAGGTTCCTGACACCGGAGTTTCCATTCCGGTAGTCGCCTGTGCCGTTGCACGCACGATAATCTCCGTTCCCGCCGCGACATTTTTTCCGATACTCAATACACCGTTCTGACTGATTGTCACACCGGAAAGTCCTGTTGTATCAATCGTCCAATGAATTTTCTTTGCCGTATCATCAAGATTACTTCCCGTCACGTTCGCACTGAAAAGTGCACTTGTTCCTGCTGCGGGGGTATCGTTATTGACTGATACGCTGACACCTGTAACTGTCGGCACGACCGCACAGGCTCTTGCATATACAATGGAATTCTTTGCCGTTGCCGTAATATTGATCACGGATGCTGTTTCGTCCCAGCCGATCGAAAGGGTACCGTCACCCCCGATCCGTGTATCTGCTGAGGTTGCCCCACTGATCGACCATACGACCTCCTGAGAAGGCACGACCTGACCGCGGCTGCTTACAACAGCACTGAACACCGTGCTTGACCCTCTGTTCGCGGATACGACCTGTGGCGAAATTGCCACATCTGTAACTGTAACCTCGCCGTCCACTGCATCTCCGTCATAAATATTGGCAAGATCATTCGATTCCAGTACATTGTTTCTCAGACAAATATTCTGTACGGTAGAATACCTTCCCTGACCTTTGGTTACCTCCAGCTTGACTGTTACCAGCCTCTGGGACTCTGTCACATGAGAAGTATCCGGTATAAAGCTGCTGACACCCTCACCCATCAGGTTCCAGTTCGTAATCGTCTTTTCTGCTTCTGTCAGCTCCGCAACCGCTCCGTCTACCACTTCTTTTTCCAGATAGAAGACCTTCTGGCTGCTTTCATCCCATGCGATATAATAGACCACGGAATAATTGAATACCTTAATATAACCATCAGAAGTAAAGCCGCTCGTATCCACGATACTCGCGCCGCCCTCCCCTCTTGTCTGTGCATATACGCCGCACTCGGCATCCACGATCAGATTATTTAATTGACTCTCCAGTAGCTGTGCTTCCGTCTGAACATCCACATTCACACTGGTCTTTGCATACATCTTGGTTCCGCTCACCACAAGCTTTAAAATACAGCCGAGCACGATTGTCATGATCGCTATGGTGATAATCACTTCCACAAGACTATAACCCTTATTCTTCATGCCGGACTCCCCGCTTTATAATTTGGACAAAGAGAACTTCCCTGTCCTTGCTACCATTTCAATCTGATAAGTAATACTCCCCTGTTTAAATAAAATCCGTTTCCAATAGACATTTGTCTCACCCTGCACCGGATTAAACGATCCGTCCGAACGGTTAAAAGCAATCACAACCCCATCCGTTCCGAGTGAGGATAACAAAACTGTAGTATCTGAACTATCTGTTCCTAAGTTTCCTTTGACAGCTGAAACCTCGACTCTGGAATTACCGATCTTGCTTGTCTGCGTCTGAGTACCGACAACGCTGTCGATAAAGATATTCCCGTCCGTGTCCGCATAGATACGCACATATACATCATACTCCGATGCACCTTTCGACTTGCCGAGTGCATTCACCTTACTCTCCGACATCGCAGATTCCATCTTTTCAGCGCATTCTTTTGCATACTTTCCGCTCAGCAGTCCCAGCATGCTGAAACCGCTGAAAGCAACGATCGCCAGAATCGCAATGACAACGATTAATTCAATTAGAGAATAACCTTTCTGATTCTTCATTCCGTCCATCCTCTTGGTTATCTGTTATCGTTTATTCCAATTCCTATAGGAAACAAGGCTTTCTGTTGTAATAACCTCTTCTCCCGCAGACTCCGGGTCTTCCGGATCTTCCGGATCCTCCGCAACAAGCTCCTCACTTCCTACAAAACAACTTAATACTTCATCATATTTTGCCAGCATGATACTGACACTGTTCGGATCCGATGTGATATTGGCACCGTTTTCCACACTGATCTTGCCTCCCGCAATGATCAGTCCGGTATAATTGGTATTCACACGCACATCTCCGGTTGCAATTACAAGCCGAAGTGTTGTATCTCCCGGCACCGTATAAACTCCGCCCTCCGAAACTCCATCTCCATCGGCATCATTATCAACCAATACGACTTCCATTTCAGAAGAAGCATTGGAAAAAGTTCTTTCTATGCTGCCGGGCGTTCCTGCGGCAACAGCTTCTTTCAGTTTCGTCGTATCAACAATATTGTCAAATACACCCTTTGCCTTCTGTTCATCCGTCAGAACAGCATAATTTGTACTCAGATTCACAGTCAGGGCATGATATGTATTACTATAACCGTCATATTCCATCATCAGACCATATTCGGTTATGGCATCCGTTGTAGTCGTGGAGGTCGTCAGTTCATAATTTCCTTCCGCATCACAGAACACCACATTACCCGCCAGATTTAACCTTCCGAAAGATTCCGGCGCCGTAAAAGTCTCCAGATAATTCTTCATATACGTATTCAGGAATTCTCCGTTATAAGTATAATAATCCTGGAAGAACAGATTCGCCATCTGCGGAGACTCAAACTTCAGATAATAATAAACCCATGCATTACCGGAGCCAGCCGCCTGATAGAATACGCGCTGATAGGACGCACCGTATTCGCTCAGTTTTCTCGGAAGATTATCTGCAATACGGTATAAATCCACCTCTGTGACAACCGAATACGGAAGCCCGATATTCTTCAAGTTTTCCTCATCTGCTGCTCTCTGCATAAAAGCATTATATGTTGTTATGTTAACCGGATTCGTCCCAATGACCGTCTCGCCGTCTATAATGCCGATGCACTCAGCCGGAACCAGATACGCAAGCTGATCACTCTTGACCGCAAGTGACTGCCCCATCCGCACATCCTCATTGGAAGAAGAGGAATCGCCTCCCTCTGCTTCGTTATGATAACTCATCTCGTCCTCCGAGATAACTCCGTCTCCGTTCCGATCTCTGTCCTTGGTTCCGACATACGCCTGCCCTGCCAGCACAAGTCTGCTTAAGCCACTCATATTAAGATCTGTTTTAGAACCGTTGATCAAAATTGAACTGCAATTATCCGGTCCGATCGCACCGGTTGAAACACTCTGATATCCGTAACCGTAATAAGCACCGGAAAGCGTAACCGCACTTTCCGTCCCCTGTACGGTCAGATCATCCTGTACATAAGTATTACCAAGCAACGCCAGTTCAGAGGAATCCACTATGATACCGTCTGCCCATAACGTAGAATCCGATGCTACGCTAAAAGAAGATCCCGATCCGGTGACTTCCACATTTCCTGCCGTTACAAGAGTTTCTGCTCCCGAAAAAGATAAATCCACATTGTTGGAAACCCGGATTCCGTTTGCCCCCGCATAAACACTTCCGGTGATCTGACTGGTTCCGGTAGCAACCGCCTCTAAAGAATCATCCGCAATCAGGGAATACATAAGCATATCGGGCATCGTACTTGCAGAATCGAACCGCACATTCGGAATCTTTAACACTACATCTGTGGAAATCATTGCGACATATCCATGAGAATCCGTATATGTCAGACTCAAACCCTTTATCTGAATGCTGTCCGTATATTTTACAAGAGATTCTACCGTAGCTTCTGCCAGTTCCACCTTATCGGGATCGGAAATATATCCCACCAGCTTATCCCGATTGAACTTTGTTGCATCCAAGGGGTCCTGCAGCGCCGTCTGCAGCTTTGACAGATATAAATACTGGAACTGCGCCATTCTGCCGACTTCATCATAGGAATTGTAATCCTGCATAACCTCAAGATAAGCACCGGAAAAAGCGCGGGAAACTTCCTGCTCCAGCCCCGCCTTAATCTCTTCCATTGCCATCTCACCGGTATAGAAGTTATTATTTGCTTTGGCTTCCGTTACCTTGATCGTATAATTGATATACGTTGTATACAACACAATAGAAGACAAAATTCCCAAAAGTGCCATTGCCACAATCACGACAACCAGTGTTGCACCTCTGTTATCTGTCTTTGAAAAAGCCTTCTGTATGGACTTCTTTACAAAATTCCCCGTTTTTCTTTTCATAGAACCACTGCTCCTAATCACTGGTTAAAAATGCAACCCTCTTAAGCTCTGTTCCGTCAGTAAAGTGCTCGTATGCACCGCTTTCATAGACTTCCACGGTCACCTGATACATCCGGTTCTTTTTCTGAGTCTCAACGGCATCACCGACATGTAACAGTGTAGCCGCGTCCGAACCGGTTGCCGACCTTGAAACATTATCGCTGTCATGATAATAGTATTCAAACTTCGGTCCCATTCCTGCCGGAACCGGGTTGTCCGTTGCAAGATTATTGGCATAGTTGGTATGGAACGTCGTATAGGCTCCGGTCTGACCTTCCGCCCATTGTCCCTCCGTTACCCGGATCGTGGGAACATACTGATTTTCCTTAGATTCCAATGCACTTCCGCTGTCATCCTTCTGCTTGATCAGGAAAAACGTTGCTTCTACATTATCTCCATTGTCGATGATGATCTCATCCATGTCCGGATTTCCCAGTTTGGATGCGTAATTCGGAATATAGCAGATATATACATTCCGCAACAGCTCATCACTGACATATTGGCTCGTTCCGTAATTCTTGGTATACACCGCGTCTGAAGCCGGAATCCATCCTTCCGTTCCGACATACTTATAGGTCACGGTAACCGTCACACGGACCGCCTGCGGTGAATCATCCTGCTCCATTTCGATCAGGATCGTCCGCTTTACTTTTCCTTCCAATTCGGATGCACTGTGCGTACCGGAACGGGATGCAAGCGCCTGATATGCCGCGATCTCATCCTCTCTTGTCTGTACAAACAGATAATCCTTTTCACTGTTATAATTGGTGATAACCGCAAGCTCCTGATCATTGAAGTTATCCTCTTCACCGACTCCGGCAGTATATGCGGAAGCATCTACCGTCACCTTAACATCAAAGGTGTAGACATCTTCATCCACGCCCTGAATCTGATATACCATCGTATTTCCCGGTTGCGTGCAGCCTGCATCCGCCCATCCGGAAAATGCGCTTTTGGCGTCACAATTTTCACTGATCAGGAAATCATCTGCCGGAACGGTCGTAAACTGCGTAAACAGATCCTCATAGGAATAGGCATTGATTCCTTCCATGATATTTTCCGCCACTGCATTCGCACTCGCCTGTTTCCTTGCTTTCGCATTGGTTCTGGCTGCCGTCACAAAAGAATGGCAGATCGGTATCGAAATGATCGCCAGAATCGTCAACGCAATAATGACCTCGATCAGCGAGAAGCCTCTTCGATCTCTATGTAATTGTTTTTTTTCATTTCTTTTTTTCATATTGATCCGCTCGATTCCCCGTCTGACTGCATAGCCATGACTTCCCTGCAAGTTCTTACACACTTCTCACTCGACATCCTACTCGGCACCCTGTACACTTTCCTGTGCTCCGTCTGTTTCCGGCTCAAGCGCCAGACTTCCGAAAATGCAATCCACACCATGACCGATCACATGAGTATCGGGTTCTGAATAGCTTGCACCGGTTCCTGTCAGTGTATAGTAGTTAATCGTCATATTTCCGGTCAGATTGCCGGTCGTACTGTCATAAGACAGTGTGATATTATCAATACTTTTCAGTCTCGGGTCCCCCGTAATATAGGTGACCATATCCTTAAACTGATCATAGGTACATCCGAACACATTATCTGAAGATGCACAGCCGAGCAACATACCGCTTGCATCCAGCATATTCGCCGGATTGACCGTGGAGTGTGCCGCGATCGCTCCCGTAATATCGGTAAGCGGTGCCAGTTTGTTTTCACGCTCCGCCTTCGGAATATCCAGATAAGAAGTCGTTGGTGTCGCTACATAGGAAAAATAGCAACCGATAATATTCTCGATACGGCTTGCATACATGATCTGATCTTCTTCCCGTATCTCCGAGGGGAATAAAGCTGTAAAAATTGCCGCCGATTCCATCATGGATTGATTATCCTGAATGTACTGCTTCTGCTTAATCTGAATCTCCTCCAATACCTGCGACTCAGATCTGAGATTCCGGTTTTCCGCTTCCAGCTCCTCCGTCCTGGTATTCAGTTTCTTCACTCCTATAAAATAGGAAAGTGCGATCACGATCAGACCGAGTAATATAATGCTTAAATAAATATCTCTCTTTGATACTTTCATTCTGCTCTCTCCTATTCTTTTACTTTAATCCGTCCAGATCTGACTCCAGTTCATCATCCGAAGCCGCTGTCTGTCCACTGTCCTGTGCTCCCGAAGTCGTATTCGCAGCATTCATATTGTCCAGTTCAAGACCATCCATTGAGATTCCCATACTGTTCTCAATAATATCCATCAGTGCATCCGCACTTGTTCTCGGTGCAAAAACGCCTTCTACACTGAATGTAACGACCGCTTCCTCCGATACCGGAATTCCGATTGCATTCAATACTTCCTCATCGACAGCCAGTGCACCGTCTACGGTCTCACCGTTCGGAAGATCAACCGTCCTTGCATCATTAATGCCATTGACCGTCAGACTCTGAATACAGTTGAACGTTCTGAGCTGTTCGATACACTCTGCTGCTTCCTCTTTGGACTTTACCGTGACATTCATGGAAAATCCCGTAGAATTGACCGTCATGGAATCAATCAAGAATGCATGCGGCATCTTCTGCTCCAGCTCTTCTATAAATTCAACCAGATATGCAGTCTCTAACTGCGTCGTTGCTGTTGCGGTTGCCAGATAAGTGTACGCCTGCTTGGTCGCTGTGTATTCCAGATAGGACGGAATACATGCACTCATCTGCTCGATCTCCACACGGTACACATGGTTCTCATTCTCCGCTTCCTTGTACGGAATGTATGCCATCAGCAGCAATACCCCTGAAATAATAAGGCAGAGCACAAATACGGACATTGCCATAAGCAGTGTCAGCTTAAAGCCGCCACCCTCGGACTCGCTTTCCTCATGCATAAACCCAAGCGGTGCAATCGCTGCACCAAGACATGCAATATATTCGCCGAAGCTGCCTTCCCGGAAGCTTCTTTCTACATTAAAGCCTTCTACCTTGTTCAATACAACAATCCGGAAGCCCAGCTCATTCGTTAAAAGCTTGCTCAGTCCGCTGAAATCTCCGCCAAGACCGGTCAGATATGTTTTCTGAATCTGCTTTCCGGCATTTCTGGAGTTATAAAAATCGATCACACGTGCAATACCGCGCATCAGATTTTCCAAGGATTCCGTGACTCTCTGCTTTGCCATCCTGATCTGCGCGGATTCTTCCATCAGATCTGTAGACGGTGCGTCCTGATCTGCAATATCCGTCTGTGCATGCAGGGTTCTGTTGACACAGGTCTTTCGGCGTGACAATTCCAGTGCCTGACGATAATTCATCTGTCCGTAAGCTCCCGACTCGATCATGGTATAGAGTGCATCATCCACACCATACGGTACACTTCTCTGTAATACGATCTGTCCGTTTTCCATGATCGTGATGATGGACACACGTTCATCCACCTTGATCACCATATCAACGCCTTCCTGGCATTCGTTTTTCACAACCTGATAGATACTGTTGCAGCTGTAATCCATGGCAACCAACGACAGTCCGCAGGCTTTTGCCAGATCCTCATACCCCTGTAAAATCGTCCGCGGAGCAGCTAAGACCATGATCTTGCGCTGTACATTTTCGGTTCCTTCTCCGATCATTCCAAGCGGCAGATATTCAATCTCATACTGACTGATATCGACCGGGAAATAATCCGAAGCATTGGCATGCACCAAAGACCCGATCTTATTGTCCTTCACATTCGGCAGAACCACTTCTCTGCTGGCGATTTTAGTAGATGTAATCGTAAAAATAACCTGTTTGGTCTTTATACGGTTCGCATCAAGCGCCTGTCTGATCATCATGACCAGTTCTTCCGTGACCGTTAACTCTCCGTCATTCAGAATCCCCTGCGGCGTATCCAGATTGATACAGCCGTGTACCTTCGGATTCTTTACCTGATAATCCGTTTCCAGAATCTTAATCAGTGAATAACCGATTTCAATACTAAGTACTTTCGACATTCTTGTAATCCCCTTCCTGGCCCCATTCTGTTATATACAGAGACAGCCCCTGCCCCACAGCGCAGCCTCTGTCTCTATATACAACAGTTTTTCTGCCGGCTGAAAAGTTTCTGTTTTTCGCCGGGTTTTAAATATAAAAATACATGTACCTGCCTTATACCTTATCAGACAGCCACACTTATAAATACAGTCCCAGATACCACTGCAGGAACTGTTCTCCCCACAGCATTGCGATAAACACGCCGAGAGAAAGATACGGTCCCATGGCAAGGACATGATCTGCGTCGGATACCTTCATCCGGATCACATGGATCACGGAGCCTAAGATACATCCGATCAAAAAAGCTAAAATAATCAGCTTCCATCCAAGCATCAGACCGCAAGCCGCCATCAGCTTGATATCACCACCGCCGATGGCACGTCCTTTGGACAGGACGTAGAGCAGATATAAGAACACACTGACAGCAAGGAAGCCGATTCCGTAATCCAACCAGTGATGATAATCCAGGCAGACACGGATCAGCCCCAGTGCCAGTATAAATAGATTGATTCCAAATGGAATCTCATAAGTCCTTAAATCAATTATGCTCAGAGTAATCAATGCAGATGTAAGCAGGCAGTAGAGTAGGGATTCTACGCTTACTCCATTCACATAAAAGATCACTACATATAAGATCCCGTTCAGAGCCTCAATCAGAGGATACTGGACGGAGAGCTTTGCTTTGCATTTGCGACACTTCCCACCCAGGCAGATATAGCTGAAGAGTGGTATGAGATCATACCACTTCAGCTGATATCCGCAACTCATACAATGTGACCGCACTTTTACGATATTCTGTTTTTCGGGTATGCGGTAAATGCATACATTCAAGAAGCTTCCGATTACAATTCCGTATAAAAATACGATTATGTAGAGTAGGATGGTTGGTGTCATAAGGATTGTTCCTCTAACTTATTTAAGAATTTCTGCAGCTTTAGTTGTATTTGTAGAACCAGAACCAATAGCAACAGTTACTACTCCAGTTGTACTATTGTATGTAAATTCCAAAACAACAGTTCCACCCCAAGCATCAGACTTTAACTGAGGCAATGTAACACCTGATGCAGTTAATGCCTTGTCAATATTACCAGTGGGAGTACCAGCAGCAGCACCTACATTTAAAGTAACCGTTCCTGATGCTGCAAGTCTGTCAGCAGAAGCCACTTCAGGATCTGCCGCATAAATTTCAACTGCTCTGACAATTTCATCTACATTCTGCTTATCTGTAGACTGTCTTGATTTCTCTACGAATTTCAGATACTGAGGTGCCAGTACACCGATCAGGATTGCCATGATGGCAATAACGATGATCAACTCTACAAGAGAGAAACCTTTGTTGTTTTTGTTGTTCTTCTTCATAGTTCATTTCTCCTTTTTATTTTAATAAAATTTTGAAGGAGTGACCTCCCCTTTTATTTAAGCAGCCTGTCCCTACCTACGGGCTGTTCAAATACATCTTACATGTTACTTTTCTGCCACGTTCGGCAGTCTGTGCTTTATGCGGCATCGATTGCGTTGTACATATCCATCATCGGTGTCAGGATTGAGAAGATCATAACGCCTACCACAAGTGCCATTACAACGATGATCATCGGTTCCATGACCGCCATCAGAGACTGTACCGCCATTTCCACTTCTTCATCATAGTAGTCCGCCAGCTTATTCAGCATTTCCTCCGTATTACCGGATTCCTCACCGATACGTGTCATATGGTATACCATCGGTGGGAACAGACCACAGGTCTCAAGCGGCTGGGATAACGGTACGCCCATCATGATCTGGTCTCTGGCATCCAACAGTGCTTCCTTGTACCAGATATTCCCCATCGTATTGGCTACGATACCGACCGCATCAACAAGCGGAACACCTGCAGCGATCATCGTGCTTAAAGTACGCGCCATCATGGAAGACGCTTCCTTCTGCTTCAGATTCTTTACTGCCGGGATTAACAGTGCCAGCTTACCGAATACATGCTTGCCGGAATCGGTCTTGGCGTACATTTTAATTGCCACAACGGCAATAACGATAATCGCTACCGGAATAAACCACTTCGTCTTTAGGAAACTGCTCATTGCGATCATTGCCTGCGTGATCTTCGGAAGCTCCGTATCCAGAGATGCAAACATCTCCTGATAAGAAGGAATAACAACCAAAAGCATAACAACGACAACTGCAATCATAACGACAACCAAAACAATCGGATAGATCATAGCCTTTTTCACAAGTGCTTTGGTCTTTGCCGCTTTTTCAAAATGGCTTGCCATACGATCCATGGCGACATCCAGTGAACCGGATGCTTCTCCCGCTGCCGTCATGCTGATAAGCAGACTCGGAAAGATCTTCGGATGTGCCCGAAACGCCTCTGCAAGCGGCTCACCCTTCTCAACATCCACACGTACCTGTATCAGTGCTTTTTTCAGTTTCTTATTTTCCGTCTGTTCACCGAGCATCTTCAGCGCATCAATAATGGATACGCCCGCTTTTGTCATACTGACAAACTGACGGCAGAAAACGCTCAAATCTCTTGGCTTTGGGTATCCGCCGATATCAAGTTCGATATCTTTGGTCAGGGCACCCTGCTGTTTGATCGACATGACCGTCAAGCCCTTTGCCTTCAGCTCCGCTAATACCTTTGCCTCATCATCGGCATCAATGCTGCCTTTCATTACCTTTCCGGCTTTATTTACCGCTTCGTAACCGAATGTTGCCATTCCTGCCTCCCCACCGCATGACCTGTTGGTACAGGCTATGCGTTTTTCTTTTCACACATGCTCTCTGTTTGCATTTCTCTATTTACATATCAAAAGATACTCTCATCATCTCATGATAAGAAGTCGTTCCGTCCAGAACATATTCCGTTGCGCTCATATGTAAGGTACGCATGCCCTCGGCAAGCCCCTGTTCTTTGATCTCCTCTGCGCCGCCTTTCCGGCTGACGATCGCTTTTAACTTCGGTGTCATCTCCAGAATCTCATAGACACCGATTCGTCCGCGATATCCGGTATTGTCACATTTCGGACAGCCGCACGGCTCATAGATCGTCACACTCTGCTCTTTCGGAAGCATCATCTGCACTTTTTCTTCTTCTGTTGCCTCACGCGGTTTCCTGCATGCCGGACAAAGTCTTCTGACCAATCGTTGTGCAATGATGCCGACAACAGAATCCGCGATCAGATACGGCTCGATTCCCATATCGCACAGACGGGTAACGGTACCCGCTGCGGAATTTGTATGTAAGGTACTGACTACCAGATGTCCCGTAATGGACGCCTGAACCGCAATACTTGCAGTCTCCGTGTCTCGGATCTCACCGATCATGATGATATCCGGGTCCTGACGCAGGATGGAACGAAGTGCCGATGCAAAGGTCAGCTGTGCTTTGTTGTTGACCTGCACCTGATTGATACCGTTGATATTCGCTTCGACCGGATCCTCTACAGTGATAATATTTACATCCTCCGTATTCAGCTCACTGAGTGCTGTATACAATGTCGTTGACTTACCGCTTCCGGTAGGTCCCGTAACAAGGATGATGCCGTGCGGATTCTGCAGGATATGATCAAACTGCTTTAGCTCCGCCGGTTTAAAACCAAGCTGGCTCTTTTCTCTCGTCAGCGCCGTCTTACTGGTGAGTCGCATAACGATCTTTTCACCGTATACGGTCGGCAGGATGGATACTCGGATATCATACTCCATACGGTCTACCACATAGGTAATGCGTCCGTCCTGCGGTTTTCTCTTTTCTGAAATATCCATACCACCGATGATCTTGACACGCGCTACCAACGCAGGCAAAATTGCCGGAGCGTAATTGGCTCTCTCATATAATGCGCCGTCGATTCGATAACGGATCCGCACCTGACGTTCCATCGGTTCTACATGGATATCGGACGCTCTCTGGCGAACTGCCTTTTCGATCATTTCATTGACAAGTGTAACGATCGGAGAACTGTTGATATTCTCATTTAACAGATCCTCTTCTGTCGTATCTTTGGCTTCCCGTTCCTTTGCATACTGTTCCAGTGCCGTATCCACTTCTGCCTGTCCGAACAGCTTGTCCAGTGCCAGCATGATACTGCGCTGTGTTGCAATTGCAGGTTCTACCTGCAGATTCGTGATAATAGAGATATCATCCAATGCTGCCAGATCCAGCGGATCAGCCATAGCCACACGAATGACGTTCGGATTATCGGGTGCATATTCAAACGGAATCAGTTTGTTTTTCTTTAAGACATTCGGCTGTACCAGATTCAGGATATCATCCGGTATTGTCATATTCTGCGGATCCACCATGTCCACACCAAGCTGATCCGCCAGTGCTTTTGCCAAAACCTCGTCATTAACGATTGCTTCCTCTACCAGTGTCTCTCCAAGCTTGCGCCCCGTACCTTTCTGAAGCTCCAATGCCCGTTCCAGCTGTGCCTGTGTAATAATTCCTTTACTGATCAGCAGATCGCCAAGACGAATCTTTTTTCTGAAATTATCCATATCTATATCAACCTATCTTCTGCATATTGTCATAAGCTAGAACTATTTTATCACAAATTTACGATAATGGCAAAAAAAATTAACAGAAAATCATGAATTTTATACATTTTTTTTGCCATTTTGACTATTTCAGTTTCCATATACAAGGGATTCAAGGAAAAATATGAACGGATTGGCACTTTTTCCGGCGTAAGCAGGGAAATAATCACAAACAAAATAGGAAAGCTACCCTCTACTGCTCATAGAGGATAGCCTTTTATCTGTTCCATGTTTTATGCCTGATCTGTATTTATGCTTGTTTCATTCTGGTGATATCAAACTTCTAGCTTTCTCCGTTTTCATCCCTATTTGTCAACCGGTTCAGTTGCTCCTGCAGTCTGGCGATCTGCTCGTCCTTTTGGCTTAGTTGTTCATTCTTGCGACTCAGTTGCTCGTCCTTCCAGCTTAGCTCTTCCTTCTGCTTATCGATTTCCCGCTGTTGTTCTTCTATCATGTATTTTACAGTGTTTCTGTCCATTTCCAGTAATTCCTGTGAAAAAAACATTTCCATCACCCTTTCCGTATTTCGGCACATGAGATACAAAGTTTCATACATAGCCTTGAATTCCGGATATTTTGTAATCAATGCAATAATGCGTTCCGGATCGTCCTCAGAAAGGAATGTCAGCCATGCCTCCAACGGTGTTTCTATAATTTTATTTTGCATTTTCCTATGAAAGATGTCAAGGGGAATCATAATGAATTCCTGTAACAGATTTAATTCTAATCCACTGTCAAAGACCTGCTTGGAATGATGATAATAGATGTCCGGAAGTTTCTTGAATTCCTTTGGACTTTTTTCATAAATAACGATAAGATAGACATTTTTGATATGATTATAAGAAAATTCTTCGCCCTGCTTTGCACGTACACGTTTATATTGACGAAGCAGCATATCCGCCGAATAACATGCACTTCTTGGTCCCGGAAAAGCATACCCTATTTTCTGTATTTCCACATTGGCAAGTGAACCATCCTCCAGTTCCACTACAATATCTGTAATCAACAATGATGTTTCATCCGCAATGCGCGTAGAATCGTTCGGCAGGATACGCACAATTCGTACTTTGCGTTTTAACAAGACGCATAACAGTTCTTCCAGCCGTTCCGGTGTGTATTCCGGATTCATAACTTCTTTGAAAAAAGAGTCATATAGAATCTTCACTCCCCGTACTCCGGTACAAAAATCCAGAAACGCCTCGCGATTCTCCCTACTCCACTTTTCATACATTGCAAGCAATTTCGGTTTCCCTCTGATTTCCAAAAGAAGTTCCTCTCTTTCCCTGATCATCGGGAAATAATTTTTCAATTTGTCTGCCATAAGCATACTTCTCCTTTCGTAAAATATCTGCGTTATGCGATTGCAAAACCAAACTTTGAATTTGTGCCAGATCCGGCATGAAAATCAGACGGCATAACAGCCAAAACCATGAAAACTATTTTTCAGAAATAAAAGCACTGTACGTTTACAGCGATATCCGTAATATTTTATCCTGCAAGATCTTAGATCACACAAACAAGTTGCCATTATGTGACCTAAAATCTTAACAATCAGCTTATCAATTACATTCTTCCATCAAATGGTCTGCACACTATCGCAGACCACTCGCCTTATCCGCTTTCAGACGTTCAATTTCTTCAAACACTACGTCATTCAGCACATGGATATAAGTGCCCTTCATTCCGGAAGAACGCGACTCTATCACACCTGCACTTTCAAACTTACGCAGGGCATTGACGATCACAGAACGTGTAATACCAACGCGGTCTGCAATCTTGCTTGCTACCAGAACGCCCTCCATTCCGTCCAGCTCATCAAAAATATGGATGATAGCTTCCTGTTCCGATGAAGAAAGGGTATTCAGCGCAGAACGTACAACGGCAATCTTGCGATTCTCCTCGGCATTCTCCTCATTTACGGAACGCATCATTTCCAGTCCGACAACAGTCGTGCCGTACTCACACAGAATAATATCATCAATATCATAGCTTCCGTCGGATTTATAGAGAAACAACGTACCGAGTCTTTCTCCCGCAATATCGATCGGTGTGATCACACCCTGATATCTCGACGTATCAATATTCTCGAACCCCAAAGTTGCCAGATTTACATTTTCCTTTGTAGACAGTACGGAAAGCATGCGCTCGTTTAAGAGCGGATCGATAAAACGCCCGACCTCTCCTACGATCAGTTCGGTAATATTGTCCACATCCCTGTCAATACCGATCCCGAGTACCTTTCCTTTCTTGCTGATGACCAGTACATTGGATTCCAGTATTTCTTCCAGCACCTTGCAGATATCATTGAATACGACTTTGCTGGAATTGTTATTATGAAGAAGCTTTCCTATTTTTCTGGTTTTATCCAATAACTGTACGCTGCTCATTGGCGTCTCCTCCTTCGTGCATGCCATCAGCCTTCATATGCGCATCCCGCATCTTATTATGCGGAAATCTGCAAACAACAAAAAATCCTGTACTGTAATAGTTTAGCACAGGATTTTTGATTTTTCAATGATTCCGACTCATTTGTCATACTTTTCATTTATCATTTTTCAATTTTTTGACAATTCTCCATGACATGTCCGCACTTCTCGTTTGAGCATACCAGCTTATTGCCGCGTTCTACCATTGCGCTGCCGCATTCCGGACAATTAACGCCCGCAGGCTTCTGCCATGTCATAAAGTCACATTCCGGATTCCCCATGCACCCGTAATATCTTCTGCCCTTTTTGGTCTTCTTAATCACGATATCCTTACCGCATTTCGGGCATGCAATTCCGATCTTCTCAAAATACGGCTTCGTATTGCGGCATTCCGGGAAACCGGGGCATGCTAAGAATTTACCGTGGGGACCGTACTTGATCACCATTTTCCGTCCGCACAGTTCACAGGTCTCATCCGATACTTCTTCTGCAATCTCAACCTGAGAAAGTTCCTCTTCCGCCTGTTTTACAGCTTCATCCAGATCCGGATAGAAATTGGAGATCACGGTTTTCCAATTGACGGTACCTTCTTCGACACCATCCAGAAGCGCCTCCATATTTGCGGTAAAATTCACATCCACGATGGAAGGGAAAGCTTCCTTCATCATGTTATTGACAACTTCTCCGAGTTCCGTCACATACAGGTTCTTATTTTCCTTGATTACATAACGGCGTGCAAGGATCGTGGTAATCGTCGGTGCATAGGTACTCGGTCTTCCGATACCGAGTTCTTCCAGTGCACGCACCAGAGACGCCTCCGTATAATGTGCCGGCGGCTGTGTAAAATGCTGCTTTGATTCAAATCCCTGAAAGCTCAGCTCTGTATTTTTATCAATACTTTTTACTAATGTATTGCTCTCTTCTTTTTCTTCGTCTTCCTGCACATATACGCTCATGAAACCGTCAAAAGCAAGCTTGGAAGCTGATACGCCAAAATGATATTCTCCTGCAGCAATCTTCACGGAAGTCGTCTCGTACTTTGCAGGCGCCATACGGCTTGCAACAAATCGTTTCCAGATCAGCTGATACAGTCTGAACTGGTCTCTTGACAGGGACTCCTTGATCTCAAGCGGCGTTCTTGCCACATCCGTCGGGCGGATCGCTTCATGCGCATCCTGAATCTTCTGTGTGTTCTTCTTTACCCCGCTGCCTGCTGCCGCATATTCCTCACCATAATTGCGTTCTATATACTCATGTGCCATTTTCTCTGCTTCTTCGGACACACGGGTGGAATCCGTACGCAGATAAGAAATAATACCGACCGTACCGCTGCCTTTGATATCCACACCTTCATACAACTGCTGCGCCAGGCGCATCGTTTTCTGTGTGGAAAAATTCAGCACCTTGCTGGCCTCCTGCTGGAGTGTGGAAGTTGTAAACGGAAGCGGTGCTTTCTTGACACGCTCCCCCTTCTTAATATCCTCAACCTGAAACCGGGCATGCTCTAATGCCTTGGTGATTTCCTGCAGTTCTTTTTCATTATGAATCTCTTTTTTACCGTTTGCATCCCCATGAAAATGTGCAAGTAACGGCTTCTTCTCTCCCTTGATGTTCAGACACGCATCCAAAGTCCAATACTCTTCCGGAATAAACGCGTTGATCTCATCCTCACGGTCGCAGATAATGCGCAGTGCCACCGACTGTACACGTCCTGCGCTTAAGCCTCTCTTTACCTTTGCCCATAAAACCGGAGAAATACGATAACCTACCATTCGGTCCAGACAGCGTCTTGCCTGCTGGGCATCCACCATATTCATATTAATCTTACGTGGATTCTTCAAAGATTCCTTTACTGCATTTTTTGTGATTTCATTGAATGTAATGCGGTATACCTGCTTGTTTTCCAGCTTTAACGCATAATACAGATGCCATGAAATCGCTTCCCCCTCACGGTCAGGGTCGGTTGCGAGATAAATCTTATCCGCCTTTTTTACTTCCTTACGCAGATTCGCAAGGATATCACCTTTTCCCCGGATCGTAATATATTTTGGCTCATAGTCATGCTCTACATCAATCCCCAGCTGACTCTTTGGCAGGTCCCTGACATGTCCGTTGCTTGCCACAACCTCATAATTGGGACCCAAAAACTTTTTTACGGTTTTCACCTTTGCCGGTGACTCTAAGATTACCAAATACTTTGCCATTTCTTTCCCCTTATCCACTTATCGTCATTTAATAAGTAGTAACGCGTATGACTATACATCAAAATTTCTGCAGTTTCAAGGGTAAAATTCCAAACTTTTAAAATTTTCATGATTTATTAAGAATTTATTTCCCCATAAAGCTTCGCGGCTCTGTTTTCTCTTCTTCCGCATAAAATCTCCCATTTTGCATATGCGCATACTTTCTGACACATAGCTGCATGAGCGTTGCGGAAACAGAAGCCGCAGTCCATGCCGGATCTGCCCGATGTAAAAACGGATACAGTTCATCCACTGTTTTGCCCTGTTCACTCAGTTGCGCAAGTATCATCTGTTCCCTTTTGGACAGCGCCGCTTTTCTGTCCGTTTTGACTCCCTGTCCATTTTCTGCTTTTCTTTCTGTTGTTCTTTCTGTTGTTCTTTCTGTTGTTCTTTCCGTTTTTCTTTCTATTGTTCTTCCTGTTTCTGCTTTGCTGCCATTTTTCTCTTTCTGACTGTTTTTTGCGTCGATATCGCTTCTTCCATACTTTACCGACCAGATTTCCCATACTGCATCCGCCACATATTCCGGTGATACCGCGATTCCGGCTCCCTGCCGGATCAAATGATTACAGCCTGCTGCCAATGAATCTGTCACTCTGCCCGGAAGCGCATAAACCTCTCTTCCCTGCTCCAGTGCCGCATCCACAGTAATCAGCGTTCCGCTTTTCTCTCTTGCTTCTATGACCAGTATGACATCCGCGCACCCGCTGATGATCCTGTTTCTAGCAGGAAACAGTCCTGCCTTCGGCATGGTTCCCGGAATGTACTCTGACAGCACGCCACCCGTTCGTATCAATGCTTCATACAATGCCTGATTCTGCTCCGGATAACAGATGTCCACGCCACATCCAAGCACACCAAAGGAAGTTCCTCCGGCATCCAGTGCCGCCTGCTGACTGATTCCGTCCACTCCCATTGCCATGCCGCTGATGACCTGAATCCCCGCCTGTGCCATCTTTCTTCCGAACTGTTTTGCCATATATCTGCCGTAATCCGAACAGAGCCTGGCCCCGACAATCCCAACAGACGGCATAGCTTCCACGGGAGTTCTGCCTTTCACATATAGATTGATCGGCGCATCGACCAGTTCTGAAAGCCGCTTCGGATAGCCCGGAGTTGCGTAAGGAATACAGCGGATGCCGCACCTTTGTAATTTTCCGTATTCCTCCCATATGCTGATTTCCCTTTTTGCCGTCTGCCATGCCTGTTCCTGTTCGGGACGCATCCATCCGTTCTGTACCCATTTCCGGTTTTCCTGCTCCGATGCTTCATACAGCCGTCCGGGTGTTCCCACCAAACGCAACAGCCCTGCTATGGTCTTTCTTCCGATTCCCGGGATCCTGTCCAGCCAATAGCTGTATGCAGAATCCTCTTCCGTGAAACGCTGCTCCCACATAGGCTTTTGCTGTTCCGTTTGAAGAAAGGACATGTCCTTTTCTAGTGTATTATCATTCTCCATATTCCATTCCTCTTTCTGTTTCCTATATTTTTTCTATATCCGACATACGGTAACAAACCGCTTCACTCAGATGTTCCACCGTAATTGCATCGCTTCCTTCCAGATCTGCAATCGTTCTTGCCAGTTTTAAAAGACGGTGATATGCCCTCGCACTCAGGTCGAGACTTTCAAACATCTGCTCCATAAATTGTTGCTCCCGCGTTCCGAGAGGACAATAGCGGCGAACGCCGCCTACATCCAGTTCCGCATTAAACCGGAAGCCCGTTTTGCGGTAGCGTCTGCTCTGAAGCTCTCTCGCACGTAAAACACGCGCCCGGATATCCCTGCTGCATTCTCCCTTCTGCGCCTTAGTCAATTCGCTGACCTTGAGCTTCGGCGCTTCCACAATAAGATCCATGCGATCCATGATCGGTCCCGATATTTTGCTTCGGTAACGTCTGACCTCATACGGTGTACACCTGCACTTGCTGCGATCCGGATAAAAACCGCACGGGCACGGATTCATTGCTGCCACCAGCATCACGTCCGCCGGATAGGTATAGGTCCCGTAGCTTCTTGCAATATGAACCTGCTTCTCTTCTAACGGCTGGCGGAGCGCTTCTATCGCTTCTCTTTTAAATTCAGGCAATTCATCCAGAAAGAGTACTCCTCTGTGTGCCAGACTGATAGTACCCGGACGCGGAATCCGTCCGCCGCCGACAAGCGCATGCTCCGAGATCGTATGGTGCGGACTCATAAAAGGACGTTTTGTGATCAGTGCCTTTGACTGTCCGAGGAGTCCCGAAACGCTATAGATTTTGGATACTTCAATACTCTCCTCCTGCGACATGGGCGGCAAAATAGACGGTAATCTCATCGCAGCCATAGTCTTGCCGGAGCCGGGCGGACCGATGATGAGCAGATGATGAAATCCGGCTGCTGCAATCTCAGCCGCCCGCCGTACGCTTTCCTGCCCGATCAGGTCTTTAAAATCCGGTATTTTGCTTTCTTCCTCCTGTTGTTCCTGTAAAATTTCAGATAATTCTATCCGACACGGTTTTACCCATTCTGCTTTGCGGGAAGAAGCTGCCGTCAGATAGCCAAGCAGCTCCCGGATATCCGCGATTCCGAGCACAGTCATTCCTTTTACGATTGCTGCCTCTTTTTCGTTTTCTTTCGGCACGATGCATGTTCTGATTCCGGATTCGGCTGCTTTTAATACGACCGGCAGAACACCGCGCACCGCCTTGATCTCACCGCCAAGTCCCAGTTCTCCCAGAAACAGGATATCCTTTGTTTCCTCTTCGGGAACCATGCCGATGGATACAAGGACACCGACCGCAATGGGAAGGTCATATGCCGTCCCGTCTTTACGGATATCCGCGGGGGATATATTTACCGTAACGCGAACCGCCGGTATACGGATTCCGGCATTTTTTAATGCTACTCTGACACGCTCTCTTGCTTCCTTTACTTCACTGCCAAGATACCCGACCATGTCAAAGCCGGGCAGTGCCTGCGAGGTGTCCACTTCTACCTGGGACAGGTAACTGCGAATGCCGCAGGATGAGCCTGATGTGATTGATACAAACATAGATTCCTCCTTTTTATTTGATAATGGATTTTGTAAAGATTTTGTGATGAGGTGGGCGGCATGTTGTGCCGATCGAGCAAGCCTGTTTGAGGCACACTCTCGTTCCGCTTCAAACGTAGCGGTACATAAGGCTGTAAAGGACACAGCCTAAGTACCGACGTTTTCAGAGGGCCTCAAGCAAGCTTGCTCGATCGGCACAACATGCCTTGAATGTGAAAATTCTTTGCGAGTCTGTCGGTACTTAGGTGCCGTATTTTGGCACCTTATGTACCGTTAAGGACAAGGTGTAGCGAAAGCGTGCCGATCACCGATAGGTTGATCAGCAACGGTTTCGCCTTACGGGCAGAGTTTCGCAATCGCCTATTTTTACTATAGATTGAGTAGATTGAATGTTGGAAATATTGAGAATTATAAAAGATGATTTTGAAATATAATTTGAAATCAGTTGAGAACCCCGGAGGAGTTTTGGGGATGTCCTCCGGGGATGTGTTTTGATATTTTGTATAGGTTTACATAAGTTTCATATCCATGCCGTCGGGATCGGTTGCGAACTGAACCGCCATATCCCGGCTGATGCGTCCTTCCATGTAGAGCTGTTGGATCGCTTCATCCATGGTGATCATACCCATCTTGCGGTTGGTCTGCATAACGGATACAAGCTGATGGGACTTCCCTTCACGGATCAGGTTTCGTACTGCATGATTTGCATGCATAACCTCAAATGCAGCTACTCGTCCCTTGCCATCGGCTGTCGGGATCAGCTGCTGTGAAATAACGGCCTCCAGTACGTTGGAAAGCTGTACTCGGATCTGTTGCTGCTGATGCGGCGGGAATACGTCAATGACACGGTCTACGGTGCTCGCCGCACCGATGGTATGTAATGTGGACAGCACAAGGTGTCCTGTTTCTGCCGCCGTGATCGCAACACTGATCGTATCAAAGTCACGCATCTCTCCGACAAGGATGACATCGGGATCTTCACGAAGAGCAGCACGCAGTGCATTGGCATAGCTCTGTGTGTCCAGACCGATCTCTCTCTGGTTTACCATGGAATATTTATGGGAGTGCAGATACTCGATCGGATCTTCCAGTGTGATAATATGTGCATCTCTTGTATTGTTGATCTTGTCAATGATCGCTGCCAAAGTTGTGGACTTACCGCTTCCGGTCGGTCCCGTAACCAGAACCAGACCTCTCTTTCTCTGGGAAAGCTCGATAACAGATTCGGGTACTCCGAGTGTCTCCGGCGCCGGAATCTCCGTGTCTACCAGTCGAAGTGCGATTGCTACGGATCCTCTCTGCTTATAGGCATTGACACGATAACGTCCCACATTCCGAATAGAAAAAGACATATCATATTCGCCTTTTTCTTCAAATTTTTCACGTTGCTGCTCCGTCATGATATCCATGACTGCCTGTAACGTATCCGCCGGAAGCATCTTCGGATAATCCATTGTGATCAGGTTGCCGTTTACACGCATTTTAGGCGGCACGCCAACCGTAATATGTACGTCGGAAGCTCCCGCTGCCTTTGCCTTTGCCAGTACCTCTTCTACCGAAATAATTGCCATTGTTTACTCCTTTTTAAAAATCCCTTCCCGGGACATATTCTTCCGTTTCTTCCCCTGCAACCGATACATACTCCGGAGCCTCAACCTCAATTCCCTTCTCCTTTAACAGCCCCGTATTCATAATATAACGGTTGTCCAATGTCTTCATGATATCTTTGATCTCCAGATCTCCGTACAGTACCTCATTACTCAGATCCACGATATTATTATCATGGAAGGTCAGGATCATCGGTCTTAAAATATTCTCCTCATTCTGCCTGATGACAACGCCTTTTTCTCCCGTGTTCAGCTCAATACTCGTGCCCGATGCCAGAATATAAATTGATCGGATCAGCGAATCCACCACCTGCTCATCAAAAATATCCGGATTTTCTAACAATACTTTCAAGGCATGTACCTCGGATGCCGGTTCCCCGCCGAATTTCATTGCCGTCATTTCATCAAAAGCATTGGCTACCGCCAGTACCTTTGCACCCTGTACCAGCTTTGCATCTAGTTGTTTGCCTTTCAAAAATGCCTCATGCAATTTTTGTGCCTGCATACAGATTCTGCGCAACCCCTGCGATGTGAATGCCCGCTCAATCAACGCAAATCCTTCCACCTGCGCCCGCATCATCATCTCCTGATCCGATTCATCCCATTCCGAATCCTCCGGCATACTCATGGACAGCTTCAGTTTTCCGATATCGTGTACAAGCCCGGCTATGACCGTATCCTGTTGCTCATCCAGCCTCATATTCAGCACATGTGTCATCATGGCACACAGAATCGCCACATTGAGTGCATGCTTTTGTATAAAGTCTTCCTTGCTTCTCAGACTTTGAATCAGATTGATCTTCTTATCCAAATGCCCGTATTGCTTAATGATCGATCCTGCAATGCTCTGCAGTCTGGAGGCATGTCCGCTCTGCAGAATCTTTGACAATTCCTCCTTGATTGCAAAAACGCTCATTGTCTGAAAACGTTCAAATTCGATATCATCCTTTGTCATAGGCGGCACCGGTTCAGCCGGCTCCAGAATGAAAATACCGATCAAGCCAAAGTTCTTCACTGAACTGATGCCCTGCCCCGTAAGCTTGGAATTTCTTTCGTATAACAGGACTCCGTTTTTATTGTAAATCGGTCTTGCAAGCCGCATGCCTTCTTTTAATTCTGACGTTTTTACGAATAACATCCGAGTCCTCCCTTTAGTATCGTCAGTTTTCAAAACATTCACGTAGTTTACATAATGCTCTTTTTTCAATCCGTGAAACATAACTTCGGGAAATATGAAACAGCTCACCGATCTCACGCTGCGTCATTTCACGACCGTCTAAAAGACCATAACGCATAGAAAGAATTTCCCGCTCTCTGGTATTCAGACACTGCGCCAGCATTTTGGGAAGCTTTGCGATCCGTTCCTCCAGTTCCATGCGGTCTACAATATCCGGCTGTTCATGCTCGATCACATCTAACAGATTGATCTCATTTCCCTCTTTGTCCGTTCCGATCGGATCAAAGATGGAAACTTCTCTGGAAGTCTTTTTCTTTGCCCGAAACATCATCAGCAGCTCATTATCAATACATCGGACAGCATAGGTGGCAAGTCTGCTTCCCTTTGTCTCATCAAATGTATCGACTGCCTTGATCAGTCCGATCGCCCCCGTTGCGATCAGGTCTTCCATATCCTGAAACGAATTCTGATACTTTTTTGCAACATGGGCTACCAGACGCAAATTGCGCTCGATCAGGATTCTTCGCGCCTCCACGGCTTCTTCCTTCGCACCCCGCATCTGAGAAAGATATTTTGCCTCTTCCTGTGCGGATAACGGTTTTTGAAACGTTTTCAAAAGAAGCCCCCAAGATCAATTTAATATATTCTATGAAATCCCGGAGATGAAAGTGCCTTTCCCAAAATCCTTTTTCGGTATTCTGTTTTGCCTATCATTTTTATTATATAAAGTGTCGTAAAAAAGTGCAACAAATAATTCGGGTTTTGGTTGTTTTTTTGTAACAATTAGACCAAACAGAGCGTCCGGGTGATCGGAAATGGCAACTTGTGTC
>JBJFCE010000063.1:0-9659 GCA_051888775.1 Lachnospiraceae bacterium | reverse complement strand
GCACGGAAAATTAGCGCTGAAGGCAAATCGACTGCTTGCAGGCGAATTTGCCTTTAGCTACAGCCATAGGGCGAAGCACGTGAATGAGGGTGCCCATGGCACCCGAATGTGCATGGCGCACATAGGGCACCATGAATGAATGGCATGGCGCACATAGGGCACTATGAATGAATGCATGACGCCCGTATATAAGGTAAACACCCAAATGGATAAAGAAAAGCGGAGAATCATATCATATGGAAGAAACGGCATATCTGTTCCTCAAGCATGGAGGAAGCGGAGAGATCGAAGAGAAAAAGTCCAGATTTATTGCAACAATACGCCCCGTGACCACGGAGGAGGAAGCAGTCTCTTTTATTGAGGAAATGAAGAAAAAATATTGGGATGCCAGACATAATTGCCATGCGTATGTACTTGGAGCAACAGGTCAGATCATGCGCTACAGCGATGACGGGGAACCCGGCGGAACGGCAGGGAAACCAATGCTCGAGGTATTGTTGGGAAGCGGTGTACGCAATATCGCGGTCGTGGTAACCAGATATTTCGGTGGGACGTTGCTTGGTACGGGGGGACTTGTCAGAGCCTATACACAGGCTGTGCAGGAAGGATTGAAGGATTGTGTCGTTGCAAGGAAGCGTCCGGGAGTGAGGCTGGAACTGACAACGGATTATAACGCAGTCGGTAAGATTCTGTATCTGCTGGGACAGCGAAAACTGGAACCCGAGAGCAGCATTTATGAAGCAGATGTGCGGCTGATTCTGGTTGTACCGCAGGAGGAATGTGAAAAGATCTGCAAGGAATTCACGGAAGCAACAGCAGGCAAGATCGGAATACGTGAAATCGAAAAGATGATGTATGAGGAAGAAATAAGCATCCCGTCATGACCAAAAAAAGATCGGACGGGATGCTTATTTTAAACTATAAAAAGCCTATTGATTTTTCTTAAAGGAAGCACGCTTTCTCATAGTAGGATCCAAGATCTTTTTGCGGATGCGCAGACTCTTGGGAGTAACCTCCAAAAGCTCGTCCGTATCAATAAATTCAAGACATTGCTCCAGACTTAAAATACGTTTCGGAACGAGACGCAATGCTTCGTCGGCACTGGAGGAACGGGTATTGGTCAGATGTTTGGTCTTGCAGACATTGACCTCGATATCCTCGGATTTTCCGGTCTGACCGACAACCATGCCGGAATAGACCTTTTCGCCCGGTCCGATAAAGAGTGTTCCGCGCTCCTGTGCATTATACAGACCGTAAGTGATTGCTTCACCGGCTTCAAAAGCGATGAGAGAGCCGAGCTTACGGTACTGGATGTCTCCTTTATATGGGCCGTAACCGTTAAAGCTGGTATTGATGATACCGTTGCCCTTGGTATCGGTCATGAACTCACCGCGATAACCGATCAGACCGCGGGAGGGAATGGAGAATTCCAAACGTGTATAGCCTCCGGTTCCGGTTCCCATATTGAGCAGTTCGCCCTTACGTTCACTGAGCTTCTGAATGACAGCACCGGAAAATTCGTCCGGCACATCAATATAAGCAAGCTCCATCGGCTCCAGTTTTTTGCCGTTTTCATCGGTATGATAGAGTACTTCCGCTTTGCTGACCGCAAATTCATAACCTTCCCGACGCATATTTTCGATCAAAACTGACAAATGCAGCTCTCCCCTGCCGGATACTTTAAATGCATCGGTAGATTCTGTTTCTTCCACACGCAGGGAAACGTCGGTATTTAACTCACGGAACAGACGATCCTTTAAGTGCCGGCTGGTGACATATTTTCCTTCCTGACCGGCAAGCGGAGAATCATTGACAATAAAGTGCATGGCAATTGTCGGCTCGCTGATCTTTTGAAAAGGAATCGGTTCCGGGGATTCCGGAGAGCAAAGTGTATCCCCGATATGAATATCCGAAATTCCGGAGATGGCAACGATGGAACCGATTCCGGCTTCCTGGACTTCTACTTTATTCAAACCGTCAAATTCGTAAAGCTTACTGATCTTTACCCGTTTCTTTTTATCGGGTTCATGGTGATTGACGATGACGACATCTTGATTGACCTTTACAGAGCCGTTGTCCACCTTGCCGACACCGATACGGCCGACATATTCATTATAGTCAATGGTGCTGATCAGAATCTGAGTACCTGCATCAGGGTCCCCTTCCGGTGCCGGAATATGCTCCAGAATCGTATCAAATAAAGGAGTCATATCTTTATTTTTTACAGTCAGATTTAAAGTTGCCGTTCCTGCTTTGGCGGAAGCGTATACAAACGGGCAGTCGAGCTGTTCATCATTGGCATCCAGATCCATAAAAAGCTCAAGGACTTCGTCAACAACAGCTTCCGGACGGGCTTCGGGACGGTCACATTTGTTAATGCAGACAATGACGGACAGATTCAGCTCCAAAGCCTTTTTGAGTACGAATTTTGTCTGCGGCATCGGGCCTTCGAAAGCATCCACAACAAGAATGACACCGTTTACCATTTTCAGCACACGTTCTACCTCACCGCCGAAATCGGCATGCCCCGGGGTATCGATAATATTGATCTTTGTACCTTTATACATGACTGCGGTGTTTTTGGAAAGAATCGTAATGCCTCGCTCGCGTTCAATGGCATTGCTGTCCATGACACGTTCGGCCACTTCCTGATTCTCGCGAAATACACCGCTTTGCTTTAAAAGCTCGTCAACCAGAGTGGTTTTACCGTGATCGACGTGCGCAATGATTGCAACATTTCTGACATCTTCTCTTTTCTGCCTCATAAAAAATCTCCTTAAATATAGAAAGCAACGGTTTTATTGTTCCCTTTTTCAAACTCATTTAGTATAGCACCAGAATAAGGCGATTGCAATTGGATATAGGCAGAAATTAGTGTCTGTTGGAGAAATATGCGATGCATAAAAGGTTACAAATAGCAGAATGTGTTATATTATGACCCATGGAAGAATAAGATGTAATACATTACAGGGAAAAAATTCTTAAGCTGTAGTAAGAAGGGAGAACAAAAATGACAGATAAGGTAATTGAAAACAATCAGGTAATGGTAATCGGTAAGATCATCAGTGATTTTACCTATAGCCACGAGATCTTCGGAGAAGGCTTCTATATGGCAGAAGCAGAGGTCACAAGACTGTCGGATTCCTGTGACATCATTCCGCTCATGGTTTCGGAGCGGCTGCTTGATATGAGCGGTGACTATGTCGGAAGATACATCAGTGTATCGGGACAGTTCCGTTCCTATAACCGCCATGAAGAACACAGAAACAGACTGGTATTGTCTGTATTTGTACGCGAGCTGGAATTCTTGGAGGAAGAAGAATATGAGCAGTATGCAGGAGAAAATTCCAGAACCAATCAGATCTTTCTGGACGGTTATATCTGCAAAGAGCCTGTGTACAGAAAAACGCCGCTTGGAAGGGAAATTGCCGATTTGCTGTTGGCTGTTAACAGACCGTATGGAAAGTCGGATTACATACCCTGTATCTGCTGGGGCAGAAATGCACGATATGCTTCTACGTTTCAGGTAGGGGCAAGATGTGCGATCTGGGGAAGAATTCAGAGCAGGGAATATATGAAGAAATTGTCAGAGGAGGAAGTAGAGAAAAGGGTTGCTTATGAGGTTTCTGTCAGCAAGCTGGAAATCATGGAAGATGAATAAGGAGCCGTATAAAGGAAAGAGTGCATGGTAAGACTGTGGATGTTGCCAAAAAAGAGGGAATGTGCTATGATAGGGCATGTTTAAAGTAACTGTTTGCAATGCCGTATGGCGTGGGAAACGGGAGGATATGCGATGAGCCAGGGAATTATTCAGATTTATTGCGGAGAAGGACACGGAAAGAGTGCGGCAGCACTCGGACAGGCGATACATGCAGCAAGTCTTGGAAAAAATGTAGTAATTATCAAATTCCTGAAAAATCTTGAGGATACGGAATTTTTAAAAAGACTGGAACCTGAGATCAAGGTATTCCGGTTTGAAAAGTCGGAAAAGAATTTTGAAGGCCTTTCCGAAAGTGAAAAGAAAGAAGAAGCCCAGAATATCCGAAACGGCTTGAATTTTGCCAAGAAAGTACTGACGACAGGAGAATGCGATATGCTGATTCTGGATGAGGTACTTGGTCTGATTGACAATCACATTATTGATGCCGAAGAACTCCGTGGGATTCTGGAGGCAAAATCTGAAGAAGAAACGATCATTCTGACCGGGATACAGCTTCATGACGAGACTTGTATCGTGGCGGATGAGGTATATAAGATCGAACCGATCAATTTCAAGGTATATTAACGGAATAAGTAACAGTTCAGCCTGAGAAGGCAACGAAGGGTATGATTGTGTATCCGGCGGCCCTTTGAAAACGCCGGTACTTAGCGAGGTATTATCGAGCTTAGTACCGTTGCGTTTGAAACGGAGCGAGAGCGTGCCCCCCGGATACACAATCTTATCCTTCGGTGCCTTCTCAGACTGAACTGTTACCGAAATAGTTGTTACCGAAATAATGAAGAATTGTGGATTCATGCGTTGACAGACAGCGACATGAGTGCTATGATTGTGTTTACACGGATAGAGGTTGCGTTTTTCATCAGTAGTGTTCCGGATGTGGCAGGCACAGAGGAAGGAACAGGAAAGGGGAAAACGCCGAAAGAGGAGATACCTGATCATCAAGTCTTGGGCATGCAGTGAATAACTGTATGACTGTCATCTAGAAAAAGATGGGGCGCTATCGGAGAACGAGACACGAGGATAAACCGGCGCCGTATAGGAGTCGGTTTTTTGTTTTTCGGAAATCTTTGCGGATGATACGGAGAGCAAAACCTTCCGGAGATAGATATTGTCCGGTCGGGTACATAAAGTGATTGTCGTTTGGGAGCACGTCCGAAAGACAAGGAGGAGCATATGTCTATTTTTAAAGGAGCAGGTGTTGCGATCGTAACACCATTTTATGAAAACGGTGAAGTGAACTATGAACAGTTCGGAAAGAACATCGATTGGCAGATCGAGAACGGTACGGATGCGATCATCGTATGCGGTACGACGGGAGAAGCTTCTACGCTGAGCCATGAGGAGCATATTGATGTGATCCGCTATTGTGTGGAGCGTGTGGCAAAGAGAGTTCCGGTCATTGCCGGAACCGGTTCCAACAGTACAGAAACAGCGATTTATCTTTCTACAGAGGCAGAGAAAGCCGGAGCAGATGCGCTTCTGTTAGTAACACCGTACTATAATAAAGCAACCCAGAAGGGACTGTACAGACATTTCGGCGATACGGCAAAAGCAGTCAAGCTTCCGATCATTCTGTATAATGTGCCGTCCAGAACAGGATGCAATATTCAGCCGGAAACAGCAGTTTCTTTGGCAAAGGATTTTGAGAATATCGTGGGCATCAAGGAAGCAAGCGGTGATATTTCCCAGGTTGCAAAGCTTGCTTATCTGGCAGACGGCTGCATCGATATCTACTCCGGTAATGATGATCAGATCACACCGATCCTGTCACTTGGTGGTATCGGTGTCATCTCCGTATTGTCCAATGTGGCACCGAAGCAGACACATGATATTGTAGCTTCTTATTTAAACGGAGATGTGGAAACCTCTAAAAAGTTGCAGCTTGAGGCATTCCCGCTGATCAAGGCACTGTTTAGTGAAGTGAATCCGATTCCGGTAAAGAAAGCCATGAACCTGATGGGGCAGAATGCCGGACCGCTTCGTCTGCCGCTTACGGAGATGGAAGAAGCAAATGCGGCAAAGCTGGAAACTGAGATGAAGAAATACGGAATTCTGTAATATGAAAATCATACAGATGAAACGGTGTATGAGCGGAGAGTGACATCACCTGACGTAATTGTAATCAGTCACATAAAGCGCAATCGACATAAGCATCGATTGCGCTTTTCCAATATGGAGATACTTATGAAAAAGAATAAAAATCTATTTTCATCACCATATTTTGCGTTTATAATACATTATAGAAGTAATAGACAAACAGTAGGAGGAACCGATTATGGTTAGAATAATTATGCATGGCTGCAACGGAAAAATGGGACAGGTCATTTCCGGACTGGTGGCAGCGGACAATGAGGCAGAAATTGTAGCGGGAGTGGATGTGTACGATCAGGTCAAAAATACATATCCGGTATTTAAAACGATCGAAGAGTGTAACGTAGAAGCGGATGCGGTTATTGATTTTTCCAACGCGGCAGGTGTAGATCGGCTGCTTGATTATTGTGTAGAGAAAAAACTGCCTGTCGTATTGTGTACGACAGGACTTTCCGAGGAGCAGCTTGCACATGTAAAAGCGGCATCCGAAAAGACGGCAGTTTTAAAATCTGCAAATATGTCGCTCGGTATCAATATGCTGCTGAAACTGTTAAAGGAAGCGGCAGCTGTTCTGGCACCGGCAGGCTTTGATATTGAAATCGTGGAAAAGCATCATAATCAGAAGGTGGATGCACCGAGTGGAACAGCATTGGCACTGGCAGATGCGATCAATGAAGAATTTGACAACAGTTATGAATATGTCTATGACAGAAGTCAGGTGCGCCAGAAACGATCAGAGAAGGAAATCGGTATCAGCGCAGTACGCGGCGGAACCATTGTCGGTGATCATGATGTCATTTTTGCGGGGGCAGACGAAGTGATCACTTTTTCACACAGGGCATATTCCAAAGCGGTATTCGGAAAGGGTGCGGTTCAGGCTGCAAAATTCCTTGCGGGAAAAACAGCGGGAATGTATGACATGAGTGATGTGATCGGATAAGGAGAATGGGGTATGGATGCAAATGAACTGAAATTTCTGCGCAGTCTGGCAAAGCAGTATCCGACGATCGCAGCGGCATCGACTGAGATCATCAATCTGCAGGCGATTCTGAATCTGCCTAAGAGTACGGAGCATTTTTTGACAGATATTCATGGGGAATATGAGCAGTTTAATCACGTATTAAAGAACGGCTCAGGCTCAGTGCGAAAGAAAATTGATGAGGAGTTTGGCAATACACTGAGTGAGCGGGATAAAAAGAGTCTTGCAACGTTGATCTATTATCCCAAGGAAAAACTGGAGATCGTGCTGCAGCAGGAAGATAATATCGAGGATTGGTATAAGATCACGTTGCATAGGCTGGTCCAGATCACCAAGAGGGTGGCTTCCAAATATACAAGATCCAAGGTGCGGAAAGCGCTTCCAAAGGATTTTGCGTACATCATTGAAGAACTGATCACCGAAAAGGAAGAGATTCAGGATAAGGAAGCATATTATAACGAGATCATTCATACGATCATCAGGATCGGCAGTGCACCGGAGTTTATCATTGCGCTTTGCAATCTGGTACAGCGTCTGGTCATTGATCATCTTCACATTGTTGGCGATATTTTTGACAGAGGTCCGGGACCGCATATCATTCTGGATACGCTTCGAGATTATCACAGTGTGGATATTCAGTGGGGCAATCATGATATTGTATGGATGGGAGCAGCGGCAGGAAGCCTTGCATGTATTGCCAATGTTGTGCGGATGTCCGCCAGATATGGTAATCTGGATACTTTGGAGGAAGGCTACGGAATCAATTTGATCCCTCTTGCCACATTTGCACTGGAGCATTATCACGATATCAACTGCGATTCTTTTGCGATTAAGTATAATACGGATTATAATACGAAGGATCTGAGTCTGGATACCAAGATGCACAAAGCGATCGCAATTATGCAGTTCAAGCTGGAAGGTCAGATTATCATGCGCCGTCCTGAGTTTGGAATGGAGAACCGGATGCTGTTACACCGGATCGATTATGAGCATAAGACGGTTACCGTGGATGGCGTGACCTATGACATGAATGATACGGATTTTCCGACGATTGATCCCAAGAATCCGTATGAGCTGACGCAGGAAGAAGCGGAGGTTATGGATCGTCTCAGACAGGCATTTGAACGCAGCGATAAATTGCAGGCACATGTACGTTTTATGTTTGCAAAGGGCGGTCTTTATAAGGTACATAATTCCAATTTGTTGTATCATGGCTGTGTACCGATGGATGAAGAGGGCAACTTCAGCAAGGTCAATATTTTCGGTAAGGAATATGCAGGGAAAGAGCTGTATGATATCTTAGACAGTTACGCAAGAAAAGCCTATTATTCCAAACAGGATATTTCCGAAAAGAAAAAAGGACAGGATATTATCTGGTATATCTGGAGCGGACCCAATTCTCCGGTATTCGGAAAAGATAAAATGACGACATTTGAACGTTATTTTATCAATGACAAAGCAGCACATGTGGAAACCAAGAACAGCTATTACAGACTGAATGACAGGGAAGATATCTTAAATAAGATTTTAACCGAGTTCGGTCTGGATACGGAGAAATCCCATATTATCAACGGTCACGTTCCGGTAGAACTGAAGAAAGGGGAGACCCCTCTTCGGTGCGGCGGGAAATTGCTCATCATTGACGGAGGCTTTTCGAAGGCCTATCAGGGAAAAACAGGAATTGCCGGCTATACGCTTGTTGCCAATTCTTACGGTATGCGTCTGGTTGCTCACGAGACCTTCGAGTCTATGGATGCGGCAATCAAAAACGAATCCGACATTTTCTCTGATTCCATTATTGTTGAGTCCTATCCGCACAGGATGCGTGTGGCGGATACCGATATCGGTATGCAGTTAAAAGAAAGCATTCATCAGTTGGAGGAGCTTTTGCAGGCATATCGTGAGGGACTGATTATAGAAAAAGATATGTAGGAAAAAACCGGAGCGATGAAAGCGATCTGCCGTAGGCAAAAGCTTTTCAACTCCGGTTTTTTTGTACAATTACGGATTAACAGTTGTAGCCCCGTTTCCGGCTGCGGTATGATTTCCGTTGACCGTGTTATTTGCATTGTTACCGTTTGTATTACCGGTTAATGCATTGTCGATCCCGTCTGTAACATCGTCCACACCGTTTGCGATGCCCTGTGTGACATCATCTACGCCGTCAGTGACATCATCGACAAGATTATTGCCGTTTGTATTATTGTTGGCAGTGTTGTTACCGTTGCTGTTTGTGACACCGTTTACATTGTCGTTGCCGTTGGCGTGATCATTTCCGTTTACACCGTTATCATTTGTATTTTCGGTCATGTCATTTTCGTTCATTCCGTTATTATCTGTGCCGCAGGCGGTTGTCAGAGAAAGCATCATGACACAGAGCAGCAAAGATATCCATTTTTTTGACTTTTTCATAGTTTCCCTCCAATTTTTTTGATTCGGATTTTTTATCCTTTGTACTTGAATATTGTGAGCTGTTTTCATGGAATTATTCCGGACAAGCGGGAAAGATAAAAAATGGAAACAAAAAATGTAAAAATATCGAAAGTAAAATATGAAAAGTAAAGTATGAAAAATATAAAAATGAAATATGAAAGTTAAATAGGCGATTGCGAAACTCTGTCCGTAAAGCGGAACCGCTGCTGATAAACCTATCGGTGACCGGCACGCTTTCGCTACACCTCGTCCGTAACGGTACATAAGGTGCCAAAATACGGCACCTAAATACCGACGGACTCACAGTACCGGTCACCGATAGGTTTATCAGCAGCAGTTCCGCTTTACGGACAGAGTTTCGCAATCGCCTAAATAAAAGTTAAAATAGAAAAGGAGCCTCATTTTCATCATATGAGAATGAGACTCCTAAAGTTA
>JBJFCE010000062.1:0-44197 GCA_051888775.1 Lachnospiraceae bacterium | reverse complement strand
TTGCCAAACGGCTGCAGATCAGTCAGGTGCAGGTCAGCCGTATGGAGAAGCGGATCCTGTTGCGGATGCGGGAAAAGGCATAAACTACGAAATCATTGCAAATACAAAATGAAGGAAGAAAAAGCAGATCTGTAACAGTTCCGCCCAAGGCAGTTTGCGGACACAGAAAGAAGGATTCATTTGGCGACACGTTCTCACTCCATGAAAAACGCAGCGGACACTAGGCTCGAAAGTACCTCGCCAAGTGCCGGTGTTTTTCAAGGGGCGCCAAACGAATCCTTCTTTCTGTGCCCGCAAACTGCCTTGGGCGGAACCTGACTGCAAGTATCCTGATTCTTCTTGCAACATAGGTACACGATATGGTAGTGTGAGTGGGGAGGAAGTTGCAATGAAAGAATTTCGGGTAGCAATGGTCCAGCATCATGTGTCCGGACCGAATATAGAGACAAATACGGAGCTGGCAATCCGGTATATGAAAACTGCAAAGGAAAACGGAGCGGATTTTGTATTGTTTCCGGAATGCTTTCTTACGTCCTACCGGATGCCGGATATTTGCAGTTCCTTAAAGCCGGTGGAAGAGATTAAGAACGATCCGGGATTTGTGAGCTGGTGCAAGTGGGCGTTGACGGATGACAGCCGTTATCTTGAACAGATCAAAAAGGCTGCGAAGGAACTTCGGATCGGTGTGGAGATCACGGCTTTTACACGGGGCAAAGAATATCCGCAAAATTCGGCATATATCATTGACAGAGACGGCGCTGTCCTGCTCAAATATGCAAAGGTACATACCTGTGATTTTGATGTTGAGCGGTATTTGGAAAGCGGAGAAGAATTTAAAGTCTGTTGGTTTGATGATATCTGTATCGGTGTCATGATCTGTTATGACAGGGAATATCCGGAAAGTGCAAGAGAGCTGATGTTGCAGGGAGCGGAACTGATTCTGATCCCGAACGATTGCACGGATATCAGACCGTACCGGCTGCAGGAGCTTTCGGTTGCGGCAATGCAGAACATGACAGGTGTTGCAATGGCAAATCCGCCGGGAAAAGACGCGGGATGTTCGTGTGCGTTTTATCCGATGGTCTGGGACCTTCCGGATAATGCGATCATAATTGCGGATGAAATGTACGACGGACTGGTCTATGCGGACTTTGATATGGATGCGATCAGAGCATTCCGAAGCAGGGAGGATCTGGGAAAGTATAGGAAGGTCAAGGCATATCGGCATTTTATTTCTGAAAAAAATCAGCACACGCTGTTGGATGAAATTCGATAAAGTGGTATAGTGATAGTCGGAGAAAACGCAATGGGAAAAGCGGAAAACAACATAAAGAAAAAATGAAAAGGAAGAACAGGCATGAATTCATTTGAATACATTGTAGACAGTATTGACGGCGATTATGCCAATTTAAAGCGGACGGATATCGAAAGCGATGATCTGAAACTGGTAGCAAGAGCACTTTTGCCGGAAAACATTGCTGTCGGAACCAGACTTTTATATGAGTGTCTGCAGTACACGGTCATCGATTGACACTGTCGGAATGCATAGCTGTCCGAAAAAAGCAGAAAATACAAGTAGTATCAAAACAAACAAAATGACAAAAGGGATAACACGATATGAAATTTGATATGCATTGCCATACGAGGGAGGGATCCATTGATGCAAAAGTGGAGCTGGAGCATTATGTGAAGAAACTGGTACATCTCGGATATGACGGTATGCTGGTGACGGATCATAATTCCTATAAAGGGCATGATAAATGGCAGGAGATTAAAAAGAGAGTGGAACAGGCGGCAGGAAAGCCGTTTATAGTGTTGCGGGGCATCGAATATGATACACGGGACGGCGGGCATATGCTCGTGGTACTTCCGGAAAAGGTCAAGACCAGATTGTTGGAAGTGCGCGGAATGACGGTCAGACGGTTGGAAAAGATAGTGCATGAAATGGGCGGAATCTTAGGACCGGCACATCCTTACGGGAACGGTTTTTTTGCTTTTATGCATACAAAAGCCGGAAAAGTTAATGAAAAACTGATGCACAAATTCGATTTTGTGGAGAGCTTTAATGCCTGCTCCAAACCGTTTCAGAACAAACTGGCAAAGCGGCTGGCAATCAAATATAAAAAGCCTGAGTTTGGAGGCTCGGATGCACACCGGGATCAGGTGATCGGCGCGGCATTTACCGAGATTGACAGTGAGATACGCAATAATGATGACCTGATCAAGGCGATCAAGGAAGGTGTTCATACGTTTGCGGACGGTGACTGGGAGGATAAAGTACGGAAAAAACATAAGAAAATTGTGGAGCAGTCTGCGGTTGCAGGATATTGGATTATGAATAAGGTGCTTGCATGGGGAAATGTCTACAGAAGACACCGTGCACACCACCGGTATCATGATATCGAAAGGGAAGTATTACAGAAAGGAGAAAGTGCATGAAAGTACTATTAATCAACGGAAGCTCCCATGAAAAGGGGTGTACGTATACGGCACTGAGTGAGGTCGCGGGAGCATTAGAGAGTAACGGGATCCGGACAGAGATATTCCAGATTGGCGCAAAGCCGGTCAGAGGATGTATCGGCTGCGGAGGATGTGTCCAAAAGGGAAGCTGTGTGTTTGAAGATGATATTTTGACAATGCTTTCTGAAAAGGTAAAGGAAGCAGACGGCTATGTGTTTGGAAGTCCGGTGTATTATGCATCTCCAAACGGTGCTCTGTTAGCGCTGATGGACAGGCTGTTTTATTCAACGGGAAAGCATATGCGCTATAAACCGGCTGCCGCTGTATGCTCTGCAAGACGTGCGGGGACGACCGCAACACTCGATGTACTCAATAAATATTTTACGATCAATCAGATGCCTGTCGTTTCCGGAAGATATTGGAACGATGTATTCGGCTCCAAGCCTGAGGACGTGATGCAGGATGAAGAAGGACGCCAGAACATGCGGACACTCGGCAACAATATGGCATGGGTATTAAAGAATCTGGAGGCAGGAAAGGACAGCGCGATTGCCCTTCCGGAGCTGGAGCCGCAGATTCGCACCAACTTTATTCGATAATTGCATGAAAATACATAAACTGCACAGACTATGTTTCCAGAAAATTCTATGTGTATGCGCTTATGATGTGCTGCAACAAAAGAACGGAAGGAGCATGGATGTGCAGATTTTTTATTTAAAGCCGGAAAGTAAGATCGAGACCGATCGGGAAGATGTGTTGTTAAAGGATATCGCGCGTGTTTTATGCAGGGACGGCAGATTACAAAGAAAAGCGGAGTATATGCTGGTGTATCGTTTTACAAAGTCTGCACACAGAGCAGTGATCAGTACACTTACGATCATCGGGATGCTGCAGGAAGCATTTCCGGAATGCATGGTGGTCAATTTGGGAGAGTGCGATGTTGTGATCGAGCAGACACCGCAAAAAAAGCATCCCATACTGGAATATATGAAAATCGGTCTGATCTCCCTCATCTGTTTTTTTGGTGCTGCGTTTACGATCATGGCATTTCATAATGATATCGATATCAACAATATTTTTTCGCAGGTCTATGAGATTTTCACGGGAAAAGAGTCGGATGGTTTTACCATTCTGGAGATTACTTATTCAATCGGTCTGGCAAGCGGGATTATTCTGTTCTTTAACCATATCGGAACAAGGCGGATCACGAAGGATCCGACGCCTGTAGAAGTGCAGATGCGTCAATATGAGGGCAATGTGATCACAACGTTGGTTGAAAATGCCAACCGAAATCAGGAGGAGCTCTGAGATGGCGGGGGAACTATTATTGGGAATTCTGGGGCTGGGATTCGGGTTGTTTACGGCAGGCGCAGTATTTACGACCGTGATCGTTGTCGGTCTGGTGCCGCGGTTTGCCGGACGGTTTCATACAGCCAGAAAGGTGTTTTTGTATGAAGAATGGGTGATCGCAGGCTCTCTTGCCGGAGGGGTGTATGGCGTATTTCACCAGAATTGGGAAATTGTTGCATGGGAGGAACGCAGTGTATTACTTCAGGTATTATCCGTAGCCGCCGTTATGATATGGGCACTTTTTACGGGAATGTTTGTCGGATGTCTTGCGGTTGCAATAGAGGAAATGCTTGGCGGAATCCCTATTTTTGCAAGGCGGATCCATCTGCGTAAGGGGCTGGGGATTTTGATTCTTGCAATTGCCTGTGGGAAAACGTGTGGGTCGATTTTTTATTTTTGGCATCGGTTGTTTCCGTGACGGAAGTTGGTTTGCCGGATAAAAATCGATAAACATTTAAACAAATATTAAAATAACTGTTGACATATGATTAAATGTTTGTTTAAATGATTACAAGAGAAAATGATTGAGCCTGTATGAAAAGGGTAAGTGCAGGCAGAAAAGAGGGAGCTATGAAGAAAACATATAAGATTGAGGTGGATTGTGCAGCATGTGCGTTAAAGATGGAGGATGCGGCAAAGAAGACAGAGGGCGTTTTGAATGCAACAGTTTCCTTTATGACGCAGAAAATGGCAGTGGAATTTGCGGAGGGCGCAGACGAGAAGACAACGATGAAGGCGGTCTTAAAGGCATGCAAAAAAGTGGAATCGGATTGCGAGATTTATGTATAACCGGATCTACATAAGCAGGGAGAGAAAGCGATGACGAAGAAACAGAAAAAAATGCTGTGCAGAATATTGCTTGCGGCGTTGTGTATGGTGATTTTACATTTCATTCCGGCAAAGGGATGGGTGAGGTATCTGTTATATCTGATCCCGTATCTAATTGTCGGATATGATATTTTGAAAAAAGCGGTGCTTGGGATTGTGCACGGAGAGGTATTTGATGAAAACTTTCTGATGGCGGTGGCAACAGTCGGTGCGATCGGAATCGGTGACCTGGCAGAAGGCGTCTTTGTTATGCTGTTTTATCAGGTCGGAGAGCTGTTCCAGAGCTATGCGGTAGGAAAGAGCAGACGGAATATTACGCAGCTCATGGATATCCGTCCCGATTATGCGAATATCGAGCAGGACGGGGAACTGGTGCAGGTAGATCCTGATGAAGTATCGATCGGAACCGTGATCGTGGTAAAACCGGGTGAAAAGATCCCGATCGACGGCGTGGTAGCAGAAGGAGAGTCTGCGCTGAATACCGGGGCATTGACGGGAGAAAGTCTGCCGAGAGAGGTTTCGGCAGGAGATGAGGTTATCAGCGGCTGTGTCAATCTGAACGGGTTGCTAAAAATACGGACGACAAAAGAGTTTGGCGAGTCTACGGTTTCCAAGATTCTGGATCTGGTAGAGAATTCCAGCATGAAGAAATCCCGTTCCGAGAATTTTATTACACGGTTTGCCAGAGTATATACGCCGGCAGTCTGTATCGGTGCGGTACTGTTAGCGGTAGTTCCGCCATTATTGGCGCTTCTCATACCGGGAATAGAGACTTCTTTTATAAAATGGTTTACGCGGGCATTGACGTTCCTTGTGATCAGTTGTCCGTGTGCCCTTGTTATCTCTATCCCGCTCAGCTTTTTCGGCGGTATCGGCGGAGCGTCCGCAAAGGGAATTCTGGTCAAAGGCTCCAATTATCTGGAGGCATTGGCAAAGACCAAGGTTGTCGTATTTGATAAGACCGGAACGATGACAAAAGGAGTCTTCGAGGTAACAAAACTGCACACGGAAAATGTGAGTAAAGAGCTTTTGTTATACTATGCGGCAGCGGCAGAACGTTATTCGACCCACCCGATCAGTAAGAGTCTGTTACAGGCATACGAGGATAGCAGACAGACGGCAGAAGGCTGTAAGCAGGTAGAGCAGGCAGCAGTAACGCAGGTCGAGGAGATCAGCGGACACGGTGTAAAAGCGCTTGTGGACGGAAAAACGGTCGCAGTCGGCAATCGGAAGCTGATGGCACAGATCGGGATTGCGTGTGGGGATGCAGACGGTATCGGAACGGAGATCCATGTGGCACTGGACGGTGTCTATGCGGGCTGGATCCTGATCTCGGATGTGATCAAGCAGACGGCAGCAGGTGCGATCCGTGACCTGAAAGCCTCCGGCGTGAAAAAGACAGTTATGCTGACAGGAGATTCCGAAAAGGTGGCACAGGCAGTGGCAGCTGAGCTTTCCGTAGATGAGGTAAAGAGTGAACTGCTTCCGGCAGATAAGGTCGCAGAGGTAGAGCGGCTTTTGGAAAACGAAGAAAAAGGAGAGGTTCTGGCATTTGTCGGGGACGGAATCAACGATGCTCCGGTACTGTCGAGAGCGGATATTGGAATCGCTATGGGTGCGCTCGGTTCGGATGCGGCGATCGAGGCGGCGGATATTGTATTGATGGATGATGATCCTGCAAAAATCGCACTTGCCATGCGCATCTCCCGAAAGACGCTCCGTATCGTTTATCAGAATATTGTCTTTGCACTGGGTGTCAAGGCAGTCTGCCTGATACTCGGAGCGCTTGGTATTGCAAACATGTGGTGGGCAATTTTTGCCGATGTCGGAGTCATGGTGCTTGCGGTATTAAATGCGACAAGAGCTTTAATTGTCAAAACGAACAGAACATGATAGGATAAGAGGGTAATCATTGGCATGTCCGATGCATATCCGAAATCGTATCGGAAAACGGGTGACTGCGAACCTCTGTCCGCAGGATGGAAGGATACCCATATACTTGTCAGCGGCGGGCACGCTTTCGCTACACTTCGTCCGTAGCGGTACATAAGGTGCCAAAATACGGCACCTAAGTACCGACGGACTCACAGTACCCGCCGCTGACAAGTATGCGGGTACCCTCCCATCCTGAGGACAGAGGTTCGCAGTCGCGTGACATGGGAAAACGAAAGAGAGGATAATGATGGCGCATTATAATTTACCGCATGATCACGGACAGAACATAGAGCATGTGTTGGAGAAAATGCCGAAGCAGGAGGCATTTCAGACAGTGTCCACGGCATTTGCCCAGCTTGGGGATGCCACCAGACTGCGGATTTTGTGGCTGCTATGCCATTGTGAGGAATGTGTCAGCAATATTGCGGCAGCTATGGAGATGAGCGATCCGGCAGTTTCGCATCACCTGAAGCTTTTGCGGACCGGTGGGCTGATCGTAAGCCGCAGGGAAGGAAAAGAAGTCTATTATAAACTGGCAGATACCGAACAGGCACATATCCTGCATCATGCCCTTGATGCCATGTTTGAAATGAACTGTCCAAGCAAAGAATAGAGAACCTGTGTAAGAATAGCTTTACTTTGGTATGAATAAATCCTATTTTAGTGGGTATACTGAATTCTGACAGGCGACATGAAATTTTGTCAGCAGGATGGAAAGGGTACTCACATATCTGTCAGCGGTGGGTACTGTGAGTTCGTCGGTACTTAGGTGCCGTATTTTGGCACCTTATGTACCGCTACGGACGAGGTGTAGCGAAAGCGTGCCCACCGCTGACAGATATGTGAGTACCCTTTCCGTCCTGCTGACAAAATTTCATTATTGCCGGACCGAATGCTGAAAGGAGAATGATTCATGCCGGACAAACAGACAGATATGAAGCAGGAGTATGAGGACCGCAAGCACAGACAGGCACAGGAGATTCGCAAGAAAGAGGAATATCAGGATTATGTGGAACAGATGACACCGAAGAAAAATCTGCTCTGGCAGATGCTCAAGGCATTTGTGGTGGGAGGTCTCATCTGTGTGCTGGGGCAGGTGATTCTGAATGTTGCGACCAATCAGTTCGGACTTGATAAGGAAACGGCAGCAGCTTGGTGTTCCATGCTGTTGGTTTTGCTCAGTGTTATTTTCACAGGTCTGAATCTGTATCAGAAGCTGGGGGCTTTTGCGGGAGCAGGTGCCCTTGTGCCGATCACCGGTTTTGCCAATTCGGTAGCATCTCCGGCAGTTGAATATCAGAAGGAAGGTCAGGTATTCGGAATCGGTGCGAAGATCTTTACGATTGCGGGCCCTGTTATCTTATATGGAATCTTCAGTTCATGGCTGTTCGGATTGATCTATTGGGGCTTAAAGGTATTTGGTGTGATTGGATGATGGATGATGAGCTCCGGATCCGTCGCCGGATATGTCAGCTGTAGTACTACTCAAGGCAGGATATGTTTGCTCTTTTATAAAGAGGAAACGTATCTTGCTTTTTGAATATTGCAGGAGATGAATGAAAGCGATTGTGCTATAATAGTGTAAATAAACTTAGGGAGATGGAAAAATGAATATTAGTTTACCGGAACCGATCGGTATTTCGGAGATATTGCTTGATGAAATGTACTGCTGACTCTATATGTGACATATCTGACGGGCAAACCGTCCAATATTTGCAGGTTTTAAATAACATATGAACAAGAGAAGAAATTTAACACAAGGTCCTATTTTGCAAAATTTAATGCTGTTTGCACTACCCATGATGGCAGGAAATTTGCTGCAGCAGATTTATAATATTGCAGATACTGTCATTGTAGGAAGATTTGTCGGACCGGAGGCTTTGGCAGCAGTCGGTTCGGCCTATACTTTAATGACCTTTCTGACGTCATTGATCATCGGGTTGTGCATGGGAAGCGGTGCTCTGTTCTCAAAGTCGTTTGGTGCAGGAAAGACAGATGACATGAAGCAGAGTATTCACTTGTCATTTTATTTTATTGGCACGATGACGCTGCTGTTATACTTATTTGTCTTCCCCGAAACAGATTTCATTCTGCATTTGCTTTCCGTGCCGGATGAGATTTATGCCTTGATGCGAAGCTATGTGAAAATTATTTTTGTTGGAATCGGTTTTACCTTTCTTTATAACTTTTTTGCATATTTGCTTCGCGCAATCGGGAATTCTGTTATTCCGCTGTATTTTCTGGCAGTTTCTGCAATGATGAATATTATACTGGATTTCTATTTTGTCCGATCACTGAAATGGGGCGTTTCGGGTGCTGCAACGGCAACTGTAATTTCTCAGGGATTTGCCGGTATTGGTATTACAATGTATGTATTGATCAGGAACATGGATCTTTTGAAACTACAGAGTAAACCTGAGTGGAGCAGAATGGGGACCATTATTAAGAATGATGTACTTACGGGCTTACAGCAGTCGGTGATGAATCTGGGTATTTTGATGATACAGGGGCTGGTAAATAGTTTTGGTACAATCGTGATGGCAGCTTTTGCAGCTGCGGTCAAGATCGATACACTTGCCTATATGCCGGCACAAGAATTTGGAAATGCTTACTCACTGTTTATTTCGCAAAATTATGGGGCCAAGAAGAATGAACGTATTCATAGAGGAACAAGAATAGCAATTATGGTATCCGTTACCTTTTGCCTGATCATATCAGCTGTGATATGGCTGTTTTCGCGGCAGTTTATGGAAATGTTCGTAGAAGCAAGCGAAACGGCGATTATTTCTGAAGGTGTGAAATACCTGAGAATAGAGGGAAGCTTTTATTTTGGGATAGGAATCCTTTTTCTGCTCTATGGTTATTACAGGGCAGTTCAGAGGGCCGAAATGTCACTTGTTCTGACAATCATATCCCTTGGCACGAGAGTGCTGTTATCTTATCTGTTTGCCCCTAATACGTCAATAGGAGTATGTGCTATCTGGTGGTCTATTCCGATTGGATGGATCTTTGCAGATATCATAGGAATGTTGTATTATAGAAAAGTCAATAACATGATATGAATCAAATCGGAGGAATAAAATGAATACCTACAGTAAAGGAATACCAACGGATCCTAAAGCATCCCCCAATGCAAGAAGGCTGATGGCATATCTGGATAGGATAAGCGGAAATAGGATGATTACGGGGCAGCATACGCAGACAAGGGCACAGGAGGAACTTGTGAATATCGAGAAGGTAACAGGTGAACTTCCGGCACTTTGCGGATTTGAATTGCTGAGCTATTCGCCTCATATGCAGCTGGAAGGTGCGGACGAGGAGTGTTTAAAAGAAATAGAGGAAAACCGCGGCACACTGGAACAGGCATGGGACTGGGCATACCGCAGGAAAGGTCTGATCACTTTTACGTGGCATTGGTATTCCCCGATCGGCGGACATGATAAATCATTTTATACCGTTAATACAGATTTTGATGCATCGTTGGCAGTGACGGAAGGGACGAAAGAGCGGGAAGCGCTGATCCGCGATATGGATCAAATGGCAGAGCATCTGAAAGTCTATGCGGAGCATGATATTCCGATTCTGTGGAGACCGTTTCATGAAGGGGACGGTGACTGGTTCTGGTGGGGCGCTAAAGGTGCAGATACGGTGAAAAAGCTGTGGCGCATGATGTACGAGCGTTATACACAGGTCCATGAGCTTCATAACCTGATCTGGGTATTTAACTGTCCTTCCAAGGCATGGTATCCGGGGGATGATGTTGTAGACATTATTTCCAGAGACATGTATCCGGAAAAGCATTGCCACACAGATTCTGCGGAGCCGTATCGGGAGCTGGTTGCAAATAATTCGGAGCAGAAGCTTGCAGCAATCGGTGAGATCGGTGTGATTCCTTCCGTGGAGCAGCTTGCAAAGACGCATATTCCGTGGTGCTGGTATATGACGTGGAGCAAGGACTTCTGCCTTACCGAAGAGTGGAATACCTATGAGGAATTGTGCAAAATGTATCATAGTCCGTATGCGCTCACATTACGGACCTGGCAGAAAGAGTCTCCGCTCGAGATATTATAAGGGCTGCCAAATAAAATAAGTACGCTGCTCCGGTGCCGGTAAAAGACATCAATTTGCTCGGCTCACGTTCCTAAGGCTGTCGCAAATTGATGTCTTTTGTCGGCACCTAAGCAGCGTACTTATTTTATGTGCTTTTTTATGAAGAATATTTTGAAACGGATGATGAGTCAGTATGAATAAGAAAGCCTACAGAGGAAGACGGCATAAAAAGCGAAAATATAGAAAAATAAGATCATGGCTGTGTCTTGCCGGGGCACTTTGTCTGTTCTTTTTGTGGGAAATTGTTACACTTCGTGAAGAAGCGGATTTCAACGGGACGGAAACGGATGACATCAGTACGGAAACGAATGAGTCCGGAATGGACGATGTCGGCACGGAAACGGACAATGTCGGTGCGGAGGAAGACTTCCTTGGAACGCAAACAGAGACCGCATTTGATTTGGAGAGCATTCCGGCATATTCCGGTGATCCCTACGTTGTGATCGGCGATAATATGCCGGATTTTTCGGACATGGAGTACCGGACGGAACAGGGAATGACAGAAGCGTTTGAGCAGTACAGTGAGCTGGACGGACTTGGAAGATGCGGCGCGGCATATGCGCTGCTCGGGCAGGAGCTGATGCCTACCGAGGAGCGGGGAGAGATCGGTCCTGTCCGGCCGTCCGGCTGGCATACCGTAAAATATGACTGCATAGAAGGCAATTATCTGTATAACCGCTGCCATTTGATCGGTTATCAGCTTGCAGGAGAAAATGCGAATGAACGCAATCTGATTACCGGAACACGCTACCTGAACGTACAGGGGATGCTGCCGTTTGAAAATGATGTGGCGTCTTATATCAGGACCACGAATCATCATGTTCTATACCGTGTTACACCGGCTTTTCAGGGCGAAGATCTGGTTGCGGCAGGGGTGCGGATGGAAGCGTATTCACTGGAGGATGACGGTGTCGGAATCTGTTTTGATGTATTTGTATACAATGTGCAGCCGGGCGTGGTGATCGATTATGCCACGGGAGAAAGTTATGCGGAAGAAACGATGCAGTAAAAGCAGTACGGGTGGAATTTTGACAGAGTGTGCGGATGAAAAACTCTTTTTTGTATGAAGCCGGAAAAATTGTCCATACTGGAAATGGAATTAAAAATCCGGTAAGAAGAAAGAGAGGAATGTATCATGGTTTTAACAGCAAAAGAAACAACTGCGATCAAGGATTTACAGACACAGGAAAAGGGATGCATCGCAAAATATGAGAAGTACGCATCGGAAGCAAAGGATACCGAGCTGCAGAACTTATTCCGTACATTGCAGAAGGAAGAGCAGAAGCATTTTCAGTCCTTGGGGCAGGCGCTGAATGGTGAGATACCGTCCTGTGACTGCAATGATTCTCAGGGAAAGGAATACTGCCCGTGCGCAACCTATAAGGACGGCGGCAATACGGCAGACAAGGAGCATGATAACTTCCTTGCAACAGACTGCATCGGAACGGAGAAAATGGTTTCTTCCGAATACAATTCCGATGTGTTCAACTGCGATAATACCGAGCTTCGTAAGCTGTTTGCGGATATCCAGATTGAAGAACAGAATCATGCGGAGATGCTGTACAAATATAAACAGGCGAATGCAATGTCCTAATTGTTTGCTTTTTCTGTAACGGCGTTTTTGCTGAAGATAACGGGAGAATATAGTTTTTTGAGCAGCCGGATGATGTGGTTACTGTCATGATGAGAGTACATCACGTCATACCGGCTGTGATTGTCACTGACGGTGATCAGCTTTTGCAGACCTGTTTCCCGCATCAGGTAGTCAAGCATATTTTTGACCGAGGCATTCCGATTATAGATCTTGATATAGGAATAGCCGGGGTAATCATCGGACGGATAGTGCAGAACCTTGAAGGAAGAGGTATAACCATTCTGTTCCAGTTCTGTATAAAGTGCCTCGATCCGCTCGGTCGTATCGATGGACATGAAGTAAACGACCGGATGCGTGGCAGGACGTTCTTTGTTCAGATAATTCCTGTAGGGTGAGCGGCGCAGCTCTTGAAAGATTGCTTTTTCTGCGGGATTTTGAAACTCACGATAGTAAATGATCAACAGATCTTCCAGAATAACATTGGAAAATACATGGAAGCCACGGGATGTCAGAAGCTGATAAAGTATGCCGGCATTTTCGGGAGAAATGACAAAGGCGCGGATATAGCGGTTTTCCTTGGTATCATAAAGAACGGCGCCGTCCATGGCAATAATGGGAAGTCGCAGGTTAATATCAGAAACGGAATGAAGCAGCGAGGCAGGAGTACGCAGGGTCATGATCGTAAAAGCCATGCCTTGTTCTAACAACGTATTGAGCATCACGCGGCTGTAGGGTGTCAGCTTGTCCTTTGTAACGGTCAGTGCATTGTCAAGATCTGCGGCAAACAGGATATCCTTTCTGTATGTTCTCGGAAGATGAAAGGAATTGATAATCAGTCCGAGCAGGATTCCGATCATTGTATCCGTTACACGGTCCAGCACAAACAGATAGGGATTGACATCTGCCAGATGATTGACGACGATACTCAGATAGACGACACAGGAAAAATAAGATGCATTCTTGCGGTTAAACAAAATGGACGTATAAATGATCGGAATGATCATCAAAGATAAACATAAATAATGCAGTACGGAAAACCCGAAATCAATCACATACATTTTACAAAGGATAAAGATCAACCCGTAAACAGCGCCGATCATCGTGCCGATAGTACGCTGAATTGCGTTTTTTACGGTGTTCTTCGTATATGCCTGAATGCACCACAGCACAGCAAGTGCGGAATAAAAAGGCATCCCTTTTTGACCGCGCAGAAAATAGATCAAAAAGCACAAAAACACACCAAGCGCGGATTTGATGATCCGAAGCCCGATGGGAGGAAACTTAAATTGTGTACGACCATGCTGCATAAAACTCCTCCTAAGAGTAGCGCCTTTCATGGCGCAAAATCCTTTTCTACATCAATGACACGTCACGCTGAATTTGTCAAGATTTTCATAGAACTTTTGCATGATTTGAAAGGACAGTCCCTCTGCCTAAAGGAATTCCCAAGCGGCAGGAAAGGATCTTGTGTCCGACGGCACGTTCTCACTTCGTGAAAAAGCGCAGCGGACACTAGGCTCGAAAATACCTCGCCAAGTGCCGGCGTTTTTCAAGAGCCGTCAGACACAAGATCCTTTCCTGCCGCTTGGGAATTCCTTTAGGCAGAGGGACTGCTATTACTAAAAACCAATAAAAAACTTTTTGAATAAATCCTTGACAATTCCAATTGACAGTTATATACTCTCTTACAAGCAAAGGCGCCGTGTATATCATGAATATACAGGGCGCATTTCTTTGTTTGAAACAAAGGCGTTTCATAACCGGATAACCGGTTGTGGAGCGCCTTTTTTATCCTCCCCTGAGCGGAGCATATCGGAGTGGAAGAGAGGAGACGGCTTATGATCAGAATGGAGAATATCAATAAATATTTCGGAGATCTGCATGTATTAAAGGATGTCAATCTTGAGGTGAAAGAAGGCGAAAAGCTGGTCATCATCGGACCGTCCGGTTCCGGAAAATCGACAACGGTACGCTGTATGAACTTTTTGGAAGAGCCGACCAGCGGACATGTATACATAGACGGAAAAGAGATTACAAGCAAGAATAAGACCAAAATCGTCAGGGAATCGATGTCTATGGTATTTCAGCAGTTTAACCTGTACCCGCATATGACAGTACTGAAGAATCTGACGCTTGCTCCGATGAAGCTGCATCATAAGTCCAAAAAAGAGGCAGAAGAACTGGCATATCATTATCTGGATGTGGTAGGGCTGACCGATAAGGCACACGTTTATCCGACCACACTTTCTGGAGGGCAGCAGCAGAGGATTGCGATTGCACGTGCGCTGTGTGCACAGACGAAGATCATTCTTTTTGATGAGCCAACTTCGGCACTGGATCCGGAAACGATCCAGGAGGTACTGGATGTCATGATCAAGCTGGCAAAGGAAAACATCACGATGGTCGTTGTCACACATGAGATGGGCTTTGCAAGGCAGGTTGCCGATCGTGTCGTATTTATGGCGGATGGACAGATCATAGAAGAGGGGACACCGGAGCATTTCTTTACAAATCCTCAGAATGAGAGGGTAAAGCAGTTTCTCGGAAAGATCATCCGGTAATCAAATGGTTAGTTAGATTCGGAACACATTGCTTTGGCAGCAGGTCAGTCACCGTGTTTCGGATCTTCTATAAATTGTCTTTTGATAAAAGGCAGCGGCATCTTGAAAAGGCAGCAGGTTTTCTTTTATGAAAGGACAGAAAAAAGGAGGAGAATATTATGAAAAAGTGGAGAAAATTTATGGCGCTTGCACTGTCGCTTACCATGACGATGCTCTTACTCGGCGGTTGCGGCGGAAGTGACAAAGAAGAAGCAGAGCCGACAACGGCACCGGAAGTGACGGAAACATCGGAAGCAACAGAAGCTTCAGAAACTTCAGAAACGGAAGAAAGCGATGCGGCTGAAGGAACACAAGAGGTTGCTGCAGATGTGCAGGCTATCATTGACCGTGGTGTTTTAAGAGTCGGTGTAAAAAATGCGGTTATCGGATTCGGCTATCAGGATCCGCTGACAGAAGAATATTCCGGTATGGAGATCGAGCTTGCAAAGAAGATTGCAGCATATCTTGGCGTGGATGTAGAGTTTACGGCAGTTACCGCAGCTACCAGAACAGAGCTTTTGGATTCCGGTGATATTGACTGTGTACTTGCAACTTTTACCATCACGGATGAAAGAAAAGAGAGCTGGGACTTCTCTACGCCGTACTTTACCGATCATGTAACCGTACTTGTTGAGGATTCTACCGGTATCACTGATTTGAGCGGACTGGTTGATAAGACCGTCGGTGTATCATCCGGCTCCACCTCTGCAAGATCTCTTGTTAAGGCAATGATCGATGCGGGGCTGATCAGTGGAGACAATTTTGATACGGAAACATTTGATCCGGCAACATGGACAGAAGGAGTCAGATTCCAGCAGTATGATGACTATCCGACCATTTCCACTGCACTTAGCGCAGGTGAGATCGATGCTTTCTGCGTAGATAAGTCTATTCTTGCAATCTATAAGACAGACGGACGTTCTTATATTACGGATGAATTTGCACCGCAGGAATATGGCGTGGCAACTACCAAGGGTTCGGGACTTTCCGTATTGGTTGATGAGCTGGTTCAGGGATGGCTTGCGGACGGCACGGTAGATGCGCTGATCGCAGAGAATGGATTGGAATAATCAGGTATGACCATTGGAAGGAGGGGCTTCGGTGACGGAGTTCCTTCTTCTTTCAAAAAAGCAGAAGGAGGGAAAAGCAATGTCCGGAATATTTTCAGCAAGAGCATGGGAGAAGGTATGGCTGTATCGGAATACCTTTTTGCTCGGTTTGGCAAATACCGCAAAAACAGCGTTATTCGGTCTGATCATTTCGTTATTGCTCGGTATTCTGTTCGGCTTGATGGCAACGAGCGGGAAAAAATCCTTAAAGGTGATCAGCAGAGTCTATGTGGAACTGATTCAGAATACACCGCTGCTTTTACAATTATGTTTTTTGTATTATGCATTGGCATTTTCGGGACATAGTCTCGGAATTCTGGTAACCGGATTTTTGGCGCTCGGAGTATATCATGGCGCATATATGTCCGAGGTTATCCGCGCCGGGATCGAGGCCATTCCCAAAGGGCAGTTTGAGGCGGCACAGGCTCAGGGATTTGGCTATATCGGAAGGATGTATTATATTATCCTGCCACAGAGTATCAAGATCATTCTGCCGCCTATGGTAAATCAGGTCGTCAATCTGATCAAGAATACTTCCTGCCTCTATATTGTCGGAGGTGCGGATCTGATCTCGTTGACATATAGCTTTGTTACCGGTGAGAATACGGGAGGTGCCTATGCACCGGCGTATCTTTTAAGCGGTATTTTATTCTTTATCGTATGTTTCCCGTTGTCTACGCTGGCAAGTGCATGGGAAATGTCATTAAAGAAAAGGGACAGAAAGGTAACCGTCGCCGCAAAAACGGAATCAGAAAGGACGGTGGCTTAAATGAGTATATTAGAAAGCAGTTTATCCATGTTGAAAAATCCCGCAATTCTGACCTATTTATGGAAAGGAATTGTGTTTACGATTATCATATCCTTTATTGCAGTGTTTGTCGGAGTTCTGCTCGGATCTCTTCTGGCACTGCTCAGAAACTATTGTAATAGCCCGAAAAATAAAATTTTTAAATGGATTGCGGTCGTATATATCGAGGTCTTCCGCAATACTCCGTTATTGTTGTGGATCTTTATCTGCCTGGTATTTTGCCCTTGCCCCGGTTTCTTGAGTAAACCGATGTTTGGATTGACTTCCGTGAATACCAAGCTGTTATTTAAGGCATCCGTGGCACTTGTACTTTTTACATCCTCCGTTATTGCGGAGATTGTAAGAGGCGGATTAAATTCGGTTGCACACGGACAATTTGAAGCAGGTCATTCGCAGGGCTTTAATACGGTACAGATCATGATCTATATCGTTTTGCCGCAGGCATACCGGAATATCATACCGACGCTGCTCAGTCAGGTCGTGACGACTATCAAGGACAGCTCTTATCTGGCAAATGTGGCAACGATTGAACTGATGGCGCGGGTAAAGCAGATCTTGTCCGCAGCCAATCGTTATAACGGAACAAATGCGATCCATGTTTCCGATGTCTTTGTATTGTTCGGATTTGCGGCATTGATCTATTTTGTGATCAATTTTACCATTTCCTGCATCGTGCGCTATATGCAGAAGCGCATGAAAAAGCCGGGAGTTGTGAGAAGCTAAAGAGAGAAGCCGAAAGCCGTAAAAGACGGGAAGCGGGAGTGTAGAGTTGTGAAAAGCCGCGGAGAGCCGGAAGAAAAGAGGAATCGTATGGAAAAGTATAGTATCACGATATCGAGGCAGTTCGGAAGTCTCGGAAGGACAATTGCACAGGAGATGTCAAAGGAACTTGGCATAGAATTCTATGACCGCGATATTGTAGAAGCGACAGCAAAGCGGATGGGATTGCCGGTGCCTGAGATCAGCCGGGAAGAAGAAAATGCCGGTTCCATTTTTGAAAGCCGTAAATATCCGCTTGGGATCGGGTTGGTCAGTATGAAACAGGAGATCTTTGCGGTGCAGAAAAATATCATCAGGGATCTTGCACGGAAAGAATCCTGTATTATCGTAGGACGCTGTGCCGACAGCATCCTGCAGGACTATGACCGGGTACTGAATATCTATATCTATGCGCCTGTGGAGGAGAGAATTAAGAACTGTACCGAAAAGCTCGGTATGGATGAAAAGACGGCAAGGCGCATGATCCGCGAGGTGGATAAGGCGCGGGAAATCTATCGGATGCGTTATTGTGAGGGAGTAAAGGAAGTGTTTGACCATCGTGATCTGATGATCGACAGCAGTAAATACGGAGCCGAAAAGACAGCGCGGATCCTGTGCGGTGTGGTAAAAGAAATCTTTTTCTGAATATCGGTATGAGAGGACACCTTGTATGGACGCAGAATAAAGCGAACATGCAGGGTGTATTTTTTTTGATAAGGTATTGACAATGACTATCAAACGCGATAATGTTAGTGTGCTAACAATAAAGTTAGCACACTAACATTATTTTGCTATAGAGATATATAAGATGCTGATTGACATCAGACACTACCGTTTATCAATATCTGAGACAATGATGGGAGAATCAAATGAAAGAGAAGAGAATGCTTGGGTTTGAATTACGGGAGATACATAATCTGATCAGAGAAGTCGTCAGAAAAACCAGACCGATACAGGATAAGCCGCCCCTGACGCAACTTCAGGCCGGTATTATGGGATATCTCTTCCGGCATCAGGATCAGCCTGTCTATCAAAAGAATATTGAAGAAGAATTTCGGATTTCCCGTGCGACAGCAACGAATACGCTTCAGGTCATGGAAAAAAACGGTCTGCTCACAAGGTGCTGTATGGACAGGGATGCAAGACTGAAGCGGATCATGATGACACCGATGGCATTGGCGGATCATAAGAAGGTAGAAGCGCATATGGAAAATATGGATGCCAGAATGCTTGTAGGCATGAGTAAAGCAGATCAGGAGGAACTGTTCCGGCTGTTGGAGATTGTGCATACCAATCTGGAAGAAATGAAAAGAGAGATAGAAAATTAGAACATTGCAAAACTCTGTCATCAGGATGAAACGGGTGCCCACAGACCGGTCAGCCGCGGGCACGCTTTCGCTACACCTCGTCCGTAACGGTACATAAGGTGCCACAGTACGGCACCTAAGTACCGACGGACTCACAGTGCCCGCGGCTGACAGGTCTGTGGGCACCCGTTTCATCCTGATGACAGAGTTTCGAAAATATCTGATAGAAAAATGAAGAGGAGGATATGTCATGTTAAAGACAATAGGAGCGCAGATCAAGGAATATAAAAAACCTTCTATTCTGACACCAATCGTTATGCTGGGAGAGGTTCTTATGGAGATGATCATACCGTTAATGATGGCTTCCATCATTGATAACGGTGTGGAAGTGGGAAATATGAAGCACATATACCTGATGGGCGGTTGTATGCTGGTTGCGGCAGTGCTGGGACTGACCTTCGGAATCCTCGGAGGCAAGTACGGTGCGATGGCGTCTGCAGGGCTTGCGAGAAATTTAAGAAAAGCGATGTTTGACAACATCCAGACTTTCAGCTTTTCCAATATTGATAAGTACAGTACATCCGGTCTGGTCACCAGGCTGACTACGGATGTGACGAATATCCAGAATGCCTATCAGATGATTCTGAGGATGTGTATGCGGGCACCGGCAAGCCTGCTTTGTGCGATGCTGATGTCTTTTCTGATCAGTCCGCGTCTGGCAAGTGTATATCTGATTGCTGTTATCCTGCTTGGAAGTGTGCTGGCGATTATCGTAACAAGTGCGACAAAGCATTTTTCTCAGGCGTTTCCGAAGTATGATGACCTGAATGAGAGCGTGGAAGAGAATGTGTCCGCGATTCGCGTAGTTAAGGCGTATGTTCGGGAAGGTTATGAGAACAGCAAGTTTAGAAAAGCAAGCGGAAATATTTATAAGATTTTCTGTAAGGCAGAAAAAATCGTCACATGGAACAATCCGATGATGAATCTCGCAGTGTACAGTTGTATCCTGCTGATCAGCTGGATGGGAGCTAAAATGGTGGTGGCACAGACTTTGACTACCGGACAGCTTATGAGTCTTCTGACGTATTGTATGAATATTCTGATGAGTCTGATGATGTTATCTATGGTATTTGTTATGCTGACGATGTCTGTGGCAAGTGCAAGACGAATTACGGAGGTTTTGAATGAAAAGACCGAATTGACGAATCCTGAGCATCCGGATTATGAAATCCCGGATGGCGGCATTGAATTCCGAAATGTTTCTTTCTGTTATAAAAAAGATGCAAAGACGCCGGTGTTAAAGGATATTAACCTGAAGATCCGTTCCGGCGAGACGATCGGAATTATCGGAGGGACGGGTAGTGCAAAGTCCAGTCTGGTCAATCTGATCAGCCGCCTGTATGATGTCACACAGGGAGAACTTCTGGTAGGAGGCAAGGATGTACGCAGTTATGATCTGGAAACACTCCGTAATGAGGTTTCGGTCGTGCTGCAGAACAATGTCCTGTTCAGCGGAAGTATATTGGATAATCTGCGGTGGGGCAAAAAGGATGCCACCGAGGAAGAATGTCGTTATGCATGTGAACTTGCCTGTGCGGATGAATTTATTCAAAAAATGCCGGAAGGCTACAATACCTATATTGAGCAGGGCGGCACGAATGTGTCCGGTGGGCAGAAACAGAGACTTTGTATTGCAAGAGCGCTTTTGAAAAAGCCTAAGATTTTGATTCTGGATGATTCTACGAGTGCTGTGGATACGGCAACGGATGCCAAGATCCGTAAAGCATTTGCGGAAGCGATCCCCGGAACAACCAAACTGATTATTGCGCAGAGAATTGCAAGTATTCAGGATTCCGACCACATCATTGTCATGGATGAAGGGCGTGTAGTCGGATTCGGAACCCATGAAGAATTGCTGGCACAGAATGAGATTTACCGTGAGGTATACGAATCACAGACTGCAGGAAGCGGCGACTTTGATGAGAAAGGAGAGAACTGATCATGGCAGAAGAAAGAAGACCGAGAGTGAATCAGGCACCCGGACCGGGCGGTCCGAAAGGTATACGCGGACCGAGACCAAAATTAAAAAATCCGGGAAAGATTTTCAAACGGATCATGGGATATGTTTTAAAAGATTACTGGATGCAGTGTATTCTTGTCGTGATCTGTATTTTAGTTACAGTGTTTGCAAGTACGCAGGGAACGATGTTCATGAAGACACTGATCGATACTTATATTGCGCCTTTGATCGGAGGCGCCGATCCTGATTTTGGACCGCTGTTACATGCGATCGCAAGAGTCGGATGCTTTTATGCGGCCGGAGTTCTGGCATCTTTTGTGCAGTCCAGAGTGATGGTCTATGTAACGCAGGGAACAATGCGGAATCTTAGAGATGATATGTTTGAAAAGATGGAAAGTCTTCCGATCAAATATTTTGATACGCATGCACATGGAGATATTATGTCCATGTACACAAATGATATTGATACGCTTCGCCAGATGATCAGCCAGAGTATTCCACAGCTGATCAACAGTGCCGTGACGGTTGTCATGGTATTGATCTACATGTTTATTCTGGATATCCCGCTGACACTTTTAACGCTTGTTATGGTAGGGATCATGTTGATAGCGACTAAGAAAATCGGCGGTCTTAGCAGCCGGTTCTTCCTGTCACAGCAAAAGGATATCGGGAAACTGAATGGATATGTTGAGGAAATGATGAATGGTCAGAAGGTTGTTAAGGTATTCTGCCATGAGGAAGAAAGTAAGAAACAGTTTGAAGAACTGAATGATCATTTATACGAAAGTGCATATCAGGCAAATATGTTTGGTAATATTATGGGACCGATCAATGCCCAGCTTGGCAATGTCAGCTATGTGGTTTGTACGGTTGTCGGTGCATTGCTTACCCTGACCGGCATATCGGGGCTGACACTCGGAGAACTGGCAAGCTTTTTAAGTTTTAACAAATCCTTCAATATGCCGATCAATCAGGTCAGCCAGCAGTTAAACAGTATCATTATGGCGTTAGCAGGAGCGGATCGTGTATTTAAACTTCTGGATGAGACTCCTGAGGTGGATGACGGCTATGTAGAGCTCGTCAATGCGACCCAGGCGCCTGACGGAACCTTGACGGAGAGCCGTGAGAGAACGGGAATCTGGGCGTGGAAGCATTATCATAAAGCAGAGGGTACGATAACCTATCAGCGTCTGGAAGGAAATGTTGTATTCGACAGAGTGGATTTCGGATATACGGATGAAAAGATGATTCTGCATGACATTGAGTTATATGCAAAGCAGGGACAGAAGATAGCATTTGTCGGGGCAACCGGTGCGGGAAAAACAACGATCACCAATCTGATCAACCGGTTCTATGATATTCAGGACGGAAAGATCCGCTATGACGGTATCAATGTGAATAAGATAAAAAAGGCGGATCTGCGCCGGTCACTGGGCATTGTTTTGCAGGACACCCATCTTTTTACGGGAACCGTTATGGAAAATATCCGTTACGGCAAGCTGGATGCAACGGATGAAGAAGTGATGGCCGCAGCAAAGCGGGTAAATGCAGACGGCTTTATCAGAAGACTTCCGGACGGTTATCAGACGTTATTACATGGTGACGGTGCGAATCTCAGTCAGGGTCAGAGACAGCTTCTGGCGATTGCAAGAGCTGCCGTGGCTGATCCACCGGTTCTGATTCTGGATGAGGCAACCAGTTCCATCGATACCAGAACGGAGAAGCTGGTTCAGAAAGGAATGGATGCGCTTATGGAGGGACGCACAACCTTTGTGATCGCACATCGTCTGTCCACCGTAAAGAACAGCGACTGTATCATGGTACTGGAGCAGGGACGGATCATTGAGCGTGGTACACATGACCAACTGATTGAGGAAAAAGGAAAATATTATCAGCTTTATACCGGAAAATCCGTGACAGCTTAGAAAAAAAATATGATATAATGTACACGTAGGCAATGAGCCATGCGTCTGCAGCCGGAGTCAATCGACTGCTTGCAGGCGAATTTGACTCTGACTGCAGACATAGGGCGAAGCCCGTGAATGAGGATGCTGTAGGCATCCGAATGATACATGGCGGACTTATGATATAATGACCTTATTCAAGGTAGGAAACGTCCGAATGGACATCCGCCATGAATGTGCAACATTCATGTTATACTGTTATCATATCGGGAATCAAAAGGGGAAAGGCATATGAACGATGAACTGACAGCATCCGATCTGGCGAAGATGGAGGCGGAGATTGAGGAACGTAAGCTCGTACTGCGTCCGAAGCTGATCGAAGCGGTAAAAGAAGCAAGAGCGCAGGGCGATTTAAGCGAGAATTTTGAGTATTATGCTGCCAAAAGGGAAAAGAACCGGAATGAGAGCAGGATCCGTTATCTGGAGAGAATGGTGCGGACTGCGGTTATCGTATCCGATGAGTCCAAGGAGGATGAAGTCGGTCTGAATAATACGGTCACGGTTTATTTTGAAGAAGATGATGAAGAAGAAGTCTACCGGATCGTAACGACGGTCAGAGAAGATTCCTTAAACGGTCTGATCAGCAAAGAATCTCCGCTTGGCGGAGCACTGATGGGACATAAAGAAGGTGACCGCGTAAAGATCACGGTAAATGAAGATTATTCCTATTATGTGGTGATTCGAAAAATCGAAAAAACAGAGGATGACAGCGAGGATAAGATCAGAAGCTTTTAACCGGAAATAAAAAGCTGCCGGATATGTTTTGTTATGGGATCTTTTGGGAAGATCGTGAAAATGAGATCTTTCTAAAAGGTTACACAGTAAAACATATCCGGCAGCTTTTTTGACTGAAAAAACTGATAAGGCGCTTTGAAGCTTTTCAGAAGTGCTATAAGTTGTGCGCCTTGAACTTTTCGGAAGTATTATAAGTCAAGCAGCTTTAACAATTCACCTTTACTCTGGATACCGATGGCTTTTCCGGAAAACTTTCCGTCTTTAAACACCATAAAAGTCGGAACCGACATGATATTATACTCTTCCGCAAGTGACATGGATTCATCAATATCAACTTTTACAACATCAAAAGTATCATAAGTGTTTGACAACTCATCCAGTACCGGAGCCATCATTTTGCAGGGACCGCACCATGTTGCAAAGAAATCTACCAGTACGGGCTTGTCCGCTTTCAGTACACTTGCTTCAAATTCCGATGCATCTATAATTCTGGCCATGCTCATTACCTCTTTTCATCTTTTCTCTGTTAGTATGTTCCGATAGAAAATCTCTTAAACCGAAATTTATTATAACAGAGAAGAATAAAAAAATCAATAAAAATAGGAACTATTATCAAAATTGGAGAATATTATAATCACAAGCAGCTAGTTTCTATTCCTATGGATTAATAGATTTCCTATGAATTTGTAGATTGCGAAACTCTGTCACCAGCACAGAAAGGGGATCCACAGACCGGTCAGCCGCGGGTACTGTGAGTCCGTCGGTACTTAGGTGCCGTACTGTGGCACCTTATGTACCGCTACGGACGAAGTGTAGCGAGAGCGTGCCCGCGGCTGACCGGTCTGTGGATCCCCGCCCCTACTGCCGGAGTATCCTAATCCCCCGTCTCCCCCGCAGAAAACAAAGAATCTGCTGCAAAGTATGCAATATCCCGCGTATTTAATAAAATCTGATATTGAAAAATTCCCACAGTTATACTAATATGAAAAAGACACAGGAATACTGTACAAAGGGCATCAGCCACAGGTACAGGTTCAGGAGAGAATGGAGGCCGCTAAAAAATGGAAAAGAAAGATTTAGACTGGGCAAATCTCGGCTTCGGTTATCGTGTAACCGATAAGAGATATGTTGCAAATTATAAGGACGGTGCATGGGATGAAGGTGCGCTTGTAGATGATCCGAATGTTCTATTAAATGAATGCGCATGTGTATTTCAGTATGCGCAGACTTGCTTTGAAGGACTGAAAGCGTATACGACACAGGACGGACATATCGTATGTTTCCGCCCGGATTTAAATGCAAAGCGTATGGCAGATACAGCAAAAAGGCTGGAGATGCCCGTATTCCCCGAGGATCGTTTTGTTGAAGCAGTTGTAGAGGTTGTAAAGGCAAATGCAGCATGGGTTCCGCCTTTCGGATCCGGAGCAACCTTATATATCCGTCCGTATATGATGGGCACCAATGCCGTAATCGGTGTAAAGCCTGCAGAAGAGTATCAGTTCCGTATTCTGGTAACCCCGGTAGGTCCTTATTTTAAAGGCGGTGCAAAGCCGTTAACTTTGAGAATCTCTGATTTTGACCGTGCGGCGCCAAACGGAACAGGAAATATCAAGGCAGGACTGAACTATGCCATGAGTCTCCATCCGGTAATGGAAGCACACAGAGAAGGGTTTGACGAAAATGTATATCTGGACCCGAAGACCAGAACCAAGGTTGAGGAGACAGGCGGTGCAAATATTATCTTTATCACAAAAGAGGGCAAGCTGGTAACTCCGAAGTCCAACAGTATTCTTCCTTCCATTACAAGACGTTCCCTGTTATATGTTGCAGAGCATTATCTGCATATGGAAGTTGAAGAAAGAGAAGTTTACTTTGATGAGGTGCCGAATTTTGTAGAGTGTGGTCTTTGCGGTACGGCAGCCGTAATCTCTCCGGTCGGAAAGATCAATGACCACGGCAAAGAGATCTGCTTTGCAAGCGGCATGGAAAAGATGGGACCTGTGATCCAGAAGCTGTATGATACTCTGACCGGTATCCAAATGGGCGAGATCGAAGCTCCGGAAGGCTGGATCAAGACTATTCTGTAAAGATTCTTTAGTATGTGCCAATAGAAGATAGTTATAGCTGTTTGTATTTACAATACATAATAAAGCTCAATATAAAAACCTCTTTATCCAAAAAAAGCAACTGTGGGTAAAGAGGTTTTTTATATATAGCGGTATTCTTATCAAAACAATGGAATATTTGTATTCTATCCCATAGCATGTATATTTGTATTCTTCCTCCCAGCCCAATACGCATATTTGTATCCCTTCCAAACGCAAGCCAATATTGCTTTTATTTCCACCATGTAGTAACTTAAATATAAGAGAAGCGTTAGAGAAGGAGATTTCCGATGTACAGACTTTTTATCAATCCGAACAATCAAAAAGGACATATCAATCCCGAACTTCAGGGGCATTTTTCAGAGCACCTTGGCAGATGTATTTATGAAGGAATCTATGTGGGGGAGCAATCCGATATACCAAATACAAACGGCATGCGAAATGATGTTGTGGAAGCGTTAAAACGGCTGCATATTCCGGTACTTCGCTGGCCGGGGGGCTGCTTTGCCGATGAATATCACTGGAGAGACGGAATCGGTCCCAAGCAGACGCGTAAAAAGATGATCAATACCCATTGGGGCGGTGTGATAGAGGACAACAGCTTTGGGACACATGAGTTCATGGAGTTTTGCAGACAGATTGGTGCCAAGACCTATATTAACGGCAATGTCGGAAGCGGCACGGTACAGGAAATGAGTGAATGGGTGGAGTACATGACTTTTGAGGGTGTATCACCGATGGCGGATCTTCGGAAAGAAAACGGACATGAGGCGGCCTGGACGGTGGACTATTTCGGCGTCGGTAACGAGAACTGGGGCTGCGGAGGCAATATGACACCAGAGTATTATGCAAATCTGTATCGCCGCTATCAAACCTATGTCAGAAATTATCATCCGGATAAGCCAATCTATAAGATCTGCTGCGGTCCGAATGCGGACGATTATGACTGGATGAAAAACGTACTGTCTGTAGCATTCCGCGCTCCGGAATATGTACACGGCTTTATGGACGGAATCTCTTTACATTATTATACTGTTCCGGGAGATTGGGAGCATAAAGGAAGTGCTACGGATTTTGATGAAAAGGAATGGTATAAAACTCTGCATAAGGCATTGTATATGGAGGAGCTGATCTGCCGTCATACGCAGATTCTGGATCAGTATGATAAAACGCATCAGGTCGGTCTGATCGTGGATGAGTGGGGCACATGGTATGACTGTGAGCCGGGAACGAATCCGGGATTTCTGTACCAGCAGAATACGATGCGAGATGCGCTTGTGGCAGCCGTCAACTTAAATATTTTTAATAAACACTGTGACCGTGTAAAAATGGCAAATATCGCGCAGCTTGTCAATGTGCTTCAGTCCGTGATTCTGACAGAAGGAAAGAAGATGATCCTGACGCCGACCTATCACGCATTTGATATGTACCGGTGTCATCAGGGCAATGAGCTTCTCGACAGCTTTTTGGAGACGGAGACGATCGGTATGGAGGAAGCATACCGGGTACCGAACCTCCACGAATCGGTATCTGTAGACAAAGAGGGTGTGATCCATATCACGGTAGCCAATTTATCTGCGGATCATACTTACGAATTGGAAAGTATTTTGGCACAGACGAAGGTGACAGAGGTCTGCGGTACGATCCTGTCGGGTGAAATGCATGCGCACAATACTTTTGAAACTCCGGACGCGGTACATACGGAAGTATTTAGCGGATACTGCGTGGATGGCGAACGGATCCGGTTCACGATCCCTGCATGCAGTATTATCCACCTGGCGGTTGGCACGCAGGAAAAAGGTGAATGAAGATAACGGGCAGAAGGCGAATGAAGATAACGGACAGAAGGTATTGGGATTGCGATCAGTAAATGACAGATAGGAGCGGTAAAGGATGAATCAGACAGAGCAGAACAGAGCATATATTGAAGAAGGAAAGACTTCGTTAGGTATTGAATTCGGATCGACCAGAATCAAGGCGGTATTGATCGGAGAGACGAATCAGCCGATCGCCCAGGGGGCACATGAGTGGGAGAATCGTCTGGAAAACGGAATCTGGACCTATTCTCAGGAAGATATCTGGAGCGGACTTCAGGACTGTTATAAAGAGCTTGCAGAAAATGTCAGGAAGCAGTACGGAATCGTGTTGACCAGGATCGGTTCTATCGGTTTTTCGGCAATGATGCACGGTTATCTGGTATTTGATAAGACGGGAGAACTGCTCGTACCGTTTCGGACATGGCGAAATACGATCACACAGGAGGCTTCCGCAAAGCTGACGAAGTTGTTTTCATATCCGATTCCGCAGCGCTGGAGCATCGCACATCTGTATCAGGCGATGTTAAATAAGGAGGCGCATGTATCGGAAGTGGATTTTATGACGACATTGGACGGTTATGTGCATTGGAAACTGACAGGGGAAAAGGTACTCGGCATCGGTGAGGCTTCCGGCATGTTTCCGATTGATCCGAAAACAAAGGATTATGATGCCGGAATGTTGGAACAGTTTGATCAACTGACTGCAGCGGACGGCTACTCGTGGAGGCTGCGTAATATTCTTCCCAAGGTGCTGCCTGCCGGAGAACAGGCGGGAATACTGACCGAAGAAGGCGCAAAGCTGTTGGATGTTTCGGGTAATCTACAGGCAGGCATTCCGCTTTGTCCGCCGGAGGGAGATGCCGGAACCGGCATGGTTGCGACGAACAGTATTGCAAAACGGACCGGGAATATTTCTGCGGGAACCAGTGTCTTTGCCATGGTTGTGATGGAGAACATGCCGGAAAAAGTGCATGAGGAAATTGATCTGGTAACAACACCGACCGGAAATCTTGTAGGTATGGTACACTGCAACAACTGTACCTCCGATCTAAATGCATGGGTCGGGCTGTTCAAAGAATGCCTGGAGAGCTTTGGGCAGAAGGTGACGCCGGATGAACTCTACGGAACATTGTACCGCAAAGCGCTGGAAGGAGATACGGACTGCGGCGGTCTGATGGCATATAATTATTTTTCGGGTGAGACGATCACCGGCTTTGAAGAAGGAAGACCCTTATTTGTGCGGGCACAGGATTGCCGGTTCAATCTGGCGAACTTTATGCGTACCCATCTGTATACGGCACTTGCTGCGCTGAAGGTCGGCATGGATATCCTGACGAAAGAGGAACACGTGCAGATCGACCGGATGTTTGGACATGGCGGCTTGTATAAGACAGCAGCAGTCGGACAGAAGATCACGGCAGCAGCATTGAATACACCGATTTCCGTTATGGAGACAGCCGGAGAAGGCGGCGCATGGGGAATGGCGCTGCTTGCAGGTTATATGAAGAATCGTACAGAGAGTGAGAGTCTGGAAGATTATCTGGAAAATCGTGTGTTTGCGGATCAGAAAGGAACGGAAATATTGCCGGATCCGAAGGATGTGGAAGGTTTTGACCGTTTCCTGAAAGCTTATGTGGAGGCGCTTCCGGTGGAACGCGCTGCGGTAGAGTGCTGCTAGAAGAAAAGACATCAGTATTTTGATCCGTTCAGTATCGGATAATCGTAAAATAGATAGGTATAACGGCGGGAGAAAAGGATATGTTGGAAAATTTAAAAAAACAGGTCTATGAAGCGAATATGGAGCTGCCCAAATACGGGCTGGTAACCTTTACATGGGGAAATGTCAGTGCCATTGACAGGCAGAGCGGTTTATTTGTCATTAAACCAAGCGGTGTACCGTATGAGAATCTGACACCGGATGATATGGTTGTCATGGACTTAGACGGAAACAGAGTGGAAGGAAGCTGCAATCCTTCCTCGGATACCCCGACCCATCTGGAGCTGTACCGGGCGTTTCCGGAAATCGGCGGTATCGTGCATACTCATTCTTCCTGGGCTACAAGCTGGGCACAGGCGGGCAGAAGCATTCCGTGCTACGGAACGACGCATGCGGATTATATTTACGGAGAGGTGCCGTGCCTTCGGACGCTGACCAGAGAAGAAATCGAGGAAGCTTATGAAAAGAATACGGGCTTACTGATCGTCAATGAATTTCGTGCGCGCGGATTGGATGTTCAGGCGGTTCCGGCAGTTCTTTGCAAGAATCATGGTCCGTTTACCTGGGGAAAGGATGCGGCGGAAGCTGTGCACAATGCGGTGGTACTGGAAGAAGTTGCCAAGATGGCGGCATGTACGGAGCAGATCAATCCGCAGGTTACTCCGGCGCCGCAGGAACTTCAGGATAAACACTATTATAGGAAGCACGGAGCAAATGCATACTATGGACAGAGCAGATGACAGAACAGATTATGGGAAAGTGCAGCAAAGAATCTGTAAACGGTGCCTGTTAAGAGAGTGGAATGAAACAGAGTATCGGGAAAAACTGGAAAAGTATATTGAAGGACTGGAGCTTTCGGTCCGTACGGAGGAGCAGCTGTATGAAAAACGGCTGCTTCTTTGCAAGGCATGTGAGAAGCTGAGCGAGGGAACCTGCCTGTCGTGCGGTTGTTATGTGGAACTTCGCGCAGCGGTGAAATCAAGTCATTGTCCTCTTGAAAAATGGTAAAAACATACAAAACCTGCATGCTTTTTTCGTAGATATCACAAGTAAATAAATTTATACATTATCTTGACACACGAAAGAACTCTGCTACAATATATAGTGTACGGATAAAGAGAAGTCATTGGGAAAAAATGACGGTAACAGATAGAGCGTACGCCGGTACGCAGAGGGGATAGTGTAGGAATGAAGATTATTAAACGAAGCGGCTCAGAAGTAATTTTTGATATGGAGAAGATCGAAGCCGCGATCAGAAAAGCGAACAATAGTGTCGTAGACAGCGAGAAAATGACGGATGAGCAGATTCTTGGTATCACAAGAAGTGTGCAGAATGCCTGTGAATCCATGCAGCGTTCTCCTAGTGTAGAGGAGATTCAGGATATGGTGGAAAACCAGATCATGAATCAGAGAGCATTTTCCGTTGCGCGTAATTATATCACATATCGTTATAAAAGAGCGCTTGTCAGAAAGTCCAATTCTACAGACCAGCAGATCTTAAGCCTGCTGGAATGCAATAATGAGGAAGTCAAGCAGGAAAATTCCAATAAAAATCCGACCGTGAACAGTGTTCAGCGTGATTATATGGCGGGAGAGGTCAGCAAGGATATTACCAAGCGATTCCTGTTGCCGCCCGATATTGTGGAAGCGCATGAAAAAGGCATCATCCATTTTCATGATGCGGACTATTTTGCACAGCACATGCATAACTGCTGTCTGGTCAATCTGGAAGACATGCTCCAGAACGGAACCGTGATCAGTGAGACCATGATTGATAAGCCAAAGAGCTTTTCCACGGCATGTAACATTGCGACCCAGAGCGTAGCCCAGATCGCATCTTCCCAGTACGGCGGTCAAAGTATTTCTCTGGCACACCTGGCACCGTTTGTACAGGTCAGCCGTGAAAAATTCCGTAAAGAAGTGCGTAAGGAGCTGGAGCTGGTCGGCGAGAATCCGGATGAAGAGACGGTGAACCGGATTGCGGAGTGCCGTGTAAAAGAAGAAATCAACCGCGGCGTGCAGATGATCCAGTATCAGGTCATTACTTTGATGACAACAAATGGTCAGGCACCGTTTATTACGGTGTTCATGTATTTGGATGAGGTTCCTGAGGGACAGACCAGAGATGATCTTGCGGCGGTGATCGAAGAAGTGCTTCATCAGCGTATCAAAGGTGTAAAAAATGAAAAAGGTGTTTATATTACACCGGCATTTCCAAAACTGATCTATGTACTGGAGGAAGACAATATCCGGGAAGGCAGTAAATATTGGGAACTGACCAAGCTTGCCGCCCAGTGTACGGCCAAGAGACTGGTACCGGATTATATCTCCGAAAAGATTATGAAAGAATTGAAGGACGGAAACTGTTATCCGTGCATGGGCTGTCGTTCTTTCCTGACCGTATATAAAGATGAGCAGAATAAGCCGAAATTTTACGGCAGATTCAATCAGGGTGTCGTAACGCTGAATCTGGTGGATGTAGCATGCTCCTCCGGCAAGGATATGGACAAGTTCTGGGAGATCATGGATGAGAGACTGGAGCTTTGCTACCGGGCACTGATGTGCCGTCACAACCGTCTGAAGGGAACCCCTTCCGATGTGGCACCCATTCTGTGGCAGTATGGTGCGTTGGCGCGTCTGAAAAAGGGAGAAAAGATCGATAAGCTTCTGTATGGCGGATATTCTACGATTTCACTCGGCTATGCGGGACTTTGCGAGTGCGTCAGATATATGACCGGAAAATCCCACACGGACCCGGAAGCAACGCCGTTTGCCTTAGAGATTATGCAGCACTTAAATGATGCATGCCACAAGTGGGCGGCAGAGACCAATATTGATTTCAGCCTGTACGGAACTCCGCTGGAATCCACAACCTATAAGTTTGCCAAATGTTTACAGCAAAGATTCGGTAAGATCGAAGGCGTAACGGACAAAAATTATATTACGAACAGCTATCATGTGCATGTTACGGAGCAGATCGATGCATTTGAGAAGCTGAAATTTGAAGCACAGTTCCAAAAACTGTCTCCGGGCGGTGCCATCAGCTATGTGGAAGTACCGAACATGCAGAACAATCTGGATGCGGTACTCTCTGTCATGCAGTATATTTATGAAAATATCATGTATGCGGAGTTAAATACAAAGAGTGATTATTGTCAGGAATGCGGCTATACCGGGGAGATCCAGATCGTCACTGACAGCGACGGTAAGCTCGTATGGGAGTGCCCGAATTGCGGTAACCGTGATCAGGACAAGATGAATGTCGCAAGAAGGACCTGTGGCTATATCGGAACACAGTTCTGGAATCAAGGCAGAACGCAGGAGATCAAGGAGCGTGTTCTGCATCTGTAGGAGTAAGTAAGGCTATGAATTATGCGGAAATCAAAACCTGTGATATCGCAAACGGTCCGGGGGTCAGAGTATCCTTGTTTGTCAGCGGTTGTACGCATCATTGTAAGGGATGCTTTAATGAGATCGCATGGGATTTTGCATATGGGAAGGAGTTTACCGAACAGACAATGGATGAGCTGATTAAGGCGCTCCGACCGGACTATATCAGAGGACTTACTTTACTTGGGGGAGAGCCGATGGAATATCAGAATCAGATCGGTCTGCTCCCGTTTATCAGACGTGTCTGTACAGAGCTTCCGCAGAAAGATATCTGGTGCTTTTCGGGCTATCTGTTTGATACCCAGATCCGGGATGAAATGTGCGCCAAGTGGGCGGAAACAAGAGAACTGCTTTCTTATATTGATGTGTTGGTGGATGGCAGATTCGTAGAAGAACTAAAGGATATCTCCCTGCAGTTTCGGGGGTCGTCAAACCAACGTCTCATTGATGTCAAAAAGTCGCTTGCTGCAGGTGAGGTTATCTTGTGGAAGTAGAAGATTCCTGACAGTTCAGCCTTATAAGAAGCCGGAGGGGGATGTATGTGTATCCGGCGGCACGCTCTCGCTTCGTTTCAAACGCAGCGGTACTAAGCTCGATAAGACCTCGCTAAGTACCGGCGTTTTCAAAGAGCCGCCGGATACACATACATCCCCCTCCGCTTCTTATAAGGCTGAACTGTTACCAAGATTCCTGTTTTGCAATGTATAAAGCTTCCGATTCTGCACATGCTATTCCAAAATGTAGCAGAAATAGGAGGCAGAACAATATGCACAGTCCGCAGAAGGGAAAGCAGAGTATAGAAATGCCCAATCCGGTATATATCAGGGAAAGTGCCGCCGTGGTCGGGACAAAGGAAGGAGAAGGACCGCTTGGCGAGCTGTTTGATCTGGTAGGCTCGGATGACATGATGGGATGTGATAACTGGGAGGAGGCAGAAAGCACGCTTCAAAAAGAGGCGCTGAGTCTGGCACTCGGAAAAGCGGGGATGGCGCCAAAGGATCTGCGTTATCTTCTGGCAGGAGATCTGCTCGCGCAGTCGGTTGCTTCATCCTATGCACTTATGGATTTTGAAACGCCGATTCTGGGAGTGTATGGTGCCTGCTCCACATGCGGCGAGGCATTGGGAATCGGAAGTATGGTAGTGTCCGGCGGATATGCGGATACGCTCGCCTGTGTTACCTCCAGTCATTTCGCAAGTGCGGAGAAGGAATTCAGGTTTCCGTTAAGCTATGGTTCCCAGAGACCGAAATGCTCTACATGGACGGTCACGGGAAGCGGTGCTTATATTCTGACGGGGCAGAAGCAGGAAAAGGTACTTGCGCAGATTACCGGTATCACCTCCGGAAAGATCATGGATTACGGAATCAAGGATTCTTTTAACATGGGTTGTTGTATGGCACCGGCAGCATGTGATACGATCTATCAGAATCTGCAGGATTTTGGCAGAAGACCGGAGGACTATGATAGGATCTTTACGGGGGATCTCGGAAATGTGGGGCAGACCGCATTATTTGATCTTTTGGAAGAAAAGGGAATTGATATTACAAAGCAGCATCTGGACTGCGGAATGCTGATCTTTGACAGTGATAAACAGAATACGGAGGCAGGAGGCTCCGGCTGTGGATGTGCTGCAGCCGTATTATCTGCCTATATTCTGCCAAAGATTGCGTCGGGAGAATGGAAGCGGGTTCTGTTTGTTCCGACAGGAGCACTGCTTAGTAAGACGAGCTTTAATGAGGGACAGACGATACCGGGGATCGCACACGGAGTTGTGATCGAGCATGTAGACTAGGAACGTATCGTACGAAAAAGAAGCCCCCATTTCCCACCGTAGCAATTTCATATCAATTTGTGACAGCCTTAGGAACGTGAGCCGAACAAATTGATATGAAATTGCTACGGTGGGAAATGGGGGCTTCTTTTTTGACTTACAGCAGGGCGTAGGACATGGTCTTTAACCTTCTGGTCACTTCGTTGCAGCCGGTATCACAACGCTGAACGAAATAGAGCATGATGAAGTCCTCGGAAGGATCAACGGTAAAATAGGTTCCGCACCAGCCGTCCCAGCCGAATTCACCAAGATCTGCATTGGTAGCATCGGAGCGGTTGACAAGGTAGCGCATCAGATTGCCGTAGCGATAGCCTCTTAAGGAATCCCAGTTTAAGTCTTTTGCAAAGGAATCGTCCAGTTGAGGCGAACACATAAAGGCGGCTGTTTTGGGACTGAGAATACGTTTTCCGTGATAGGTTCCTTTTTGCAACAGCATGGTTGCAAAATGTGCATAATCATCAATTGTGGAGACCAGCCCGGCACCGCCGGATTCAAAAACAGGACGGTGTGCGTAGCCTTCCATCCCCAGATTTTTGCCAAGCTCCGGACGGATATTCATTTGTTCGGGCGCAGTCATATTCGAGGAAGAAAGGGCGTTTACCACATCGGTAAGCTGGGATGCGGCAAACATCGATTGCGGAGTGCAGCGGTATAATTGTGTAAAACGATGCTTTTTATCGTCCGGAACATAAAAGTCCGTGTCCGGCATTTCCAGCGGAAGAAAGAATTCTTTTTTCAGAAAATCACTGAACCGCTTGCCGGAAACTACTTCGACAACGGCGCCCAGCACGTCCGCAGAGGTGCTGTACTGCCATCTGGAGCCGGGGTGATAGCAAAGCGGGAGCTGTCCCAATCTGTTTGCAAGTGTTACGGTAGAAAATCCGTGTCCTGCGTCCTGTGCATCCGTCATTTCATCAAACAGCGCCGCGACCATTTTGCCGACGGGCGTACAGTCATCGGGATAGGAAAGTCCGGAGGTCATATTTAACAGATCGCGGATCTGCATTTCGCGCACGACGGGAGAGGTGCTGCCGTCCGGATTGAGGACTGTCTGATTGCGAAAACCGGGCAGATATCTGGAAACGGGATCATAAAGATCCAGCATGCCGCGTTCCATAAGCAGCATCACAGCCGCACAGGTGACGGGTTTTGTCATGGAAAAAATGCGAAAGAGAGAGTCCCGCGTCATGGGGATACCTCGTTCGATATCTGCCATTCCGTAGGACTGACAGTAGAGCTCTTTTTCATTTTTTAAAAGCAGGATATTTGCGCCTGCCAGATTGTTTCGACTGATCTCGGATGTGATCAGGCGGTCAATATAGTCTGTCTGTTTCATAAAAGGAGCCTCCGTCGGGTAGATACAGGAAACACTTTCCGGTGAAGCATGAAAAGTGCACGCTTTTATTTTGCCAGCAATACACGCAGGATCAGTCCGGCACCGCCGAAGATAAGTACCAGAATCAGAATCCAGTCAAATAAGGACATCGTTACCAGATGAATGCTGGTTGACATGATGACGGAGACGATAATGATCAATAAACCGACACCGGTAAGCAGCTTGCCCCAGATACTTTTTGGAGAAACAAACATCCAGATGACACCTGCGATAAGCGGAATCACAACCAGACCGGAATTTAACCGGAAACCGTGAATGTGGATACCGGAGGAAAAAAACGATGTATACACCAATACTTTTTGGGAAAAGATAAACAGTCCGACGATCAGCATGGTAAGTCCCGCAAGAAACATACCAAGTGCCGACTGCGGAGAAAGTCCGCTTCCGGAAGCGTTATCTTTGCCGTAATTATTTCTTCTGTTTCTCATACTAGTTCCTTCTTTCTGTTTTGATAGATAAATATGATAAATTCCGGCAGTCTTTGGCGTATAGATGCCAAAGCACAGTTTGTGACTTGATATTATCAGTATATCGGGAAAACGTATGCTTTGCAACAATTTTACAGGTTAGGCGATTGCGAAACGCTGTCCGTAAGTCGGAACCGGTGCTGATCAACTTATCGTTGACCGGTACGCTTTCGCTACACCTCGTCCGTAACGGTACATAAGGTGCCAAAATACGGCACCTAAGTACCGACGGACTCACAGTACCGGTCACCGATAGGTTGATCAGCACCGGTTCCGACTTACGGACAGCGTTTCGCAATCGCCTAATTTTACAGGTTGAAAAAAGGGAAGACGGATAGTACAATGAAGAAGTCAGAAGCATAGAGGTGAGATTGATATGAGGACAATGGAATTTAAGATGGAACGTCCGGGACTGCTGCATGAGGGAGATCATGTCACGATTACGGAAGGAAAACTTCCGAGCAATTATTATTATACGATTGATCCGTCTCTTGCCATGTCGGGCAATTACCCGTTCAGAGAACAGTTAAAGGCACGGGAAGGTGTCGTTTCCGCAGTCGTGGAAAATGCCAGAGGGTATTATGTGACGGTGGAGTTTGAAAACGAGCCTCCGGTCTGAACCGGTGGTAAGAAAGGTTATACTGACATTTACATAAAACATCATCAGGAGGAGACACTATGTTAAAGAAAGTAAGTACAGAAAAGGCACCGGCAGCAATCGGACCGTATTCCCAGGGAATTATTGCAGGAGATACGTTATATGCATCGGGGCAGATCCCGATCATTCCGGCAACCGGAGAAATTGCACAGGGAGATATCAGTATTCAGGCAGAACAGGTCATGAAGAATGTAGGAGCAATTCTTGAAGCAGCGGGAACGGATTATACAAAAGTGGTAAAGACGACCTGCTTCCTTGCGGATATGGCAGATTTTGCGGCATTTAATGCGGTATATGAGAAGTATTTCACGGAAAAACCGGCAAGAAGCTGCGTTGCAGTCAAGCAGTTGCCAAAGAATGTACTGTGTGAAGTAGAAGTGATCGCTTATGTCGGATAAAACGAATCTGGTTCTGATCGGCATGCCCGGTGCGGGAAAAAGTACGGTCGGTGTGGTGCTTGCCAAAAAGCTTGGCTATTATTTTATGGATTCGGATCTGGTGATTCAGGAACAGGAACAGCGTCTTTTGCATGAGATCATTGCACAGGAGGGACTTCAGGGATTTTTGGAGATCGAGAATCGGATCAATGCTTCACTCAATGCGGAGCACAGTATCATAGCTACGGGAGGAAGTGTCATATACGGTACAGAGGCGATGGCGCATTTCAAACAGATCGGAACGGTTATTTATCTGAAGCTGTCTTATGAGGCGATTGAAAACCGGCTCGGAGATCTGCGTGAGAGAGGCGTGGCACTTAAAGAACATCAGACACTTGCACAGCTTTATGCGGAACGTACCCCGCTTTATGAGCAATATGCGGATATTATTATTGATTGCGAGGAACTGGTATTGCGTGAGGTTGTGGAGCAGATCATACAAAAGTTGGAGAATCACCCGTAACAGGCGGATGATTGGGTTCATGACAGAAGGAGGTTTTTATGGATAAGCAGGCTATGTTTCGGTTCGGATACGGACTGTATGTATTAACAACAGCGGAAGGGCAGTTTGATAACGGTTGTATCATCAATACGGCGATTCAGGTGACATCGGCGCCGAACAGGATTCTGATCGCTGTCAATAAGCAGAATAAGACGCATGATATGATCATGGCATCCCGGAAGTTTAATGTTTCCATGATTGCTGAGAATGCGGATTTTGAGCTTTTCCGGCATTTTGGCTTCCAGTCCGGTAACAATGTGGATAAATTTGCGGGATATACCGAATGTGCCAGAAGTGAGAACGGTCTTTATTATATTACGGGACAGACCAATGCGTATGTGTCCGGAAGCGTGATTCAGACAATTGATATGGATACACATACAATTTTTATTGCGGATGTGACGGATGCAAAGATCTTATCCGATGTTCCGACCGCAACTTATACGTATTATCAGGAGCATATTAAGCCGAAGCCGGAGGCGCCGAAGCAGACGACGAAGACAACGTGGGTATGTAAAGTATGCGGTTATGTTTATGAAGGCGATACCCTGCCGGAGGATTTTGTATGCCCGATCTGTAAGCACGGTGCGGCAGATTTTGAAAAGGTAGAGGCGACGGTATAAAACGGCAAAAACAGGTCCATACTGAAAGCAAAAAGAAAATCTGGAGGTTATCATGGATTATCTGAATGCTTTTTGGGTGGGTGGACTGATCTGTGCATTGGTACAGATTTTGATGGAAAAGACGAAGCTTATGCCCGGACGCATTATGGTGCTGCTTGTATGTCTCGGGGCACTCATCAGTGCGTTCGGATGGTATGAACCGTTTCAGGAGTTTGCCGGAGCGGGAGCCAGTGTCCCGTTGTTGGGATATGGCAATGTCTTGATGAAAGGCGTCAAAGAGGCTGTAGATCAGGACGGTTTTATAGGATTATTTAAAGGTGGATTTCAGAGCGGTGCGGTAGGCTGTAGTGCGGCTCTGGTATTTGCCTATCTGGCAAGTCTGGTTTTCAAACCAAAGATGAAGTAGATTCGTCATTTTGCACAAAAAAGAACCACTGTACAATACGGCATAATCACGAAAAACGGCTGACAGAGCAAAAAACACTGACAATTCAGCGTGTTTGATGCTAAAATAAATACAGAAAACATGTTGTGAATTACCGGAAGCGTTGCAAATGAGCGACCTTCCGGTATCTCTGTCTGGGGAAAGCGGTAGAAAAATGTTTGAAGTCAATGATGTGATTGTGTACGGAAAAAGCGGAATCTGTAAGGTGGAGGAGATCGGAACGATCTCACTGTCGATGGCGGACAAAAAGCGGGAATATTATACGTTGTGTCCTATCTACCAGCACGAGGCGGTGATCTATGTACCGGTAGATAACAGTAAGACGATCATGCGTCCGGTGATTTCCAAAGCCGAGGCAAAACAGCTGATCGAGGAGATTCCGAAGATACAGACTGTATGGATCGGTAACGAGCGTGAGCGGGAGGCACAGTATCGCAGTGCACTTTCCACTTGTGACTGCAGGGAGCTTGTAAAGATCATTAAAACATTGTACCAGAGGAAAAAATCCAGAATACGGGATGGCAAGAAGGTTACGGTTGTGGATGAGCGCTATTTTAGAATGGCGGAGGATCAGCTGTACGGAGAACTTGCCTATGTACTGGAGATCGATAAAAATCAGGTAGCGGACTATATTGCGGACAGTATTATGGAGAAAAGTGAGTCATAGGCTGTCAACGGATAAGAAGCATTCGGACTGGAAATTTCCGGATGCTTTATTTTTTTGTTTTACGGATGGTGATAGAATTGGTACAATATAAGAAAACAACAGATGTTACAAAGTCTGAAAAAGCACGCATGAAATTCGGAAAAACAATCACAATATCAATATGAGAAACATTTGCGAAACTCTGTCAGCAGACCGGAAGGCACCCACAGACCTGTCAGCGGCAGGCACGCTCTCGCTACACCTCGTCCGTAACGGTACATAAGGTGCCAAAACACGGCACCTAAGTACCGACGGACTCCCAGTACCTGCCGCTGACAGATCTGTAGATGCCTTCCGGTCTGCTGACAGAGTTTTGCAAATGTCTGTATCATTGTCAGAAAGAAAGAGGAAATAAGATGAAGACATTTGATTATGTGATTACGGATGAAATCGGAATTCATGCAAGACCGGCGGGAATGCTGGTGAAGGAAGCAAAGGAGACGGGAGCAGAAGTGACTGTTTCCTGTAACGGAAAACGTGCGGATGCAAAGAAACTGATGGCGCTGATGGGACTTGGTGTCAAGCATGGAGATACCATTACGGTAACCGTGGAAGGAGACTGCGAGGAAGAAGCGGCAGAGCGGCTGCAAACCTTCCTTTCGGAAAATCTGTGATAAAGGCATAAGTCAACCCAAACGGAATCTGCCGTCAGAAAGAAAATAGTAAGAGGTATGATATGGAAGTCTTTCAGGGAAAATCAATTTTAAACGGAATAGCGATCGGAAAGCTTTTTTATTATCAAAAAGAGGAAAAGCAGGTAAAGCGCTATAAGCCGGAGGATCCGAAAGCAGAGTGGGAGCGGTTTTTGCTTGCAAGAAGCAAGGCATTAAAACAGCTTCAGGAGCTTTACGACAAAGCGTGCAGAGAGGTCGGAGAGGTGAATGCGGCAGTTTTTGACGTGCATATGATGATGTTGGATGAGGAAGATGATTATATGGATTCTGTTTCCAACATGATCTTAAATCAGGGCGTTAATGCCGAATACGCGGTTGCCGCAACCGGAGACAATTTTGCCAAAATGTTTGAAGAAATGGAAGGTGAATATTTTAAGGCAAGAGCGGCGGATGTGGTCGATGTCTCGGGCAGGCTGCTCCGGGTGCTTTCCGGTAAAACGAATGAATTTGAACTGACGGAACCGGTAATTCTGGCAGCAAAGGATCTGGCACCGAGTGAAACGGTACAGCTGGATAAGACGAAGCTTCTGGGATTTATTACACAGGTCGGGTCCACGAATTCTCATACGGCAATTCTGGCAAGAACCATGAATATTCCGGCACTGATAGGAATTGCGGTATGTGAAGAATGGAACGGAAAGACCGTGATCGTGGACGGCGGTACGGGAACTCTGTATGTGGATCCGGACGTGGAAACATTGCATGATATGCAGAAGAAAATGGACAGAGAGCATGAGCAGAAGAACCTTTTGCAGCAGCTGAAGGGAAAGGAAGATGTGACGGAATCCGGCAGAAAGATCCGGTTGTATGCCAATATCGGCAGCAGCTCGGATGTAGGAAATGTGCTGGAAAATGATGCTGCCGGAGTCGGTCTGTTCCGAAGTGAATTTTTATATCTGGAAAAGGATCATTTCCCGACAGAGGAAGAGCAGTTTCAGGCATATAAAGCAGTGGCGGAGACGATGGCAGGACGCAAGGTCATCATCCGGACACTGGATATCGGTGCGGACAAACAGGTGGACTATTTTAATCTGGACAAAGAAGAAAATCCGGCAATGGGATACCGTGCGATCCGGATCTGTTTAAAGCAGCCTGAGATTTTTAAGACACAGTTACGCGCTATTTACAGGGCAAGCGCTTTTGGAAATCTGTCGGTGATGTATCCGATGATCATATCTGTTGAAGAGGTTTGTAAGGTCAAAGAAATTGCAGAGGAAGTGAAGCGTGAGCTTCGGGAACAGGACGTTCCGTTTCAGGATATTGAACAGGGGATCATGATCGAGACCCCCGCAGCTGTCATGATGAGTGACGAATTGGCAAAAGAGGTGGATTTTTTCAGTATCGGAACGAACGATCTGACGCAGTATACGCTTGCGATCGACAGACAGAACGCAAAGCTGGATGAATTTTATGATGCCCATCATCCGGCGATCCTTAGGATGATAAAGCAGGTTATCGAGAACGGTCATGCAGGAAACTGCTGGGTCGGTATCTGCGGAGAACTGGCATCGGATACGACCCTGACAGAAACCTTTCTTCAGATGGGCATCGATGAATTATCGGTATCGCCCGGCTTTATACTGCCGATTCGGAAACTGATTCGTTCTTATCGCGGATAAAGATGGCTTTGAACAGCGTCCGTACGAGCGGCTGGATAAAGAACAACTGGGTAAAAAACGCAAACGGGAAATTCAGGCATACCAGCTTGAGCCAGTTTGCGAGGAGCGTGATCAGGTGAAATCCATTGCAATACGGATAATACAGGATCGCCGCCAGAAAGCTCATGGTCGGACACATCAGTCCTACGGTTGCACAGATTACAGCCGTTTCAAACAGCATCGGGTGTGTGGTCCTGGGATCAAAGACTTTTGCGGCAAGCCGGAAGGAACAGGGACTGCCCATGATATTTTCCAGAAGATAGGCAAGGCAGAATTCAGTCAGGACCACAGCCCAGATCGGTAGATTTTGTCCGAGCATGTATACACCGCCCTGCTTTTCGATGGCGGAAAGGACGCTGTTTGTCTGATTGAGCGTCATCAAAAGGGAACCGTTTACAACATACAGACTGTAAAAAACATACGCATGAACGGTGATGAGTACGGTGAGAAAAGCAAACGCCATTCTCTGAAATTGATTTTGTGGCATAATAAATACTCCTTTTCTGCATAAAAAAAGACACAGCAGGATCGGCGAATCGATACGACGGAAGAATAAAATACAATGTTCCGTGATCAGATTTACGTGCCGTGCACTACTTGTGTCGTTATGCATTTATATTATGTAATTTTGCTATTGCAGTTTATCACCAGAAAAGAAAAAAAGTCAAGGGAAAAGTTCCCAAGCAGAATAAAATATGTTAAAATAAAACAGTGTGACAGAAGTCATACTGTTTCTTTTTGTGATTACGGAAAACTTCTTACGATGAAGCGGAGCAGAGACATGGGAATCTTTTTTATTCTATTTATTATTCTGATGTTCGGAAACAATAAAGGGGACAATCGGAACAGCCAGTTGTTTAAGATGCTGATCATTGGCAGTATTGTGATGTCCTTTATTTCGACGCTGATGCCGGCGCTTAGTGCGATTGCATTTATTGCTATCATTATCTATCTGGTTTCTTATTTTAAAAAGAAAAAGAAGTCGGCGAAACGGCAGGAGAAATATGGATGGGATCCGCAGCGATGGGATGAAGAACAGGGAAATCAGGGGACTTATGAGGCGTACCGAGAGGTGAAGAAGTCCATGCCCAAGGAGAAGACGCTTCCGCAGGCTGCAGCAAAGCGGAAAAAGATCGTAGAAGCCTTCAATGAAAAATATAAGCTGGATCTGACGGCGGCGCAGATTCAGGGAATTGTGAATTCGACCTATATGTCTGAAATCTGGCGCAAAGAAGTGGAAGCAATGAACCGTAAATATGAGACACTTTATGAATGGTTTCAGGGTTATACCAAGTGGCTCCGCGTGTATATGCATGTATTTCATGTGCAGGAGATCACATCCGATATCAGGCAGCAGGAAAACATCTGTATGTATGCATTTGATGAGGTATTCCGGTATGCGGATCTGTTTCCGGATCTGCCGCTTCACGAGAAGATACAGCATGTCAATGAGAAATTTTATACCTCTTTTGATGATGTCAGCTTTATGATCGCTTATCGTTTTCTGGAATCCAAGGGCAGACATCACGAATTGGGAAATATGGATCTGGTCCGCGAGGATGAGAAGCTGGATCAGCTGCTTGAAAAGTATAAGACATCAGAGAAGGAAGGCATTGCACAGTAATTCAGACTTCCTCAAAGGAAAGTTGATGTTCTGAAAGAAAACGGCAGAAATAGTCATCCCACAGCCGGTCAAGAGACTTGTCCGGCAGAAAGGTCTTATAAGAGGAACCGGTAATCATACGACAGGTTCCTTCGCTGTAGCGGATCGTAAAGACAAGTGCCTGTACCTGTGCGGCAGAGACCGTGCAGGAAGCATCGTTGCATAACTGTTCGATCAGGTCGGCAGGAGCATGGAAGGTCATCTGGAAAGAGACCGGCGTCTTTTTCCCTTTGATGAGCATGAAGCTGATCGGGCGAAGCTGTTCCCATAGAGCATATTCCGGTAAGCCGCCCGGCATGGCATCAATTTCGTCTGCCGTAAAGAAGGCGGGTACGATACGGCCGTCCATGTGGAAGGTGTTGGCAGTTACAATCTGAATGTCCTCCGCCGACATCCGGTCAAATACGGGGCCGGTAAACAGTGCGGACATGAAGCTTCTGTTGTCTGTAACGGTAAAACAACGCATGAAATAATATCTCCTTTTTACTGGTATAGTAATATAGGCGATTGCGAAACTCTGTCCGTAAAG
>JBJFCE010000061.1:0-9918 GCA_051888775.1 Lachnospiraceae bacterium | reverse complement strand
GCCGTATTTTGGCACCTTATGTACCGTTACGGACGAGGTGTAGCGAGAGCGTGCCTGCCACCGACAGGTCTGTGCACACCGGTTCCGTCCTGAGAGCAGAGTTTCATAATCATCAAAATGAGGTTGATAAAAAGGAGTCATGATGGAACAATATACAGTTACGGGAATGAGCTGTGCGGCATGCAGCGCACGGGTGGAAAAAGCAGTATCCAAGGTGCCGGGAGTAGAGTCCTGCTCGGTCAGTCTGCTGACCAATTCCATGGGAGTGGAAGGAAATGCTTCGCCGCAAGAGATTATCAAAGCGGTAGAGCAGGCAGGATATGGTGCGTCCTTAAAACATGATGCAGAGCATAATACATCCGCCGCTCGGGATGATGCGTTGCTGGAAGACCATGAAACACCGCGGTTGAAAATGCGGTTATGTTATTCGATCGTATTTCTCGTGCCGCTTATGTATCTTTCTATGGGACACATGATGTGGGGATTTCCGCTTCCGGAAGTTCTGGCATATAACCATGTTGCAATGGGGCTGATACAGCTGTTATTAACCGGTATCGTTATGGTCATCAATCAGAAGTTTTTTATAAGCGGGACAAAGAGTCTGTGGCACCGCGCACCGAATATGGATACTTTGGTGGCGCTTGGTGCAGGTGCGGCTTTTGGATACAGCACCTATGCACTCTTTGCCATGACGGATGCGCAGACAAGAGGCGATGCGGATATGGTCATGAACTATATGCATGAGCTGTATTTTGAGTCGGCAGCCATGATCCTGACGTTGATTACTCTGGGGAAAATGTTGGAGGCAAGATCCAAAGGGAAGACGACGAACGCCTTAAAAAGTCTGATGAAGCTGGCACCGAAAACCGCTGTTGTATTAAGAAACGGGGTGGAAACCGAGGTGCTGATCGAACAGGTCAGAAAAGGGGATCAGTTTGTGGTGCGTCCCGGCGAAGCAATTCCTGTAGACGGAGTGATTCTGGAGGGGAATACTGCCGTGAATGAGGCAGCGCTTACCGGGGAAAGTATTCCGGTGGACAAAAAGCAGGGAGATTCGGTTACGGCAGCAACGATGAATCAATCAGGATTTATCCGGTGCGAAGCAACACGGGTCGGAGAGGACACCACATTATCCCAGATCATCAGGATGGTCAGCGATGCGGCTGCAACAAAAGCACCGATTGCAAAGGTGGCAGACAGAGTATCAGGCGTGTTCGTGCCGACCGTGATTGTCATTGCCGCTTTGACGACGATCATCTGGTTGTTTGCGGGCGAGAGCATTGGTTTTACACTCGCAAGAGGAATCTCGGTATTGGTCATCAGCTGTCCCTGTGCACTGGGACTGGCAACACCTGTAGCCATTATGGTTGGAAACGGTGTAGGTGCCGGAAACGGTATCATGTTTAAAACCTCTGTAGCGCTGGAGGAAACCGGTAAGGTGCGGATTGTGGCACTGGATAAAACGGGAACGATCACAAAGGGAGAGCCGGCAGTGACCGATCTGCTCCCGGCAGAGGGAGAATCGGAGGAGAACCTGCTTCGGGCAGCGTATGCATTAGAGAAAAAGAGCGAGCATCCGCTGGCAAAGGCGGTGATCGCCTATGTGCAGGAGCAAAAGGAAAAAGGGCATAAAATTGAGGATATCCGGATCACGGATTTTATGGCTTTACCCGGAAACGGCTTGACGGGACAGTGTGAGGACCGGATTCTTGCCGGAGGCAATGCACATTTTATTGAGACACAGGCGGTATTGCCGGAAAAGCTGAAGCAGCAGGCACAGAATCTTTCTGAGCAGGGAAAGACACCGCTGTTTTTTGCAGAGTCAGGAAAGGTGATCGGTATGATCGCCGTGGCGGATGTAATAAAGGAAGACAGCAGGCAGGCGGTGAAGGAACTTAGGAACATGGGTATTCGCGTTGTTATGTTAACCGGTGATAATGAGCGGACAGCGCGTGCCATCGGGCGGCAGGCAGGCGTGGATGAAGTGATCGCAGGTGTATTGCCGGACGGAAAGGAGCAGGTGATCCGTGAACTTTGTGCACAGGGAAAGACTGCGATGGTCGGTGACGGTATCAATGATGCACCTGCACTGACGCGTGCAGATATCGGTATCGCAATCGGTGCCGGAACGGATATTGCGATTGATGCTGCGGATGTGGTACTGATGAAAAACAGACTGCTGGATGTGCCGGCAGCAATCCGGTTGAGTCGGGCGACGCTAAAGAATATCCATGAAAATCTGTTCTGGGCGTTTTTTTATAATGTCATCGGAATTCCGCTGGCAGCAGGCGTGTGGATTCCGCTATTTGGCTGGACGCTAAACCCGATGTTCGGAGCTGCTGCAATGAGTTTATCCAGCTTCTGCGTTGTGACAAATGCACTCCGTCTGAATCTGTGCAAAATCTATGATTCATCGAAGGATAAGAAGCAAAAGGAAAAGTATGCTGCGGACGGGAACCGTCATACTGCATATGATCAAAATAATCAAAACAGAAAAGAGGGCAATGAAATGGAAAAAACAATGAAAATCGAAGGTATGATGTGCGGACACTGTGAGGCACGCGTGAAGAAATGTCTGGAGGCACTGCCGGAGGTGGAAGAAGCGACTGTAAGTCATGAGAGCGGAACAGCGGTTGTAAAGCTGAAAGCGGAGATTGCTGATGAAACGCTGAAAAAAGCTGTTGAGGAGCAGGATTATAAGGTAACGGAGATCAGATAAATATAAAGAAAACAAAAATTAGCACTCACCTCTTGACAGTGCTAACAATGCGTGATATTGTTATATCGACGCTAGAACAATGGTAAAGCGTCGGAAAACAGATTGCATAGAAATCCCGGATTTTCGGGATGTTAGTATATGACAGGAGGTGTGCATGATGAATATTTCAAAATTTACACAAAAATCCATACAGGCAGTAGAACAATGTGAAAAGCTTGCATATGAGTATGGCAATCAGGAAATTGAGCAGGAACATCTGCTTTACAGTCTGCTCACCATTGAGGACAGCTTGATTCTGAAGCTGATTGAGAAGATGGAGATTCAGACGGAGCATTTCCTGAATCGTGCGAAACAAGCAGTAGAAAAGCGAGTAAAGGTACAAGGCGGACAGCTTTTGGTCGGTCAGGACTTAAATAAGGTGCTGATCTCCGCAGAGGATGAGGCAAAAGCGATGGGGGATGAATATGTCTCCGTAGAGCATCTGTTTTTGTGCATGATCCGTTATCCGAATAAAGAGATCGCACAGATTTTCAAGGAGTATGGCATTAACAGGGAGCGGTTTCTTCAGGCGTTGTCTACGGTGCGCGGTAATCAGCGTGTAACGAGTGATAATCCTGAGGCAACTTATGATACGCTGAATAAATACGGGCAGGATCTGGTGGAAAAAGCGAGAAATCAGAAGCTGGACCCGGTCATCGGACGTGACAGCGAGATCCGAAACGTGATCCGTATTCTTTCCCGTAAGACCAAAAACAATCCGGTGCTGATCGGTGAACCCGGCGTCGGTAAAACAGCGGTAGTGGAAGGTCTGGCACAGAGGATTGTGCGTGGCGATGTACCGCTCGGATTAAAGGATAAGAAGATCTTTGCATTGGATATGGGCGCTCTGGTAGCGGGTGCAAAGTACCGTGGTGAGTTCGAGGAACGTCTGAAGGCAGTATTGGATGAAGTGAAAAAAAGCGAAGGTCAGATCATCCTGTTCATCGATGAGCTGCATACGATCGTAGGTGCAGGTAAGACGGACGGTGCGTTGGATGCCGGCAATATGCTAAAACCAATGCTTGCGCGTGGCGAACTGCATTGTATCGGTGCGACCACGCTCAATGAGTATCGCCAGTATATTGAAAAGGATGCGGCATTGGAACGCCGTTTCCAGCCGGTTATGGTGGATGAGCCGACAGTAGAAGATACGATTTCTATTTTAAGAGGCTTAAAAGAACGGTACGAGGTATATCATGGCGTCAAGATCATGGATAATGCGCTTGTCAGTGCGGCGACGCTTTCTCACCGTTATATCACAGACCGTTTCCTGCCGGATAAAGCGATTGACCTTGTCGATGAAGCCTGTGCGCTGATCAAGACAGAACTGGATTCCATGCCGACCGAATTGGATGAGCTTCAGCGTAAGGTCATGCAGATGGAAATTGAGGAGGCTGCGCTTAAAAAAGAAGATGACCGTATCAGTCAAGAGAGGCTGGCGGCACTTCAGAAAGAATTGGCGGAGCTGAAAGAAGAATTTAATAACAGAAAAGCACAGTGGGACAATGAGAAGAATTCTGTGGAGAAGCTTTCCAAGCTGCGTGAACAGATCGAGGCTGTCAACAGCCAGATTCAGATCGCGCAAAGAGAAGGAAATCTCGAAAAGGCAGCGGAATTAAGCTATGGTACACTTCCGACACTGCGTAAGCAACTGGAACAGGAGGAAGAAGCTGTTAAGAGCAAGGATCTTTCCCTTGTGCATGAGAGTGTAACAGAGGAAGAAATCGCGCGGATCATCAGCCGTTGGACGGGAATTCCCATCACGAAGCTGACAGAAAGCGAACGGAATAAGACGCTGCATCTGGATGAGGAACTGCATAAACGTGTTGTCGGGCAGGATGAAGCCGTGACGAAAGTAACGGAAGCCATTATCCGTTCCAAAGCAGGCATCAAGGATCCGACCAAACCGATCGGTTCGTTCCTGTTCCTCGGTCCGACCGGTGTCGGCAAGACGGAGCTTGCCAAATCTCTGGCAGCATCGCTGTTTGATGATGAATCCAATATCGTGCGTCTGGATATGAGCGAATATATGGAAAAGTATTCTGTCTCCAGACTGATCGGAGCACCTCCCGGATATGTCGGATATGAAGAAGGCGGACAGTTGACCGAGGCAGTCAGAAGAAAGCCTTACTCAGTCGTTCTGTTTGATGAGATCGAAAAGGCGCATCCGGATGTGTTCAATGTCCTGTTACAGGTATTGGATGACGGACGGATCACCGACTCTCAGGGAAGAACCGTTGATTTTAAGAATACGATCATTATATTGACATCCAATATCGGCGCGCAGGATCTGTTGGAGGGTATCCAGCCGGACGGCAGTATCAGTGCGGATGCACAGGCGCGTGTTATGGAGCAGCTTCGTGCAAGCTTCCGACCGGAATTTTTGAACCGGCTGGATGAGATGATTCTCTTTAAGCCGTTGAACAAGGAAAATATCGGCGGTATTGTGGATCTGATCGTTGCCGATCTGAACAGAAGACTTGCGGACAGAGAGCTTCGTGTAGAATTGTCTGACGATGCAAAGCAGTATATTATCGACAATGGCTATGAACCGACTTATGGTGCAAGACCGTTAAAGCGTTTCATCCAGAAATATGTTGAGACCCTGTCTGCAAAGCTGATTTTATCCGACGGCGTAGCCGGAGGAGATACCATCCTGATCACCTTGCAGAATGGAGAACTTGCGGCAGTCAGAAAATAAGCAAAATACCGCTACAAAACATTTACCGAACCGGAATGTTGCAGCCAACAAAGCAGCGTATTTACTTTTATGCGACAGCGACAGCTTTAGAAAATGTTTAGAATATTTTTTTGCTGCGTTCATTGAATTTTCACCGTTCTGTTTTACAATGAAGATAACTGATTTGTAAAACGGGACGGTGGTTTTTTATGAGAAGAAAAATGGAACAATTCATGCAGGGACGCTATGGAATGGATCAATTCGGCAGGGCATTATTCTGGGCAACCATGATCTGCCTGATTCTTTCCCTGTTTTTCAGGGGCAGCTTTTTGTATATCCTTGGGATCGTATTGATCGTATATTCTTATTTCCGGATGTTTTCCAGAAACTATGCAAAGCGTTATGCGGAGAATCAAAAATATTTGCAGCTGACGCAGGGGATCAGAAGAAAATTTGCAACCTTTAAGCGTGACATGGCACAGAGAAAAACGCATCATATCTACCACTGTCCGAATTGTAAGCAAAAGATCCGTGTGCCGAGGGGAAAAGGTAAGATTATTGTTACCTGCCCGAAATGCCATACGGAATTTGTGAAAAGAAGTTGACGGGGGAAGAAAATCGGAATGTTTGGGTACATAGTTGTCAATAAGCCGGAGATGAAATTCCGGGAATTTGCGCAATACCAGTCCTATTATTGTGGGCTGTGCCGGACGTTGAAGGAAAAATACGGGCGTACGGGACAGCTGACATTGAGCTATGACATGACTTTTCTGGTCATGCTGCTGACAGGACTTTATGAGCCGGAGACGGAGACCGGGTGTACGCGCTGCATTGCACATCCGTTTGAAAAGCATCCGACCAGCCGGAATCAATATACCGAATATGCGGCTGATGTCAATCTTATTTTGTCTTATTATAAATGTATGGATGACTGGCTGGATGAAAAGAAGGTCGGAAAATATTTGTTTGCATCCATGTTGCGCAAAAAGCATAACAGGATTGCCGAGCAATATCCGAAAAAAGTGCTGACCATATATGAGAATCTGGAGCGGATTCATCAGTGTGAAAAGAGTAACGATTGCTCAATTGATAAAGTTTCCGGATATTTTGGGGAAATTATGGCAGAGTTATTCGTCTATAAAGAGGACGAGTGGGCAACGAGCCTTCGAAAGATCGGTTTCTATATGGGAAAGTTCATCTACTTATTGGATGCGTATGATGATATTGAGACCGATTTAAAGAAGGGAAATTATAATCCGTTTGCCAAGCTGTATGAAAGCGACACTTTTGAAGAAGACGCCAAGCAGATTCTTACAATGATGATGGCGGAATGTTCCAGAGAATTTGAGACGCTGCCGATTTTGTGGAATATTGATATTTTACGGAATATTCTGTACGCGGGAGTGTGGACACGTTTTGAACTGACGCATCAAAAGCGCATGGAAAAGAAAGATCCGGACAGATCCGGGCAGTGTGATAAGTGCAAAGCACAGCAAGAAGGATCAGCAATACCGGATGATGAAGAGGGAGAGAAAAAATGACCGATCCATATGGAGTACTGGGGGTCAGCCGGACAGCCAGCGAGGAAGAGATCAAAAAAGCATACCGGAATTTAAGCAGAAAATATCATCCGGATGCGAATGTCAATAATCCTAACAAAGCACAGGCTGAAGAAAAATTCAAACAGATACAGCAGGCGTACCAGCAGATTATGAGAGAACGTGAGCGTGGAGCATCAGGTTCATCATACGGCTATGGTTCTTCAGGACAGGGAAGTTACGACGGTCGGGACGGTGATTATGGCGGACCGGATCCGTTTGGCGGGTTCGGAGGCTTTGGCGGATTCGGTGGTTTCTATGGATACGGAAACCGGGGAAGACAGGATGATGGCGACACGGATGAGGATGCGCTTCATCTGCGGGCTGCTTATAATTATATTCAGGGCGGGCATTATCGTGAGGCTTTGAATGTATTGGATACCATATCGGAGCGAAATGCAAAGTGGTACTATTACAGTGCGATTGCAAATTCGGGTGCGGGGAACAATGTGCAGGCGTTATCCCATGCCAGAAAGGCAGCGGAAATGGAACCGGGTAATTCCGATTATCAGAGGCTGTTGCAGCAACTGGAATCCGGCGGCACATGGTACCGCGGTATGCAGAGCCCCTATATGGATATGAGCGACATGCATGGTAATATATGCAGTAAGCTCTGTATTTCCTATATGCTTTGTTCCTGCTGCTGTTCCGGCAGTGGCTTTTGCTGCGGCTCCCCGTATGGCGGCAGATACTATTTTTAGAAAACTTGCGAAAATCAGAAACACAGACCGATCTTTGTCAGGGTTTGTAGTTACAGCGTGAATTGAAGCAGTGCCCGGATCGGTAGATGTGTTTTGGTTGGTGACCCTTGAAAAACGCCGGCACTTAGCGAGGTGTTTTCGAGCTTAGTGCCGCTGCGCTTTTTCACGGAGTGAGAACGTGTCACCAACCAAAACATCATCTACCGATCCGGGCACTGCTTCAATTCACGCTGTAACCACAGGACATAGCAAAGATCGGTTTAGGCTACCTTAATTTTGATGCAATTTTCTTACTGTCTCAACAAATCTAAGCACATCCTCCGGTGCATCCAGACTGTATAGTAAGCCATAAGGAATGCTGTAATCCCAACGCACCGGAATCGATACAAGTCCCGGATGCACATCCTGCCAGCATTCAATAGTAAGAAGGACATTTCCTGTTTCGGCACATCGGTTAAATACCGATAAGTCATAAAAGGGAGGCGTATCTTCAATATGAATCTGAGGATGATGCGTTTCCAAATCATTGCGTAAAAAGTCGTTAACGCCGGAATCGCCGCGTTTTACCATCATCAGCGTTTCACCGTATAAATCCTCAATGTCAATGCAGTGCTTTTCTGCCAGCCGGTGTTCTCTTGATACGGCAATCATTTTTTTGTATCTGCCTAAAGGAAGCATATTGCAGAGATTGAGCCATGTCCGAGAATCACATACTCCGATCAGAAAGTCAAATTTTTTTCCAAGCAGACTGATTTCTTCCAGAATCCCCTCATGATTATCCTCAAAAGGGACAAGGTGCAGTTTATACTCCGGAAAATCTTTATTTACCTGATACCACAGATCCATAAAAGGTTTGGCAGGGTTTAAAAGAGAGGTGCCGACACAAAAAGTAGTATCTTTTGTGTGTTGGGCAACTCTGGCGCTTGCGACAGACTTTTGGGAATAATCGATCATAAATTTAGCATCCTGATAGATCATTTCTCCGGCGGCTGTTAAACGGATACCGACAGCAGTACGCTCGATCAGTTTTATATCCAGATGATTTTCCAACGTATTCATTTGCTTCATGACAGCGGTAGGCGAGATATACAGTCGTTCTGCTGCTCTTGTAAGACTGCCGCAATCTGCAACTGCAATAAAAGTATCAAGCAGATGATTATACATATTCTGACTTCCTTTTCTGTTACATTGCTTGTTAGCATAATTAAATTATATGGTTGCATAAACTATTTGTTTATACAATCATAACATATCGGAGATTCTGCGTCAATAAATGCTATGTTATATTATCCCATATAGATGATTGCGAAAATCTGTCCGTAAAGCGGAACCGGTGCCAATAAACCTATCGGTGACCGGTACTGTGAGTCCGTCGGTACTTAGGTGCCGTATTTTGGCACCTTATGTACCGTTACGGACGAAGTGTAGCGAAAGCGTGCCGGTCACCGATAGATTTATTGGCACTGGTTCCTCATTACGGACAGAGTTTCGCAATCACCTGATTATTTCATAGAAAGCGAGGAAAATGAAGATGGCAAAGACACTGATCGCATTTTATTCAAGAGCAGAAGAAAACTATGTAAATGGGATGCTCAAAAGACTTCCGGTCGGAAATACCGAGATCGCGGCAGGTATGGTCCGGGAGTTGACGGATGGTGACTTATTTAAGATTGAGCAGACACAGGCTTATTCCAAGGATTATAACGAGTGCATCGCACAGGCGCAGGCAGACCAGAAGCGGGATGCGCGTCCGGAACTGAAGCGGTATCCGGCAAGCATGGATCCTTATGAGGTGATTTATCTCGGCTTTCCGAATTATTGGGGAACGATGCCGATGGCAGTCTTTACCTTTCTGGAACACTTTGATTTTAACGGAAAAATCATCAGACCGTTTTGTACGCACGAAGGAAGCGGTATGGGCAGCAGTATGACCGATATTCAAAAGCTGTGTCCCGGAGCAAAGGTAGAAAAAGGAATTGCAATTCGCGGCGGTAGTGTGGAAAATGCCGGAAGAGCGTTGGAGGAATGGATCATACAGGCAGATCAGTCTGAATGATAAACAATGATAATCATAGAAAGGATAGGAGAAGCAATCTGATGGAAAAGAAAGAAATGAGTGTGTTCCGGACAGGAGAGCCAAATGATGCATTTGCACAGTATTTTCAGGGACAGAGTTATCTG
>JBJFCE010000060.1:0-9996 GCA_051888775.1 Lachnospiraceae bacterium | reverse complement strand
GGTACTTAGGTGCCGTACTTTGGCACCTTATGTACCGCTACGGACGAGGTGTAGCGAAAGCGTGCCCGCCGTTTAGAGGTCTATGGATACCACCCGTTCATCCTGCTGACAAAGTCCCCTAATTCTTCCGTAAAATGTATGGAAATAAGAGGAGCGGAGAAACTAATCCATAGAAGGAGTGTGCCAAATGATGCGTATGAAGCAGAGCTTTTATTATAACGGAACAATACTGACGATGGAAGGACATGTACCGCAGTATGTGGAGGCGGTGCTTGTGGAAGGCGGTGTGATTCAGGCTGTGGGAGAACGCAGTGTACTGGAGCGTGATCTTCATAAAAAGGCACAGATGATCAATCTGAGAGGAAAGACGATGCTGCCGGGATTTGTGGATGGATATTCCGGACTGGCGCAGACAGCTTATGAAAGAGCCTGTAAACACAGCAAGGGAAAAGTACCTTCCATTCCTTATTTACTGCGTGAAATTACCGAAACAGCGAAGTGGTATGCATCGTATGGCATTACAACGGCACAGGAAGCAGCCTGCGGAGAACGAGAGTGGCAGCTTCTGAGACTGGCAGGGCTGCTCGGGCGTTTGCCGATCGATGTGGCGTGTTATTTTAAAGTAGATTATGCTGATGGAAATCTGCCGATGTGTGTACCAAAGCAGAATCTGTATTCTATGCGTGTACGGAAAGCCGGATGTTCCGGAATGCCAACGGAACCTTCGTTGAGAGAAACGATAGCGGCATGTTTGGAACGAAATTGGCAGTTGAGCATGTATGTAGATTGTGAGGCGGATGTAGAACAGTTTTTGCATTGTTATGAGAGCGTGTTGACACAATATCCTGAGAAGCGTGATCTGCGTCCGGTTCTTATCAATGCCGAGACGATTCGTAAGGACCAGTTAAAAAGGTGCGAAGAACTGGGGATATTACTCAGCTTTGGCATCGACCGGATCTATTACAGGGGAGATCTTCTGTTTGAAAAAGAGTCCGGCGCAGAGTATACAGAGCGTATGATGCCTTTGCGTACGGCGCTTCGTGCAGGTCTGTCCGTTAGTGTGCATCAGGGAACGCCGGATGCGGAACCGAATATGATTTTCAGTATTCATAATGCGGTAAACCGTGTCAGTAAGAACGGCAGGATCCTCGGTGAACAGGAACGCATCAGCCCTTATGAGGCACTCAGAACCGTGACGATTCAGGCAGCTTACCGATTGTTTGAGGAAGAACACAAGGGCAGCATCCGTGCCGGAAAAGATGCCGACTTTGTGATACTGGATAAAAATCCCCTGAAGGTAGCACCCGAAAAAATACGGGATATCCGTGTGGTAGAGACGATTAAGAAAGATAAGCGGGTGTGGAGATAAAGGAAAAGGAATGTGTGCGGGTAAGTGCTAAGGAATACAAATTGCCAGAAATTGAAAAAGTAGTATAATAGGATAAAAGACAGAATGAAAGGCAGAACGTGAAGCCGTTTTAAAATGTACCAACAGACAGTTTGATTAGAAAAGGGAGAATCCATGCATTCAACGACAGAACAATCCACATTTCAGAAGATCTATGATGTTGTTCGCCAAATTCCAAAAGGTACGGTGGCAACCTACGGTCAGGTTGCCGCGCTTGCCGGAAACAAGCGGTGGGCACGTGTTGTCGGGTATGCGCTTCATGTCAATCCCGATCCGGAGAATATCCCGTGTTATCGTGTGGTGACAAAGGACGGTCGGGTTTCTGAGGCATTTGCCTTTGGCGGCAGTAATCGCCAGATCGAGCTGTTGGAGGCGGATGGCATACGATTCCGGGACGGTCACGTGATCATGGAAGAATATCAGTGGGAGACACCGTGGATCTGGTAACATCAGTAGGAGGCACTGTAGACAGGGTATCATATCGGGAGTGCAAAAATGAGTAAAAGCAGAATGCTTAGAAAATATCGTTGGTGTATTCTGGCGGTAGTTGCTATTATATTAGTGGCGGTTGCTGTGATTGCAGCAGACCGTTACAATCTGTTGCCCCAAAAGAGTTATACTGCAGAGGATTTTGGAATTGAAATCATACATAGCAGTGTGGATTTTAACGGAAACGGAACGGATGATTATACGGATCTGTTACTGGGTGCCAGAGAGGATGCCCAAAATCATCCGAGGTATGACGGTGCTTACTATGAAGGCGGTTATCCGCCGGAGAATATCGGCGTCTGTACGGATGTGATCTGGCGGGCGTTCCGGTATGCGGGATATGATTTAAAAGCAATGGTGGATGCGGATATTCTGGAACGGCCGGAAGCTTATGGTAGCATTACCGAACCGGATCCGAATATTGATTTCAGGCGCGTACGAAACCTACATGTGTTTTTTGAAAAGTACGCGGTTTCGCTGACGACGGATGTAACCGAGATTGATCAGTGGCAGCCGGGAGATATTGTGATCTTTGGGAATGACAGGCATATCGGGATCGTATCCGATAAGCGTAATGCGGACGGAGAACCCTATATCATACATAATGGCGGACAGCCAAAACGCGAGGAAGATTATCTGCGACGTACCGGTATGGAAATCACGGGGCATTACCGCTTCGATGCATCCGGGATCAATCCGGAGGTACTGAGCGTATGGAACGAAGAATAGGAGGAAAAATTATGTATCAGGCAAAAGGAGATCGGTATGATCAGATGGAATACCTACGCTGCGGAAAGAGCGGCATTCTGCTTCCGAGGGTGGCACTCGGTTTGTGGCACAATTTCGGGTCGGTAGATCGGTTTGAGAATATGAAGGACATGCTGTTTGAAGCATTTGATAAAGGAATCACACATTTTGACTTGGCCAATAATTATGGTCCGGTATATGGCTCGGCAGAAGAAAATTTCGGGCGTATCATGGAAAGTGATCTGCGTCCTTATCGTGATGAAATGATCATTTCCACAAAGGCAGGATACGATATGTGGCCGGGACCTTATGGCGATCACGGTTCGAGAAAGTATCTGATGGCGAGCATCGACCAGAGTTTAAAGCGTATGAAATTAGATTATGTGGATATCTTTTATCATCACAGACCGGACCCGGAGACTCCGCTTGAGGAGACGATGGGAGCGCTTTCCGATATTGTAAAACAGGGGAAAGCATTGTATGTGGGTATCTCCAATTATCATGCAAAGGATCTGAAAAAAGCGGCAGAGATCTTAAAAGCAAACGGCACACCGCTTTTGATCACGCAGCCTAACTATAATATGTTTGACCGATGGGTGGAAAAGGATGGATTGCTGGATGCTGCAGCACAGTGCGGATGCGGCGTCATCTGTTTTAGTCCGCTTGCACAGGGCATGCTGACGGATCGTTATCTGAACGGAATTCCGCAGGACAGCCGTGCGGCGCGAAATCATTTTCTGCAAAGTGCAAGCATTACGGAAGAAAAGCTTCAGACGATCCGAAAACTGAATGAGATTGCACAGGGCAGGGGACAGAGTCTTGCACAGATGGCACTCTGCTGGGTGCTTCGTGAGAATAAGGTAACGACGGTGTTGATCGGTGCAAGCCGCAAAGAACAGATATCCGATAATGTGAAGATTGTGGAGCACTTGGATTTTACAGCGGATGAGCTTGCAGCAATTGATCGGATACTTGCCGGTGCATAAAGTTGGCGAATAGCATGAGGAGTAAGCAGAATCGAACCGGCTGCTTGTATAAAAAGCTAAAAGACACATATTTCTACTCTAATAATGACGGTTTCCGAATCAGTTTATGCTTGGTATGATAGGCTTATCATCTATGTATGTGAGGCATCGATGCAGAAATGAGAAGGAGAGAGAACATGAAACTGAAAAAAATTGTGAAGCGTTCCTTCAGTGTGCTGACGGCACTGACTATGACGGTAGGGCTGTTGACAGCATGCGGAGGAGATAAAGGAACCAAAGATACAGCAGGCAGTTCGGACATTGATGCGATCGAGCTTGCGCATCTTATGGGAAACGGAATCAATCTGGGAAATACGATGGAGGCTTATGGTCGTGCGTCCTTCGGTGTCGGTGCAGATGTGTCCGCTTATGAGACCTGTTGGGGGCAACCGCAGACAACGCAGGAAATGATTTCTGCCATGAAGGCAGCCGGATTTGATTCTTTGAGAATTCCGGTTGCATGGACTAATGCCATGAATTTTGAGTCCGGTGATTACACGATCGGTGAAGACTATCTGAAGCGTGTGGCAGAAATCGTCAACTATGCACTGAATGAGGATATGTATGTTGTCGTGAACGATCACTGGGACGGCGGCTGGTGGGGAATGTTCGGTTCCGCAACCGAGGAAACCAGAGCGGCAGCCATGGAGATGTACATTTCCATGTGGACACAGATCTCCGAGTATTTTAAGGACTATTCCGATCATCTGATTTTTGAGTCCGCCAATGAAGAACTTGGTAACCGGTTGAATGATACCGATATTGCGGCTGATTCCGGTACTCTTTCTCAGGATGAATGTTATGAAATGACCAATAAGATCAATCAGACTTTCGTGGATACCGTTCGTGCAACCGGCGGAAACAATGCAAGCCGATTCCTGTTAATTGCAGGATACGGTACGGATATCAAAAGTACCTGTGACGATCGTTTTGTGATGCCGACAGATACCGTAGAAGGCAGACTGTTAGTATCCGTACATTATTATAATCCGGATGGGTATTGCATCAATACAAGCCTTGCAACATGGGGCAGTAAACAGGATTATGAGGAGCAGAATGAGCTTCTTGCCATGATGACCAAGTTTACCGATCAGGGATATGGAGTTATTTTTGGAGAATATGCGGTTGCCTTAAATGATGACGGAACCGTAAAGGAAAATGCCTGTGCGTATCTGGAGAACTTTGTATATAACTGCGAGCTGAACGGTTATTGTCCGATGCTATGGGATTGCAGCAGCTTATTTAACAGACGTCAGTTACAGATGATTGATGATGAGATTGCGGCGATGTATCTGGAACACAGCTATTCCTCACAGGCAGACAAGACAAAAGAGCAGATTCAGGAAGAAGCACGTGCAGCCCTAGATGAGGCAGTAGCAAACGCGCCCGAGAGCACCAGCCTTGCGGATGATACGGCCATGGCATGGATCATGTATAACAGCAGCGACTGGTCTGTATTATACAGTGTCGGCGATGTTTATGATCCTGATTCCAGAACCGCAGGCATTGTTGCAACGGATGTAGAGGTTACCGGAGAGGGAACCTACACGGTAAGCCTTGATTTTACGGGAACTGCTGCCGGATACGCAGACAGTACTGTGTTTTCAGCACTTGCAATCGGAAACGGTGAGACGCTGTTCCCGGGCTATGTGGTGAATATTACCGAGATTCAGATTAACGGTGAAAAATATCAGATGAAGGGAAAACCGTACACGACCAGTGACGATGGAGTCTGCACAAGAGTCAATCTGTATAACGGCTGGGTAACCAGCATTCCGGACGGCATTCGCACGGTGGATGGAAGTCCCAATTATGCGACACCGAATCTGTTGGATCCGGAGACACTGGGACATGTGGAGACGATTTCGGTTACTTTTAACTATACTCCCGGCAGATAGACCTTTATCATGTTGTATGTCAGATATCTCGGATAAGCAGCATGAATGGTTACGTTTTGCAGATACTAAGGTATATATTTTGACATAAGAAAAATAGGCGGAAGGACAGTCTTTTTGCACACAGAGAAAAATTGTGTAAGAAGTCTGAATCTTCCGCTTTTATTGTTTTTTTATGTTTTTTTGAAAACTTCATTCTTTTTTAATTGATTCATAAAACATATGGTAGTAGGATGAACAAGGGTTAAGCTGTGAAAAAGTTAATGGAAATCGGAAGGAACGATAACATGAGCAGGATTTTTAAAAACCTATTAAAATATTGGAAGGCAGATCTGATCATTCTTGTATTTCTGTTTGTACAGGCTTGGTGTGATCTGTCACTTCCGCAGTATACATCGGATATTATTGACGTAGGAATTCAAAAACAGGGTGTGGAGCATATTCTTCCTGAGGCGATGACTGCAGAAGAATATGAGCTTGCCCGGGTTTTTATGACAGAGGAAGAAGCAGTACTTTTTGAAGAAAGCTATCGGGCAGAGGGAGAGCTGTATAAGCGTACTGTGGAAAAAGAGTCCGAACTGGACCGTCTGGATGAAAAATTGAGCGATGCGATTTTGTTCAATTATCAGATGATGTCTGTGGATAAGGAAACATTATTGCAAATGACATCGGGTGATCAGGCTGTGCAGGGAAGGACGCAGCCCGGAATGGAGACTGCGGAAGAATATGTAGATATACGACCGATGCTTGCTTCCATGTTGGAAAGCGGGCAGCTCACAAAAGAGGAGCTGTCCGGGATGCGTGCATCCATGCAAAGCATGACGGAAGCGATGGGCAGCAGTATGGTGCAGTCAATGGGTGTTGCCTATGCAGTGAAGTGCAATACACAGGCCGGACTGGATATGGAAAAAATACAGACCGATTACCTGTGGATGGAAGGAATTAAGATGTTAGGCATTGCACTGATCATGGGCGTTGCTACTGTTGCGGTTGGATTTTTTGCCTCCAAGGTTGCAGCCGGGATCGGACGGGATCTTCGCGGAAAGGTGTTCCGCAATGTTGTAGGCTTTTCCAATGCAGAGATGGATCGATTCTCTACGGCATCTCTGATCACACGTTGTACCAATGATGTGCAGCAGGTACAGATGGTGTCGGTAATGTTACTCAGAATGGTTGCTTATGCACCGATCATGGGAATTGGCGGTGTCTTGAAGGTCATTCAGACAGGAGCCAATATGTGGTATATTATTGCACTTGCATTGCTTGTGATTTTAGGGTTTGTAGGTGTACTGGTATCGGTTGCCATGCCGAAATTCAAACTGATGCAGAAACTGGTGGACCGTGTCAATCTGGTATCGCGTGAGATCCTGACCGGACTTTCCGTGATCAGGGCATTCGGCAGAGAGAAAAAGGAAGAAGACCGATTTGACGATGCAAATAAAGCGTTGACCAAAACAATGCTGTTTACCAACCGTGTTATGACATTTATGATGCCGGGAATGATGCTGATCATGAACATACTCACGATTGTGATCGTGTGGGTATCCGCGCACCGGATCGATCAGGGTGTGCTTCAGGTTGGTGCCATGACGGCGTTTATTACTTATGTTATGCAGATCGTGATGTCATTCCTGATCCTGACGATGATGTCCATTATGCTTCCGAGAGCAGCGGTTGCCGCAGATCGTATCGAAGAAGTAATTCGTACGACATCTTCCATTCATGATCCGCAAAAACCGGAAGTACTGAAAGAACATAAGGGTGTTATAGAATTTGAGCATGTAAACTTCCGTTATCCTGGAGCGGATGCGGATGTGTTATCCGATATTGATTTTACGGCAAAGCCCGGAGGGGTAACTGCGATTATCGGGAGCACCGGATGCGGGAAATCCACGCTTGTCAATCTGATTCCCCGATTGTACGACGTGACAGGCGGAGAGATCCGTCTGGATGGTGTGGATATCCGAAAGCTTTCCATGAAAGAGCTTCGTGAAGAACTCGGTTTTGTACCGCAAAAGGCAGTTCTGTTTTCCGGAACGATTGCATCCAATTTAAGGTTCGGAAACCGTCATGCTACAGATGAGGAGATTGCGGAGGCAGCACAGATTGCGCAGGCGACCGAGTTTATAGAGGAAAAGAAAGACCGTTATGACAGTCATATCGCACAGGGTGGAACGAATGTATCAGGCGGACAAAAGCAGAGGCTTTCGATCGCACGGGCAATTGCCAAGAAACCAAAGGTCTTTATCTTTGACGACAGCTTTTCTGCACTGGATTTAAAGACAGATGCTGCGCTCAGAAGAGAATTGGCAAAGAAGGTTAAGGACAGTACGGTACTTATCGTTGCCCAGCGAATCAGTACGATCATGAATGCCGATCAGATTTTGGTGCTGGATGAAGGAAGAATTGTCGGAAAAGGAACCCATAAAGAGTTGCTTTCTTCCTGTGAGGTATACCGTCAGATAGCCAAGTCACAGCTGTCGGAAAAAGAGATGGAGGCATAGATCATGAGCGAAGAGAAAATGACAAGATCGCGCCAGCCTATGCGTGGACACGGACCGGGCGGTGGTATGATGCCCGGAGAAAAGGCAAAGAATTTTAAAGGATCTGTCGGAAAGCTGTATCGATATATCGGTAAATATAAGCTGGCGATTCTGATCGTGATGATCGTTGCAGCACTTTCTACGATTTTTAATGTCATAGGTCCTAAGATCATGGGAAAGGCAACGACAGCGCTTGCAAACGGCCTGATGGAAAAGGTCCGGGGGACGGGAGGCATTGATTTTGACTATATTGCCAAGATCCTGATCTTTACCCTTTGTATTTATCTGTGCAGTGCTGTGTTTAATTTCATTCAGGGATGGATCATGAGCGGTGTTACGCAGAAAATCTGCTATCAGCTCAGGAAAGATATTTCCGAGAAGATCAACCGTATGCCGATGAGCTATTTTGAAAGCAGGACATACGGAGAGGTATTATCCAGAATCACCAACGATGTTGATACGCTCGGGCAGGGACTGAATCAGAGTATTACCACGATCATTACATCGGTTGCAACTCTGATCGGTGTTCTGGTCATGATGCTCAGCATATCCCCGTTGATGACTTTGATTGCACTTGTTATCCTGCCGATTTCTATGGGGCTGATCGGAGTGGTTGTAAAAAAATCACAGAAATTCTTCCAGACCCAACAGGAATATCTGGGGCATATCAACGGGCAGGTGGAAGAAACTTTTGGCGGTCATATGGTCATCAAAGCGTACAATAAAGAAGAAGAAACAATGGAAGAATTTGACAGAACCAATGAGGTACTGCATCAGTCGGCATGGAAGTCACAGTTTTTATCAGGTATGATGCATCCGATCATGGTTTTTGTCGGAAATCTCGGATATGCGGCTGTTGCGCTTTCAGGCGGTATGCTGGCAATTCGTAATATCATCACGATCGGTGATATTCAGGCGTTTATTCAGTATGTAAAAAACTTCACACAGCCGATCCAGCAGATTGCACAGGTCATTAATCAGGTACAGTCCATGGCGGCTGCTTCCGAGCGTGTGTTTGAGTTTCTGAATGAAGAGGAAGAAGATCAGACAGCAGAAAATCCGGTATTGCTGGAACGGATTGACGGAAAGGTACAGTTAGATGGCAGGGTGGAATTTGAGCACGTACGTTTCGGATATAAGCCGGATCAGATCATCATCCATGATTTCAGTGCAAAGGTGCAGGCAGGACAGAAGATTGCGATCGTCGGTCCGACCGGTGCCGGTAAGACCACTATGGTGAAGCTGCTGATGCGTTTTTATGATGTCAATTCCGGTGCAATCCGTGTGGACGGGAACGACATCAGAAATTTTAACCGCAGAGAATTACGGGATCTGTTCGGCATGGTACTCCAGGATACATGGCTTTTTAAGGGTACCATCATGGAAAATATCCGGTACGGAAGATTGGATGCAACGGATGAAGAGGTCATTGCTGCGGCCAAGGCAGCACATGCTCATCACTTTATCCAGACACTGCCGGGCGGTTATCAGATGGAACTGAATGAGGATGCAAGCAATGTATCTCAGGGACAGAAGCAGCTGTTGACGATTGCAAGAGCAATTCTGGCAGACAATCGGATCCTGATTCTGGATGAGGCAACCTCCTCGGTTGATACCAGAACAGAGATCAGTATCCAGAAGGCAATGGATAACCTGATGAAGGGCAGAACCAGTTTTGTCATTGCGCACAGATTATCTACCATTCGTGATGCGGATCTGATCCTTGTGATGAAAGACGGGGATATTGTGGAACAGGGAAATCACGATGAGCTGATTGCAAAGAATGGTTTTTATGCAGAACTGTATCAATCACAGTTTGCAAAGAATGTGGAGGAATGAAATGCAGCAGATGAGAGCGGAATATGCGCAGACGGCGGAGAACATTCGCA
>JBJFCE010000059.1:0-10022 GCA_051888775.1 Lachnospiraceae bacterium | reverse complement strand
CACCTCGTCCGTAACGGTACATAAGGTGCCAAAATACGGCACCTAAGTACCGACGAACTCACAGTGCCGGTCACCGATAGGTCTATCAGCATCGTTTTCGCCTTACGGACAGAGTTTCGCAATCGCCTATGACATAATATAATTTTAAAGGGGATTTATATGGAAATCGAAAGAAAATTTACCATTAAACAACTGCCGGAAAACCTTTTCGGCTACACATCAAAAAAAATCGTTCAGGCATATCTATGTACCGATCCGGTGATCCGCATCCGAAGGCAGAATGACGACTATTTTCTGACTTATAAAGGAAAAGGGCTCATGGCAAGAGAAGAATACAACCTCCCGCTCAACGCAGACGCTTTTGAGCATCTGCTGCCCAAGGCAGACGGCAATATCATCTCCAAAACACGTTACCTGATCCCGATTGCAAAGCCGACGTTCTGCAACAGTTTTACAGCTCCGGAAGATACCAGCCTGACCATCGAATTGGATATATTCGATCCGCCATTTTCACCGCTTATCATGGCAGAGGTGGAATTTCCGAGTGAGGAAATGGCCAATGCGTTTCTAATGCCGGATTGGTTCCTTGAAGATGTCACAAGCAATCCGGCATATCATAACTCCAACATGAGCCGCAGAAAATTCTGATTATTTCGCACGGCATTGTTTCCCAAGTCTGGAATACAGTGCCGTCAACCGGAAGATTCTCTCTGCCAGCTCTTCGGTAAACTGCCCCGGCAAAAGACGCCACTTCCAGTTGTCTCCCAGTGTGGACGGGAAGTTAAAACGTGCCTCTGCCCCAAGCTCGAGATAATCCTGCATCGGAATGATACAGGTGTCTGCTGTGGAAGCCATTGCTGCACGAATAAATTTCCAGGGCACCTCTTTTTTCCGTTTAATATCCAGATACGCATTGGCAAATTTACGATCCTTAGGCGATATAGTCTGATACCAGCTTAATGTCGTATCGTTATCATGCGTTCCCGTATAAACCACACAGTTTTTATCATAATGATGCGGCAGATAATCACTGTCTCCGCTTTCTGCATCAAATGCAAACTGCAGAATCTTCATCCCCGGATAGCCGGTCTTTTTCACAAGTTTGATCACGCTCTTAGTCAGAAAGCCGAGATCTTCGGCAATCACCTTAGGGGAACCGAGCTGCTTTTTCATCTCCTTAAAGATTGCATAGCCGGGCCCTTTTTCCCAGTGTCCGAATTCAGCGGTCTCATCACCATACGGAATGGAATAATATTCATCAAAGCCTCTGAAATGATCGATCCGCACAACATCATATAATTTGCAGCAATATGCGATCCGCTGCATCCACCACTCATAGTCCGTCCCGGCATGATAATCCCATCTGTAGAGCGGATTTCCCCACAGCTGTCCGGTTGCGGAAAAGGCATCGGGCGGGCAGCCTGCTACTGCGATCGGCTTTCGCTCCTCATCAAGCTGGAACAGCTCGGGATGCGCCCATGTATCCGCGCTGTCAAATGCCACATAGATCGGAATATCTCCTATGATCTCTATTCCGTTATCATTGGCATATTTTTTCAATGCCTTCCACTGCTTCGCAAACTCATACTGCTGAAACTCATAAAATAAAATCTCATCGGCATACTTTTCACGATATGTATTCAGTGCCTCCGGTTTTCTTAAACGGATATCCTCATCCCATTCGCAGAAGCTGACTCCGCCAAAACTGTTCTTAACCGCCATATAAAGTGCATAATCAGGCAGCCAGAACGCATTTTTTCTGCAGAATTTTTGAAAGCCGTGCTCTTCTGTAATATTGCTTCTTTCAAATGCCTTTCTGAGAAGCTTAAACCGGTTGCGGTAGACTTTCTCATAATCCACATATTCGGGATTTGTCCCAAAATCTGCTTTCTCACATTCTTTTGCTGTTAAAAGTCCGTCTGCAACAAAAGTTTCCAGATCAATATAGTAAGGATTCCCCGCAAAGGTGGAAAAGGACTGATAAGGTGAATCACCGTATCCGGTCGGTCCGAGCGGCAGTATCTGCCAATAGCTCTGTCCGGCTTTTTTGCACAAGTCGACAAACTCATATGCCTCTTTGGACAAAGCGCCGATTCCATATGGGGAAGGCAATGCCGATATCGGCATCAGGATTCCGCTTTTTCTCATAGCCCTTACTCCTATCTCCGGCACCCCGCCGGATCTTTGTCAGTCCACGGTTTTCAGTTTCCAGATATCTCTGTTGTATTCTGCGATCGTACGGTCAGAAGAGAAGAAGCCTGCCTTTGCAATATTCACAAGCATCATCTTCTTCCACTTCTCGCGGTCTTCATAGTCCGCAAAAATGCGATCTTTCGTTGCAATATAATCTTCCAGGTCGAGAAGTGTCATGAACCAGTCCTTATTCAGAAGCTCGTCATGCAATCTCTTTAAGTTGGTCTTTTTGCCGCTTGCAAGCGCCTGCTTTCCGATAATAAAGTCAACTGCCTCTTTGATCACCGGACTCTTCTTGTAATAATCCTTGGACACATAATCCGCCTTTGCATAATGCTCAATGACAGTCTCACTGTTTTCGCCAAAGATATAGATGTTATCATCACCTACCAGCTCATGGATCTCCACATTGGCTCCGTCGGAGGTTCCAATCGTCACTGCACCGTTTAACATGAATTTCATGTTTCCGGTACCGGATGCTTCCTTGCTGGCCAAAGAGATCTGCTCTGAAATATCACATGCCGGGATCAGCTTCTCCGCATAGCTGACATTATAGTTTTCTACCATAACAACCTTCATGTACGGACTGACATCGGGATCGTGATTTACGATATCCTGCAGCACGAGAATCAGGTGAATGATATCCTGTGCAATAATATAGGCAGGAGCTGCCTTTGCACCGAAAATAAAAGTCACAGGTCTGACAGGCTTTTTGCCGCGCTTGATCTCCAGATATTTATGGATGATATACAGCGCATTCATCTGCTGACGTTTATACTCATGCATTCTCTTGATCTGGATATCAAAAATAGAATCCGTGCTGACTTCCACACCCTCCTGCTCTTTTAAGTAAGCAGCCAGTTTCTCTTTGTTATGATGCTTAATCTCATCAAGGCGATCCAGTACTGCCTGATCCTCTTTATAAGCAAGCAGCTTTTCCAGCTCGTTTGCATCTTTCTTATAGCCGTCACCGATTTTCTCGGAAAGGAAGTCGGCAAGCTCCCTGTTACAGCCTAACAGCCAGCGGCGGAATGTGATACCGTTTGTCTTATTATTAAACTTCTCGGGATAAATCTTATAAAAGGCGTTAAGCTCCGTATTCTTCAAAATCTCTGTATGGATGGCAGCCACACCGTTGACACTGAATCCGTAATGGATATCAATATGTGCCATATGTACCCGTTTATCCTTATCAATGATCTGCACTCTGGGATCCTTATATTTCTTTGCCACACGCTTATGCAGCTCTTTGATGATCGGAACAAGCTGCGGTACCACCTTTTCCAGATAGGCAAGCGGCCATTTTTCCAATGCCTCTGCCAGAATGGTATGATTTGTATAAGCACAGGTCTTGCTGACCACCTCAATCGCCTCATCCATTGTAAATGCCTTATCATTGACAAGGATACGGATCAGCTCCGGAATAACCATCGTCGGATGCGTATCGTTAATCTGGATCACCGCATGCTCATACATCTTACGGAGATCATACTTGTGTTCCTTCATATCCTGTAAGATCAACTGTGCCGCATTGCTGACCATGAAGTACTGCTGATAGATTCTGAGCAGATTGCCCGCTTCATCGGAATCATCCGGATATAAAAACAGTGTCAGGTTCTTCTCGATTGCTTCTTTATCAAAATCGATGCCCTTCTTTACAATGGACTCGTCCACAGACTCAATATCAAACAGACGCAGCTTATTGATGCCGTTTTCATAGCCGATCACATCAATATCATACATTCTGGATTTAACGACCTTATCACCGAAAGCAACGTCAAAGGTGACGTCCGTGCGATTCAGCCAGGAATGCTTTTCGATCCAGTCATTCTTTTCCGCACACTGCAGCTTATTTTTAAATACCTGCTTAAACAGTCCGAAATGGTAATTCAGACCGATCCCTTCTCCCGGCAGTCCGAGCGTAGCAATCGAATCCATAAAGCATGCTGCCAGTCTGCCAAGTCCGCCGTTTCCGAGTGACGGTTCCGGCTCTGCCTCTTCGATCTTGCTCAGATCCTTTCCTTTTGCACGCAGGATCTCTTTTACTTTATCATAAACTCCGAGATTGATCAGATTGTTGGATAACAGCTTACCGATCAGGAATTCCGCAGAAATGTAATATACTTTTTTCTCTCCACTGATTTCCTCCGTTGCTTCCGTCAGACATTTGGTCATCTGCAACACACAGTCATAGGCCTGTGCATCGCTGCACTCGGATAACGTCTTTCCATACATTTCCTGAGCCAGATCCTCAAGCTGCTGATCCAGCTTTAGCTCCAATACTTTTCTCTGCATATTTGTTAAAAGCATAGTCATTCCCTCCCTGTTTCCCCAATTATATTACGATGTTGTAATTCTTGCAAGCCGCGCACAAAAAAACTCCGGCAGACTCTTTTATCCCACCGGAGTTTCTTATGGCTGCTTTTGCTGCCTGTTATTCTTTTTGTCTCCGCCCGCGAAAACCATTTGCCGTTCTCACTTATTGCTCCGTAACAAAATACATCCCGGCTGCACATTCATAGAAAGGCTCTGCCCATGAAAGGTTACCGACCTGAGAAAATGCAACAAAATAAGTCTGTTCCGCATCAATGATATACTCAAGCTGATAATATGCAGTATTCTGAAGGGTATAGGTCAGCTCAATAACATAGGCATTATAATTTCCGACAATCACCGGTTCATAACGCAACACCGTGATCTGCGGTGTTTCCTCATACTGTGTCTGATAACTCTGCGCCAGACTTTCCACGAAGGTCTGCTGTCCGTTCTGCATTGTTTCTGAAAATGACGGATCCTTTTGTGCCGTATACAAATATACATTAGACATATCATCAGGATAATCCGCACTCAGATACAGTCCCGTCGTCGTAGACGCCTTGAAGCCTTCCGGCAGCGGAACCCGAAGCCGTTCCAGTTCTCCCAAATTTCCTTCTTCAACCTTCTGGTCACCTTCCGTAGAAGTATCCTGCACCCGGGAACCCTCCTGTGAGGCATCCTGCCCGGCTTCACCCTGCGTTTTCCCACAGCCGCCAAGCAGAACCACGCACAGAAGCGCTGTTACCAAAAGCCGTTTTGTCACTGACTGGCAACTTACTTGATATTTGATTTTCTTTCTGACCGACTCCCGGCTACGCTGTTGCGCTTCCTTATTTCCCATGCTTTTTTTGATAAAGCCGTCTCTCTGCTTTTCTCCTATTCCATTTTGAACTGTTCCATCAGTTCCTTCATTTTATCTACACTTTCCTTGCTGTCATTCAGACTCTCGGCACCCTCCAGCATCTTGCTGACCGCTTCTCCCGATTTCTCGGCAATCATGCTGACACCTTCCGCAGACTGTGAGATCGTCTCGTTCACATTACCGATTGTATCCGCAATTTCCTCGATCTTTTCATCCAGTGCCTTAACTTCCTGATATACTTTCTGCATCAGTTCCATGTACTGGCCGGCATCAGCTTCATACTTCGCACCTACCTCACGGAAAGAGGTGTAATCTGTCACAACGGTCTGATCCATAAATTCCATCATCGTTTCAATGCATCCTGTCATTGCACCGACCGCACCGTTGACTTCCGCCACGATTTCAGTGATACCGTCAACTGTGTTTAGTGTCTGCATGGCAAGTGTTCCGATCTCCGTCGCAACAACCGCAAATCCGCGTCCGGCATCCCCCGCACGTGCTGCCTCAATATTGGCATTCAGTGCAAGTAGATTAGTCTTAGAAGAGATCGTACGAATCTCTGTCGTCAGCTCATTGATTCGTTCTACCGCCTTGGACTTATTGATTGCATCCATGGTGCGTACTTTCATATCCTCATAGATTTCCATTGCCTTATCACTGGATACCGTCGTTGCTTCACTGAGCATCTTTGCCCTTTCCATAACGGCTCTTGCGCTTTCTTCTCCCTCACTTGCAACAGAACGGATTTCCTGTGAATTCTGTTTTACACCATTGATATTTTCGGCAATCACATTTGTATTGGCAGTCGTTTCTTCCATGCCTGCTGCCAACTCCTGTGTCGTTGCAGAATTATCTTCCGAAATTGCATTATTTTCTATCATAATGCCGCTCAACTTCTCAACATTATTCAATATGTTATTTTCCGCATTGTCCAAATCGGTAATGATCCCGCGAAGAGATGTCCGCATATCGCTGACCGCTTTCGCCATTGTTCCGGTCTCATCTTTTCTCTTCGTCAGCTTATCGCCCTGACCGGTTCTGCGAAAATCAAGCTGTGCCGTTCTCTTGATGGTCTCCGTCAGTTTTTTGATCGGATTTGCAATATTTCTTCCGATGATAATGCCCAGAACTGCAGAAAGTGCAATTGCGATCAGGATAAAACCGCCGATCAGATACGCTAATCTGTAGGCATTTGCCTGAATCTCCTGATACGGCACCATCATTCCGATCTTCATACCATTTCGCAAAGTCTGATAGATAACCTCATACTGCTCCCCGTTTGCCGTAATTCTTTGCACGGTACCTTCTTTTTCACTGTCAAGGAGGATTGCCCTCAGTTCCTCTCCTCCCAATTCCGCAATATCCGTTCCCGTCTCCATCGTCGGATGAGCGATCAGCATTCCGGATGCATTCGTCAGAAACGCATATCCGGTTTCAAATGCCTGAACATTGACCACACTGTCCCGGATCTTGGAAAAATCAATATCCATACCGATAATGCCAAGTGAAGTTCCATCCTCTGCATACAGCGGTACAACGTAAGAAATCATATAGATATTCACATTTTCATTCAGATACGGATCCATCCACATCGGTGCCTTATTCTCTACCGGCAGATAATACCAGCCGACATGTGCCAGATCATCTTTCTCATACATCGTAAAATCTGTCGGTACAAGGCTTTCAAACTCAGCATCCGTACTTTCACGGTTCAAAAAGATACCGGAGGTCGGCTGCGTAAAATCCGGGTTATATCTTACATATACACTGATTGCGCCCTCTGTATTCTCCGCAAAACGGGTTACAAATTCCGTCAGTTCGTTTGTATAGTGATCCACATACATTTTGCTCGTCTGAAGACGTTCCTCATCCATCAGCTCCATTGCAATTTCACTTAAAATATCCACAGACTGCTCTATTCTTGATACTACCGCATCGATACTTTCATAGGTACCTTTGCAGTTTAGATTCAATTCCGTCTCTGCCTGCTTATTGGTAATATTGCCTGCATAAGCAATACTCAACACACCGATCAACACCGATGATAATAAAGAGCAAAGCAATATGCTCAGCGTAATTTTCATTTTAATTGATTTCATAGCGTGTCCCCCTTCTTCATATCCTTGGTACTTTTTGGGAATGCTCTTTTATTCTTCCCTTTTTCATTCAGCGCCTATTTATTTTATTATAGTATAAAATTTATATACTCTCAACAAAAATATCGTTCTCATGCATGGAATGCACCCCCAATTAAATAAATCACAAACATCATCTTAGGGTATAAATTTCCCCGATACGCACATTCTAAGCAGGAGGTGATGAATATGATAAATAACAGTGAACTCCCAATCGGTTTTACAATGGAACTGGCACAGCACTCGGACATCCTGAACCAATTCGCCAAGCTTCCCAAAGAAGAACAGGCTTCTATCGTTGCCGGAGCAAAACAGGTCTCTTCCCGTCAGGAAATGCGCAGCTATGTGGAAAATATGTTCCGTGAAAATGCCCGTTGATGTAACAGTGCAGGGTTCCTCTCCCATTCCGCAAAGTAAAAGGAACTGTTGCACAAAACAAAGCTTCGGCTCCCGTATCGGAAAACAGCACAAATTTGCTCGGCTCACGTTCCTAAGGCTGTCGCAAATTTGTGTTGTGTTCCGATACGGAAGCCGAAGCTTTGTTTTGTGCAACAGCTCCTTTTCGTGCGGATAACAGGACTTGAACCTGCACGGTCTCCCACCAGAACCTAAATCTGGCGCGTCTGCCAATTCCGCCATATCCGCATACCAACGGTAGCATCATACCATACCGAAGTGGTCTTTGTAAAGTCTAAAGCGCTCATTCCTCGTAACAGTTCAGCCTAAGAAGGCGCCGGAAGGGTATAATTGTGTATCCGGCGGCACGCTCTCGCTCCATTTCAAACGCAGCGGTACTAAGCTCGACAATACCTCGCTAAGTACCGGCGTTTTCAAAGGGCCGCCGGATACACAATTATACCCTTCCGGTTCCTTCTTAGGATGAACTGTTATCCTTCCTCCACCTTACAGATAATCTTCTTATATACGTATACAAAGAAGATCATGGATACGGTAAGAGACATCAGTTCTGCGATCGGGAAAGAATACCAGACTGCAGATAAGCCAAAAATCTTTGCCAGAAGATATGCCGATGGCAGCAGCACCAATAATTGCCTTGCAATAGACACGATCATTGAGTAAAATGCTCTGCCCAATGCCTGAAATACAGATCCGACTACAATACAAAAGCCGGCAAATATAAAGCTATAACTGATGATACGCAATGCAGGAACTCCGATCAGCATCATATCCGGTGATGCATCAAAAAGCAACAGCAACTTATCGGGTATCAGCTGGAATAACGCAAATCCAATCAGCATCAGACCCACTGCATACATGATGCTCAGCTTGATCGTTTTGATCATCCTGCTACGTTTACCGGCTCCGTAATTGTACGCAATAATCGGAACCATACCGTTATTCAGTCCGAATACCGGCATGAAAATAAAGCTCTGAAGTTTAAAGTAGACACCAAATACTGCCGCAGCGGTCGAAGAAAAGGACATCAGAATCCGGTTCATGCCATAAGTCATAACGGAACCGATCGCCTGCATTACAATCGAAGGAATTCCGACCTGATAGATTTCTCCGATCATTGTCAGGCTGACAGGAGATTTTCTGAAGCTGATATGAACTTCATGGTTCATCCGTTGGTTCAGAATCACTGCCAATATTCCTGCAATGCACTGCCCGATCACTGTTGCAAGCGCCGCGCCTGCTACCTCCATTCTTGGCAACCCGAAATAACCGAAGATCAGGATCGGATCCAGAATAATATTGACAATTGCACCAATTCCCTGTGTGATCATCGTCAGAAACGTTTTTCCGGTTGACTGCAACAATTTTTCAAACATGCACTGTGTAAAAAGTCCGATGGAGCAAATGCAACAAATGCGCATGTATTGCACTCCGTAATTTAAGATCACCCGTCCGCTTTCCGAAGCATCCGTCTGGCTTGCAAAAAATGCACGCGCTCCGAAAATGCCCAACAATAAAAACAGAATATATCCTACGAATGCCAGAAATACACCGTTTGTTGCGACCTGATTGACACGTTCCTTATTTTTCTCGCCCAGTGCCTTGGAAAGCAGTGCATTCACACCGACTCCCGTCCCCGTCGCTACCGCAATCATCAGGCTCTGAATCGGGAAAGCAAGGGAAACGGCAGTCAACGCTTCTTCATTTACTCTTGCCACAAAGATACTGTCCACAATATTATAAAGTGCCTGCACCAGCATAGACGCCATCATAGGCAGGGACATATTTAACAATAACTTATTCACGGGCATAATACCCATCTTATTTTCTCTTGTTTCCATAACTTTCTGTTCCTCTATGAAATTCTTATCTGTTAACAGATTTCCCCGGTGAAAATAGTGCAAAAAAAGAAAAGTCATCAGACTTTTCACATAAATGAGACACGGGGGATTCGAACCCCCGACAACTTGATTAAAAGTCAAGTGCTCTACCGACTGAGCTAGTATCCCATATTTATAAAAGAAACCGGTATTACTAATTTCTAAACTGGGCTAACCAGATTCGAACTGGTGAATGCAGGAGTCAAAGTCCTGTGCCTT
>JBJFCE010000058.1:0-2023 GCA_051888775.1 Lachnospiraceae bacterium | reverse complement strand
AGAGCCTTCAAATACCTCTTCCACATACTCTCTGCTTTGCAGTCCGTAGAATTCCTCCTTTGTCAACTTTGCGGTTACCAAAGCATTCTCATTTTGAAAAATTCCTTTTTCGCAAAGCGTCTTTAATACCGTATAAGTCGTCGACTTCTTCCAGTTAAAGGCATCACTGCAGCGTTTTACAAGTTCCGGGGAAGATATCGGTTCGTTTTCCCAGATCAGCTCTGCAAATTTTGCCTCTGCTTCTGTTAATTTGTAATCCTTCATTTTTCTGCACTCCTTTTGGTCCTGTTCCACATTGTTTACGATCCATATTTCACGGTCTATATTTTGCGGTCTATATTTTCTAGACCATCTCTTTGTTCTTAGTCTATATTTTTTAGACCAATTTGTCAATACTTAATTGCAAATAAAATAACGATTCCCCAAACATTCAGAAAATCGTTATTTTTACAAATATCTTTATCCAAATTTCATTCTGTGCATGCCGAACCTGATATCCTTATCCGATATGGCTCCGCACACGCCTCAATTAATCATCTAATTCTGAAACTTCCCGATAAATCCCTGCACACGTTCATTCTCCGTTGCAAAGATCTCCTCCGGTGTTCCTTCCGCCTGAATCACACCGTTTTCCATAAAGATGATCCGGTCGGAAAGCTCTCTGGCAAACTGCATCTCATGTGTAACAATGATCATCGTCATATGCTCTTTTGCCAGCTGCTTGATTACCTTGAGGACCTCTCCCGTCAGCTCCGGATCAAGCGCAGAAGTCGGTTCGTCAAAGAACAGGATCTTTGGCTGCAATGCCAGCGCACGCGCAATGGATACGCGCTGTTGCTGCCCGCCGGATAACTGCTGCGGATAAGCATTCGCCTTATCTGCAATGCCCAACTGCTCCAACAGTGCCATTGCTCGTTCCTTTGCCTCTTTCTTCGGCACCTTCTCCACCTTCACGGGGGCATCCATGACATTTTTTAACACACTGTAATGCGGAAACAGATTAAAACTCTGAAATACCAGCCCAAAATATTTGCTGATATGCCTTAGATCTTTTTTCGATGCATAAACGCATCTGCCGTCCTCGTCCCATGCCGCATTCTCACCAAGATATGTTAACGTGCCGCTGTCCATCTTTTCCAGCATGGTCGCACAGCGCAGCAGTGTGGATTTTCCTGAGCCGGAGGGACCGATGATGGATACGACCTCTCCTTCACATACTGACAAAGAGATATCCTTTATGACTTCCAGCTCATCGAATTTTTTGCTCATATGCGTAATTTCCAGTAATTTTCTGTCGCTCATCCGGATCTCCTCTCTATTTGTAATAGCTCATCTTCTTTTCGATTCTGCCCATGACCCATGCCACCAGCAGATTGAATACATAATAGAATACACCTGCCACCATCAGCGCCATGACACTCGACTCTGCCGCAGCGATTTCCTTTGCTTTTTTAAACATTTCCGCATAAGCGATTGCAAAAGCAAGCGAAGTATCCTTTACGAGCGTAATCGTTTCATTGGTCACCGGAGGCAGTACTCTCTTGACCATCTGCGGAAGGATAATATGGAAAAAGGTCTGAAACTTATGATAGCCCAGCACCTTTGCGGCTTCGTGCTGTCCGACAGGAATCGACTCGATTCCGGCGCGGAAGATTTCCGCAAAATATGCGGCATAATTGATGGAAAACGCGATGATAACGGCAGTAAACCGGTAACTTGAGGTGATCTTTTGTCCGAACACATAGTACGGTCCGAAATAGACAACGATCAACTGCAGCATCAACGGTGTTCCGCGCATTACGGATATGTAAAGTTTGGTCAGCCAGCTGAGCGGCGCACACTTTGACATTCTTCCAAAGGATACGATCAGACCGAGCGGCAGTGAAAACAGCAGCGTCAGACAAAAAATCTTAAGCGTTTCCAGAAACGCCACACCTAATTGGGACACCATGGTAAGCAGTGACATATTTTTCTCCATTCTACTACAATATAAATATGGTTAATATCCCTTACAGCCAGTAAG
>JBJFCE010000057.1:0-10374 GCA_051888775.1 Lachnospiraceae bacterium | reverse complement strand
CAGGACCTTTGTTTAGGAATTTTTCAGGGTTGCATTGCTGTTTATTTGTCAAGGTACTGCGCTGTTCATAGAACAGCTTTGCATCCGAAAGCAAATGCTTTCAAATGTTCTTTGACAGTATCAAATACTGTCAACGGAGAAGGAGGGATTTGAACCCTCGCGCCGCTATTAACGACCTGCACCCTTTCCAGGGGTGTCCCTTCAGCCTCTTGGGTACTTCTCCATTCGCCTGAACTATCTCAGTATTGTTGGTCGAATCACATGACCGCGGAGAAGTATCTCCAGCGGAGAGGATGGGATTCGAACCCATGCGCCCTTGCGGACAAACGGTTTTCAAGACCGCCTCGTTATGACCACTTCGATACCTCTCCAATCGTTTGCTCTTGACCGAGCGCAAAATCTATACTAGCAAATAATATTCCCTATGTCAACACAATTTTTCACTTTTTTCAAAAATTTTATGAGTGATTTTATCGTCAAATTTGGGTTGGTCCGGAAAGATATTTTTCGGCTATCTCCATATCATCCGGAGTTGTGATCTTCAGATTCCGATAATCTCCTTCAAACAGCTTTACACGACAATCCGCAAAGGTCTCCACCACCATGGCATCATCTGTAATGCGAATCCCCTTTTGCAAACATTTTTCTTCAGAAGCAATTAGTTTTTCATACGCTTCCTTTATGATAGGAAAAGAAAAGCATTGCGGTGTCTGGACATTCCATACTCTGTTTCTATCGGGTGTCTCTGCCACAAAACCGTTGTCATCCGCGATCTTTACCGTATCTTTTGCCATGACCGCTGCAACCGCCGCCGGATGTTGCTCCAGCTCTTTTTTTGCCCTCATTAAAATATCCTGTGTCAGAAACGGTCTTGCACCGTCGTGAATCAGCAGATAGTCGCATTCACCTGCTGCGCAGATTCCCCTGTAAACAGAATGATAACGTTCTTTTCCGCCGGGGATAATTGCTGTGACCTTGTTAAATTCATATTTTTCAACAATTTCCTTTTTACAATAGGAACATTCTTCTTCACCGGTCACCAGTATGATATGATCGACATAGCTATCTTCAAAAGCCTTCAGAGAATAGTATAATACCGGCTTTCCCTGAAGGCTCATATACTGTTTCTGCACATTGCTTTTCATCCTGCTGCCTTTGCCCGCAGCCAGCACGATTGCCGTATAACGCATCACGACACCTGCCCTTTCCGTTTTGCACCGGCATATCCTACCGATACCCAACCTTACTCCTTACAGACATTTTCTGATCAAAGCTTCTCTCCAAGTTTAAGATTCGGAACCGCATTCAGATCAAATCCATGCCGGATTCCTTTTCTATAATCATAATATGCCGCCGCACCGATCATCGCCGCATTGTCCGTACACAGAATCGGTGACGGATGATAAAAACGAATATTTTTCTTTGCACACTCGTTTTCCAATGCAGCACGCAGTCCGGAATTGGATGCCACTCCGCCCGCAATTGCGAACTTATCAAAGCCATACTTTTGCACGGCGCTTATAGAATGCTCCACAAGCACATCCACAACTGCCTTTTGAAAAGAAGCAGCCACATCTGCCTGATTGAAACCGATCCCCTTCATTTCACAGGAATTCAGATAATTGAGCACCGCAGATTTTAGTCCGCTGAAACTGAAATCATAAACAGACTCATCCACTTTAGCTCTCGGGAAACGGATCGCATCCGGATTCCCTTCCTTTGATACCTTATCAATCTTCGGTCCCCCCGGATATCCCAGTCCTATTGCTCTTGCAACCTTATCAAAAGCTTCTCCCGCAGCATCATCTCTGGTACGTCCGAGGATCTCATACTCTCCGTAATCTTTTACCTTTACAAGATGCGTATGGCCGCCCGAAACAACCAGACAGATGAAAGGTGGTTCCAGATCCTTATTTTCTATATAATTGGCACTGATATGCCCCTCAATATGATGCACTCCCACAAGCGGTATCCCGGATGCAAAACTGATCGCCTTTGCCGCAGACACGCCAACAAGCAGTGCCCCCACCAATCCGGGACCATAGGTGACCGCAATTGCATCCATATCGGCAAGTCTGCAATCTGCCTGCTTCAACGCTTCTTCCACAACCTGATTGATCTTTTCAATATGCTTTCTGGAAGCGATCTCCGGCACTACGCCGCCATATAATGTATGTAATGCAATCTGAGACGAAATCACATTGGACAATACCTCTCGTCCGTTTCTTACAACTGCTGCTGCCGTTTCGTCACAGGAACTCTCAATCGCAAGTATCGTAATGTCTTTATTCTCCATTCTCGTCTGCCAGTTCCCAGCCATAGATCTTCCAATGGCCTTCTTCGTCCTTTCTTAATAAAAATACTTCCGCTGTCCTGATCGTCTCTCTTCCACTGGACAAAGTATAATAGCAGTATACCTTTGCCCACTCGTATCCGTCTCTTGTAAACTTTGAGTTTTCAACATCCACACTGGATGAAAGAGTATAGGAAGCGATCATGTATTCCTTTTCGCGGAAAGTCAGGATATCTGACTTCAGATCTGTCAAATACTGTTCCTGCGATTTGTTGGCAATCAACTCGGAATCATACAGTCCCTGCGCCTGTATCGCCAGTTTTTCCAACTCTTCATCCGTATATTCTTCATTATAAAAGCATTCCGTAATCTCACTATAATATCGGATCACTTCTTTGGGCGTCGGAGGATAGTTAACACTCAGATTCCGCGCCAGCACTTCCTTCACTGCAGAAGACTCTGTATATGTTTCTTCGTTTGGCTTCCCCTGCCTGCTTGACAGATGATAATAATACAAAAGCACCAACGCTGCAAGGATGATCACAACCACAATATTTTTCATATTCCGTTTTTTCTTTTTCACATGATCCTCCTTTCCGCATACTTACTTTGTATCTTTATTCTTCGTCAAAGCAGAGATCCACAGTCTTTCCGTCCTTTCCGGCATATGCTGCCGGGAAGATTTTTCTGACATCCTTCATATAATCCTCTGCACGTACAAGTGACGGACTGTAATGCGTCAGCCACAATTCCTTAGGCTGGGCTTTTCTTGCAAGCTCGGCAGCCTCATAAAAAGTCATATGCTTATAGCCCTTCGCCTGATCAACTTTATCCGTCTCACCATACATTCCTTCGCAGATGAACAGATCTGCTCCTTCTGCATTTCTGATGATACTGTCAGTAGGTCTGGAATCCGTGCAATACGTGACTTTTAAGCCTTTTCTCGGCGGTCCTAACACCATGTCAGGTGTCAAGACACCATTGTCAGTGTCAATCGTGTCACCATGCTGAAGTCGATTCCAATACTTCTTTTCAATCCCAAGTTCCATTGCTTTTTGCAGATCGAACCTTCCCTTTCGCTCAACCTCAATGCTGTACCCATAACACAACACACTGTGATTCACCTTAAATGCTTTGATGCAAAATCCTTCAAAAGAAAAAGTCTGCTCCGGCTCCGTGATTTCCATACAACGGATTTCAAAAGGCAGCTCCGGTGCAATGACGCGAAGTGCATTTACCGTTCTGGTCAGCCCCTTGGGACCAATCAGCAATAACGGCTCCGTACGCTCTGCATTTCCCATCGTCAGCAGCATCCCCGGAAGCCCACTGATATGATCCGCATGATAATGCGTAAAACAGATAATATCAATCGGCTTCGGACTCCACCCCTTCTCTTTCATAGCGATTTGGGTTCCTTCGCCGCAATCGATCAGAATACTCTGCCCATGATAACGAACCATCAGAGATGTCAGCCAGCGATACGGCAGCGGCATCATTCCTCCTGTTCCAAGCAAACAAACATCCAGCATATTTTCATGTCCTCCTCACGGTCCACAAGTCTTTTCCTATGGACGCGGACTTCTCTTTTCCTTTATGCAATCTTTCATAACAACTATAACAATTCCGTTACCTCTGTCCGTGTAACAGGAACGGAAAATCCCGATACCATTTCCTGATAGCACTTCTCACACAGATCAAATTCTTCACATACTCCGTCTTTCTCGGAAAAATAACCGAATATATTCTTTCCGTGAAAGCATTCCTCTATTAAAATCCCATTCTGAATCTGTAAGTCTTTACCGCAACGATTACACCGAACCTGTTCCAACATCCGTGCCTGTCCTTCTCTATAAATCCGCATAGTGCCTCCTCCAATATGACCGCATATAAAATAACATATGTTCTTCAATTTCATTATAGCAACAATGTCATATCTGTGAGGTGGTAATTTCTGCTATCTTCGCCACATTATGACAGCATCCTCATCCGGTTTCGCATAAAAATGAGGACGGATTCCTTCTGACACAAAGCCCAATTTCTCATATACATGAATCGCAACAGCATTGCTCTTACGAACCTCAAGGGTAAAGGCTGTAATTCCCATTTCCTTTCCTTGACTAATCAGGTCAAGGATCATTCTCTGTGCCAGCCCACTGCCGCGGTATTCTTCCCGGATCACAACATTCGTAATCTCACCGTCTCCGGAAATATTACGGACACCACAGGTTCCGCATACTCTTTCCCGATCTATCGCTACCAGATACAATGCATCCGGGTGCGACACCATTTCGCGGAAGGAATCAACAGACCACGGCATAGAAAAATTTTCTTCTTCCAATTTGCTGACCTGTTCCAAATCCTGTTCCTGCATTTTTCGTATGACAATCGTGTCATTACGCTCCCGTTCTGCTTGTGACACGCGTAAATATACAGGTTTGTGCTCTGTAGCACTTTCATAAACTCCCTGTCGGTACAGTTGCATTCCGAGCGTTCCGACCGAAGCCGCACGCTGACGGTTCATATGTGCCGGTGCAAAAGAATATGACACCTTCATCAATTCTGACAGACGCTCCTGAAAGACGGGAACACCGTCACCAAGGAATATCACTTCTCTTTTAAACACATTTATCTTATCTGCAAGTTCCTCAATGCCGATCGCACATTGCTCCAAAAGCCTGTGCAACTCATAGGAACCTGCTTCATTCTTTACATATTCATACAATCCGGTATAGACCTGATCTCTGCGGGCATCCATGATCGGGCAGACCAGCTTATCCGTTCCGTACAGATTATAAGCAAGTGCATCGATCGTGGGTACCGGAATCAGTGGCAGATTGAGTGCTAACCCCAATCCCTTTGCCGTTGCCGATCCGATTCGCAGACCTGTAAATGACCCCGGTCCTGCAGAAACCGCAATTGCAGAAAGCGTTCCAAGCTCAAGCTCCACCATACGCTTGATTTCATCTAACATCGGTAATAATGTCTGAGAATGTGTCTTCTTATAATTTACCGTATATTCCGCGATCAGCACATCATCCTCGATTACCGCAACGGATGCTACCAGTCCGGAACTGTCAAGTGCCGCTATTTTCAAATCGTTACACCTTCTATCGTAATTTTTCTGTAATCCATGCCTTTATCGGGATTTTTTTCAATCGTAACAGCGATTGCATTCTCCGGCAGCAGCTCGGCAATCAGTTGTGCCCACTCGATCAGGCATATCCCTTCCCCATAAAAGCAATCCTCATAACCGATCTCATCCATCTCGCTGATATCACCGATGCGGTATACATCAAAATGATACAGTGGAATTCTTCCTTCTTCATAAATCTGTACGATCGTAAAAGTTGGACTGTTCACGGTATCCTCGATGCCGAGTCCTTTTGCTACTCCCTGGGTAAACACCGTCTTTCCTACGCCAAGATCTCCGTTTAAAGTATAAATCTGTCCCGGCTGTGCATTCTCCCCGATCTTCTTTCCGACCGCAAAGGTCTCGTCCGGTCCGTATGTCTCAATGACCATGTCACTAACTCCTATTTTCTGATTACTCACACCGACGCACTCTCTAATCGCCTGATCCGGCATTTGGTCTGCATCGCATGTTCTGCGCCCTGCGCCGGTTTACTGCTATCGGATATTTACCTTCTTAGGCGGCATATGCGTCGAAATCATTTCTACCACCTTTTCATAGACATCCTGCTTCTGTAACTGTTTTTTAGGGAAAATAGAAGCGCTTCTCTTTGCCGTATACAGCAATACACTACTGATCGTGGAACCGGCTTTATACATGTCTTCCCACTTCTGCATCTGTTCTTCCTCTCCCTGCGATACAAAAACGCCCTCGTCCGTCATCCGATAGTGAAGCGGCTGCTTAAATACCGGATTTAAAGATTGCTGCTTTGCCTTTAAAAACAAACTGACAGGCAGATAACATAAAATCACGATTGCCACCGCCAGATACATCAACTGAAAGCTCATAAAGTATTCAATCAGGAAAAAAGCTCCCGCCAATACACCAATGATACCTTGCAACGACATGTATGTGTAATGAACCAGATAGTCATATAAATTGCTACAGGAAATCTTTACGTCAAACTCTACTTCCATATTTTTCTCCATTTCAAAGCGTTTTGCAAGAATGCGGACAGCATCCCAAACTATACCATATTTAATTATATCCAATACGTTGCAAAGTGCAAGCCCCTAAATACCTGTAAAGCTGTAACAATTCAGCCCAAGAAGGAGCCGGAAGCGTATGCCTGTGTATCCGGTGCCGATAACCCTATCGGTAACCGGTACTGTGAGTCCGTCGGTACTTAGGTGCTGTATTTTAGCACCTTATGTACCGTTACGGACGAAGTGTAGCAAAAGCGTACCGGTTACCGATAGGGTTATCGGCACCGGATCCACCTTACAGCCAGAGTGTCGCAATCACCTTTGTATCAAAAAAGGAACTGTTGTACAAAACAGTTCCCTTTCCCTTCTTAATTTTACCGGGTCTGTGTGCCTTTGATGATTGGTGAGAGTCTCTTATAAATGAGCAGTGTAATGATCACGCTGAACAGACCTTTTACAAAGGTAAACGGCATATTAAAGCAGATCAGGCATGCCCATAAACCATCCACATTCGGATTGATCGCCTGATAAGCTGCGATAATCGCATCTAACGGCATGAATTTGGTATACACCGGATATACCAGATAATAGTTGGAAAATACCGATACCACAGCCATGGCAACCGCTCCGACTAAAGAACCGATGATCGCACTCTTTTTGTTTTTCTTATGCTTATAGATCATACCTGCCGTAAATACGAAGGTAGCACCAAGAATAAAGTTGGACAGTTCACCCACTCCACCGGTTGTCGTCTTCATCAGATGCAGCAGATTCTTGATCAGACAAATCGCCACACCCGATACCGGCCCGAGCGCAAATGAGCCAATCAGAGCCGGCAGCTCCGACAGATCCATCTTAATAAAGTTTGGCATAAAAGGTACGCTGAAATCAAAGAACATCAATAGAAAAGCAATTGCCGATAACATTCCCGTCATTGTCATCGCCCGGACATTCACTCCTGCTTTTCTGTGTTCATTGCTTCCTGCCTGTTTGTTGTTCATTACTTCTGTGTTTTCCATTGTAGCTTCTCCTTTTTATGAAATGATTGATCCATCATTTGCAAAACGCAGTCAACAGGATGCAAAGCTTACCCACAGACCTGTCCGCAGCGGGCACGCTTTCGCTACACCTCGTCCGTAACGGTACATAAGATGCCAAAATACGGCACCTAAGTACCGACGGACTCCCAGTGCCCGCTGCGAACAGGTCTATGGGTAAGCCTTGCATCCTGCTGACTGAATTTGCAAATGACAAAAAATTTATAAAAAAGGAAATTCTTCATAAAAAATGCCCCGAATATATTCGGGGCACTCAAAATCCACATGATGCACATACATCCTGTCAATTCTTCTCTCATCCAGACTATACTGTCGGTTTTGGATTTTCACCAAATCAGCCGTCCACCTCGCCGATGCTTTCAAATCACGGGCAGAGATCAACGGGTCGCGGACTTATGCTTTCGCAATCACCGCCGGTAGGGAATTACACCCTGCCCCGAAGAATACCTTTTTCATGTATGTCATTATACTCCGGGATATGGATGGATACAAGTCTTTTTTCAATTTTCTTTCTCAAGCTCAATCTGCGCACCCTCTACATATTTTCTTTCCATCTGGTGACGCAGCTTACGGTTCTCCACCGTATCAAAGATAATCGAAAAATCATAGTCTTCGGGATACAACTGATCCGCTGCCACGTGCAGTTTGAGTCTCTTATGATTGATCCAGATCTTCTTATCCGGCATCTGTACCTGTAGAACTCCTTTTTCGTTTGCCGTCCGGCACACAATCCCGATTTTCTGATCCGGATATACCATTACACTGTCGCCCAGCTTGAATTTCTCTGCTTTTTCTTGTCTGTGAACAATTTTTTTCTTTTGAACCTTGCCCGTATGCTCTTTTTCCAGCTGATTTCCCATGAGCAGATCGGACAGTTTCTCTTTTGCCTGCCCGCCATAAGCTTCCTCCATCGCACGTTCCAGCATATGATCGGGCATGCCGAGTTTGGCTGCAATATACAGCGCACAGCTTTCCCCCGCTTCGCCCACGATCATTTGATATAAGGGTCTCATGCTTTCCTTATCAAAGGCCATTCTGGCATTAAGAACCCCCTCTGTCTTTTGTGCATACAGCTTGACTTCCGGATAATGCGTTGTCACCAAAAACAGCGCCCCGCTCTTTTTCAATTCTTCCAAAACAGCGATTGCGATGCCCATGCCTTCTGTCGGATCGGTTCCGGAACCGAGCTCATCCATGATGACCAGACTTTCCCGATTGACCTTTTTCAATATTTCCAGAACATTGACAATATGCGCTGAAAAAGTAGACAGATTCTCGGACAGATTCTGCCCGTCTCCGATGTCACACAGAAAATTGCTGTTCATACAGATCCGTGCTTCCTCACATGCCACATGCAGACCACATTGTGCCATCATACAATTTAATGCCACGGTCTTAATGGCAACCGTCTTTCCTCCCGTATTGGGTCCGGTAATGACGATCCCCCTGATTCCGTCACCCATTTCAAGCTGTAACGGCACACAGATCTGTCTGTCCATCAACGGATGGCGGGCATTGACCAGCCGTAGTTTCCGGTCAGTGTGAATCTCAGGTTGTGTCCCCTGATAGAAAAGACTCAGCTTTCCTTTGGAAAAGGCAAAATCCAATTTTTCAATGATGCGGATATCTGCCCTGATCTGTTCTTCATGCTCCGCGACCATAACAGTCAATGTATATAAGATCCGGCGTTCCTCATTTTCGGCATCTATTCGGCAGCTTTGTAATATCTCCTCATAGTTTGCTACCGCGGTCGGTTCGATGAACAGCGTATTGCCCGTCGCGGATTTATCTAGAACGCTTCCACTGATCCTGTGCTTATATTCTTTTTTGACAGGTACACATAAACGCCCGTTACGATAAGTGCAAAAGCTGTCCGACATGCATTCCTTATTTGCCCGCATGACTGCTTCTGCTTTTTCCTTCATCCGGCATTCTGTCCGCTCTATCTCGTTTCGAAGCTCCCACAGCAGATTCGTCGCATGATCCTCCACTCTGCCGCTCCGGATCTGTCTGCTGATCTGCTCCCGTACCTCCAAAAGCTCCGAAAGGCCTTCTTCATCATATGCCAGCGAGATATTGTAATGCTTGCCTCCCTGCAAATACTTTTTCAGACGCATTACCGCAACGAGGGCTTTCTCGATCTCCTCCAACTGTACGGCGCTCAGACAGTCCCCTTTCTGCGCAATCTCCACAAGTTCCGCTATCCCGGACAAAGAAACAAGCGGCGGATTTCCCAATTTCTCGATCATCATTTTGGCTTCCGTCGTTTCACGCTGTTTTGCGGACAACTCATTTTCCGACAGATACGGAACAATCTTTCTGATCTCTTCTTTTGCATGCTCTGTCAGAGCATACTCCATCCATATTTCTTTTATCTTCGTAAATTCCAAACGATTCTCTATCTCCATTTTATCATTTCCTTTCAAGCTCTATCATTTTTTCTTAAAAGCGCGCAAAAAGACCATGCGTCTTTCTGCCTCACGACAATTTTCGCATGGTCTTTGATTCAATCGTTCTTCTCTTTCATGGAACATTTTGCGCATCGGTAAAGCAGACAAAAGGGCAGACTACTCCCGAGATCGTCTCCGGACATCTGTCCCGCAAATATTTAATTTGCTCTGTTCTCCATTACCACAATGCTTAACATACAATGTTCCTTTTCAACCTGATATCTTTATCATAAATTGACAGCAGCCTGCTGTCAATTGCTATTTTTATACAATATGATATAATGACCTTATTCAAGGCAGGAAACGTCCGAATGGACATCCGTCATGAATGTGCGCGTAGGCAATGAGCCATGCGGCTGTAGCTAAAGGCAAATCGACTGCTCGCAGGCGAATTTGCCTTTAGCTACAGCCATAGGGCGAAGCCCGTGAATGAGGGTGCCGCAGGCACCCGAATGGT
>JBJFCE010000056.1:0-46360 GCA_051888775.1 Lachnospiraceae bacterium | reverse complement strand
AAACCTCACGGTCTAAGCGATTTTTCTTTAGGGGAGTTTTTTTACAGCCCCTTTTAAGCTATCTCCTGAAAAAGAGAGTCTTTATTTTGACTGCTCAAGAGCAAGCGTTATCGTTGTAGTATCGCAAACTTCGGACGGTCCGTAGTACTGAATTGCACCCGGATATACGAAGCATGTGTCAACTGCCCATTCTTCACGATGCGCTTCGAAGAATTTGAACGGCTTTCCGTCGAGTTCAACGAGAGCTTTTTTGATTACCGGTTTGTCTTCGCCATGTCTTCTTTCGATGTTCATCATCTTGGTGATCGGCATACCGCCTGCAACCCATTCGCTTGCCGGCTGGGACAGGTTGGAGATCTTGGATAAGTAACCGTTGTAACCGTACTGGATCAGCATGAATGCATTGTATCCTAAAGAGTAGCAGTAGTCTGAGTCAAAGTTGGACGGGAATGCACATCTTCCTTCGTATCCTAAGAAGTGATGAAGCGCATTAAATTTACCGTTATATGTGCCTGCAGCTTTTCTGGCTGCTAATTTGTCTTTTACAAGAGCAGAGAATAATTTCTCGGATTCAATCAGGGAAACCTGTACGTTTCCGTGAGGATCTCTTTCTAAGAATAACTGCTGCTGAATTGCTTCCGGAAGAATTGCAAATACATCCATGGATTCTTTTGTTAAACCATTTTCGATGAAAGCATATTTTTCTTTCCATGTCGGAAGTGCATTGAATGCATCAGCTTTGCTTCCGGCGAGGAGCTCATTGATTTCCTGGATTAATACGGAGAACTCGGGAACGAATTCAACAACACCCTCAGGGATGATTGCAACACCGAAGTTCATGCCCTTTGCAGCTCTTTTTTCTACGGAATCTGCAATGTAGTCAGCGATTTCGGAAAGAGACATTTTCTTGGCAGCAACTTCTTCGGAGATCAGGCAGATATTCGGCTGAGTTTCAAGAGCACACTCTAAGGCAACATGAGAAGCGGAACGTCCCATAACTTTAACGAAGTGCCAGTATTTCTTTGCAGAGTTTGCATCTCTTTCAATGTTTCCGATGATTTCACTGTATGTCTTGGTAGCGGTATCGAAACCGAAGGAGCATTCGATATCTTCGTTCTTCAGGTCGCCATCGATTGTTTTAGGACATCCGATGACCTGAACGCCTGTGTTGTGAGCTGCAAAGTATTCGGCAAGAACTGCAGCGTTGGTATTGGAATCATCACCACCGATGATAACGATTGCTGTAATGCCGTGTTTTTTACATACTTCGGCAGCGATTGCAAACTGTTCGTTTGTTTCAAGCTTTGTTCTGCCGGAACCGATGATATCGAAACCACCTGTATTTCTGTACTGATTGATGTATTCGTCATCAAAGATCAGGTAGTCGTCTTCGATCAGACCGCTGGGACCGTTTTTGAAGCCGTAAAGAACATTTTCTGTGTTTGTTGCTTTTAAAGCATCATATAATCCGCAAACAACATTGTGTCCACCGGGAGCCTGTCCACCTGAAAGGATAACACCTACAACCTGCTTTTTTGCTTCGGAAGTGTTCTGGCCTTTCTGGAAAGTGATTTCCTTTTTGCCATAGGTATTAGGAAAAAGTGCTTTGATTTTTTCCTGATCAGCTACACTCTGAGTTTCTTCGCCTTCTTTTACACAAATATCTGCAATACCGTGTCTCAACATTGCAGGAAGCTTCGGAGTATACTCGTATCTGGCTTTTTGTAATGATGAAATTTTCATAACTACATCTCCTTTTAATATTTTATACAGCCTAATTCTAATATATTTTGATTATAAAGTAAACCATTGTAATAGGAAAAATCAAGCTTTTACAACCCCATTTTTATAAAAAAGAATAGGATACCTCATATTTGAGGCATTTTTGAAAACGTGTATAGTCAGCGATATGGTTGGTGAAGTAGTACTGTTTTCATATTTACCATAATTGACTGAAGTCGACAAAAATAGTATAATCATAATATTGCAAGCAATATTTGACTTAATGAGGAGGAAACTAAGATGATAGTAACCATTTGCTCCGTTATAACAGCCTTATCAACAGTATTCATCGCTTTACAACTGCTTTTTACGGAAAGAGCAAATAAGAAGCACCATGAGGAAATGAGAAGAATAAAGACAGTGGAAATTATGGAAAATTGGAGTAAGTCTTTGCAAAAGGAAACAAGTTTTGCAGAAAAGATCGTTGAGGGATTTACGCCGGAACAGTGTCGGGCCTTATATTTTAAGGAGCCTTTCCATCTGGATGTAAATAAAGGGAAAGATATTTGTCAAATTTGTACGGAGACTGAGTGTAATCGTTCAAAGGATGAATGCAAACATTGTATACAGGGTGATAAATTCAAACTGGAAGGAGCGCAGCTTTCTGAGTTTCGATGGTATGTGATTGGATATCTAAATATGCTTGAGAGTGTTATGACAGCTTGGAAGTTAAATATAGTAGACAGGGATGAGATTGAAAATCAATTTCAATATTTATATAACCCGGAAAGAGGCTGGAATGCCTTAAAGCCTTTTAGAGAAGCCGCCGGAGGAGCAGAAGCGTATCCCAATATCGAAGAATTTATGAATAAATTAAGTGAGAATCGTAAAAAAGTAAGTAGGGAAATAAAAAAACTTTAACTATTTAAGAGTGAATAAAATGTTGCCATTTTTGTACACAAAGTGCTATAAAAATTGGAAAGTGAAATTTTGTGCAATATGACGATTGCCCTTCGGAAGGTGGCATGCTACAGTCATATCAAAGCATAAATTCTTATATTTCTTAAATTCTATTTATCATATCAAATGAAGTTTCAAAGAAATCTATGCTTGATTCCAATTATTTTATATGAGCAGGATTTCTTGAGAATGTATAAGGCTGCCATATCAGAAGATCCTGCACGGGAAAGGAGATTCTGTATGATACAAAAGAACTATGAAGAATTGGAAATGAAGGATGACTTTATGTTTGGTAAAGTCATGGGGAATCGGGAGTTATGCCGCCGGATTCTGGAGACATTATTGGAAATTCCGATTGATGCGGTTGAGTATCCGGAACAGCAGAAGACGATTCGAATTACCAGTGGAGGAAAAAGTGTCAGGCTGGATGTCTATGTAGAGGATTGTGAGGGCACAGTGTATGATGCCGAGATGCAGCAGAATGCAACGAGCATTTTGAATCAGGAATTACCCAAAAGGAGCAGGTACTATCAGGGAATGATCGACCTGAATCTGTTGGAAAAAGGAGTGCCTTATCAGGAACTGAAGGAATGCTATATTATATTTATCTGCACATTTGATCCCTTTGGAAAAGGAAGACATAAATATACATTTCAGAACTTGTGTAAGGAGGAACAATCCTTAGTTCTGGAGGATCGATGTGTGAAAGTGTTTTTTAATACGAAGGGAACTCAGAATGATGTTTCAGATGAAGTCAGTGAGTTATTACGGTATTTGGATACCAAAGAATCCTGTAATGAGTTGACCAGGCAATTGGATGCGGAAGTAGAGAAAGTAAGAAGTAATGAGATGTGGAGGCGTGAGTATATGAAATCTTTATTATATGAGATGGACATACGAAACGAAGGAAGGGCAGAAGGAAGAGAAGAAGGAAGAGAAGAAGGAAGAGAGATAGGAATAAAGGCAATTATAGAAATGTGCAGAGAATTTGAAATTTCAAAAGAGGAAACCATTCATAAAATAATGGAGAAGTTTTCTGTTTCAGAAGAGCAGGCAGAAGGCTATTATATAAAATATTCGCAAGATGAAGTGGATAAGTGAGCAAAAGTTATGTCGCAAGCGGAAAAGTACAATATCTTAAATTTCAATGGCATTTTGATTACAGTTGCGCGTCGTCCTATCAAGAATATCAATATCTATATCAAGCCTCCTTTCGGGGAGGTTTTGGTAACTGCTCCGAAATATATGAGCGAATCCAGAATCCTTTCATTCATAAGAGAGAAGGAAAGCTGGATCAGGGAACATCAGCAGCGAGTCAAAGAACGCGCACAAAACAGCGGTTCACTAAAAACACCGGAAGACCGCAGTGTGACGCAGGAGCAAAAAGAGTGGCTAAAAGAACGGATTTGCTTCTATGCCCGGAAGTGGGAACCGGTGATGGGGGTTCATTGTGAACGTTGGACGATCCGGGATATGACAAGCCGATGGGGCAGCTGCTCGGTTCAAAAGCATACGATACGGATCAATCTGCAGTTGGCAAAGAAGCCGGAGAAATGTCTGGAGTATGTAATCGTACACGAATTGACGCATTTATTGGAACCCAGCCATAATCAGCGCTTTCATGCCTACATGAAAAAGTTTTTGCCGGATTATAAAGAACGGGAAAAGCGGTTGAGAGGTGATATTTAAGGGTGTGAAAGTAAAATTCGGGAGTTGGAGCTTTGTGTAAATACATCGTTTTTTAGGTGTGAACACTAACACTTACAGGCAAGGATAGTATTTTTATAAAGAATATAGTATAATAACCATAACGGGTCTGCAATGAAAATGCGCAAAGCAGAGGTTGAAAGGGGAAAATTCATGAAATATGATTATCTGATTGTGGGTGCCGGATTGTTTGGTGCGGTATTTGCACATGAAATGCACAATCAGGGCAAGAAGTGCCTTGTAATAGATAAACGTGACCATATTGCCGGAAATATTTATACCAAGCCGGTAAATGGCATCAATGTACATATGTATGGCGCACATATTTTCCATACTTCGGATAGGAAGGTTTGGGAATATGTCAATCAGTTTGCGGAATTTAACAATTATATCAATTCACCGATTGCGGTTTATAAGGACGAACTTTATAATCTTCCGTTTAATATGAACACTTTCAGTAAGATGTGGGGAATCAGGACTCCGGCGCAGGCAAAGGCAAAGATTGCAGCGCAGATTGCGGAGGCAGGAATTACGGAGCCGAAGAATCTGGAGGAACAGGCAATTTCACTCGCCGGACGTGATGTTTATGAAAAATTGGTGAAGGGCTATACCGAGAAACAGTGGGGACGCGACTGTAAAGAGCTTCCGGCATTTATTATCAAACGTCTGCCGCTTCGATTTACCTATGATAACAATTATTTTAATGATCCCTATCAGGGTATTCCCAAGGGTGGTTACACGCAGATCGTAGAGAAGCTGCTTGCCGGAATAGAAGTCAGAACCGGAGTTGAATACAGAGCATTTATGCGGGAGAATGAAGCCAAAGGTACACAGGCGGATGCTTTTGATAAGATTTTGTATACCGGGATGATTGATGAATATTTTGATTATCAGCTTGGTGCTCTGGAGTACCGTTCCGTACGATTTGAGACAGAGGTGCTGGAGGATCAGGACAACTATCAGGGCAATGCGGTAGTGAATTATACGGAACGAGAGATTCCGTATACCCGTATTATTGAACATAAGCATTTCGAGTTTGGAAAGCAGGATACGACTGTTATTACACGAGAATATCCGAGTGAGTGGAAGAAGGGCGATGAGCCTTATTATCCGGTCAACAATGACCGCAATAATGAGCTGTTTGCAAACTATCAGGAGTTGGCAAAGAAGGAAAAGAATGTTTTGTTTGGCGGCCGATTAGGGCAGTATAAGTACTATGATATGGATAAGGTCATTGCAGCAGCTCTGGAAATGGCAGCAGCACAGAACTAAACCATTCGGAAAGCTTTATCAAAACAGCGCTGCGGCGAAAGCAGATCAATAGAATATCATAGAAATATGGGCAAGTAGGAAAGTCACATTTCATACTTGCCTTTTTTTATTTCCATGCTATAATGATAAATAGTTTGAATATCAAATAATTTGAAACACAACAAAAATAAGAAATATGATGAAGAAAAGGGAAATTATATGAACTGGGAAGAAGCAGAAAAAGAGTTGGATGCCCGCCGTGCAAAAGCGCTGCTTGGCGGAGGTACGGAAAGAATAGACAAACAGCACCAGATAGGAAAATTAACGGCAAGAGAGCGTATAGAGCTTTTGCTGGATCCGGGGACCTTTGTAGAGGTGGACGGTTTCATGGAATCCAGAATCAATGATTTCGGTCTGGATAAGAAACGTTTCCCGGGAGATGGTGTTGTTGTCGGTTACGGAGAGATTGACGGCAGATTGGTTTATGTGACAAGTGAAGATTTCACAGTCATCGGCGGAACTCTTGGAGAGTATCATTCCGCAAAGATCTGTAGGATTCAGGATATGGCAATTGAGAATCGCGCACCGCTTATCTGTATCAATGACAGCGGCGGAGCCAGAATCGAGGAGGGGATTTCGTCCCTGAGCGGTTACAGCGGCATGTTTTTGCGCCACACAAAGGCATCCGGCGTGATTCCGCAAATAGCAGTTATTTTAGGACCCTGCTCCGGTGGGGCATGCTATGCACCGGCAATTTGCGACTTTATCTTTATGGTTCGCGGAACGTCCAAAATGTTTATTACCGGTCCGAATGTAGTTAAGACAGTAATTAACGAGGAGGTTTCGGTAGAAGAACTGGGTGGTGCCGAGATTCATGCAAAAAAGAGCGGCGTCTCTCATTTTACATATGATACAGAAAATGAGTGTCTGATGGGAGTGCGTAAGCTTTTGACTTATCTTCCCGCCAATTTTGAAGAAAAGGCGCCTGTCATTAAGGCAGAGCAGGATGAAAAGGGAGGCTTTTTCAAACTCGGAAGATTCCGCAGAAGCAGCCGACGTATGGATCAGAGGGAAGCAGAGCGTGCTGCCAATATCAGAAAGCTGGTTCCGGACAATTCCAGACTGCCCTATGATGTAAAGCAGGTTATCCACAATGTGGTCGATGAGGGAACCTTCTTTGAGATACAGGAAGAGTTTGCACAGAATGCGGTAGTCGGCTTTGGACGTATGGACGGTATGTCCGTCGGTTTTGTTGCCAATCAGCCGGCGGTCATGGGAGGATCACTGGATTATCATGCATCGGATAAGATTGCACGATTCATCCGGTTTTGCGACTGCTTTAATATCCCTCTTGTAACACTGATTGATGTTCCGGCATTTTTGCCCGGTACGGCGCAGGAGCATAACGGAATCATCCGTCACGGCGCAAAGATTTTATATGCCTACTCTGAGGCAACCGTTCCGAAGATCTCGCTGATCATGAGAAAAGCATACGGCGGTGCCTATATTGCAATGAATTCCAAAGAAATGGGAGCAGATATTGTTTATGCATGGCCGATTGCCGAGATTGCAGTCATGGGCGCAGAGGGCGCGGTGAATATTGCCTTTAAACGTAAGATCGCCGAGGCAGAAAATCCGGAGGAAATGCGGGCACAGTGTAAGAGAGAGTATGAAGAGCGCTTCCTGAATCCGTATGTGGCATCTGCACGTGGATATGTGAATGAAGTTATCAAACCGGAGGAAACAAGACTTCGCATTCTCCAGGCTTTACAGGCCATGCGCCACAAAAAAGCAGAACCCGTGAAAAAGAAGCACGGAAATATTCCGCTGTAAATAGAAGATGTAAAAAATATCATGCTATATAAACGAAAAAACGTAAAAAAATCCTTGTAATTGTCGATATATAATTATAAGGATTTTTTTATATCGAATCATGGTATCAATCAGAACCTCAAAGTATGGAAAAGCACTGATTGGGATAGTTTGATATAAATCCGCCGGAGGATAGAAAATGATCAATATTCGGGAATTGTATCAGAAAACGCGTGATGCGGCACATTGGGCGCTTTATATAGTGGATGATTTCAGAAGATGCAATCTGGATTCGGGAATTCGTCTGTATCGTAATTTTCTTTCTTATATGCAGTGGATTCTGAAAACACTTTTACAAAATGCAGAAGATTTGGAAGCACTTGGAATTACGGTGGATCCGGGCTATGCGACAGAATTGTTGAAGGGGCTTTTGCATGCACAGGAACAAAAGGATTATATTCTGCTGGCAGATTTGATCGATATGCAGATGTATCCGTTTTTGACAGAGCTTCTCAATCTGCTCAGACCACTTCCGGTATCACAGGATACGTCATTGTATGCAGATTATCTGCAAACCAATCTGAAGGCATTGGAACAAAAGGATGCAGAACTTGCCGCAATGCTGCGTGAACATACTGCTTTTATGGAGCACAGTCTGATAGGACAAAGCACTGACGGTGCAGAGACCTACAAAGTGACAGAAACTGACCGGACCGGAGAAAAAGAAACAGTATACCAAATAGAATCAACCTCTGTTGGTTATCCGACCTGCCGGATCGAACGGGAAGGACAGCAGTACTATCTACATTCTAATCAGGATCCTTACGCTGAAGCCGGGCGCTGGGTCATGGAGTTGGTAGATGAAGAGACCAAAGCATATCATATCCTGGGGAGCGGTCTCGGATACCATGGAGTCAGACTGTATTGGGCACTTTTCGGAAATTATCCGGTGCATATTTATGAAAGCGACCTGCATGTGCTGTGGCTTTGTATGAAATATTGCCGGATGGAGGATGCGCTTAGCGGGAAGTTGTTTTTTCATTATGATCCAAAGTATGGACAGCTTGCGGAAGCATCCGGTATGGAAGGTCATAGATTGGGAATTCATTATCCGTCCCTGAGAGGGATTGCGGATACACGGATCAGAGAAAAGTATGATCAGTTCTTTATTCAGGACAGTTCCTATCGAAATGCAAAGCTGCTGCTTCAGGGAAACTTTGATGCAAACTTAAGCGGACTGGAGAATGAACCGGACAGAATTTTTTTGATTGACCGGCTGAAAGATACTTTTGCGGGAAAGACGGTATTTATTGTGGCAGCAGGTCCGTCTTTGGACAAAAACGTTGCTATGCTGAAAGAAGTACAGGGAAAAAAGGACTGCCTGATCCTTGCGACCGGCACGGTGTTCAGAAAACTGTTGGGAATGGAGATTTTGCCGGATTATGTCATTTTGTCGGAGGCGAACGGGCGCGTGCTGGCTCAGATTGCCGGATTGGAGCAGACGGATGTTCCGATGCTGATGCTTTCAACTGCGAATCATGGATTTATGACAAAGTACTGCGCTGCACATTATCTGATCTTTCAGGAAGGATATCCGAGAGCGGAAACGGCTGCGGCGTTGTTGGAAACATCGCTCTATCAGACAGGAGGATCGGTCAGTACGACGGCGCTGGATGTGTCGATTCGTCTGGGGGCGGCAAGAGTGGTATTCTTAGGGCTGGATCTGGCGTTTACGGATAATCTGGCACATGCGCAGGGAACCTCCAACCGTGTAGCGACTGATGTAGAGGAACTGATGCCTGTCAGGGCACAGAACGGCGGTGTGGTATATGCCGATCATAAATTTGTTATTTACAGAAAATGGATAGAACGCCGGCTTCTTCAGGCAGACAGTCAAAAGATCGAAGTCATCAATGCAACGGAGGGCGGAAGTTATGTGGAAGGGATGAAGCATATGCCGCTTGCAGAGGTATTGAAGCAGCTATAGAAAGTATGATAATATTGAATCAATAGGAGAGGTGTGGTCTAAAGGAGTTTCCGGACAGCCGACAAAGGGATCTTGTGTCCGGAGGCACATTCTCATTCCGTGAAAAAGCGCAGCGGACACTAGGCTCGAAAGGACCTCGCCAAGTGCCGGCGTTTTTCAAGGACCTCCGGACACAAGAGCTCTTTGTCGGCTGTTCGGAAGCTACTTTAGACTACACTGCTGCGAAGCAGCTTTGAAGAGAACTTTACAGTGATTGTGACATGGAGAATTAATATGGAAGAAAAGAAAATTTTGGCGCTGATTCCCGCACGAAGCGGTAGCAAAAGTGTGGTCAATAAAAATATCCGTGAAATTGCGGGAAAGCCGATGATCGCATATTCGATCGAGCATGCGATCCGGTCAAAATATATCAATCGCATCATTGTCAGTACGGACAGCGAGGAATATGCGGCAATTGCAAGAAAGTATGGTGCAGAGACGCCGTTTCTGCGTCCGGCGGAATTTGCAACAGATACGTCCTTGGATATAGAGGTGTTTGAACATGCGCTTGGCTGGCTGCGTGAACATGAAGGTTATGAGCCCGATATTATTGTACAACTGCGACCGACCTATCCGATCCGTAACGTTTCCGATATTGATACCATGATTCAGATGATGCTTGATGATCCCGAAATCGACTGCGTGCGTACTTTGGCACCGGCAACTGAAGTCGCTCACAAGATGTGGTATATGGGTGAGAACGGAAGAATCCGTCCGATCCTGACGGATATTCCGGAAGCATACAATATGGCAAGACAGATGCTGCCTAAGATTTTGTATCAGAACGGAAATGTGGATGTGATCCGTCCGCGTGTGATCGTGGAAGAGCATTCCATGTCCGGTAAAAATATTGTCGGCTATGAGATGAGGGATAATTTTGATATTGATACCACTGCCGAGTTTGAAAAGGCGGCGCAGTATCTGACAATCAAAAGCGGCGGGCAGCGTTTTGTATTTGATATTGACGGTGTTATCGCATTGAAACGAGAGGATTTGGATTATGCTCAGGCGATGCCGAATGAGCGGATGATCAGAATCATCAACCAGCTGTATGACTGGGGAAACGAGATTATCCTATTTACTGCCAGAGGCTATGTAACCGGAATTGACTGGCGTCGGACCACGGAAAAACAGATGAAAGACTGGGGAGTCAAATATACCGAACTCCACATGGGAAAACCGAACGCCGACTTTTATGTAGACGACAAAATGATCTCTCTCGATACATTATACGGGCTGTTCGGCTAAAAACCGAAGAATCAAAAAATAGCTAAAAGTGGGGAGTGCCTTCCCTATCCTAAGACTGACACGCTCTCGCTCCGGTCAAAACGTAGCGGGCACTAAGCTCGAAAAGACCTCGCTAAGTGCCGACGTTTTAACAGGGTCTGTCTCAGGATAGGGAAGGCACTCCCCACCCACATCTTTGTTCCATATCTAGCAATAACTATTAAACATCATTCCACTGTAAGCACTTGTCACATAAGGACTGGCATATCCGTGTCCCGGATTTTTGTATGCCACGATCGTCTTGTTTACATAGTGCATAGGATTTAAGGAAATATTATTTGTCTTTCGCAGCAAAGAATTTGTAAAATCCTTTACCGGTGCGAGCAGATCTTTTGCATCATCCTGTGAAAGCGCGTCTTCCAGCATGGATTCATTTAATTCCAGATTGCCGCCTTCATTCAGATGAATGCCGAGACGTTCCAGATGATCGGAATAGGTATTGGCAATACCGTTCATTTCATTGACCAGACGTCCGCTTTTTGGCTGTGTATTCAAATATTCGGCGGCGGAACGGACAAAATCATTGTAGCTGCCGATCAGCTGGGTAATATTTTCACGCAGAGATTCATGATCCGGTTTAACACCGATCGTTGCGGTATCTCCCTCTGCAGTACTTAAGCCTGTCAGATGAATCTCATAAGTTTTTTCAATTGTAAATGAGTTGGCATAAGCGGTACGCTCGTTGCCGTTTAACAAAAATTGTGCGTTGGAAGCAGGTCTTGTAATATCCCCGATTCCCAGATACTCAACAGCACCTGATCTTCGGCTGGTGTTGTCATCGGACACATGGAAGATATCTTCCCGGTCGGGACGAAGACCGGTTGCTTTGGAAGTCAGTTTCAGGGAAGAACCGCCCTGTGCATCATCCAGAACAGAAGCTTCCAGACCGATGCCGGCATCGTTGACCAGACGTGCCAGACGTTCCTGAACGCTGCGGTTCGTGTCGTCTGAAGTGATGCGGAACTGGAATTCATAGTTCAGGTTATTAATACCGATATCGAAAGAATAATTATCTGCCGGAAGTGAAACCGCTGTATTCGGAAGATAATGTCCGGTGTTTACCTGAGGAGAAGCAAGATTTTTTACCTCCAGAGTAAAGGAAGGCGCATCCTCTGTCAGAGCAGCATCTCCGATATAAGAAGCGGTTGCAATGGACTCATTGCTCGAGAAGGCGGTTTTCTTATTTAAAAGTGTATCCGTATCCTCGCCGCTCATGGAAACAATAGAATTATGAAGGAAGCGCGCATTCTCCTTAATACCGACAGCAAATTCCTGTGATTCCCTGCTGGTATCCAGAATGGCAAGAGGAGCTTCTTTATTTAATTTGACAATGGAGTTGTACACGCCGCGAAGTTCGCTTTTCTTATGGGTATCATACTGCGAGTTGATGCCCTTTGGCGCGTAAGTCGTCAGAAAATGATTATAGACTGTGTTCATTACGGCAGTATTCATTGCCATCGCCCCTCCTTTCTTCCGTGAAATGATACGCATGAGATAAACTCTGCTTTGTCGCCCGGCTCCCGATCCGTCGGTCCGATGCGACAAACTGCGTATAGGGCATAAAAACCTACTTTGATAACTCTATACTATCATAGCCCGAGTCCGATTTCAATGAAAAAATTGCACAAACCTTGAAAAACATTGTAAAAATAGTGTTGACGGACGAAAAGCTCTATGTTATAGTATACAAGCGACATGAAATTTAGGTCTTTTTTTTATGCCCGGAAAACGGGGATATTTGAACGGAGGTTATGAAAGATGCGTACAAAAATTACATTAGCTTGTACAGAGTGCAAACAGCGCAACTACAATACAACAAAGGATAAGAAGACTCATCCGGACAGAATGGAAACAAAGAAATATTGTAGATTCTGCAAGACTCATACTTTACACAAAGAAACCAAATAACAATAAACAGTATTTTTTCTTTGGAGAAGGAGTAAGATTATGGGAGATTCCACGAAAAAAGAAAAGAAGCCTTCTTTCTTTAAGGGATTAAAAGCAGAATTTGCAAAGATCTCCTGGCCGGATAAGAGTAGCCTGTTCAAGCAGTCCGCAGCAGTTATCGGTATCTCGGTGGTTGTAGGACTGATCATTTCACTTATGGATACGTTGATTCAGTTTGGTGTAAAATTCTTGACAATGTAATTTAAAGTGAGGTTGATGGCATGGCAGAGGCAAATTGGTATGTAGTGCATACCTATTCCGGATATGAGAATAAGGTAAAAGCAAATATTGACAAAGCAATCGAGAACAGACATCTTGAGGATTCCATCCTTGAGGTCAGAGTTCCGATGCAGGATGTTGTAGAAGTAAAGAACGGTGCCAAGAAAACCGTTCAGAAGAAGATGTTTCCCGGGTATGTTCTGATCAATATGATTATGAATGATGATACGTGGTATGTTGTCAGAAATACCAGAGGTGTTACGGGATTCGTCGGACCGGGAAGCAAGCCTGTTCCGCTGACGGAAGCAGAGATGAAGCCGCTTGGTATCAAGATGGAAAATGTTTCCGTAGACTTCAGCGAAGGGGATACCATTGCTGTTGTTGCAGGTGTCTGGAAAGATACCGTCGGTGTGGTTCAGAGAATGGATTACGGCAAACAGACCGCAACGATCAATGTGGAGCTGTTTGGACGCGAGACACCGGTCGAGATCAGTTTTGCGGAAGTAAGACTGCTTTAATAAAAGGGTGATTAGAGCATCGCAAGATGTTTTAATAGATGATCCGGATTTCCGGATGGAAGAGTGTGCCGTGTGCGGAACATCCGATACGGCATCAGCCGTGGGAGGGACCCTAACCCGCCTGACCACAATTTTTTATCATATTAGGAGGTGCCATTATGGCAAAGAAAGTTACAGGTTATATCAAATTGCAGATTCCTGCTGGTAAGGCAACCCCGGCTCCGCCGGTTGGCCCTGCACTTGGACAGCACGGAGTCAACATCGTTGAATTTACAAAACAGTTCAACGCAAAGACAGCTGATCAGGGTGATATGATCATCCCGGTTGTCATCACAGTATACGCAGACAGAAGCTTCAGTTTCATTACAAAGACTCCTCCTGCTGCAGTACTTTTAAAGAAAGCATGCAACTTAAAGACAGCATCCGCTGCACCGAACAAGAATAAGGTTGCAACGATCAGCAAGGACAAGGTAAGAGAGATTGCTGAGTTAAAGATGCCGGATTTAAATGCAGCAAGCATTGAAGCTGCTATGAGCATGATCGCCGGTACTGCAAGAAGTATGGGTATCGTTGTAGAAGATTAATCACAGGAGAGGTAAGCAAAATGAAACATGGAAAGAAATATGTAGAAGCTGCGAAGTTAGTAGACCGCGCAACTTATTATGAACCGAGTGATGCAGTAGCACTCGTAAAGAAGACTGCATCCGCTAAATTCGATGAGACCGTGGAAGCACATATCAGAACCGGATGTGACGGACGTCATGCCGAGCAGCAGATCCGTGGCGCAGTTGTACTGCCGAACGGAACAGGTAAAACTGTAAAGGTTCTTGTTTTTGCAAAAGGCGACAAGGTTGCTGAAGCAGAAGCTGCTGGAGCTGATTATGTTGGCGGAGATGAGCTGATTCCGAAGATTCAGAATGACGGATGGTTGGATTTTGACGTTGTTGTTGCAACTCCCGATATGATGGGTGTTGTAGGACGTCTCGGTAAAGTTTTAGGACCTAAGGGCTTAATGCCGAACCCTAAGGCCGGAACCGTTACCATGGATGTGACAAAAGCAATCAACGATATCAAAGCAGGTAAGATCGAGTACAGACTTGATAAAGCCAATATCATCCATGTTCCTGTAGGAAAGGCTTCTTTTACAGAGGAACAGTTACAGCAGAACTTTGATGCACTGATGGATGCAATCGTAAAGGCAAAACCGAGCGCTTTAAAGGGACAGTATTTAAAGAGCATCACGCTTGCAACTACGATGGGACCCGGTGTCAGAGTCAGCGTAGCAAAATTCTAATCCTGTTTACAGGCAGTGTTTTGGAATTTGCGCACAAAATAAACTTGACACCGCTTTGGGCGTGTGATAAGTTAATAAAGGTCGCAAGACCAGCCGAAGACAGTAGGTGCCGTAAGGCATAAGCTTAAAACGCCTACCGAGGAAAGAGTTAGAAAAAGACTTTATGCCTCCCTGTCTTCAGGGAGGCTTCTTTTATACAAGGTATTTGTATCTTGTGATAGCTCCTTTCGGCATGAAATCTATAAGGAGGTAAAGAAATGGCAAAAGTTGAACTGAAAAAACCGGTAGTGGAAGAAATTTCCGCAAAGATTACCGATGCTCAGGCAGTCGTTCTGGTAGACCATCGTGGTCTTACTGTTGAAGAAGATACCATTCTTCGTAAGCAGCTGCGTGAAGCAGGCGTAAGCTACAAGGTTTACAAAAACACAATGATGAACTTTGCATTCAAGGGAACTGACTATGAAGGACTTTCCAAATATCTGGAAGGACCCAGTGCAATGGCAGTCTCCACAACCGATGCAACCGCACCTGCAAGAGTATTATGCAAGTTTGCAAAGAATGCACCTGCACTTGAGATCAAGGGCGGTGTTGTTGACGGTATTGTATATGATGCAAAGGGCATTGCCCAGTTGGCAGACATTCCTTCCAAAGAGGAATTACTTTCCAGATTGCTTGGCAGCATGAAGTCCCCGATCTCCAACCTTGCACGCGTTCTGAATCAGATCGCAGAAAAGGGTGGCGCAGGAAGCTGCGAGGCTGCACCTGCAGCTGAGGAAGCACCGGCAGCAGAAGCACCTGTCGCAGAAGAAGCTCCTGCAGAAGCACCGGCAGCAGAAGAAGCACCGGCAGAGACAACTGCTGAATAATAGTAACAATCGAATGCAATATTGTATTGCATGATCAAAGTGAAACAACGTAAGGTCTGAGAGACCAATATTAAAAGGAGGCTAATAAAATGGCAAAATTAACTACCCAGGAATTTATCGATGCTATCAAAGAGTTAACTGTACTTGAGTTAAATGATTTAGTAAAAGCTTGCGAAGAAGAGTTCGGCGTATCTGCAGCAGCAGGTGTTGTTGTAGCAGCAGCCGGCGCAGCAGGCGGAGCAGAAGCAGCTGAAGAGAAGACAGAGTTCGACGTTGAGCTGACTGATGTAGGACCTAACAAGGTTAAGGTTATCAAGGTTGTTCGTGAAGCAACAGGTCTTGGTCTGAAGGAAGCAAAAGACTTAGTTGATGCTGCTCCTAAGATGTTAAAGGAAGGCGCTTCTAAGGAAGAAGCTGAAGACATCAAGACAAAACTTGAGGCTGAAGGCGCTAAAGTTACTCTTAAATAATTGCGGGTACTTACAAAAGAATCAAAACCGTGTCCTTCCTGAATGCAGGAGGGACGCGGTTGTTTCTTTTTTTGTTCTAAGTTATCAATTCTAAAAAATTCACAAACTCTTCCCCAAATATGGTTGACGAATAAAATGACTTGTGTTACACTGGATGATGCACTATTGTGGTGTGGTAGGCATTTTTGCGCCCATGCGGGGTTTATATGGGCGAAAGTTACCTATTGATCGCTTGAAGTGTGATATCATAGAAAAACGGGGTGAAATGTCAATGGAAAAGAACAGAATACGTCCCATTGCTTCCGGCAGAAGCATGCGTATGAGTTATCAAAGACAAAAAGAGGTATTGGAGATGCCCAACCTGATCGAGGTCCAGAAGGATTCTTATCAGTGGTTTTTAAAGGAAGGTCTGAAAGAGGCATTCGATGATATTTCTCCAATTGAAGACTATAGTGGTCATTTGAGCCTTGAATTTGTGGATTTTGAGCTCTGTGAGGACGATGTCAAATATTCTATTGAGAAGTGTAAGGAAAGAGATGCAACTTATGCAGCACCGCTGAAGGTCAAGGTGCGCCTTTATAATAAGGAGAAAGAAGAAATCAGTGAGCATGAAATCTTTATGGGAGATCTGCCGCTGATGACTGAGACCGGCACCTTTGTGATCAATGGTGCAGAGCGAGTTATCGTCAGCCAGCTTGTTCGTTCCCCCGGAATCTATTATTCCATAGATCATGATAAGATCGGTAAGACATTGTATTCCTGCCAGGTTATTCCGAACCGTGGTGCATGGCTGGAGTATGAGACCGATTCCAATGACGTATTTTATGTACGTGTGGACAGAACAAGAAAGGTGCCCATCACGGTGCTTCTGCGAGCGCTTGGTATTGGCACGAATGAAGAAATTCGTGAGCTGTTCGGTGATGAGCCCAAGATCGAAGCGAGCTTTACAAAGGACACTGCTGAGAACTATCAGGAGGGTCTGTTAGAGTTATACAAAAAGATCCGTCCGGGTGAACCGCTGAGCGTAGAAAGTGCGGAGAGTCTGATCAATGCCATGTTCTTTGACCCCAGAAGATACGATCTGGCAAAGGTCGGAAGATATAAATTTAATAAGAAATTAGCACTGAGAAATCGTATCAGACATCATATTCTGGCAGAAGATGTTGTAGATCCGTATACGGGTGAAGTGCTTGCAGAAAAGGGTACAACCGTAACCGCAGAGCTGGCAGACCAGATTCAGGATGCGGCAGTTCCTTTTGTATGGATCCAGACAGAAGAAAAGAACGAAAAGGTTCTTTCCAATATGATGGTTAATCTGTCTCATTTTGTAGAGTGCGATCCGGCAGAGCTTGGTATTCGCGAAAGAGTATACTTCCCGGTATTAAAGCAGATTCTGGAAGAGTACAGTGACGATGCCCAGGCATTGGAAGAAGCGATCAGACGCAATGTACATGAGTTAGTACCGAAGCATATCACAAAGGAAGATATTATTGCTTCCATTAATTATAATATGCATCTTGAGTATGGCATCGGAAGCAAGGATGATATTGATCATCTTGGCAATAGACGTATCCGTGCCGTAGGTGAGCTGTTACAGAACCAGTATCGTATCGGTTTATCCAGACTGGAAAGAGTTGTTCGTGAGAGAATGACAACGCATGATTCCGATGAGGTTTCTCCTCAGAGCCTGATCAATATTAAACCGGTACAGGCTGCCGTGAAGGAATTCTTCGGATCTTCCCAGCTGTCACAGTTTATGGATCAGAACAACCCGCTGGGTGAGCTGACACATAAGAGACGTTTGTCCGCACTTGGACCGGGTGGTCTTTCCAGAGATCGTGCCGGATTCGAGGTTCGAGATGTTCATTATTCTCATTACGGAAGAATGTGTCCGATCGAGACCCCTGAAGGTCCGAATATCGGTTTGATCAATTCGCTTGCATCTTATGCAAGAATCAATGAATATGGTTTCATAGAGGCTCCGTATCGTGAGATCGATAAGTCTGATCCGGAGAATCCGCGTGTTACCGATAAAGTAGTGTATATGACTGCCGATGAAGAAGATAATTATCATGTGGCACAGGCAAGTGAGCCTCTGGATGAAGAAGGACACTTTATCAAAAACATGGTATCCGGTCGTTATCTGGATGAGACGCAGGAATATCCGAAGACGATGTTTGATTATATGGATGTGTCTCCGCGAATGATCTTCTCTGTTGCAACGGCACTTATTCCGTTCCTTCAGAACGATGATGCAAACCGTGCACTGATGGGATCCAACATGCAGCGTCAGGCAGTGCCGCTTCTGATGACGGAAGCACCTGTTGTAGGTACCGGTATTGAGCCAAAGGCTGCCGTTGACTCCGGTGTCTGTGTAGTTGCCAAGAAGAACGGAACGGTAGATTATGTTTCTTCCAAGCTGATCAAGGTAACCTATGATGACGGTGAAAAAGAAGAGTTCCATTTAACAAAGTTTGCAAGAAGTAACCAGAGTAACTGTTATAATCAGAAGCCGATCGTATTTAAGGGCGACCGTATTGCGGCCGGAGAAGTTATTGCTGACGGTCCTTCCACCGCACAGGGCGAGCTGGCACTCGGCAAGAATCCATTGATCGGATTTATGACATGGGAAGGTTACAATTACGAGGATGCCGTTCTGTTAAGTGAAAGACTGGTACAGGACGATGTATATACTTCTGTCCATATCGAGGAGTATGAAGCAGAAGCACGTGATACTAAGCTCGGACCGGAGGAGATCACCCGTGATGTTCCCGGTGTCGGTGATGATGCGTTAAAGGATCTGGATGATCGCGGTATCATCCGTGTCGGTGCAGAGGTCCGCGCCGGAGATATCCTGGTCGGAAAGGTAACTCCGAAGGGTGAGACCGAACTGACTGCGGAAGAGAGACTGCTTCGTGCAATCTTTGGTGAGAAAGCAAGAGAAGTAAGGGATACCTCATTAAAGGTACCGCACGGTGAATACGGTATCGTTGTAGATGCAAAAGTATTTACGAGAGAGAACGGGGATGAGTTATCTCCGGGGGTAAATCAGGCAGTGCGTATCTATATTGCGCAGAAGAGAAAGATCTCTGTCGGCGATAAGATGGCAGGTCGTCACGGTAACAAGGGTGTTGTTTCCCGTGTGCTTCCGGTAGAAGATATGCCGTATCTGCCGAACGGACGTCCTTTGGATATCGTATTAAATCCTTTGGGTGTACCTTCCCGTATGAATATCGGACAGGTATTGGAGATCCATTTATCCCTTGCTGCAAAAGCACTTGGCTTTAACATTGCAACGCCGGTATTCGACGGTGCAAAAGAAAATGATATTATGGATACCCTGGATCTGGCAAATGACTATGTCAATCTGTCCTGGGAGGAGTTTGAAGCAAAGCATAAAGAAGAATTGCTTCCGGAGGTATTACAGTATCTTTCCGATAACAGAGACCACAGAGAATTGTGGAAGGGTGTTCCGATTTCACGTGACGGTCGTGTCAGATTGCGTGACGGACGTACCGGCGAATACTTTGACAGCCCGGTAACCATCGGACACATGCACTATCTGAAGCTGCATCATCTGGTTGATGATAAGATCCATGCGCGTTCTACCGGACCGTATGCACTTGTTACGCAGCAGCCTCTCGGCGGTAAGGCGCAGTTTGGCGGACAGCGTTTCGGAGAAATGGAAGTTTGGGCGCTGGAAGCATACGGTGCAGCTTACACACTGCAGGAGATCCTGACAGTGAAGTCCGATGATGTTGTAGGACGTGTGAAGACCTATGAGGCGATCATTAAGGGAGATAATATTCCGGAACCCGGAATTCCTGAGTCCTTTAAGGTATTATTAAAAGAATTACAGTCCCTTGGACTTGATGTCAAAGTACTTCGTGAAGACCAGACCGAAGTGGAAATCATGGAATATATCGATTATGGCGATACTGATTACCGCGATGTACTGGAGGGTGAATCCCGCAGAAATGACTACGAGGATGAATCCCTTGGTGCGTTAGGATATCAGAAACAGGAAATTGATGAAGACAGCGGAGAGTTTGTCAGCGTGGATGAAGATTCCTACGAGGATTCTTATGAGGATGATTTTGATGCCTCTTATTCCGGCGCAGACGAATAAGTACCGCGATTGCAACCTGTAAAGCTGAATGGATGAACATGATTGGAAGGAGTGCCATAAATGTCAGAAGTAATGAATGAAGTATACCAGCCGATGTCTTTTGATGCGATCAAGATCGGGCTGGCTTCACCAGAAAAAATCAGAGAATGGTCCCACGGCGAGGTAACAAAGCCCGAAACCATTAACTATAGGACATTAAAACCGGAGAAAGACGGTCTGTACTGTGAGAAAATCTTCGGACCGAGCAAGGACTGGGAATGTCATTGCGGTAAGTACAAGAAAATCCGTTACAAAGGTGTCGTCTGCGACCGATGTGGTGTTGAAGTAACCAAGGCCAGCGTTCGTAGGGAAAGAATGGGACATATCGAGCTTGCGGCTCCGGTATCCCATATCTGGTATTTTAAAGGAATTCCCAGCCGTATGGGACTGATTCTGGATCTGTCTCCGAGAGTGCTGGAAAAGGTTTTGTATTTTGCTTCCTATATTGTGCTTGATCCGGGACAGACGAATCTGGAATACAAGCAGGTATTGTCCGAAAAGGAATATCAGGATGCCAGAGAGACATACGGCGACAAGAAATTCCGTGTAGGTATGGGTGCGGAAGCCATCAAGGAGCTGTTGCAGGCATTGGATCTGCCGGCAGAGGAAGAAGAGTTAAGAGCAGGTCTTAAGGATTCAAGCGGTCAGAAGCGTGCCAGAATCATCAAGCGTCTGGAAGTTATTGAAGCTTTTCTGGAGTCCGGTAATAAGCCGGAGTGGATGATCATGGATGTCATTCCTGTAATCCCGCCCGATCTTCGTCCTATGGTACAGCTTGACGGAGGACGTTTTGCAACCTCTGACTTAAATGATCTGTATAGAAGAATTATCAATAGAAATAACCGTCTGAAGAGACTTCTTGAGCTCGGCGCACCGGATATCATTGTGCGTAACGAGAAGAGAATGCTTCAGGAGGCGGTGGATGCACTGATCGATAACGGCAGACGCGGACGTCCCGTTACAGGACCGGGTAACAGAGCATTAAAGTCTCTGTCCGATATGTTAAAGGGTAAATCCGGACGTTTCCGTCAGAATCTGCTTGGTAAGCGTGTTGACTATTCCGGACGTTCCGTTATTGTAGTCGGACCGGAATTAAAGATTTATCAGTGCGGACTTCCGAAAGAAATGGCAATCGAGCTGTTTAAGCCGTTTGTTATGAAGGAACTTTGTGCAAGGGGAATTTCCCAGAATATTAAGAATGCAAAGAAGTTAGTGGAAAGATGGGATAATCAGGTCTGGGATGTTCTGGAAGAAGTGATTAAGGAGCATCCGGTTATGTTAAACCGTGCCCCCACACTGCACAGACTCGGTATTCAGGCATTTGAGCCGATTCTGGTAGAAGGTAAGGCAATCAAGCTGCATCCGCTCGTATGTACCGCGTTCAACGCAGACTTCGACGGTGACCAGATGGCGGTACATCTTCCGCTGTCGCAGGAAGCTCAGGCCGAGTGCCGTTTCCTGTTACTTTCACCAAACAACCTGTTAAAACCTTCCGATGGCGGTCCGGTGGCTGTTCCTTCACAGGATATGGTTCTGGGTATTTATTATCTGACTCAGGAAAGACCGGGAGCATTGGGCGAGGGCAAGTTCTTCCGTAACCTGAACGAAGCGATCATGGCTTACGAGAACGGATATATTACGCTCCATTCCAGAATTACCGTTCGTGTCACCAAGAAAAATGACGCCGGTGAAGAAGTTTCCGGTCTGGTAGAATCTACATTGGGACGTTTTATCTTCAATGAGATTCTTCCGCAGGATCTTGGCTATGTGGACAGAAGCAAGCCGGAGAACTTCTTAAAGCTGGAAGTAGACTTCCTTGTTGCAAAGAAGCAGTTAAAGCAGATCCTTGAAAAGGTTATCAATACACACGGAACATTCAAGACGGCGGAGGTGCTGGATGATATCAAAGCAACAGGATATCATTATTCCACCAAGGCTGCCATGACCGTATCCATTTCCGATATGACCGTGCCTGCAAAGAAACCGGAGATGCTGGCAGAGGCACAGGCAACGGTTGATAAGATTACCCGTAACTATAAGCGCGGACTTATCACCGATGAGGAACGTTATAAAGCAGTCGTTGAGACTTGGACGGAGACCGATAAGGAACTGACGGATGTTCTGTTAAAGGGTCTGGACAAATATAATAACATCTTCATGATGGCGGATTCCGGTGCCCGTGGTTCCAATCAGCAGATCAAGCAGCTTGCAGGTATGCGTGGTCTGATGGCTGATACAACCGGTAGAACAATCGAGCTGCCGATCAAGTCCAACTTCCGTGAAGGTCTGGACGTTCTGGAATACTTCATGTCCGCACACGGTGCACGTAAAGGTTTGTCCGATACGGCGCTTCGTACGGCAGACTCCGGATATCTGACCAGGCGAATGGTCGATGTATGTCAGGAACTGATCATCCGTGAAGTGGATTGCTGCGAAGGCAGAGATACCATTCCGGGTATGACCGTTAAGGCATTCATGGATGGAAAAGAAACCATTGAAAGCTTAAAAGACAGAATCACGGGAAGATATTCCTGTGAGGATATCAAAGATAAAGACGGCAATGTACTTGTGAAGAGAAATCATATGATCACACCGAGCCGTGCAGCAAAGGTATTGAGCATAGGCGTTAACGAGAAGGGCGAACCGATTGAGGAAGTAAAGATCCGAACAATCCTGACCTGCCGTTCTCACAACGGTATCTGTGCGAAGTGCTACGGTGCCAACATGGCAACCGGTGAGGCGGTACAGGTTGGCGAGACTGTCGGAATCATTGCGGCACAGTCTATCGGTGAGCCGGGTACGCAGCTGACCATGAGAACCTTCCATACCGGTGGTGTTGCCGGTGGCGATATTACACAGGGTCTTCCCCGTGTCGAAGAGCTTTTCGAAGCAAGAAAGCCCAAGGGACTTGCAGTAATCTCTGAGATTGCCGGTGTGGCAACCGTAAAGGATACCAAGAAGAAGCGTGAGATCACGATTGAGAACAAGGAGACAGGAGAGTCTAAGACGTATCTGATTCCTTACGGCTCCAGAATTAAGATCGTGGATGGCGCAACACTGGAGGCCGGTGATGAACTTACCGAAGGTTCTGTCAATCCTCATGATCTGTTAAAGATCAAGGGTGTCCGTGCGGTACAGGATTATCTGTTGCGTGAAGTACAGCGTGTATATCGTTTGCAGGGTGTAGATATTGCGGATAAGCATATCGAAGTCATCGTGCGTCAGATGTTAAAGAAGATCCGTATCGAAAATAACGGAGATACTGATTTCTTACCGGGAACGTTAGTAGATGTTCTGGAATATGAGGATATGAATGAAAACTGCATCAAAGAAGGAAAAGAGCCTGCAGAAGGCAAGCAGGTAATTCTTGGTATTACCAAGGCTGCACTTGCAACGAACTCCTTCTTGTCTGCAGCATCCTTCCAGGAGACTACAAAGGTTCTGACGGAAGCAGCAATCAAGGGTAAGGTAGATCCGTTAATCGGTCTGAAAGAGAACGTTATTATTGGTAAGCTGATCCCGGCAGGTACCGGTATGAAGCGTTACCGTGATGTAAAACTCAGTACGGATGAGAACTTTAATATGAGCCGCCAGATGATGGACGAGGAAATTTCCTTTGATGACGGTAATCTGGAGGAAGATGCTTTGGATGAGGATGCTTCCTTTGAAGAAGATGATTTTGCTCCGGAGATGGAAGAGGATGCTTTAGACGAGGAATTTGCGGATGAAGCAGATGCTGATGATTCCGATGAGGAAACGGAAGAATAACCCCGAATCTAACAGCCATAATAGAAATAAAACAGGGACTACGATGTTTTTCGTAGTCCCTGTTCTATTCAGGTGATTGCGAAACTTTGTCCGTAAGGCGGAAGCGGTGCCAGTCACCGATAGGGTTATCAGCACCGGTTTCGCCTTACAGACAGAGTTTCGTAATCGCCTACTGTTTTATTTCCTAAAAGGAGAAATTCCAAGTCATGATTCTCTCCAATACGCTGAACCATCTCTTAATCTTCCGATTAGTTTTAACTGAAACATTTCCCTGCGAACAAGTTCAATATCTGAAAATGATATGTTCTGTTTTATGATTGCATTTACTTCTTTTTCTGTATATTTTCTTTCAAATTCAAAACAATCAGCAATCTTTGTAAGTGCTATCACTTTCATTGGTCTCTTCGTTGGGTACTGTGACAAACGCCCTTGCGAATCGTAATAATTAGCCATCTTCTTTTGATAAGTAATCTGCATACTCAATTCACACAGTTTATCATTTAATTCATCAATATGCTTCTCAAACCAAACCAGAAGCTGTGATGCCATATTGGCCTGCTGTAAATAAATAGATCTGTTCCTGGAAATGGAATCATAATACTGTCCATAGAAATTGCATACAGCTAAAAAATAGAAAAACAGTTTTCCTGCATTTTCTATATCATATGAATTTAATGAACCATATTCCATGTATTCGGAAATATAGTTAATCAATGATTTTATATCAATTTCACCTTGCTTTACCTCTGGCGCCATAAATACATAGGAGCGAACAATTTCCCAGATGTATGGGTGTTTACAGACACAAGTCCAATCAATGACACCACCTATTTTTTTACCCTGCCAAATCAACTGTGATATCATATAATCTCCATGTGTGCTACCACAGCTAAACCTTCTGATATCAAAATGATAGGCAGGCATAGCATTTACGATTCTCATATTGGAGCGAATGTGCATTACAATATCAGTATCATTCTTTTCTATGGCTTGCTGTAATGTAGCAGCATATGCATCTTTCATGTATTCTGTTTTTCTGTATGTAAAAAATTCTGCGCTGATACCGACCGGAATATTTTCAATATCCTTCATAGCTTCATGTATTTTTGCCAGAAAGGAGGCTGATTGCGCCTGCAACTTAACCGGAGCCTCATGATAGCCATATGTGATACCCTCATAAAAATGTTGTACGGTAAATCGCCTTCCGTTCTCATCTGTCGAAATCATTTTTCCCTGCTTATTAGGGATAAATCTACAAGCAGGAATTCCTTTGTTCAAAAGAGTCTCACATACTCTGATTTCTACATCAGGGTTATTCATTTCATTATCACTTGGATATTTTACAACAAATTTTTTGGCATCTGTTTTTACTAAATAAATTAATCCACCTGCACCACTCTCAGATGTTTCCATTGTTTCAATCTCAAGGCCATACAGTTTATATATACGCATTCGTAATTGCTCAAATTCTAATTGCTTCACCAATTCTAAACGTGACCTGTCAATCAAACTCATTAATTCTAAAATTGGTATCGTTTCTCCCGACAATAACTCATTCACTGTAATACCGAGTATCTGACACAAAGGTTCCATATAAATAACTTCAGGCAGTCCGTTCCCGCATTCCCACTTGGAAACGGTCTTTTCACTGATTCCCAATCTTGCCGCAATGTCTTTTTGTAAAAAACCGCGTTCTTTTCTGCGCTCTGCAATAAATTTACCTATCTTAATTTGATCCATTTCTTATCTCCCTTCATATTGTCAAATGATAGGTAATCACGAAACTCTGTCATCAGAACAAAAAGGCTGCCCATATATCTGTCAGCAGTGGGCACGCTTTTGCTACACTTCGTCCGTAGCGGTACATAAGGTGCCAAAATACGGCACCTAAGTACCGACGGACTCACAGTACCCACTGCCGACAGATATATGGGCAGCCTTTTTGTCCTGATGATAGAGCTTCGCAATTACCTGTGTCAAGTGATATTATTACTGCTTTAAATAAAGTAATCATATACTCTGGCAATACGAATTGGAACCCACGCTCCGTAGGATGGACATTTACCATACTTATGGGGGGTTACCACAGGAGTGGAAGAGTTTCATCATATTCCAATGTACCGGTAGTGATCACACGCCACTGCGTGATTTCATAAAATGGATCCGTATCGGTCTGTGGATATTGAATTGTGATGGTAACCTGCAGAGATTGAATATCCGAAACCGGATAAGCAAAGGATTTCTGTCTCCCTGCCTGCATATAGAAATCATCCTCATTATCAACGGACTCATAGAGCTTCTGAAGGGTCAGATCAATATCAAAAAGAGCGCGATAAGCATCATTACAGGCAGAATAATAATGAATTTCACGATCTGCCATTTTCTTCGTCATTTTATAGTCTGAATTCGCACTGACAATGGATAATGCAGCAAAACATACCAGACATACTACTACGAATATGATCAGTATGGATGAGGAACCGACATTGACACCATAGCGTTTATTTTTCATCGGAAACACCTCCTCGATTAGAAATGTAAACAGAAACCTCCAGTGAGTGAATAATGGCATCTTCCGAAATGTCGAGAGACGATGTTTCTTCAGGTTCCTTAGAGCAATCGAAAATTGTGATCTGTGCAGTGCGCATGACACCTGCAGATGTAGAATTTTCATAAAAATTTACAGTCATTCTATAGGAAGCATTCTCGGAGGTGCTGTTATGCCAATCAGAGTTATAGTCGATGCGGAAGGATTGCGCAGCATAATCTGAAGAAGTCAGAATATTGGCTTCCGGAAAAAATGCAGATAAAGCGGCAACATCACCATCCACAGCGGTATAGATTTCCGCAAAATTTTCACTGAGCTTTACTGCGGTTGTCAGATTCTGATTGTCCTTGTCCATCAGATGAGCCTTTACAAATAACTGAATACAGATGGCGCTTGCGACGGAGAAAAACAGAATCGATATAATAAGTTCTAACAGGAATAAACCTGAGCGTGAAGATGTTCGTTTTGACATAAACGTGATCCTTCCGTTTGTTTTTAGTCGCATCTGGTAGAAACATACAGATCTGTTGACTGACCATATGCATCTTCCAGATAGAAATAATACAGATCAGGGCTGATCTGTGAGATCCTAAAGTCATTGCAATCCATAATACTTCTGCCGGCAGACGGACCGAGAGATTTCGGTGTGTCGCTGAATAATTCACGGATGGAGCCGTCGTACAGATACAGATAAGTATAATAGTCTGTTCCGGAAACGGTTTCGGTTAAGACCAATGCATCACTGTCTCCGAAAGTTGTGACAGAGACGGAGTCGGTATGATCGTTCTGGCGGATCTTTTCCGATAGGTAGGCATAGGCGGTTCTGGTAGCATAGTTCTCATCCATATGTGAGACGGTCTTTTTGTATACATCCGCACCGATAATGACCAGCATGAGGGCGGAGAAGGCAAATACACAGAACAGTGAAATAACAAAAAGAATATCCACCATGTGTTTGTTCTCTTTTTTAAACTCCATAGAGGCTCCTTTCAGCTAAGCAGCAGTATAGGGTGGTGTAGAACTCTGTCATCAAAACGGAAGCGGTACCCACATACTTGTCAGCGTTGGGCACGCTTTCGCTACACCTCGTCCGTAACGGTACATAAGGTGCCAAAATACGGCACCTAAGTACCGACGGACTCCCAGTACCCACCGCTGACAAGTATGTGGGTACCGCTTCCGTTTTGATGACAGAGTTTTATAAACACCAAAACAGTAGCATTTATTTCTCAATAATGGTGACATCGGGCATCATATTGGAACCGATGGACTGATAATCTACAAAAAAGCGATCCTCGTCATAGATCAGACCGTAGTGCTCTTTGATATATTCCAGACTGGGAGGATAGGTCCCTTCCAGAGCATAGCAATGAGCGATACTGCGTTCCAGCGCCGATTCCAGACTTTCACGTTGACTTTGATAGGTTTTGTCCGAGACGTTTTGCAGTCCGTACAGAGCAAATACCATCAGTACGATAAATGCCAGAATGGATAAATGAAATTTTCTTAAAAATGCGATAGAGCGATGTCCTTTTCCAAAACGGTTCATACAATCGTCCCCTTTCCCGGTTTAGCCGATACTTGACATAATACCCATCAGAGGCAGGATTACCGAAAGCAGGATCATGCCGACAATCAGAGAAAGCACAATGACGAGCGTCGGCTCCAAAACAGCGATAATGGCGTAAATCTTATCGTTGGTTTCTTTTTCATAGCTTTCTGCTATTTTACTCATTACAACATCAATATTACCGGTACGAAAACCAACCGCGATCATTTTGGCATGCAGATTTGAGAAAATTCCGGCTTTGGCGACTGCTTCGGAGAAGTTATCGCCGCCTTCGATCAGACGCTTACATTCCATGATTCTGTCTTCCATACTTTTGTTTTCTACAAGCTTTGCAACCATATCAAGACTCTGGTAGGTATCCAGACCGCTGGCAAGTGTCAGTGCCATGCCGCTTGCAAAACGTCCTGCTGCCATCTTGTCAAAAAAGTTTCTGGTAAGCGGAAATTTAGACAGCAGACCGTGTGAGATCAGACGGCCTTTTTTGGTCTTGGTTGCCAGAATAATCGGAACTGCCAATACTGCGAGAATCACGATCAGAATAATGGAATAGCTTCTGATGTGACCGCCCAGATTCATCAGGGATCTGGAAAAGCCGGTGATTTCACTGCCAAGCTGTATGAAAACCTGATTAAAGATCGGAAGTACCTTGGTGATCAGCACCAGGATGACGATCAGCATCATACCGATCATAATCAGCGGATAGCGTAACGCACTTTTCGTATTTTGGGAAATGGTTTCTTCTCGTTCATAATAGTCAGCCAAAGCACGCATAACGGTGTCGGTACAGCCGGATTCTTCGCCAATCTTTACCATATTGATCACATAATCTGGAAAAACACCGGTTGCGGAGAGTGCGGTGTAAAAATTCTCACCTTTTTCACAGCAGGAAAGAATCTCAGCCAGAATATCACGTCCTTGAGGGTCCTTTGTGTCGGACAAAAGAATACGCATGCCCTCGACCGGAGTAATACCTGCGCTCAGGATCATTGCAACCTGATCACAAAATGAAGCGATTTCAACATTTGATAATTTTCTTTTCAGACTCATGGAATCGTATCCTTTCTGTATGAATATCGTTAATATCTATATTTCAGTGTATAGTTAGAGCCGTCTCCGATAAAGCTTTTCAGTTCTTCTTCCGAAGAGTTTGCGGCAAAGGTAGGATCCATTAAGGACCAGCTGACACCGTCAAATTGGATAATGCCGTTTACCCATCCGACATCGGTGATATAGGTACTGATCCATGCATGGTAAGCACTTCCGGCATAACCGACCTCCAGACGGGTGGGAATGTTTTGGCTTCTGAGCATGCAGGTCATTACTGCAGCGTAATCCAGACAGATTCCGGTTCGGGAGGCAAGCGTTGCATCTACATCACAGACATAGCCGCTTGTAATATTGGAGGCTTTTGCATAATCATAACTGATATTTTGCACAACATAGTTATATACGCTTGTAACTACATCAAGATCATTATTTGCACTGTATGCAAGTTCTGCCGCTTTTTTGACTGCTGTCGAGGAAGAATTAAACATACAGTACTGATTGGGATAAAGAAACGGTCCGAATGTATTCGTGATCGTAATATCAATGGTCTGAAGCATGTTTACGGAATACTGATTCGAGGTAATGTTCTCATAGATTCCGAAAGTATAAGTACCGCTGCCGGCAGATAATGGAAAAAATTCATATCCGCCATGCAGATTATATGTATAAGTAACAGCATCCGGTCCGGTGATCTGGAATTTGACCTTGGGGCAGGTTCCGTAATAGGAAGCGCATATGTAGCCTTCCGATGCGTTGGAGATGTCCAACAGGGAGATATCCGTAGTATAGGTAACCGTGCCGGGAGCACTCGGTGTCCGACAGACAGAGGTGTTGTCGCGGGTGCCCTTAGACGAAGTGGCCGGTTCCGAAGTAGGTGCTTCGGTCAAAGATGCATCTGCATTGGCCGGTTCATCCGCATTGGTCGGTTCGTCCGGAATATCAGACTCATGATCCGTCGTATCCGCAGCGGTTGTGGGAACCGGTGTCTGTGCCGGAGTGTTTTGCGTATCGGCAATAGCCTCAGACGGATTAACTACCGGTGTGCTTATAGGTTCTGTTGTAGGAGTATGTACTGCTTCCGTATTTCCGGGTGATGATTCTATGGAAGGATCATCTGCTGAGACTTCTGTACTGTCAGGAGACCCGCAGGAGGTCAGAAGTAACAGGATTAGGAATAACGGAAGAAGTCTTCTTTTTATCCTGGTCATGTATACTCAATATCCTTTTCAAAGTAAAGTTAGTCATTTCGTAATGTCATGAGAATCTGCAATACCGTACCGTTAGAACTTTCAATAAAAATATTTGCACCCTCGCCTTCGTACGGAAAAGAGATCAGTCCTTTTTGTTTATCATAGGAAGTACATGTAAAATGATAGCCGGAATCCGTGATCATATAGCATTTATCGGGATTGAGACTGTCTCCGTAAAACTGCAGATAAAGATTTCCGTTCATAATATAGTGACTGTCCAGAGTAAGCTCTGTGACAGAGCCGGCAGACTGATCAAAGTTCACCGGAGAATGCGGAAATATCAGTGGTGCAAAAAAGGTCAGAAGCAACATGATAACGGCTATGCACCTTCCTAAGTTGCAAAAAAGAGTTTTGGGTTTGGGACGATCCAAAAGTTCCTTAAGAGATGCCTGAACAGGTTCTTTGTCACAGGCGTCCAGAATGTTTTGGAGGGTTTTTCCGGCGACATCGGAATCCATGGTATATACTTTTTTATGTTTGAGAGAAAAGCCCATGGGGATCACCTCCTATTGTTTTAATTGCTTACGAAGTACGACTTCTGCATGTGCAATATATCGTTTCACCGTACTTTTACTGATGTTTAATGCATCAGCAATTTCATCAAGCTTCATATGGTTGTAAAATTTCATGATAATACACTGCCGCTCATTGATTGAAAGGACGGAAAGTGCTTTCTGCAGACGACTGTGTTCGTCTTTTTCAATGAGACAATGCTCCGGATCCGAATCAGGATGCTCATCACACAGGGTATAGAGGATATCATCTTCCAAAGGCGTGTCACCCGGTTTTATGAGCTTTTTGCTGATATCAAAGCAGACATGAAAGCTGATCTGGTTGAGCCATGCGATAAACAGCATCGGATCTTTAAGCTTACCGATATTTTTCAGCACGCTGATATAGATCTCCTGAACAGCATCCTGTGCAAGGAAATCATCTCTCAGATAATGTCTGGCATAGTTATACACTTTATTATAGGTAAGTGCATATAACTCAGCAAAAGCATCATTATTATTATGCTGTATTAGGAGAACCAAAGCGGCAAGCTGTTGATGGTCCGGTTCACGCATGTACTCCCTCCCTTCTTAGTATCTGCTAAATACGAATACTTTAAGTTGTTTATGCGAGGTGATGCAGCTTCTTATAGGCGACTGTAATCAGATCTGCAAATCTGGTGCTGTGCAGTTCACTGTTCAGTACATAAGCGTAAGCGATCTCTAAAGGAATATGTGAACTTTCCTGGTTATAGAGCTTGATTCTTTCGTTTAATGCGGTAAAAAAGCGTTCCATTTTTTCTTTGTCGCAAAACTCAAAGATGGCGAGGTATTCGTTACCGCTGTTTCTGCCGACAAAACCGTATTCGGTACCGACTTCATCCAGAATATTGCAGAAATCCTGAATGATCTGATCTCCGGTATCATGACCGTTTTGACTGTTAATGAGGTTTAAATTGCTGATCTCTAAGATACCACACCCGAGAGAATCCAGATTTTCACTGTTGCAGCAGGTCTTAAAGATCAGGTCGCAGCTGTATCGGTTCGGAATTCCTGTCATGGTATCCAGATAGGCGGCTTTTTCAAGCAGATAGTAGTAGCTGTCCGCACTTTTTATTTTGGAAAAGTCATAATAAAAGCCGATAAATGCAAAAATCATTGCAAACCACATGATCGCACAAAGCGCAAACAATGCCGGATTGCTGTACAGGCTGTTCTTTAATGACGGATGAATGACAAGAATGATAAAAAAGAGTATTTCCATGATGATCAGAACGATCATCTGAATCATCTTTACAATTTTTAATTGTCGGAATAATTGTTTTTGCTCTGTAGTATTCATAAGAAATCCTCCTTGCCTGAAAGGGGAATATGTAAAAATGTGTTTTTTATATTATAAAATAAGTAGAGAAAAAAGAAAAGACGGAACTATGAAATATCCGGAAGATGTTTTTTCTGTGAGAATGAGCCTTTTCGACATGAAACAGCGTCTTATATTATGTAAAGTGCTAAAAGGTAATAGTGTAAGCACGAAATAAAGCAAATGTAGCTGCAAAAGACAACAAGGAGTCGGGGAACATGAGAAGAGCAGTGGAACGATTGGCTTTTATGAATATAATCGGACTTGGAATGGGCGGAGTCTATATGGGTATGGAATTACAACCGGAATATTATCTGACGGTGATCAGTGACGAGCAGACACCGCTTGCCGCATCTGCACCCGGTATGGAAACGTTCTATTTTCCGTGGGTTGTGGTAGTCATGCTGCTCATGGCTCTTATTGCGGCGGCAATGTTGTATTTTAATCGGTGTATGAAGTATAGAGCATATTATTATGAAATGATAAAAGAGGATGAAGCTTCACAGAAGGTACCGAAAGCCGGATGGAATCTGATAAGGCTAAAAAAACTGGTGAATGAGACCGAGAACCGGCTGGTGGAGCAGATGATATCGGAAGCATAAGAGCACCCGGCATATCCGAAAAGGATTGCCGGGGATTTTTTTGTCCGGCTACAGCGGCAACAATCTGATACGTTTCCCGGTGGCAGTTTCAGCTGTATTATTATCTGTTCTATAAAAAATGGACTTTTTGTGAAAAAACGCGTGTTTTCAGTATTGACAACCCAAAATACGGCAAGTATAATAATCTAGCGTGCGTAAGAATGCTTTTTCTTTTGGTGCGCAGATATTCCGGAAGAACCGGATAAACAGTTTATATCATAGGAGGTGAAACAGAATGCCAACATTTAACCAGTTAGTAAGAAAAGGACGTCAGACATCCGAGAAAAAAGCGACTGCGCCTGCTTTGTTAAAGAGCTATAACTCTTTAAGAAAGAAAGCAGTTGATTCAGCTTCTCCGCAGAAGCGTGGTGTTTGCACCGCAGTGAAGACTGCAACTCCTAAAAAGCCTAACTCAGCTCTTAGAAAGATCGCCAGAGTTCGTCTTTCCAACGGAATCGAAGTTACATCCTACATTCCGGGTGAAGGACACAATCTGCAGGAACACTCCGTTGTTCTGATCAGAGGCGGAAGAGTAAAGGACTTACCTGGTACCAGATACCATATCATCAGAGGTACACTGGATACTGCAGGTGTCGCTAACAGAAAGCAGGCTCGTTCCAAATACGGCGCTAAGAGACCTAAGGCAGGTAAGTAAGGAAAAAAGTTGTACCGCAGTTTGAAAACTAATTAGTGTTGGGATTCTGGGGTGAGAGATCACCGCGAATGAATTCATTCGTTTTACGCATTCTATGCGGAAGATACAGAAATACCGCACGAACACATTAGTAGTACTGACCGTAAGGCAGTACAAAGGACATTGTGAGTACCGATGAATTATTTATTATAATAAGGAGGGAAGAACCGTGCCACGTAAAGGACATATTCAGAAAAGAGACGTATTGGCAGATCCTTTATACAATAATAAGGTTGTGACCAAGCTTATCAACAACATCATGCTGGATGGTAAGAAAGGTGTTGCCCAGAAAATTGTATACGGAGCATTTGCCAGAGTAGAAGAAAAAGCCGGCAAACCTGCTCTTGAGGTATTCGATGAGGCTATGAACAATATCATGCCTGTACTCGAAGTCAAGGCAAGACGTATCGGTGGTGCTACCTATCAGGTACCTATCGAAGTAAGACCGGAAAGACGTCAGGCATTAGCTCTTCGTTGGTTGACCATGTTCTCACGTAAGAGAGGCGAGAAGACCATGGAAGAGAGACTGGCGAACGAAATTCTCGATGCATCCAATAATACCGGAGCAGCAGTTAAGAGAAAAGAAGATATGCACAAGATGGCAGAAGCAAACAAGGCTTTCGCGCACTACAGATTCTAAATTTAAAGATCGTGCCACGAAGCCCCGGCTTTCGCGCACTACAGATTCTAAATTTAAAGATAGTGCCACGAAGCCTCGGCTTTCGCGCACTACAGATTCTAATAGGAGGAAAAAATCTTGGCTGGAAGAGAATATCCACTTGAGAGAACCAGAAATATTGGTATTATGGCTCATATCGATGCAGGTAAGACTACCTTAACAGAGCGTATCTTATACTACACCGGTGTTAACTATAAGATTGGTGATACTCATGAAGGTACTGCTACCATGGACTGGATGGAACAGGAGCAGGAAAGAGGTATTACCATCACATCAGCTGCGACAACCTGTCACTGGACTTTGGAAGAGAACTGCAAACCGAAGCCGGGTGCTCTTGAGCATCGTATCAATATCATTGATACTCCGGGACACGTTGACTTCACAGTTGAGGTTGAGCGTTCCCTTCGTGTACTGGATGGCGCTGTCGGCGTATTCTGTGCAAAGGGTGGTGTTGAACCTCAGTCTGAGAACGTTTGGCGTCAGGCTGATACCTATAATGTACCCAGAATGGCATTCATTAATAAAATGGATATCCTGGGTGCGAACTTCTACGGAGCCGTAGAACAGATTAAGACCCGTTTAGGCAAGAACCCGATCGTGTTACAGCTGCCTATCGGTAAGGAAGATGAATTCAAAGGAATCATCGACCTGTTTGAAATGAAAGCTTATATCTACAACGATGATAAGGGTGATGATATTACCATTACCGATATCCCTGCAGATATGGCAGATGATGCAGAATTGTATCATACAGAACTGATCGAAAAGATCTGTGAACTGGATGATGATTTAATGATGGAATATCTGGAAGGCAACGAACCGGATACTGCTGCATTAAAGGCTGCCCTGAGAAAGGGTACCTGTGAGTGTACGGCAATTCCTGTTTGCTGCGGATCCGCATATAGAAACAAGGGTGTTCAGAAGCTTCTGGATGCGATCCTTGAGTATATGCCTGCTCCTACAGATATCCCTGCAATTAAAGGTGTTGATCTGGAAGGAAATGAAATCGAGAGACATTCTTCCGACGAGGAGCCTTTTGCAGCACTTGCATTCAAGATCATGGCAGATCCTTTCGTAGGAAAGCTTGCATTCTTCCGTGTATATTCCGGTACCTTAAATTCCGGATCTTATGTACTGAATGCAACAAAAGATAAGAAGGAACGTGTAGGACGTATCCTTCAGATGCATGCAAACAAGAGACAGGAGCTGGATAAAGTATATTCCGGAGATATCGCGGCAGCAGTAGGCTTTAAGTTTACGACCACCGGTGATACCATCTGTGATGAGCAGCATCCGGTAATCCTTGAGTCCATGGAATTCCCTGAACCGGTTATCGAGCTTGCAATTGAGCCGAAGACCAAGGATGCACAGGGTAAGATGGGTGAGGCTCTTGCAAAGCTTGCTGAAGAAGATCCGACCTTCCGTGCACATACCGATGCCGAGACCGGTCAGACGATCATCGCAGGTATGGGTGAGTTGCATCTGGAGATCATCGTTGACCGTCTGCTTCGTGAATTCAAAGTAGAGGCTAACGTCGGCGCACCTCAGGTTGCTTACAAAGAGACCTTTACAAAGCCTGTTGATCAGGAATACAAATATGCAAAACAGTCCGGTGGTCGTGGACAGTACGGACACTGTAAAGTTAAATTCGAGCCGATGGATCCGAACGGAGAGGAAACCTTTAAGTTTGAATCTTCCGTTGTCGGCGGTGCAATTCCGAAGGAATATATCCCGGCAGTCGGAGAAGGTATCGAAGAAGCTGCACAGGCAGGTATTCTTGGCGGATTCCCGGTACTTGGTGTATATGCCAATGTATATGACGGATCCTACCATGAAGTCGATTCTTCCGAAATGGCATTCCACATTGCCGGTTCCATGGCATTCAAGGAAGCTATGAAGAAGGCAAATCCTGTACTGCTTGAGCCGATCATGAAGGTAGAAGTTACCATGCCTGAGGAATATATGGGCGATGTTATCGGTGATATCAACTCCCGTCGTGGACGTATCGAGGGTATGGAAGATATCGGCGGTGGTAAGATGGTAAAAGCATATGTACCGCTTGCTGAAATGTTCGGATACTCTACAGACCTTCGTTCCAAGACACAGGGCCGCGGTAACTACTCCATGTTCTTTGAGAAGTATGAGCAGGTACCGAAGAATGTTCAGGAAAAGGTCTTAGCAGATAAGGCGAAATAAAGAAATGAACCTATAGAGTCCGGGAGCTTTCAAAGCTCCCCGGAATTCTATAAAAATATGCTTGAAAATCTATCGTTTATTTAATATAATCATAGATAGCCGAGTAAAAAAGTAACTAAAACAGAAAGTAACCAATTTTCAATTTTTTAAGGAGGACTTTAGAAATGGCTAAAGCTAAATTTGAAAGAACCAAACCCCATTGTAATATTGGTACCATCGGTCACGTAGACCATGGTAAAACTACTTTAACAGCAGCTATCACAAAAGTACTTGCTGCAAGAGTAGCTGGTAACGTTGCAACTGATTTCGAGAATATCGATAAAGCTCCCGAAGAGAGAGAGCGTGGTATTACCATTTCTACCGCTCACGTAGAGTACGAGACAGAGAAGAGACATTACGCACACGTTGACTGCCCGGGCCATGCTGACTATGTAAAGAACATGATCACCGGTGCTGCTCAGATGGACGGTGCTATCCTCGTTGTTGCTGCAACTGACGGTGTTATGGCTCAGACCAAAGAGCACATCTTACTTTCCCGTCAGGTAGGTGTACCTTACATCGTTGTTTTCTTAAACAAGTGCGATATGGTAGATGATGAAGAGCTGATCGAGCTCGTTGAGATGGAAGTAACAGAGCAGCTTGAAGAGTACGGCTTCGAAGGATGCCCGATCATCAAAGGTTCTGCATTAAAAGCTCTGGAAGATCCGAACGGCGAGTGGGGCGACAAGATCATGGAACTCATGGATACAATTGATGACTACATTCCGGATCCTAAGCGTGACACAGATAAGCCTTTCCTGATGCCTGTAGAAGACGTATTCACAATCACAGGTCGTGGTACTGTTGCTACCGGTAGAGTAGAGCGTGGTACTCTGAAACTGAACGAGGAAGTTGAAATCGTTGGTATTAAGGAAGAGACCAAGAAGACCGTTGTAACCGGTATCGAAATGTTCCGTAAGATGCTTGATCTTGCTGAAGCAGGAGATAACATCGGTGCACTGCTTCGTGGTATCCAGAGAACTGAAATCGAAAGAGGACAGGTTCTTGCTCATCCCGGAACTGTTACCTGCCACAAGAAATTCACAGCTCAGGTATACGTTCTGACCAAAGATGAAGGTGGACGTCATACTCCGTTCTTCAACAACTACAGACCTCAGTTCTACTTCAGAACAACCGACGTAACCGGTGTTTGCGAACTTCCTGCAGGTACAGAGATGTGCATGCCTGGTGATAACATCGAGATGACCATCGAACTGATTCATCCGGTAGCTATGGAGCAGGGTCTTACATTCGCTATCCGTGAAGGTGGTAGAACAGTAGGTTCAGGCCGTGTTGCTACAATCATTGAGTAATCTTTGATTTAGTATCATAGAAACTTAAATACAAGCCGCAATTCCTCATTTTATGAGGAGTTGCGGTTTTCTTTTGTTTAGAGAAGATTAACGAACAAAGAAAAAGCCCATTTCAAGTTCTTCACTCAAAATGGGCTCGTGATACGCGTGTGATACACGTGTTTCTAATCTTCAGCATGCGGCCAGTTAATCTTCCATTCAAAATACTCTTCTTTGGTAATTTTACCGGAGGCTAAGTCCTCTTTTTTCTTTTTCCAGGTATTCAGGAAATCATCCAACAAAGAATAATCAAAACCAACAGCGATATGTTTCTCGGTAGGGTCCTTGGGATTTGCAACTTCGTAAAGGGGCATATTGTAGTGCTCATCCAATTCAAAGAGCGCGTACATCACATCTTCCGCTGCGTAGAGGGAAGACTCATAAATAGAGCGGTAATTACAGTTCAAGGCTTTTGCCAGCTCCTGTATCATATCCTCCTTGGGTGTGCGGTTGCCGATTTCGTACTGACGGATTCGCACGTCGGATAAGCCCACAGCTTCACCGAGCTGTGCCTGCGTCAGTTTGCGGAAATTTCTGATTCGTTTTATTCGTTCACCAATAGCCATCGTGTAACTCCTTCCAATTTTATAATAGTAACAATATCGTTTCTGATAATACAATAACATAAATGTTACTGTATGACAATAAAAAAGTCTATAAACTGGGACAGAATGCAGAGCCGGGTGTATGGAGAAGAAATTTTTATAAAAAGAAGCATTTGTTATAAGTGATAGAATTTTTTCGCCCACCCCTTGACAGAAACATATATGTTACTATATAATCAAAACACAAACAGTAACAAGAATGTTACTTATACAAAAACGAGGAGGTGAACAGCATGAGCAAGGAGCATACATAAGTTTTAGTGGAAAGGAGGAAGGAGTATGACGAAACGCTATTTATCTGCTAAGGAAGTTGCAGAACTTCTGGGAATTGCAGAATCAACCGCTTACGCAGTCATCCGTGGGTGGAATAAGGAACTGAAAGCACAGGGTTATTTTACCAAGGCAGGTTCCGTTCCGAGAGCCTACTTCGAGAAGAAGTGCTACGGATATGGCGAAGCGCAATAGATGAACTTTGATAACTGAATAAGCCATACCCGGAGTAATTCCGGGTGTGGCGACTACAAGAAAGAGAGGTAATGAGTATGCCGGTTTATAAGGACGAGAAACGAAACACATGGTTTTGTAAGTGCAACTATAAGGATTGGCTTGGTGAGAGTAAATCCAAGATGAAACGGGGATTTGCTACCAAGAAGGATGCCCAGCAGTGGGAACGTGATTTTTTACAGAAACAGAGTGCCAGTATGGACATGAAGTTTGCTTCCTTTGTGGAAGTGTACTTTGAGGATAAGGCACCGAGACTGAAGGAGCGTTCCATAATGACGAAGCGGACATTATTTGAAACCAAGATTATTCCTTACTTTGGTGAAAAGCAGATGAATGAGATTACTGCTGTGGATATTATCAAGTGGCAGAATGCACTTCTGAATCAGGATTATAAGCCAACGTATCTGAGGATGATACAGAATCAGATGACAGCACTTTTTAACCACGCAGAGAAGTTCTATGATTTGAAGGACAATCCCTGCAAGAAGGTGGATAAAATGGGTCGTCCGAATGCTAAGGAGTTAAACTTCTGGACCAAGGATGAGTATGAACAGTTTATACAAGGTTTTAGTCCGGATGAGGAGATGTACCGGATTATCTTTCAGATGTTATTTTGGCTTGGATGCCGGGTAGGGGAGCTGCTGGCACTTACCCGTGAGGATATTGATTTTGAAAACGGAACGGTGAACATTTCCAAGACTTATTACAGAAGGAATCAGACGGATTATATTACACCACCGAAGACCGAGAGCTCTAATCGCAAGATTACTATTCCGAAGTTTCTGGCAGAGGAGATGAAGGATTTTGTGGACAGACAATATGGATTGACACCGGAGGATCGAATCTTTCCTATCACGGACAGAGCAATTCAGAAGAAGATGAAACAAAAGACGGAGCAGGCGAAGCTAAAGCCTATCCGTGTGCATGACCTTCGTCATTCGCACATTGCTTTGTTAATAGAGAAGGGGATGCAGCCGTTGGTAATCGCCCAGCGGGTGGGACATGATTCCGTGAATACCACCATGAATATCTACGGACACCTTTATCCGAATAAGCAGAAGCAGGTGGCGGATTTGCTGAATGCGGAGGCTACCGGGGAACCGGAAAGCAATCTGGTGGATATGGCAACAGAGATGCGGTTTCGAAAGGCAGGTGGCTGGTCATGAGAATGATAAGAGGATTTTACAACGAGCAGAATAACACGGTGAATGTGATTAACTACGATACCAACTGTATCGTAAGTCTGGATTGTGGGAAGTGGGAGAGTGGTCTTCGAACCACTCCAAACTCCCAAGGGAAGATGGATGCACTGGCGATAGATGACCCGGTGGAGTATGTGAGGTTAATGCTTAGCGGGGAAATGCAGGTGTGGCTGGATGCGTTGGATGATTGTTCCGTATGGTGAGTCACAAAGTGGAGCACTTTTCAAAAAGGTGCGTCAAAAAGTGGCGTCATTTTCAAAAAGGTGTGTCAAAAAGTGACGCACCTTTTCCAAACGGAAAATACTTGGACAAAAAAGGTGTGCCACAAAGTGGAGCACTTTTCAAAAAAGTGTGTCAAAAAGTGACGTCATTTTTCAAAAAGGGAGACGAAAGTGACGCACCTGTTGATAGAGGATTTCCGGTTGGTGCAGCATAAAAAATACTTCCCAGAGGGGCACCAACATACAGCTGTGAATACCGGCTGCTGACAGTAGATTCCACCAAATGCCGGTAGGAGCAGATGTATTCGAGGTCAAGCGACGGAACGCTTGCCCCGTTTGTGTTTGGGGTACCCCCAAACCAATAAGGGGACATTACTTTAGGAGAAGAGAAGAGTACGGGGGAACCCAAAGAAAGGAGGAAGACGACAATGAGCAGAGATTTCTTAAGGAAGTTACTGATTAAACTGAATACAGATAAGAAGAGAGGGATTTGATGACAGGCAAGAAAGAAAAGACCATAAGTGGTGCAATGTACAGCGCACCTAATTTGGAGCACAATCTTAGAACGCATATTCCACCCAACTCCGTAGAGGAGCGGCGGCATTTAAACTGGGTATATACCAAGGATTCAGAGATTACTCTGCAACAAGTATATGAGAAGTTATTTGCTAAGCCATATAAAGAGTGGCGGGATAGGGAGATTAAGAAAGGGCGCGGTAAAAGATTTCCACCGACCTATTATGAGAAGATTGAGCAGGATAAGCAGAAGCATCTTTGTTATGAGATTATTTGGCAGATAGGGGATATGCGGGACACAGGTTTCATATATACGCCGGATGATGCGAATCGTGCGCAGGATTTGCTGGATGAATTTGCAAAGTATCTGTTGGAACTGCCGGAGGTATGTGTGGTAACCCAGAAGGAGTTGGATGATCCAAATTGGAAGCCACCCTTTGAGGCTGGTCTGATTGTTCACCATATGGTTTATCACGGGGATGAAAATTCTCCCCATATTCATATGACCTATATTCCATATACAACCAACTCATCAAAGGGAGCACCAATCCAGAATGCATTTGCACAGACCTTCAAGGACTTAGGTTATCCAACTACTATGAGGCAGGCAGTAACTGAGACCGGCGATTTAGTCTGGCAGAAGGATGAAGACGGAAATCTGAAACCACAGATGAAGCGTGACCGTTACGGCGGTGCCGACTGGGTGGAAACACAGAAGGCAGTGCTTCAGGATATGATGCTAAAAGAGTTTGGTTGGGAGCGTTTTTATAAAGGCTCCAATCCGAGAGGAAATCTTCTCTTGTCGGACTACCGTAGGGAGAAAGCGGCAGAGATGGCAAAGGAAGAGGAGCGGAAACTTGAGGATATCAAGGATCAGGTTGTAACCGGGCAGGCTACCATTCAGGCACAGGCGGAACAGATGGAGGCGATGCTGGAGTCTCTGGATAAGGGGGCAGAAGCAGAGAGGCAGTTGTCAGCCAGAATCACGAATAAGAACGCTGAACTGGATGATGTACTGCGGAACCTGGCAGATAAAAATACCAAGCTGGATGAAGTGAAGCAGGACCTGACAGATAAAAAGAGTGAGGTTCGGGAGCAGGAGCAGAAGCTGACGCTTATCAAGGAAGATGCGGACGAGACAATTCAGAAAGCGAAGTTTGCAGAAGAACTTATCGATTATTTCAGGAATACTAATTCCGGTGACCGGGAGAAAGCATACTTTGAAAAGATGCTGGACCTTAAATACGAGAATGAGTGCTTGAAGCAAGAGAATCAGGAGCTGAAAGCTGAGAACCGGAGTTTGAGGGCGAAGCTGGAAAAGGCATATGATTTCATGAGGCAGTTTACAATTAACGGAATGAATATGCTGGAACATTTCCTTCGGAGTATCGGTGAGTGGGTACAGCAGAAGGTGGCAGGGATGAGTAGGTAGAAAATTAAGCAAACGGAAGGGGTGCGAAAGCACCTCTTCTTCGTTTGTGAAAAAGTATATATGAAGAATATAAAACTTGAAATATACACACAATAGATGTATAATGTAAGTATATCGTGTGTATAGAAAGTGAGGCTGTTATGAGACAAAGAATAAATATATCACTTGAACCAGAAACAGCAAAAAGACTAAAAGAACTGGCAGAAAGCTCGCATATGAATGTATCGCAATGGATTACGCAAGCTGTTTGGAAAGATGACGATAAATACAAAAAAATAAAAAGGACGGTAAAAAAGAATGGATAGGACGGCGATTATTAACACAGTAGGAATTGATTATCACACTCCTAACATTGAAGGCGGAGAATACAGTTATGTGCAAGAAGCAGGTTCAAAAGAGAGTCTTATTAGGGCGCTCGGCCGAACACCCGAACATTTTAAGTTAGATATAAGATTTGAAAGAGAAGATGTTGTTGTTTTGGTTGAAACAAAACAAATTTTTATTGAAAAGGATGAATTACAGCTTGCTGAATATTTACAGGAAGAAAGAGCATTGCATTATGGTAAGAAGATCATAGCGATTCTTGCAAATACTAAAAATGACAAGATTAAGGTTTGGAAATCGGTTATTGATGACAAGCACCTTTTGGAAGATGAGACTGTTATGGATACCATGGAACATTATGCTTCTTTGTTTGATGCGAACAAACAGAATGATAGAGAGAAAGTTCTTAAAAATACATATGCTCTTAATGAGTTGTTACACAAAAAAGATATTAAGGAATCTTTAAGAAGTCAGTTTGTTGGAACTTTATTATTACACATTAAAGACTTAGTTAAGAAAATTGGTGCCACAAAAATTGATGATGAATTAAAAGATAAAATCAACGCATTATTTGAATTGAAATCTGAAAAAGAGATTCGGGCAGGTATCGAGAATACTCTTACTGAGTTATTAGATGGTTCTGATAATAAGACGAAAAAAATTGAATTGTTACAGCGTAATGTTTTGACTGACCAGAAAGTTAGAGCATTAAAGAAGACTGATTGGATTGAAATTATCGATAGTATCTTGCTGGATATTTATAGATATATTGATACTGATAGTTCAGAAGGTCAGGACATTTTGAATTTGTTTTTTATTGCATTTAATAAATATACTGGTAAGGCTGATAAGAATCAGGCTTTCACGCCAGACCATATTACAGAATTTATGTGTAGACTTACCGAAGTAGACCATACGAAGCGTGTGCTTGATGGTACTTGTGGTAGTGCATCCTTTTTGGTTCAAGCGATGGTTAAGGAACTTGCTGATTGTCGGAAAGGTCATACTGAGGCGGAAGGAAAAGCACTTCAAAAGAAAGTCAAAGAAGAAAATATTTTTGGTATTGAAATTGAAGAAAAAGCGTTTGGATTATCGGTTACTAATATGTTGATTCATGGCGATGGCAATTCAAATATTAAGTTGGGGAGTTGCTTTGACCATAAGGCGTTTATTGCAACGGCTGACCCACATATTATTCTGATGAATCCGCCTTATAATGCAAAGCCTATCGGAATACCAAATAGCTATAAGGATTCTTGGACTGCTGAACAGAAGAAAGGAACAGCAGACCCGACAAAGGGCTTGGTGTTTGTTAGATATTTTAGTGATGTAATAAAGAGTCTTAACGATAAAAGAAAAGCAAATGGTGAGGAAATAAAGACTGTTAAACTTGCAGTTCTTTTGCCGTTGGCTTGTGCTATCGGAACGGGTAAGCAGATTACTAATGAAAAGCGGCTTTTGCTAGAGAATAATACATTAGAAGCGGTATTTTCTTTACCAGCTGAAATGTTCTATCCTGGTGCATCGGTATGTGCTTGCTGTATGTTGTTTACTCTCGGTCAGCCACATGTTAAGCCGGACGGAACTACAAGAAGCACATTCTTTGGTTACTGCAAGGATGATGGATTTATTAAGAAGAAAAATCTTGGTAGAGTAGAGCAGTTTGATGAAGAAGGAAATTCAAAATGGAAGGCTATCGAGGATGAATGGTTAGACCTATTTGAAAGAAAAGCTAGAGAAGACGGCAAGTCGGCAGTAGAAAAAGTTAACGGTGATGATGAATGGCTTTGTGAAGCATATATGAAGACTGATTATACAAAACTCACTGCGGCGGATTTTCAGAGAACGCTTAATAATTATCTTTCGTATCTTGTAAAGGAAGGCAATGTTTATGAATCATCTGATTCGTGCGTTGATGGTGATGAATGATGAAACTCGATGTACAATACTGGAAAGTATTTATTGTTGAGAAACTATTTGATTCAATATATAAAGCAAAAGCACATACAAAAGAAGAATTGAGAGAGACAGAACATGGATTGCATTTTGTATCTCGTACCGATGTAAATAATGGTGTTGATATATCTGTGGAATACGATGATTATGAAGGCATAGAAAAAAAGAATTGTATAACAATAGGTGATACAACGGCTACTTGTTACTATCAAAATGAAGATTTTATTGCAGGTGACCATATGGTTGTTTTGAGGGCAAAGTGGATGAATGAGCGTAGAGGCTTATTTATTCGAACATTGTTTGCGATGGAATCCCCAAGGTATAGCTATGGGCGTGCATATAGAATGGAACTGATTAAGACAACTAAAATGATGCTACCAGTTCAATACAATTCAGATGGCACACCAGTGATAGATGCAAACAAGACTTATTCTGATGATGGATATATCCCTGATTGGCAATTTGTGGAAGATTATATTAACTCACTTCATAGTGAACCAATAACGACAAAAGTCAGTGGCAATAGTATTCTAAATTTGGAGACTGATAAATGGGAAGAATTTCAAGTGTCAGATATTTTTGATGTGAAATATGGTATAAATATGGAGTTAAATACTTGTGATGAGACAACTTCGTATGACCCTGAAGGTGTTGCATTTGTAGCAAGAACTTCAGAAAATAACGGAGTGTCAGCATATGTAAAGAGAATTGAGGGGAAAGAACCGCAACCTGAAGGAACAATTACAGTCGCAGGTGGTGGTAGTGTTCTTTCGACATTTGTTCAAAAAAGACCATTTTACAGTGGTAGGGATTTGTATTTATTGCTTCCGAAAACAGAAATTAGTCTTAATATGAAGATGTTTATAGTTACTGTTTTGTATGCAAATCAATATAGATATTCATATGGAAGGCAGGCAAATAAGACACTTCCATATTTAATTCTTAAGCTTCCTATTCAACGTGATGATAATGGAAGTGCAGTTATTGATTCAGGTAAAAAATATTCTGATAAGGGATACATTCCTGATTGGCAATTTATGGAAGATTATATTAAGCTATTGCCGTATAGCGATAGATTGATATAATGTAAAAGATAGTTATTGCGAAAAATGACAGCGTTTCTATCACAGCAACTGGTTGTGAAAAATATATGTCGTTATTAAGATATGGTCAGTATGGACAAGTTGGTGTGGATGTAGTTTGGAGAGAGAAGGAAACGCAGAAAGCTTAACAGATAACAGGAAAATCATCGGCAACTGTATGGTGTTATATATAAATATTGGTAAAGGCAGATGTGTTTGAGGCAATGTAAATAGAAAAATTATGTCGTATAAGAGGAGGTGTTATATGTACCAACCAATCGACCAAGTAAAAACCGGTATAAAACTGAAAATGCTACTGAAGGCAGCAGGTTATGATGTGAAGTACATTCAGGAGTATCTCCATCTGTCCTGTCCGCAATCCATATACTGCTGGTTTAAAGGTAAAGTACTTCCTTCGGTGGAACATTTGTGTGCATTGAGCAAACTGTTAAATGTACATATGGAAGACTTGCTGGTGTTGCAGGGAGAATCAGTTATCTATAGTATGATTGACTTGTCAGATGACTCTACTACAAAGCGACTGCTGACCTATGCAAAGTATCTTCAGAAGGTGGCATAAGCCTATTGGACTATCTGTCCAATGACAAATTAAATAGTATAAATTATCCTCTTATT
>JBJFCE010000055.1:0-10552 GCA_051888775.1 Lachnospiraceae bacterium | reverse complement strand
CCGGAATCAACATGGATGCTGTTAAGCTGATGGGTGAGATCATCAAGGAGACAGCGGAACGTACAAAGGAGCAGGATTCTCTCGGCTGTGCAAAGCTTGTGGTATTCTGCAATGCTCCGGATGATAATCCGTTTATGGCCGGGGCATTCCACGGCGTAACAGAAGCGGATGCCGTGATCAATGTCGGCGTCAGCGGCCCCGGCGTTGTAAAGACAGCTCTGGAAAAAGTGCGTGGTGAGAATTTTGAAGTGTTGTGTGAAACGATTAAGAAGACGGCATTCAAGGTGACGAGAGTTGGTCAGCTGGTAGCAAAGGAAGCATCCAGACTGTTACATATTCCGTTTGGTATCGTGGATCTGTCTTTAGCACCGACACCGGCAATCGGAGACAGTGTGGCAGATATCCTGTGCGAAATCGGGTTGGAGCATGCGGGAGCACCCGGAACAACGGCAGCTTTGGCATTGCTAAACGATCAGGTCAAAAAAGGCGGTGTCATGGCGTCTTCTTATGTCGGCGGTTTAAGCGGTGCCTTTATTCCTGTCAGCGAAGATCAGGGAATGATCGATGCAGTGGAGGCGGGAGCGCTGACCCTGGAAAAGCTGGAGGCAATGACCTGCGTCTGCTCGGTAGGATTGGATATGATTGCAATTCCGGGAGATACGAAGGCAACGACTATTTCAGGTATCATTGCGGATGAACTTGCAATCGGTATGGTCAATCAGAAAACAACTGCGGTCAGACTGATTCCCGTAATCGGCAAGGGTGTCGGCGAACAGGCAGAGTTTGGCGGTCTGCTCGGTTATGCACCGATCATGCCGGTCAACCAGTTTTCCTGCGATGCGTTTGTTAATCGCGGCGGACGGATTCCGGCACCGATTCACAGCTTTAAGAATTGACGGATGAGACTGATTCTTCTGATTTATTTTTACAGGTCTGACGGGCAATCAGATTGGCAAGCATATCGCTGAGGACAACGAGATCAGAGGATAAAACCGAAAGCTCTTCTTCCGACAGGCAATCGGCAAGCTTGCAGGCAATGGTAGAAAGAAAAAAGAGGTTTGAACAGTTTGTCATATTAGAGAATCCAACCGAAAGTATTTATATATCATATGCGGGAAAGGAAATCCATGCGAATGCTGTGGATTACTGTTCTGTTGAAGTTTATAGAATAATCGGTGAATATTTCAGCTCCGGAGTCAGTTTGACTCCGGACTTTTTCATGCGCACGCTTTGATAGATGTGAGAAGCGAGCAGATCGGTGTGAAACATTGTTTCCTGAATGCCGGAAGGTTTAAAATCCGCAGGCTTTGCGATCAGTGTAAGACGAGCATTTTGTTTTAGCGTGGACAAAAGAGTACCCTGTGCACGCTTGGTAAAGCCGAGAATACGTGCATAACCGGCATATTCGTTTTGGGTGTATGCGAGGATATCCTCTTTTCGGATGGAAAGAAGAATATGCGTCAGAACACGGTTTAAACGTGTGTAGGCAAGCTCCTTGGTCTTAAGTAACTGCAGAAAATCCGATGCGCCTGTAAAAGCAGGCAGATTGGTACGGATACGGTTTGCAATATCTTCCGAGCAGTCCTGATAATCCTCAAGGTGCGATTCCTGCATCAGAAGCTGATAGTGTAAAAGGGAGGAAAAATCTTCCATACAGAGCAGAGTATGCAAACTGGTATTTTCAAAAACAGAGTAAACGCTTGAAGGAACCAGTCCAGATATGGAGATATGATCTTTTGTAAAAAGAAGCTGGCGGATGGCCTCGGCGCTTGCGATAGAGCCGGCAGCCTCCAGATCATGATATCCTGTGCCGATCCGTCTGATTATGATCGGCTCGATGGAGCTATTGGTATGAAGCAGCGCTTTGCAGTATTCCAGACCGAGAATATCATTGGGTTTGGAGAGGATAAGCAACTCCTGATCGGAAAAACTGCCGGTTGCTTTCAGTGCATCCAGTCTTGCTTTTGCAAAAGCATTTCCCTGCTGCAGACTTTCCGTTAAGGCTTTTTTGTATTCCGGAGTTTCAAATGCCAGTATGGAGGCGGCTTTTTGCAGCAACTCCATATGACCGCTTTCCGAACCGAAAAAGAGCGCGTTGACACAGCCGAGAGCATCCAGAATGGAAACGGCGCCGGAGGCAAAAAAATCCGCACTTCCGGTTGCATAGCAGGTCGGCAGCTCCAATACAAGATCCGCACCGCATAAAAGTGCCATACGGGTACGCTCATATTTATCGAGAATGGCAGGAATGCCCCTTTGGGTAAAATCACCGCTCATCATGACGATCACGTAGTCATATCCGTATACGGTTTTGATCTGCTCCAGTTGATATTCGTGACCGTTGTGAAACGGATTGTATTCTGCAATGACTGCCGCAATCTTCATGCTGTGCATCCTCTCTTTAAAATAAAATTGAGGTGATTGCAAAACTCTGCCTGTGGGATGGGACCGGTGCTTATAGACCTGTCGGTGGCAGGCACGCTTTCGCTACACCTCGTCCGTAGCGGTACATAAGGCACCAAAATACGGTGCCTAAGTACCGACGGACTCCCAGTGCCTGCCACTGACAGGTCTATAAGCACCGGTCCTATCCCACAGGCAGAGTTTTGCAATTACCTGAAATAAAATTGTATCCGATTCTGTACAAAATAATACGGGGAAACTGCTTGTTTGTAAAGAAAAATCCGTTATAATAAATAATATGAAGCAATAGTTTTGCTTAAGAAGGATTCCGAAAATAGGGAGGAATCTGTATTAGGTTGAACTGATACCATAAGAAGGCCTTACATAAACGATGTGAAAGGGACGGAGGATGCAGGTATGCCATTTATTGATTCCATGAAGGAAAAGGCGAGAATGGATAAAAAGACCATTGTTCTGCCGGAGACAAACGACAAGAGAACTTTGATTGCTGCAGCACATATTTTACAGGAGGGAATCGCGGATCTGATCCTTGTAGGTAAGCGCGAGAAGATCTTAGACGGTGCCGGATGGCTGGAACTGGATCTGGATCAGGCTCAAATCGTCGATCCGGATGAATTTGAAAAATTTGATGATTATGTGAATACATTATATGAACTTCGTAAGTCGAAGGGAATGACTCTTGAAAAAGCAAGAGAGGTATTAAAAGAGGATCCGCTTACGTTCGGTGTTATGATGGTAAAATGCAATGATGCGGACGGCATGGTTGCCGGAGCATGTCATGCAACGGCAGATACGCTCCGTCCGGCACTTCAGATCTTAAAAACTGCGCCCGGAGTGAAACTGGTGTCCGGTTTCTTTATCATTGATGTACCTGACTGTGAGCTTGGCGAAAACGGTACATTTCTGTTTGCGGACTGTGGACTGAATCAGGACCCGACGGCGGAAGAACTTGCAGCGATTGCAGACACTTCCTCAAAGAGTTTTAAGAGTCTGGTTGGTGCAAAGCCGATCATTGCCATGCTCAGTCATTCGACGAAGGGCAGTGCAAGGCATCCGCTTGTTGATAAAGTCGTAGAGGCAACACGGATTGCACATGAGCAGTATCCGAATCTGTGTCTGGACGGAGAGCTTCAGACCGATGCTGCACTTGTTCCGTCCGTTGCAAAATCAAAAGCACCGGGCTCTGAGGTCGCCGGAAAAGCGAATGTTCTGATCTTCCCGAATCTGGACTGCGGTAATATCGGATATAAGCTGGTGCAGAGACTGGCAAAAGCAGAGGCATACGGACCGATGCTGCAGGGAATCGCAAAGCCTGTTAATGATCTGTCCCGCGGATGCTCGTGGGAAGATATCGTCGGTGTTGTTGCACTGACGGCAGTGCAGGCGCAGCTTGTATAACCGATACAAAAAATGTCGGATATCTAAAAAAATGAATTGACAAACCGGTATTTGCTATGTATAATCGTATGAGTGTGGATAGGAGCCAGTTATGTATATGAATTTGTCAGAAGTATTCACATCAGAGGGCTGTATTCTGAAAGCGCAGTTTTCCATGATCGGACAATCCGTGGAAATTGCAGGAGAGGAATACAAGGCAGTACAGGAAGTACCCATTCAGATTACCGTGTCCCATGCTTCCGAAGGGAAAGCGCATGTGGAAGGGCAGGGAGCAGTAACCTATGAATTGCACTGCGACAGATGTCTGGAAGTCGTGCAGCATGAGATTATGCTTGATTTTGCAGTGGATGTGTATGCACCGGGTGCCGTGCCGGAGGGAGCGGATGCTGATGATCAGATTTTTATGGAAGGCTATCGGCTGAACGTAAAGGCTCTTGTAGACAGTGAAATCATGATGCAGTGGCCGATGAAGGTTTTGTGTAAGCCTGATTGTAAAGGAATCTGCATGAAGTGCGGGAAAAACCTGAATCACGGAGATTGCGGCTGCGATACATTCGTGCCGGATCCGAGAATGGCCGCCATTAAAGATATTTTCAATGCGAATAAGGAGGTGTAACAATGTCTATTTGTCCTAAGAATAAATCTTCCAAGGGAAGAAGAGATAAGAGAAGAGCAAACTGGAAAATGAGTGCTCCTACCTTAGTAAAATGCAGCAAATGCGGAGCTCTTATGATGCCGCACAGAGTCTGCAAGAAATGTGGATCTTACAATAAGAAAGAGATCATTACAGTTGACTAATTGAAAAGATCTGACAAAGTCAAGGGTTTGTATGGACCCTTGACTTTTTTATGTAAATCTGAAGGGAATGAATCGACGCGAATTTTCGCGTAAAACTTGATTTTTGCGTGGCGGTTTAGTATAGTTTAAAAAGAGACTTTTTTGGGAGGTGCGCTATGGCGGAGTATGTTCGTGTGGCGGTTGATGTCATGGGCGGTGATTTTGCACCGGTAGAACCCGTGAAGGGTGCAGTGGCAGCTATTTCAGAGAATGAGAAGATTCAGGTTGTCCTGTATGGAAAAGAAGAAGTGATCAAGGAAGAACTCGCAAAATATCAGTACAATCCTGCTCAGGTGGAGATCGTAAATTGTACGGAGAAAATTGAAACAGCGGAGCCGCCTGTTATGGCAATCCGCAGCAAGAAGGATTCTTCTATTGTAAAAGCGATGTTAGATGTCAAAGCAGGAAAATGCGATGCCTATGTATCTGCCGGAAGCACCGGTGCGAACCTGGTAGGCGGACAAGTTCTTGTAGGACGTATCAAGGGTGTGGAGAGACCGCCTCTTGCGCCACTGATTCCGACGGAAAAGGGTGCATCCCTGTTGATCGATTGCGGTGCCAATGTGGATGCAAGACCTTCTCATCTGGTACAGTTTGCAAAGATGGGGTCTATCTATATGGAACATGTTATGGGAGTTAAAAATCCGAGAGTCGGTATTGTCAATAACGGTGCCGAGGAAGAAAAGGGGAATGCACTTGTAAAAGAAACCTTTCCTTTATTAAAAAATTGCCCGGATATTAACTTTATCGGAAGTGTTGAGGCAAGAGATATCCCATCAGGCTATGCGGATGTCATTGTCTGTGAAGCTTTTGTGGGAAATGTTGTCCTCAAAATGTATGAAGGTGTCGGTGCTTCTCTGATCAAGAAGATTAAGGCAGGAATGATGAGTTCTCTGCGTGCTAAGATTGGTGCGCTTTTAGTAAAACCCGCATTAAAGAATACATTAAAAGAATTTGATTTAGAGCAGTATGGCGGTGCGCCGATGCTCGGATTAAACGGATTGGTAGTAAAGACGCACGGAAGTGCGAAATCCAATGAGATCAAGAACTCTATTTTCCAATGTCTGACCTTTAAGGAACAGGAGATCAACGAAAAGATCCGTGATATGATTCAAATGAAGGAGTCAGAATAACGAAAGAGGGTTTTGATACATATGGAATTGGAAAAGCTGAAACAAGTGATCGCGACAGTCTTAAGTGTGGATCCGAATGAGATTACACCGGAGACGACATTCATGGAGGATCTGGGCGCAGATTCGCTGGATGTCTATCAGATCATGTTAGGGATAGAGAATGAATTCGACATTGAACTGGATCCGGAAAAAGTAGAAACGATCCGTACGGTGGAGGAAGCATTACATTTATTGAAGAGTGCAACCCGCGAATAAGCAGTGCTGTGGTCGGCAATAACAGGAAGCTCTGAGAATTCAGGGCTTCCTGTTTGATGATGAAAGAGGAGAGGAAAGTTGGAAGAGTATACAACAAAGACCTTGCAGGAAAAGATCGGCTATCAATTTTATGATGAAAAACTGTTACGGCAGGCTTTGACGCACAGCTCCTATGCCAATGAGCGGAAAATTAACAAATGTAAGGATTATGAGAGACTTGAATTTTTAGGAGATGCTGTTCTGGAGATGGTATCCAGTGAGTTCTTGTTCAGAAAATTCCCGGAGCTGCCGGAGGGACAGCTGACCAAAATGCGTGCCTCCATGGTGTGTGAACCGTCACTTGCTTTTTGCGCAAAGGATCTGAAGCTTGGAAAGTATCTGTTTCTGGGAAAAGGTGAGGAAGCAACCGGAGGACGGGAACGGGCATCTGTAACAAGCGATGTGATGGAAGCGATTACCGGAGCAATTTTTCTGGACGGCGGATTGGAACCGGCAAAGTCGTTTATCATGAATTTTATTCTGAACGATCTTGAGGAAAAACAGCTCTTTTATGACAGCAAGACGATCTTGCAGGAACAGATCCAGAAAACGCCGGGCAAGACGATCAGCTATGAACTGATCGGAGAGGAAGGTCCGGATCATGATAAGGTATTCTGCGTGGATGTTTTGATCGACGGTGTCAAAGTGGCATCAGGCAAAGGAAAAAATAAAAAATCCGCAGAGCAGGAAGCAGCCTACCGTGTGCTGCTGCAAATGAAGAAAACGGGGAAGGGTACATTCTGATGTATTTAAAAAGTATCGAGGTTCAGGGCTTTAAGTCCTTTGCAAACAAAATCAATTTCCAGTTTCACAACGGAATCACGGGTATCGTAGGACCAAACGGCTCGGGTAAGAGTAACGTTGCCGATGCGGTACGCTGGGTGCTCGGAGAGCAGCGTATCAAGCAGCTTCGCGGTGCGTCCATGCAGGACGTCATTTTTTCTGGTACGGAGACGAGAAAACCGCTCGGTTTTGCGTATGTTGCGATCACGTTGGATAATTCCGACCATCAGCTTGCCATTGATTATGACGAAGTGACTGTGGCAAGAAGATTGTACCGTTCCGGTGAAAGTGAATATCTGATCAATGGTTCTCCGTGCAGATTGAAGGATGTTAATGAACTTTTCTATGATACCGGTATCGGTAAAGAGGGCTATTCCATTATCGGTCAGGGTCAGATCGACCAGATATTAAGCGGAAAACCCGAGGATCGCCGTGAACTTTTCGATGAGGCGGCAGGTATCGTAAAATTCAAGCGCAGAAAGCTGACGGCACAGAAAAAACTGGCAGATGAACAGCAGAATCTGATCCGCGTTAATGATATTCTTTCCGAACAGGAGAAGCAGATCGCTCCGCTGGAAAAGCAGTCAGAGAAAGCAAAGATTTATTTAAAGAAAAAAGAAGAGTTAAAAACCTATGATGTCAATGTATTCCTGTTGGAAAATCAACGGGTACGGGAAGCATTGGTGGATATTGAGGGAAAATATAAGATTGCGGATGAAGATCTGTTCCAGACGACTGCAAAGCATGAACAGATCAAAACGGAATATGAGCAGATCGAGCAGCAGATCGAGCAGTTAAATGAGGCGATCGAGCAGGCAAGAACGAGCCTGACCGATACTTCCGTGATGCGCGGAAAACTGGAAGGCCAGATTGATGTCTTAAAAGAACAGATTCATTCTGCGGAAGGCAACAAGACGCATTTTCAGGCAAGACGGGATAATCTGTGTGAAGATATCCGATTAAAAAATGTGGAAAAGGATTCGATTCTGGCAGAAAAGAAGCTGATCGATGATAAGCTTTCCCAGGTTGAGGAAGCAAGAGAAACGGCAAGGGAAGCGCTTCTGGAGGTTCAGAACCGGATCGAAAGCCTGAATAACGGGATAGAAGAAGATAAGAATACGATCATTGCGGCTCTGAACGAGCGTGCAACGATCAAATCCCAGATGGGACGACTGGACTCCATGATGGAGCAGGTTTCTATCCGCAAGGCAGAACTTAACAGCCGTCTGCTTCGTGCGAAATCTGATGAGGAAGAACAGGACGCCATGCTCAAAGAGCTGGAGCAGGAGTTCGAGGCGGTAACAAAAGAAATCTCAGGACACAATGACGCAAAGAAGAAGATGGAAGACCGTGCTGGACAGATCAAGCTGGAACTGACCGCCATGGATCAGAGACTGAGGGAGACGCAGGAGCAGTACCATCAGGAGAAATCCAAGCTGGATGCTATCACGAACCTGACGGAACGCTACGAGGGCTATGGTACGAGTATCCGTAAGGTCATGGAGTGCAAGGAAAAAGAAAAGGGTATTATCGGTGTCGTTGCGGATATTATTAAAGTAGAGAAAAAGTATGAGACTGCGATTGAAACGGCACTTGGCGGAAATATTCAGAATATCGTAACAGATGACGAAGAAACCGCTAAGCGTATGATCGGTTTCTTAAAAGAAAACAAATTCGGACGAGCAACATTTTTGCCGCTTACGAGTATTACCAATCCGCAGGAATTCAAGAATCCGGAGGCGTTGAAGGAAAAAGGTGTCATCGGCATGGCGGATGAGCTTGTGACACTGGATCGGAAATATCAGAATGTTGCAAAAGCGATGCTTGGCAGAATCGTTGTTGTTGACAATGTGGACAATGCCGTGAAGATTGCCAGAAAGTTCGATTACGGTATCCGCATGGTAACGATCGAGGGTGAACTTCTTGTGCCGGGTGGTGCCATCAGTGGTGGTGCATTCAAGAACAATTCCAATCTGCTCGGACGCAGACGGGAGATGGATGAACTTTCCAAAAAAGTCGAGTCATTAAAAAAGGAAGCCGATAAGATCCAGACCGATATTGAGAATATCAAGGCAGAGCGTAATGAGCTGCGTGTGAAGCTGGAAGAGGTCAAGAATCTGATTCAGGACAGCTTTATCAGACAGAATACCGCGCGTCTGAATGTTATCAAGGCACAGGAGCGTAGAGACGAAACACAAAAAGGCTTTGGAGAACTGCGCGAGGAACAGGGCAGCATCGAGGAGAAGATCAAAGAGATCACCGATTCCAAGGCGGAAATCGTTCAAAAGCTGGCAGATTCCGAAAAACTGGAACAGGAACTGACCCAAAAGATTGCGGCATGCCAGAATGAACTGGAAGAGATCCGTCAGACAGAGACGGAGAGATCCGCAAAGGCGGCTTCCTGGGATGTGGAAGTACAGAAGATCTTACAGAAGCAGGAATTTGAGCAGCAGAATGTGAACCGTATTGACGGCGAGCTGTTACGGCTGCAGGCAGATCTTGACGAGATCGATGAAGGCCTTAGAACCAATGATGAGGATGTAGCGCACAAGAAGGAAAGCATCGAGCAGATCATTCAGACAATTGCGGCATCCAATACGGCACAGTCCGAAACAGAGGAGCAATTAAAGAATGATACGACGCTTCGTGATGAATTGACGGCAAAGCAGAAGAATTTCTTTAAAGAACGGGAAGAACTGTCCGAGCGTATGGCGGTACTGGATAAGGAAGTATATCGTCTGAATGCGCAGAAGGAGAAGATGGAGGAATCCATTGAAAGCCAGATCAATTACATGTGGAACGAGTATGAGATTACGCTGAGTGATGCCGCATCCATGCGAAATGAGGAGATGAACGATCTTCCGGCAATGAAGCGTGAAATCGCAGATTTAAAAGATCAGATCCGTAAGCTCGGGGATGTAAATGTAAATGCGATCGAGGATTATAAGAATCTGATGGAACGCTATACGTTCCTAAAGACACAGCATGATGACCTGGTAGAAGCGGAAAAGACGCTGCAGGGCATCATTACCGAACTGGATACGGCGATGCGTGCCCAGTTTAAGGAAAAGTTTGCCGATATCTGCCGTGAGTTCGACAAAGTATTTAAAGAACTGTTCGGAGGCGGTAAAGGAGAACTGGAACTGCAGGAGGATGAGGATATCCTTGAGGCAGGCATCCGTATCATTGCACAGCCGCCCGGAAAGAAGCTTCAGAATATGATGCAGATGTCCGGTGGAGAAAAGGCATTGACTGCAATTGCACTGCTATTTGCGATTCAGAACTTAAAGCCGTCGCCATTCTGTCTGTTGGACGAGATTGAAGCGGCACTTGATGAGAATAACGTCGGACGGTTTGCAAAATACTTACATAAACTGACAAAGCATACTCAGTTTATCGTTATTACGCACAGACGCGGTACCATGGAGAAGGTGGATCGTCTGTACGGTATCACAATGCAGGAAAAAGGCGTGTCGGCACTTGTCAGTGTCAACCTGATTGACAAGGAACTGGATAATTAAAATCAGAATGACTGATTCAGTCAATATGTAAAGGAGTCGTATGAGCGAAGAAAAGAAGGGGTTTTTCGGAAGGCTGAAAGAGGGACTTACCAAGACAAGAGATTCTATTGTCAGAGGTATGGATTCCGTATTTGGCGGCTATACGAGCATTGATGATGATTT
>JBJFCE010000054.1:0-47605 GCA_051888775.1 Lachnospiraceae bacterium | reverse complement strand
ATGCTGAGAGTAATGAAAAAGGCTTAAATTATTTTTGGCTGGATAAATAGAGATACGTTGTCGTAAGATGAGAATCTGCCGCACCTTAGAGTTGCCAAGTTGCTATTGTAAGTGGTTGCTTTCTGATTGTGGATACGTTAAAATTCAACTTGGAGGTATGGGAAGATGGATTTTGCACAAAAGCTATTGAATTTGAGAACACAGTCCGGTTATTCGCAGGAAGCGCTTGCGGAAAAGCTGAATGTAAGCAGACAGGCGATTTCAAAATGGGAGCTGGGGACGACGCTTCCGGAAACAGAGAAAGTCATTGCTATCAGTGATTTCTTTAAGGTATCGTTGGATTATTTGTTGAGAGGTCATATCCGCATGGACAGTGATGAGAGTCTGGATCGTATGGTACTCAGATTCCTCGGATCGGCACAGGATATGGAGAATATTGCGGAAGAGCTGATCGATATCATGCAGGATGGTATCATAGATGAAAAAGAGCGGGTTCGCGTAGAGGCGATTATTGATACACTGGATTCTATTGCAGAGATTATCAGTGAGATCAAAAAGAAAATGAACAGTGCCAGATAAGAAATACATAAATAGCATATAAGAAAACGGGCTTTTGGCATCAGGCAGTTGATGTCAAAAGCTCTTTTCGGTATAATAAGAAATCATGGAAAATACTGTCAGGGGGAAAAGAAAAAGATGAAAATTCTGAAAAAGGCAGGATGGCTGATACTCACGGCGCTTCCGGCGGCACTCTGTTATACCATGCAGTACGCCTGTGCATATGCGGTGCTGTATTATTACTATTTTAAACTGAAAGCGGAACGTCCGGATGAACCGAGCGGATTTTTGATGCTGTTAGCATCTGTGAAGTATTCCGGAAATGCGATTTACGGCGTGGTACTTTACCATGTAATAGCGGTCATCGTATTTGGATTGTTTTATTATTTTGTATGGGGAAAGAAAAAGCGCCCTGAGGGGACGGAAAAGCCGAAATGGCATCGGATTCCCGTAATCATTGTTATGGGAGGATTGCTTCAGATTGCTATCAGCGGAGCGCTGAATCTGATTTATGTGTGGAAACCGGAGTGGTTACGTGAATATTTGCAGATGATGCAGACCATCGGTTTAGGTGATATGACATTCCTTGTCATATTAGCATCGGTTATTCTGGCACCGATCGGTGAAGAGCTCTTATGCAGGGGGATTATGTTAAAGCTTGCGGAGAAGGTAACGAACCGGTTCTGGCTTGCCAATATCCTTCAGGCACTTGCATTCGGTGTGATTCACGGGAATCTGGTGCAGGGCAGTTATGCGTTTATATTAGGGCTGGTATTTGGTTATGTCTATGGAAAATATCGGAATATCTGGATTTGCATGTTGTTACATGCAGTGGTTAATTTTTCGAGCAATTATGTGGATTGGATATTCTATGCACTTTATAACCTTCCGAAAAATGCACTCGTGGCAGGTATGACCGGAATGGTTCTCGTAACCGTTCTGCTTTTGGCAGGATGCTTCTGGAGCTTGGGAAAGATCCGTAAGCCCCAGCAACCCCCTACAGAATAGTATCTGTTTAAAAAGACAGATCAATATCAAGTTCGACCGGACAGTGATCCGAACCGAGAATCTCGGTATGGATTGCTGCTCCGGTTAATTTTTCGTTCAGTCGTTTGGAGGTCAGGAAATAGTCAATGCGCCATCCTGTATTTTTCTGGCGTGCCTGAAACATATAGGACCACCAGGAATAGATTCCGGTGGCATCCGGATAGAAATAACGGAAGGTATCGGTAAAACCGCTTTCCAGAAAATGGGTCATCTTGGCACGTTCCTCATCGCTGAAGCCGGCATTCTGATGATTGGTTTTCGGATTTTTCAAATCGATCTCCTCATGAGCTACATTCAGATCTCCGCAAAGAATAACAGGCTTTTGGGCATCCAAAGACAGGCAGTAGGACTGGAAAGCATCTTCCCATGTCATGCGATAGTCAAGCCTTGCCAGTTCTCTCTGCGAGTTTGGTGTGTAGCAGGTGATCATATAAAATTCCGGGTATTCCAGCGTGATAACGCGCCCTTCGGTATCATGCTCCGCAATGCCGATCCCGTAAGAAACGGATAAAGGCTCTGCTTTTGTGAAGATCGCAGTACCGGAATAGCCTTTTTTATCCGCATAGTTCCAGTATTGATGGTAGCCGGGCAGTGACAGCTGTACCTGTCCTTCGGAGAGCTTGGATTCCTGAATACAGAAAATATCTGCATCTGCCTCTTTAAAGTAAGTTTCAAATCCTTTCTGCATACATGCACGAAGTCCGTTTACATTCCAAGAAATCAGTTTCATATGAATATTGTCCTTTCCGGCTGCTTTTTGTATAATAGTCACAGAGTCATTTGATGTGTGTCGTCTGTGTCACACGTAAAGATGATGCTTTAGTTATTATATCGTTTTATGAAGAACACAACAAGCATAAAGAGGAAGTTTTATGAAGATTACCCATATCGGACACTGCGGTTTTATGGTAGAGCTTGCACAGGAAATTCTGATCTTTGATTACTATCGGGGAGAAATTCCGCCGATTGATTGGAAAAAGCAGGTCTATTTCTTTTCCAGTCATGTCCATGCAGATCATTTTAATATGCACATTTTTTCCGTACAGCCGGACGAACAGGCAGTGTCTGCACCTGTCTATGTTTTGTCCGATGATATCCGCAAAAAGTATAACCGACGTTATTTTGAGAAAAAGGGTGTAACGGATGAGGTATATGAACGTATCTGTTTTATCAAGGCGCATGAAGATATCCGAATCAGCGATATTCGTATCAGGACACTGGATTCAACGGATCAGGGCGTGGCGTTTCTGGTGGAGGCATCCGGTAAAACGCTGTATCATGCGGGAGACTTAAACTGGTGGAGCTGGGAAGGAGAGCCCGAGGATGCCGAAAAGAAGATGGAAGAGAAGTTTCGCGGCGAAATTGCAAGGCTTGCCGGCATCCCGATTGATGTGGCATTCATGACGTTGGATGGCAGACAGGAAGAACGGTTTTACTGGGGCTTTAACTTTTTTATGCGACATACGGATACAAAGCTTGTCTATCCGATGCATTACTGGGAGGATCCCGGGGTGATTGACACGCTTTTGGATATGGAGGTCAGTGCACCGTACAGAGACCGGATCGTTCGCACAAATGTTGTAGTAAAATAAAGGGGAACAGACATGGAATGGTTGTTGGAATTGGACGGACAGATTTTATTGTGGATACAGGAGTATCTCAGGACACCGATACTGACCGCATTTTTTACAAAATATACGTTGCTCGGAGATCATGGACTGATCTGGATCGTATTAGGGCTGGTACTGCTTGTACCGAAGAAAACGCGAAAGGCAGGTATACTGGTACTGGCATCCCTGCTTGGCTCTTTGCTTATTAATAATCTGCTGCTAAAAAATATCGTTGCAAGAACCAGACCCTATGAAGTCATTGACGGACTGAAACTTTTGATCGCTCCGCAGTGGGATTATTCCTTTCCGTCCGGACATGCCGGAAGCTCCTTTGCCGCAGCGATGGCAATATTTTTAAAGCTTCCGCGAAGATACGGTATCCCTGCACTCATAGGGGCAGCGCTGATCGCCGTTTCCCGCCTTTATGTCGGTGTACACTATCCCACAGATGTCCTTGTAGGAACGCTTACAGGAATTCTCATTGCAGTCGTAATGAATGTCCTTCTTGATAAGCTGTACAAGAAGTTTAATAAGCAATAATGTGTATTCCGGCTTTGGTGAGGTGGCGATGTACCGCCGACATGGATTCAGCAGGTGCGGTATGCGAAGCATGATCATCCTGTTTGAGGCACGCTCTCGCTCTGCTTCAAACGCAGCGGTACATAAGGCTGTAAAATACACAGCCTAAGTACCGGCGTTTTCAGAAGGCGCTCAAACAGGATGATCATGCTTCGCACACCGCACCTGCTGAATCCATGTCGGCGGTACATCGCCCTGCAAAATAAGAATAGAGCAAATATTATTTAAAAAGGAGCAGCATATGAAAAAGACATACCCGGTAATCGCGAAGATGATCACCCGTGTGGAGGATGCATTTGGTACGGACAGCAGGATTCCGGAGATCTTTGCCAAGTGTATTTTGAATACCCTTGATACAACACTTCATGCACAGGAAGACGGTTCTGTATTTGTCATTACGGGAGATATTCCGGCGATGTGGCTGCGGGATTCTGCATGCCAGCTTCGTCCGTTTCTGATCTTTGCAAAGGAGGAGCCGGAGATTAAGAAGCTGATCGCAGGGGTGATCCGAAAGCAGGTGGACTGTATTTTGATCGATCCGTATGCCAATGCATTTAATGAGACGGCAAACGGAAATTGCTACTGTCATGATAATACGCAGATGAATGATTTTTTGTGGGAGCGCAAATATGAGATCGATTCGTTGTGCTATCCCATACAGTTGTCATATCTGCTATGGAAAAATACGGGAGAAACGTGTCATTTTACCGAAAAGTGGAAGCAGGCGGCAGAGGAAATCCTGCGGGTATTTCGGATCGAGCAGGACCATGAGAATCGGTCCGATTATCGGTTTGAACGGGCAGATTGTCCTTTTATGGATACCTTGTCACGGGAAGGAAAAGGAGCCTTGGTCAAGAGCAATATCGGACTGACGTGGTCCGGTTTTCGACCGAGTGATGATGCCTGCGTCTACGGTTATCTGATTCCGTCCAATATGCTTGCAAGCGTGATCTTATCTTATATGGCAGAAATTGCGGAACGGATCTATCAGGATCGGGATCTTGCAAAAAGAGCAGGCAGGCTATCTGCTGAAATCAGAGAAGCCGTGGAGCGGTATGGAATCGTTCCGGGAGAAGAAAGCGCCTATTATGCGTATGAGGTGGACGGTTTCGGACAATATCTGGTCATGGATGATGCAAATCTTCCGAGCCTTCTGTCCATGCCGTATTTCGGATATTGCGGGAAAGAAGATGAGCGTTACCGGAATACGCGAAAAGTGATCCTCAGTGATAAAAATCCTTATTATTACGAGGGGACTTACCTGAAAGGAATCGGAAGTTCCCATACAAAGCCACGTTATGTCTGGGATATTGCACTGGGCATGCAGGGACTGACTGCGGATTCTTTAGAAGAGAAAAAGATGCTTTTGCAGATGATGAGTCGGGCGGATGCCGGAACCGGATATATGCATGAAGCGATTGATGCCGATTGTCCACAAAATTATACAAGGCCATGGTTTTCGTGGGCAAATTCGGTATTTTGCGAACTGGTAATGGATTGCCTGGACTGTCGGGTGCTGTTATAGCCGACAGTCCGGGCAGTTTTATTATAGGAATATACTATTTCATGAAAGTACGACCGGTCTATGGGGAATGGATGTTATCACAAAGATACATGCAATCTTCATCCGATCTTCATATGACTTTGCTATAATGACGACAGAAATCAGGAGGAAGCGGGCATGGAAAAGCAACCGTATCATGTTTTGTTTTTGGAGGATGAACCAACGATCCGGGAGGTACTAAAAGAATATATGCTGATGAGCGGCTATCGGGTAACGGAAGCAAAGGACGGAGACAGTGCGATAGCGTTGCTTCGGGAACAGGATTTTGATATTGCGGTACTTGATATTATGGTGCCCGGGATAGATGGATTCGGAGTACTTTCCTATATACGGGAACAAAAACCGCAGATGGCAGCCGTAATGCTGACCGCACTCGGAGATGAACAGACACAGGTGCATGCATTTAATCTGGAAGCGGATGATTATGTGATCAAACCGGTATCACCGATTATTTTATTAAAGCGCATGGAAACGATTTTGCGCAGAACTTTAAAAGAGGCACCGAAAGAGGACAGAGGGCTTACGCTGAAAGAGGAATCCTACCGGGCATTTTATAACGGGCAGCCGTTGCCGTTAACATTGAGTGAATATCTCCTGCTACAGACCTTGTACCGGGAGCCGGAGCGGGTGTTTACAAGAGAACAGCTGATTTTGCGTATTTATAACGAGGACTATATCGGAAATGACCGGATTATTGATGCCCATGTAAAAAATATGCGAAAGAAATTGCCGGTATCCTGTATTAAAACCGTGATCGGTGTCGGCTATCAGTTTGATCCGGAGGGCAGAAAGCAGGATAAAGAGGGGGAAGGAAAGTGAAACTGGCAAAGAAGAACATGATCTACAGCATGCTGCTGGCAGGTACCTTGTTATGCTTTATTCTCGGATACTTTATCCTGATGCTGCCGTCCCTGTATGTGGATCATACCAATGAACGGAATTTAAATTCCGTTGTAGAACAGCATAGGGGATATCTTGCGGACAGAAGCTATGCACAGGTATCGGTCAACAATCCGACGGCGTGTTTTACCATTGAGATCCCTTTTCATGAGGAAGGTATTTATGTGACTACCAAGGCAGTCCGGGGGCAGATTATCCCGGAAGACGAAGTGATGAAGGAGATTGTAGAGGAGCTTCGTACATTGTTACGGGAAATGCCGGAGGATTTTTCACAGATCAGTACGGAAGAATGGGAAGAACGCATAAAGCAGCAGCTATCTCATTGGGAAGAACTGTGGGAAGCATCGGAGTATCGTGACATCATGAATCATCTGCCGGTTTCATTGAAGATTCTTTCGCAGGAAGATTTTGAGGGAATGTTTGCACAGGAACGAATGCGTTATCACCGGATTTCTGATGAATTGTATGTGGTGGAAATGAGTGTAGAGGATCAAAACAACCGCTATATCAATTATGTGGCATTTTCCATGGAAGAGGAAAGCTTTGTGATGTCCTATCTACCTGTTATGGCACCGCAATTAACAGAGATAAGACCGGTTGTTGTGCAGAGTCTGCCGATGATTGCGGCAGTGCTGATCCTGTTTGTAATGGTATTTTCCATGCTGTATTCCAAAGGAATTGTGAGACCGATCGCCAGACTGGCATCGCAAACGAAGCGTCTGCGTGCCGGAGAGCAAGAATACCCGGATACGGCATCACATTGCCGAGCATGCGGCACGGTGTTCCCTGAATCGGAAACAGGTGCCTGTGAGGAGATCGTGCAGCTGTCTGAAACAATTTGCGAATTATATGAAGAACTGCAGGAAAACTGCCGGCTTTTGGAAGAAAGCAACAGGCAGCTTTCCGAGAAAAACAAACGGCAGGAGGTTTTTTTACGCGCTTCGTCCCATCAGTTAAAAACACCGATTGCAGCAGCTTTGTTGCTGGTGGAAGGAATGATGAGCCGAATCGGAAAATATGAGGACAGAGACAGGTATTTACCGGAGGTGAAACAGCAGCTTCTGTATATGCGTAAAATCGTGGAAGAGATTCTGTATCTGAACCGTATGGAGGAAGAGACGGAGCTTTCTTTGGTAGAACCGGAGGTACTGATCCGAGGTCAGTTGTCCAACTATGATATTATGATCCGCGAAAAGAATCTGACCATAAAGATAGAACCCAAAGCGGAAACAGGACAGGAAGCGGAAAGAAAAACAAAAGCGGAAACGGAATACGGAACAAGTATCCTTACCAATGAAGCGTTGTTTGAGAAAATTGCAGATAATCTGATGTCTAATGCGGTTTCCTATACGCCGCCCGACGGGGAGATCCGCCTACAGTTTCAAGAGGATCGGATCGTGATCCGTAACAGCGGTGTACAGATTCCGGAGGAACTGCTGCCTCACATTTTTGAACCGTTTGTGAGCGGCAGCATGGAAGGAAGCTGTCGCGGGCTCGGACTGTATATTGCGTGCTATTATGCAGAAAGGCTGGGGATGCAGATTGTTATTACAAATGAGCAGACGCAGCGGGAAGCAGGTCAAAAAGATCTATGGGTAAAAACAGAACTGATTTTAAAAAACGGCAGGGAAGAAGAAAAGCCTGCGTTTCACAATGATATAGTATCAGGCAAATCATAAAGGAGAGAACGATGTTACTGGAGATTGAACAGTTAAAAGTATGCTACGGAAAAGTGACGGCACTGGATATCAGGGAGCCGATCCGGATCGAAAAGGGAGACCGGATCGGAATCATAGGGTCTAACGGAGCGGGGAAAAGCACACTTGTAAAAAGTCTTTTGGGAATTGTGGATTATGACGGATCGGTTCGCAGTACCATTAAGCCGGAGGATATGGCAGTGCATATGCAGTTTAACGAATATGCGGATACTATGGCAGTACGCTATATCATGGAGGCAATCTTACAGACAAAGATCAGGGAAAATCAGAAACTGCAGGAATTGATCGAGTTTTTTGAATTTGAAGAATGTCTGTCTAAGAAATACAAAGTATTGTCGGGCGGTCAGAAGCAGCGTTTTACGATCATTATGGTAATGATGCAGGATGCACCGTTAACTTTTTATGATGAGGTTACTTCGGGGCTGGATTTTGAAACGAGACAGAGACTGGTAGAGAAACTGACCCAATGGTATCGGGATAAAGATTCTGCGTTATGCGTTGTATCGCATTACTATGAAGAATTGGAACAGCTTGCGGATAAGCTGCTGATTCTTGATAAAGGAAGAGTGGCAGCATTTGGAACCAAGGAAGAATTATTTGCAAGATACTGCGGAAGATCCATTGTTATTATGGATCGTAACGAAAAGAATGAAAAATTAGCGGACGGATACAGGCGCTTACACGCGCCGGAGCATTTGATCGCGCTTTCCTGTGACAGTATGGAACAGGAGAAAGTATTGACCGGACGGCTGATTGAGGAAAATGTAAATTATAAGCGCAGTAACCATGATATCGAGATGATATTTATCAATGCAAAAGAACAGATGGAGGGGGAGGCAGCAGAGGTATATGCATGAGCAGAAAAATAAAATGAAAACAAAAAACAGAATTTCATGGGATATGATCTTATATGAAATCCGCAATATCCTGGGAAATCCGTTTATCTATATTTTCGGATTGGGACTGCCGATCTTTATGTCGTTGATGATGAGTAAGGTAGTGACACAGGGAATGACGGATACAGGGATCATACGGCAGGTCACAACAACGGTATTCCTCGGAAACGGGCTTATCATTCCCATGGCAACCATGTTGATCGGTTATAGCGCTGTATATTCGCAGGAAATTGAGAAGGGGATTCCGCTCAGAATGCGCTTGTTCGGTTTTTCGGAAAAGTATATTCTGATCAATCGTATGATTGCGGAATTTCTGTTTATGACAGTAGCGTTGTTCCTATATTTCATGAGCAATTTATTGTTCCTGCCATTAGCTGTACCGACGAAAACCGGGCTGTTTTTATACCTGTTATGCGTATATATATTTGGGATGCTGCTGTTTCTGCTGGCACATGCGGTTTCGGGATTGATACGGAAGTTCGGACCGACTTATGCAGTAACGATGCTTCTCTATTTTGTAATGATGATCTTTGGCGGTCTTATGGGGATGAGCTATCAATCCATGCCCAAACTGATGCAGGCAGTTGCCAGAATGATTCCGGTGACTTATATTACAAGAGATTTTTATGAGGTGTGGTGCGGTGAGGCATATAATTACGTACCGATGCTTCAATCCTATCTGTTCTTTGCAGCAGTATCCGGTATTCTGTTGTTTATATGCATCTATAAGCAAAGACGCCGGGTGTAGCGATCTGTTTGGGGCGGTTTTGAAAAAATTTATAAAAGCATTATTTTCTGCCGGACTGTTTTGTAGTAAAATGATTTCAAACAAATGACCGGAAAACTCTGCCGGCAGAACGGATCCCCACAGACCTATCAGCAGTGGGCACTGGGAGTCCGTCGGTACTTAGGTGCCGTATTTTGGCACCTTATGTACCGCTACGGACGAGGTGTAGCGGGAGCGTGCCCGCCGCTGATAGGTCTGTGGGGATCCGTTTCGTTCTACGGACAGAGTTTTCCAATCATTTTAATAGTTTTAAATACAGGAAGGAGAAACTGTGACACCGTAATGAAAGAAGAAGTACTGCTGGAAGTGAAGAACGACCATGTGATTTTTGAAAACGGGGACAAGATGCCGATTTCGGAGGTGATGGCGCGTGCGTTTAATATGGAAGAGCGGTTCAGGACACTAATGGCATATTACCGCTGTGCGATCATGGAAGTCGAGACCAAGATGCGTGTGCTGAATGAAACGTTATCGCTTCAATATGATCGCAATCCGATCGAAACGATCAAGTCCCGCCTGAAAAATCCTAAGAGTATTATTGAGAAAATGATTCGGAAAGGGATTGCTCCGACGATTGAAAATATAGAACAGAATCTGAATGATATTGCAGGAATCCGTGTGATCTGTTCCTTTCCGGAAGATGTATATCTGATTGCACGTTATCTGCTGCAACAGGATGATGTGACGCTGATCGAGGAAAAGGATTATATCAAGAATCCGAAGCCGAACGGATACCGCAGTCTGCACCTGATTATCGAAACACCGATCTTCCTTGCGGATGAAAAGAGAATGATGCGTGTGGAGATCCAGCTTAGGACGATCGCAATGGACTTCTGGGCATCGTTAGAGCATAAGCTGCATTATAAGAAAAATCTCGCATGTACGGAAGAAATTGCCGAGGATCTGCGTATCTGCGCCGAGCATAGTGCACAGTTGGATGAGGAGATGCAGAAGATCCGTACAAGGATTGAAAATGCAAGGTAGGAATAAAGTATAAAAGAGTATAGTGACCACTTATCGTAAAAAAACAACCGGATGTCGCAAAAATAATATAAATGCGACATCCTTTTTGTATAATGAGGATAGCCGATGAGGGAAGGGAATACGGAATGAAAATATCATTACATATTCATGAAAAATATAAGGAGCCGGAAATCATCATCTGCGGACCGGAGAATACGCCGAAATTAAAGGAACTATTTCAGCTGGTAGCGGATTCGGTCAATGAGCGGATTACGGTATATGAGGAAAATGATGCCGTAAATGTACCGTGTGCATCGATTCTTCGTTTTTATACAAGGGGACAGAGAGTCGTTGCGCAGACACAGGCATGTGAGTATGTGGTCCGTTATCGATTGTATGAACTGGAAGAGATGCTGGAAAAGCAGAATTTTGTACGGATTTCCAATTCCGAGATTGTCAATGTACATAAGATCCGGAGACTGGATACCAGTATGGCAGGAACGATCCATATGTATTTGGACGGAGATGTAGAGACATATGTATCAAGAAGATATGTCAGTAAGATTAAACAGGTGCTTGGCATGGGAAAGGAGGTGCGCCGATGAAACGATCTGTAGGAAAAACGGTTTTGTTAAGAATGCTTACAAGCTTCGCGGCTACGGTAACGGTTACGGAGCTTGTGATGCTGATTAACACAGTCATTCTTATCCATGTAACAGGAAATCCGCAGGCAGTACCGCTTGTACCTTCTTATGCGGCGCATTTTTCCAACGATTATATTGCTTTGATCGTACAGGTGCTTTTATGCGGATTGATCGGGATGAGCTTCGGCGGCTGTTCCGTGATCATGGAGCTGGAAAAGTGGAGCATGGTAAAGCAGGCGTTACTTCATTTCGTACTGACGGCTTCGGTATGGATTCCGGTCGGGATGTTCTGTTGGGGACTCGGACGATATAAGGCAACCTTCATCAGCATCAGTATCAGTATCTGCTTTACCTATGTGGTGACGTGGACCTCGCGGATACTGTATTGCAGAAAGGAAACCAGAGAGATTAACAGGCGGCTTCTGGATCTGCAACAGGAGCAACAAAGCATAGAGTGAGAAAAACAGCCGTGTGGCAGAATCAGATCAGGGGAGGAATCAGAATGAACGAAGCAATTCAGTTACAGCAGCTGCAGAAGTGTTTTGGAACCAAAAAAGCAGTGGATGGAATCGACTTATGTGTGCATGAAGGAGAACTGTTTTCCCTATTAGGGGTGAACGGTGCTGGAAAGACAACGACGATCCGCATGCTGACGGGACTCAGTAAGCCGAGCGGCGGAACCGCAATGGTTTTTGGAAAAGATGTGGAAAAGGAATTAAAGGAAGTAAAACCAATGATCAATCTGTCTCCGCAGGAGACCGCAGTGGCACCGAATCTGACAGTACGTGAAAATCTGGAGTTTATCGCTTCTATATACGGGACTTCCAATGGAAAGAAACGGACGAAAGCAGAACTTCGGGAAAAGGTGGATCAGATCGTAGAAGAATTTCATCTTTCCGATATCGCACAGAAAAAAGCAAAGCTGCTTTCCGGCGGATGGCAGAGAAGGCTGAGTATTGCCATGGCGATGATTACGGAACCCAGGGTTCTGTTTTTGGATGAGCCGACGCTGGGACTGGATGTACTGGCACGCAGAGAATTGTGGAACTTTGTGGAGACGCTTAAGGGAAAGATTACGGTGATCTTAACAACGCACTATATGGAGGAAGCGGAAGCTCTGGCGGATCGGATCGCAGTTATGGTGGACGGCAAGATCAGGGCACTCGGAACCTTAGAGGAGTTGAAGACCCAGACCGGGAAAGAAAGTCTGGAAGAAGCCTTTATCAAGATCGCGGAAGGAGGAGTATCGGCATGAGAGCACGGGTATTTGCAGAACGAAACAAAAAAGAATTGTTAAGAGATCCGCTAAGTTACATTTTCTGTCTTGGATTTCCCATTGTTATGCTGCTTGTCATGACGCTTGTGAATAACAGTATCCCGAAGGAAGCTAATATGCTGATCTTTCGCATTGACTACCTGTCGAGTGGAATTGCCGTATTCGGACTGGCATTTATCATGCTGTTTACCTGCTTGATGGTTTCAAAGGATCGCAGCAGTGCATTTTTACTTCGTCTGTATGCATCGCCGATGAGTGCATCGGACTTTATCATGGGATATTTATTCCCGCTGTTTGGAATTGCACTGGTTCAATGTGTGATCAGCTACGCGGCAGCGTGGGTCATCAGTATGGCAGTCGGTGTGGAGCTGTCTGTGGGCAGACTTTTGCTGGCAGTATTGGTTCTGGTTCCGGGAGCAATGCTTTTCATTGCCGTCGGCTTGTTATTCGGAACGCTGTGCAATGATAAGGCGGCGCCGGGAATCTGTTCCATTATCATTACCGTTTCTGCAATATTGGGAGGTATCTGGATGGATGTGGAGAATCTGACGGGCGGACTGAAAACGCTCTGCGAGATCCTGCCGTTTTATCATATGGTATTAGCCGCCAGAAATACGGTGCTTGGGAACGATACCGAGATTTTGCCGCATCTGTTGATCGTATGTGCGTATATGGCAGTCTTGCTGGTGTTGGCAATTATCGTATTTTCCGCAAAGAGACAAAAAGATCTGCGCTGACAAAGTGATAGTAAGTAATGAAAAGAGTCAGACGATAGGACGCAGCATGGATTGTAAAACAATTCGGACTGCGTCTTTTTTGTATAGAGAAAGCAGGGAGAAAATACAATATTTTCTAAGAGTCGGTGGAGGCTGTTTTTATAAATCAGTTGAACGTATTTTTATAAATCAGTGGGAACGTATTTTTATAAACAGATTGACAGAAGAATATTGTACGCATATAATAAAACATATGTTACATAACTAAGTTACACAAAATGCATTTATTATGTTGAAAGGCGGAATCCTATGCCTCCCAAAGCAAAGTATACAAGAGAAGAAATCGTAGAAACAGCATTTCAGATGGCGAGAGAAAACGGCATTGAATCCGTGGTCGCCAGAGAACTCGGAAAAAGACTCGGAACTTCATCTTCCCCTATTTTTACGGCATTTAAAAATATGGAGGAATTGTATAGAGAAGTTCAGAAGAAAGCAATGAAAGCGTTTGAAGATTATGTCCATGATGCGGTCAATTATACGCCTGCATTTAAGCAGGTTGGTGTGAAGATGATCCGGTTCGCCATGGAGGAACCGAAACTGTTTCAGCTGTTGTATATGCAGGAGCATAGAGAAAGTCAGACGATCGAAGAGATGATCGGCGGACTTGGTGATACGGTAGGAGTATGTCTGGATCTGATACAGAAAGATTATGCGTTGACCAGACCGGAGGCAGAGCTGCTGTTTAAGCAGGTGTGGCTATATACTTTCGGCATTTGTGTACTTGCGGCAAGAAAGGTATGCCTTTTTACGGAGGAACAAATATCGGAAATGCTTACTACCGAGTTCAAGGGAACACTCATGCTGATCAAATCCGAAAAATTTTAGGTACAGGAAGTGGGATTTCCCGCTGTTTTGTTCAAATGCAAGAGGGAAAGTCCGACCAGGGGAGGAACATCTATGAGAGTATTGGTGAAAAATGTCAGTCATAAAGAAGATGAACGGATTATTTTAGAATGTGTGCAAATGACAAAGGATTTTGATGAAATTATGGATTATATATTAAAAAAAGAATCGGTTCTGACCGGATATCTCGGAGAGACCGTCATGCGAATACGTTTGGGAGATGTGTTGTATTTTGAAGCCGTCGGAGAAGATGTATTTGCGTACACGAGAAGTGAAGTTTACAATATTAAGAAACGATTATATGAACTGGAGGATCAGTACGGCTGGCGATTTAAACGATGTTCTAAATCGATGCTGGTGAATCTGTCCATGATAGAGTCACTGCGCCCGGAGAAGAATGCCCGATACTTTGCGAGAATGAAGAACGGAGAAGATGTCATTGTTTCCAGAATGTATGCAAAGCAGATCAGGCAGGACTTTCTGGCGGGCTGACAGAAAGTCAGACGAGCCCAAGGGTTTTTAAAATGTAGAGCCAGAGTGTCAGTGTGAACGCGCTGAAAATTGTGGTGAGCATTACGACGGTACTACTTACCGTGCCTTCATGTCCCATACTTTTGGCCATGACAAAACAGCTTACTGTCGTCGGGGAACCTGCCATGATCAAAATGGAGACCAGTTTGTCATCGGTAAAACCGAAATGGACGGCAAGCGGCAGGAGAATGGCGCAAAACAGGATCAATTTACAGAAACAGGCAGTGATTGCCGGCTTTAAAGTAGAAAGCGCGGCACCTGCATGAAAACCGGCACCCATTGCCATAAGCCCAAGGGGCGTTGCAAGATTGGCGATGTAGGTGACGGTTTTTTGCATGATAACGGGTTGCGGAATCGATAGCAGTGACCAGATCATCCCTGCCAGAATGCCGAGAATGATCGGATTAACGGCGATATCTTTTAATGTATGTAAAATGAGCTGACGGCTCATTTTTTCGCGTTCCGGTTTCAAAAAGGACAGAAGGAATACGGCCATGATATTGTAAAGAGGAACGCAGCCGATGATCATCATCGGTGCAATTCCGGCATTGCCATATATGTTTTGAATAAAACTGATGCCGAGCAGTGCCGCAGACGAACGATATGCGGCTTGGGCAAATTCACCGCGGATTGACCGGTCCTTTAACAGAAAAGATAAAAGGACAGCGATCGAAACAGATCCGATCGTTGCAAAAAAGCAGAACAAAACGAATGAAGTGTCCCAAAGCGTATAAAAATCCTGAGAAGACAGCTCTTTAAAGACCAGTACGGGGAGTGCAATCTTAAAAACAAAAGAATTCATGGTCTTGACAAAAGAGTCTGTGAAAATACCGATCTTTTTAAACAGCATGCCAAGGAGCATCAATAAGAAAATCGGAACGGTTGCATTGAGACAGAAAATCAGATTGTTCATAGTATACCTTTCAAATATGATATTTTATGGATGATTGCGAAAATTTGTCAGCCGGGCGGAACGGGTACCCACAGATTGTCAGCGGTGGGCACGCTTTCGCTACACTTCGTCCGTAGCGGTACGTAAGGTGCCAAAATACGGCACCTAAGTACCGACGGACTCACAGTACCCACCGTAGTTTCGTAAATGCCGAATGTTATTTCGACAGTCATTATACGTTATTTGGGGTAAAATGCAAGTGTCGGGATATGAGAAATAAGGAATGGGAGCATAAAAAGGTGCTGTCATATAAAACAGGAGCGGAAGTTCTGTTTTTATATGACAGCATTTTTTGAAAGCTGTTTTGTTAGTCGACCCGTTCGCTGCCCCAGAAGAAGAGGGCTACGGTACCGGGACCTGTGTGGCTGCCGATTGTCGTGCCGATATCGTTAATTTCCACATGACCTTTCAGGTGTGGAAAGTTCTGCTCAACAAGAGTAGCGACAGCTTTTGCGTCTTCATAGCAGGCAGAGTGCGAAAGATAGCACTTATCGGAATATTGCAAGCCGTCTTCGGCATTTTCAATCATTTGCTCGACGATTGCATGGATTACTTTCTTTTTACCGCGTATTTTAAAGCGGGGGATCAGTTTTCCGGCAGTATCCATATTCAGTAAAGGACAGATATTCAGAATAGAGCCGAAGGTACCGGCTGTTTTTGAAATACGTCCGCCTTTGATGTAGAAAGTCAGATCGGTTGAGAAAAACCAATGATGCAGCTTTAATTTGTTTTTTTCAACCCATGCGTAAAGTTCATCCAGTTCCATGCCGGAATCTCTCAGATCGGCAAGCTTATCCATGATCAGTCCGTAGCCTGAGGAAGCTCCCAGAGAATCTACAATATAAATCTTTCTGTCAGGGTAGAGCTCCTGCAATTCCTCTTTTGCTACCATGGCAGAATTAACGACACCGGAGATACCGGAAGAAAGGCATAAGTGAAGGATGTCGTAGCCGTCTTTCAGAAAACCTTCAAAATACTGATGGAATTCTTCGGTATTTATCTGGGAGGTTTTGGTATCGGCACCATTTTTCATTGCCGCATAAAAGTCCGGGAAAGCAATGGACTTGCCAAGATCATCCGGATAAGATACACCGTCCAGCTCATAATGAAAACAGATGTAGTGAATATCTCTTTGATGAAAGTGTTCCTCGCTCAGATCTGCTGTGGAACAGCAACTGAGAATGTATTTACTCATAAAATGAATCCTCCTGCGTGACGTGGTTTTTAAAACTATGTGTTATTGTAGCATAAAGCGTATTATCTTACAAGAGGTGTTCGCAAAAATTAGTCACATCCTTAATACGGGACACCCCAATGGTATGGGATGAGATTCTGTGTCCGGAGGTCCTTGAAAAACGCCGGCACTTGGCGAGGTTTTTTCGAGCCTAGTGTCCGCTGCGCTTTTTCACGGAATGAGAATGTGCCGACGGACACAGAATCTCATCCCCTACATGGAGGACTCCGACATTGGGAATGTGACTAAAATTAAGCAGATACGCATGTATCCGGGTTGACAAATCTGTTGGTTATAGTAAAATATTGTTGTTTGTTCAGATAAAAATCCGCGTATCATAAAGAGGGGCGGACTGGAGGTTATAGACATGGCAGAATTGTATAATCACAAGGTGATTGAGAAAAAATGGCAGAAAGTATGGGATGATGAGCAGGCATTTGCCGCCAGCGAGGACTACAGCAAGCCGAAATATTATGCGCTTGTGGAATTTCCGTATCCTTCGGGACAGGGACTCCATGTAGGACATCCCAGACCATATACAGCAATGGATATCGTATCCCGTAAGAGAAGAATGCAGGGCTATAATGTATTGTTCCCGATGGGATGGGATGCATTCGGTCTTCCAACCGAGAACTTTGCGATCAAGAATCAGATCCATCCGAAGATCGTGACCAAGAATAACGTAGCCAGATTTAAGGAGCAGCTGCATTCCATCGGCTATTCCTTTGACTGGAACAGAGAGATCAATACTACGGATCCGGAATATTATCACTGGACACAGTGGATTTTCTTAAAACTGTTCAAGGCAGGTCTGGCATATAAAACTGAGATGCCGATCAACTGGTGTACCTCCTGCAAGGTAGGTCTTGCAAATGAGGAGGTTGTCAACGGTGTCTGTGAGCGCTGCGGTGCGCCTGTTATCCGTAAAGCTCAGAGCCAGTGGATGTTAAAGATCACGGAGTATGCCGACAAACTTCTGGAAGGTCTGGATGAGGTTGACTATATCGAAAGAGTCAAAGTATCTCAGCGCAACTGGATCGGAAAGTCTACCGGTGCGGAAGTAGATTTCAGTATCAAAGGGAAAGAAGATAAATTAAGAATCTATACGACCAGATGTGACACGCTGTTCGGTGTTACTTATATGGTCGTTTCTCCGGAGCATCCGATCATTGATAAGTATAAAGAGGAGCTTGGCAACTGGGATGAAATTCAGGCATACCGCGAGGCTGCTGCCAGAAAGTCCGATTTCGAGCGTGCCGAGCTTGCAAAGGAAAAGACCGGTGTTCAGATTGACGGACTGACCGCGATCAATCCTGTCAACGGTAAAGAGATTCCGATCTGGATCTCTGATTATGTACTGATGAGCTACGGTACCGGTGCGATCATGGCAGTACCGGCACATGATGAGCGTGACTGGGATTTCGCTAAGAAGTTTGGTCTGCCGATTATCGAAGTCGTAGCGGGCGGAAAGAATGTACAGGAGGAAGTATTTACCGATGTTGCAACCGGTAAGCTTGTAAACTCCGATTTCTTAAACGGACTGGAAGTTGCTGATGCCAAAAAGAAAATGATCGAGTTCCTTGAAGAAAAGGGTATCGGTAATGCAAAGGTCAACTATAAGCTGCGTGACTGGGTATTTTCACGCCAGCGTTATTGGGGCGAGCCGATTCCGATCGTAAAGTGCGAAAAGTGCGGCTATGTTCCTTTGGATGAAAAAGATCTTCCGTTATTACTTCCGGAAGTAGACAGCTATATGCCGACCGATAACGGAGAATCTCCGCTTGCAGCCATGACAGACTGGGTAAATACAACCTGTCCCTGCTGTGGAGGACCGGCTAAGAGAGAGACTGATACGATGCCTCAGTGGGCAGGCTCTTCGTGGTATTTTATCCGTTATACGGACCCGAAGAACAAAGAGGCACTGGCAAGCAAGGAAGCAATGGATTACTGGCTTCCCGTTGACTGGTATAACGGCGGTATGGAGCATACCACACTGCATCTGTTATACTCCAGATTCTGGCACAGATTTCTGTATGATCAGGGAGTCGTATCCTGCAAGGAGCCGTATAAGAAGAGAACTTCTCACGGCATGATCCTCGGTGAAAACGGCGAGAAGATGAGTAAGTCCCGCGGAAACGTTGTCAATCCGGACGATATCATCCGTGACTACGGTGCCGATACGCTGCGTACCTATGAAATGTTCATCGGTGCATTTGATTTGAGTGCCTGCTGGTCTGAAGACGGTGTGAAAGGCTGCCGCAGATTCCTTGAGCGTGTCTGGAAGCTGCAGGATCTTGTGACGGATGAAGAAGGCTTCTCCAAAGATCTGGAGACCAAGATGCATCAGACGATCAAGAAAGTAAGCTCTGATTTTGAAACCTTGAAATACAATACTGCCATTGCTGCCATGATGGCCCTGATCAACGATTTTTATAAAAAAGGCTCTGTCACCAAGGATGAGTTTAAAACTTTGCTCATCATGTTAAACCCGGTTGCACCTCACATTACCGAGGAGCTTTGGGAGACAAAGAATTACGGCGGCAGACTGTATCAGGCAACATGGCCGGAATATGACGAAGCCAAGACGATAGAATCCACCGTAGAGATTGCTGTTCAGATCAACGGTAAGACGAAGGTTACCTTGAATATCGGTAAGGAAGATCCGAAGGACGAGGTTATCGCAAAGGCAAAAGAAGCGCTTGGCGACAAGCTGACCGGAACGATCGTAAAAGAGATTTATGTACCGGGCAGAATCGTAAATATTGTGGCAAAGTAAGTTTTGACAGATACGATTCGTAGGAAATTCATTACGTAAAGAAAAGCACTTTTGACAATCGGAAACGATTGCCGGGAGTGCTTTTTTATGCGTGAAGTTAAATCTGGTGACCAAAAGGAAAAGCGTTGATGCCATAAATGGTTAGTGATATGATTTAGTTATGATCAGTGTACTTTTTGTAATAAGGCATGAAGATGTGGTGCCTGAACAATTATAAAAGACATTAGGTGATTGCGAAACTCTGTCCGTAAGGCGAAACCGGTGCTGATAGACCTATCGGTGACCGGCACTGTGAGTCCGTCGGTACTTAGGTGCCGTATTTTGGCACCTTATGTACCGTTACGGACGAGGTGTAGCGAAAGCGTGCCGGTCACCGATAGGTCTATCAGCACCGGTTCCATCCAGCAGACAGAGTTTCGCAATCGCCTAATAAAAGACATAACTGAAAGGAAAAAACAATGGCAATCGAACAGATATTTCATGAATTTATACAATATGCACTTGCACAAAAGCTCCCGATCGAGGGTGTTGCGATCGCGGATGAAAAGAAAGTCATTTGTGAGTATCATTTTGTACCGGATCTTGCGCGCAATACATACTCGCATACGAAAAGCTATACGGCAACGGCAATCGGTATCGCGATTTCCGAAGGAAAATTGTCTCTGGAGGACAGGCTTGCAGATTTCTTTCCGGAAGCGGTGCTGGAGCATGCCGATGAGCGGCTGTTTCGGATTACACTTCGGAACCTGTTGACTATGTCAAGCGGTTTTAACAGACCATATTTGATGAATGCGGACCGCAGAAGCGGTGTGGGTGCGCCCGATTACATGGCATATATGATGAGCCGTCCGTTTGAAAAAGAGCCGGGAGAAACGTTCTGTTACTCCACGGCTGACAGTATTCTTGCCGGCAGAATGCTGGAAAAAGCAGTGGGAATGAGAATGAGTGAATATCTGTTTCATCATGTGTTTTCCAAGCTCGGACAGGGGTTCCCGTTGTGGGAAAACGATCCGCAGGGGCACCCGATCGGCGGTGGCGGCATGCATATGAAGCTGACTGATATGATGAAGCTGCTTCAGGTTTATCTTGCGGGCGGTATGTGGCAGGGCGAGCGTATTGTGGATGCCGCATGGGTAAAGGAAGCAACCCGAAAGCAGATCGATACGCCAAAGAATGATAAGGATATCTGGAACGGTGCTTACGGCTATCAGTTCTGGATGTCACCGTATCCGGGGGCATACCGCGCGGATGGCGCCTACGGTCAGATCTCAACGGCACTTCCGGAAAAAGGACTGGTCATTGCGGTACAGGCACCGGAGGTCGGAAATTTTGATATCGTAAGGCAGGCATTGCATGAGTATCTTTTTACGCAGATATAGATTATAGCGGTGCAGTATCAGACGGATAAACGTACCGGAGGAAGAAAAGAATGGACTATCAGGCAGTTGTTATGGAATTACATCATCTTGCAGAACCGAAGTACGCCGCATTTTTGGGTGGGCTGACACCGGGAGCGGGGATCATGCTCGGTGTGCGGATTCCGAAGCTTCGGGCACTTGCCAAGCGTCTGGCAAAGGAGGACTGGCAAGGCTTTCTGGAAGCGGCGCAGGATGACACCTATGAAGAAATTATGCTGCAGGGCTTTGTGATCGGTTATGCAAAGGCAGAGCTTTCCACTCTTTTGCCATATGTGGAACGGTTTATCCCAAAGATCCATAACTGGGCGGTGAATGACTGTTTCTGTGCGACTTTTAAAATCGCGGCAAAAAAGCAGGATGAGATATGGGGATTTTTGATGCGCTATCAGGATGCGGAAGAGGAATTTGTGCTTCGCGTGATTGCGGTCATGCTGATGGATTATTATCTGAATGATACTTATATTGACCGGGTGTTGGCTTTATATGAGGAATTTTCAATTCGTTCACAGACACTGCCGGTTTCTGAGGAAAGCGGTACAGGGCAGAGAGGATATTATCTGAAGATGGGCGTTGCATGGGGGATCGCTACGGCATATGCCAAGTATCCTGAGAAAACGATGCAGCTTTTGAAAAACGGTCATCTGGATACGTTTACATATCGGAAATCCATTCAGAAAATGCTGGAATCTTACCGTGTCAGCGATGAAGATAAAAAGGTTCTTCGCACGATGCGGGACGTAGCAAAATAAGCAGGCAATGAAGTGATCGTACTGTGATATGACAGGCAGACGATAAAACAGGAAAGACAATAGAACAGGAAAAACAATAGAACAGACAAGGGCATATTATGAGCAGGATCCGTGAAGAACAATTAGGAACAGAAAATATCACACATCTGATGATACGGATGTCCATTCCGTCCATAGTAGCGCAGACGATCAATATTTTGTACAGTATTATCGACCGTATCTATATCGGTCATATCGAAGGAATCGGAACGAATGCTTTGACGGGGGTGGGACTGACACTGCCGATCATTACCCTGATCTCGGCATTTTCGGCATTCGTGGGAGCGGGAGGAGCTCCTCTTGCCGCGATTTTTCTCGGAAAGGGAGATAAGAAACGGGCGGAGGAGATCCTTGGAAGCGGAATTTTTCTGCTCGGTGTGTTTACCGTGATCCTGATGGCGGTTTTTTATGCATTTAAGGTGCCGCTTCTGTATGCGTTCGGTGCATCCGATCAAACGTTGCCTTATGCGGACCGATATCTCTCTATCTATCTTATAGGAACGCTTATGGTTGAGCTTGCACTCGGCTTAAATCCGTTTATCATATCGCAGGGACAGGCCAGAATCGGGATGCTTACAGTCCTGATCGGTGCGGTGGCAAATCTGATTTTAGATCCGGTCTTTATTTTCGGTTTTCATATGGATGTGCGGGGCGCGGCAATTGCGACGGTCATTTCTCAGACGATCAGCGCGATCTGGATCCTTGCATTTCTGTCGGGGAAAAAGACAACGATCCGCATTAGGAGAAAGTATATCCGTCCGGACCTTCGTAATATCAAAAGCACCTGTTCACTCGGCATTTCACCGTTTATCATGCGTTCCACGGAAAGCCTGATCAGTATTGTCATGAACCGGGGACTCCAGATCTATGGTGGGGATCTGTATGTCGGTTCGCTGACAATCCTGCAGAGTATTATGCAGTTTTTATATGCACCGATTGCAGGATTTACGCAGGGAGTACAGCCGATCATCAGCTACAATTACGGCGCGGGAAAGTTTGACCGTGTGAAGAAAACCTATCGCGGTATGATCGGAACCGTTTGCTTGTATGCGTTTGTCACAACGGGAATCGTGATGCTGTTCCCTGCGTTCTTTGCCGGATTTTTTGCGGATGACCGGGAACTGATCGAATTGGTTGCAAAAGTAGCACCGTTATTTATGTGCGGCGGGCTGATCTTCGGCATCCAGCAGGGAGTACAGCCGACCTTTCTTGCGACCGGACAGGCAAAGCTGTCGTTATTCCTTGCTATGCTCAGAAAAGTCATCCTGTTAGTACCGCTTGCAATGATTCTTCCGCGTTTTATGGGGACATGGGGGGTCTATGCATCCGAGCCGATCTCCGATATCGTCTCCGCAGTAACGGCAGGAATTCTGTTTGCAACCCAGATGAAAAAAGTACTTTCCAAAGAAGCGCTTGCAAAAATCCGTTAATAGCGTTTGTGCTATCTGCGTTATATAGGGCTTTGTCATGCTTCCTTGGGCAGCGCGGCACGCTCTCGCTTCGTGAAAAAGCGCAGCGTACACTAAGCTCGAAAATACCTCGCTAAGTGCCGGCGTTTTCAAGAGCCGTGCTGCCCAAGGAAGCATGGCAAAGCCCTGTATAACTCAGACAGCACAAAAGATAAAGTGATTTATACAATTTATGGATTGTTTGATGATAGCAAAGACAAGCGGCATTTGATATGATAAAATCAGAAGACGGTTGGATTTAGAAGTAGTATGAAAAGCAGCATCATGAAGAAATCATAGGAGGAATCATATGCAGATAAAGGGAATTACGTTTGCACCATTTTGCGGAAAAGGGGTTTTTTCTGAGGAGGAGACCTACCGGAGCTTTGATCTGATGCTTGAAAAAACAGGGATGAATTATGTGACGCTGGTTCCAAACGGTGTGCAGGACACGCCGCAGAGCGAACAGATTGATTATACATCCATGTGTACTTGCGGAGATGATGAATTGATCCGTATGATCGAGTACGCGCATGAAAAAGGTGTGAAGGTGGCCCTGAAGCCGACGGTAAATTGTAAGAACGGGACATGGCGGGCACATATTAACTTTTTTGACATCGATGTGCCGTGTGAACCGAAATGGAAAAACTGGTTTGCCTCCTATACGGATTTTCAGCTGCATTATGCACGGATCGCCGAGCAGACAGGCTGTGAGATGTTCCTGCCGGGGTGCGAAATGGTCATGGCAGAACGCAGGGAAGCGCAGTGGCGGGCTTTGATCGGAGAAATCCGTAACGTCTATCACGGAATCGTTTCTTATAATACTGACAAATATCAAGAGGATCATGTTTCATGGTGGGACTGTGTGGATATGATCTCATCGAGTGGTTATTATCCCATTGATGACTGGGAGAAAGAACTTGATCGGATCGAGGCTGTTGTTAAGAAGTTTCATAAGCCGTTCTTTTTTGCAGAAGTCGGCTGCATGTCGGTAGAGGGTTCTTCCAAGGTGCCGAATGACTGGAGTATTCAGGCACAGGTGCATCCTGAGGAACAGGCGCGCTGGTATGAGAAGATGTTTGCGGCGATCGAAAAGCGAGATTGGGTAGACGGCATCGTGATCTGGGCATGGACGGACAGACTGTATCCTGAAGAACGCGCTATGACAATGGGCGGTTATGATATTTACGGGAAGCCTGCGGCAGATGTCGTGGAACGTGTATTTAAACAAAAATAACCGGAAGGAATATACAGTATGGCAGAAAAGAAGAAAAGCCGGATCTGGGATTGTTCTTTAGATATCGAAGCGCGTCTGGACGCGCTTCTTTCTGAACTTACGATAGAAGAGAAAACATTGCTTTGCGGTACCGGCGCACCCGGGATTGAACGGTTGTCCATACCGGAATATACCACGGGAGGAGAAGCGGCACATGGTGTGGAAGCCAGACATGATCAGTCCTTTAATAAAGGTGTGGCAGTAAAGACGACCTGTTTTCCGCAACCCTTTGGCATGAGTATGATGTGGGACCCGGAGCTGATGGAGGAGATCGGCACTGTGGTCGGAACGGAAGCGAGGATTCTTGCCAAGCGTGAGTGTGCGAAGGGAAAGAAGCTGTCGGGGTTATGCAGGTGGGCACCGACGGTTGATATGGAGCGTGACCCGAGATGGGGCAGAACCGAGGAGGGCTACGGAGAGGAGCCGTACCTGACCGGAAAAACAGCGGCTGCATATATCCGGGGCATGCGTGGTTCGGATGCACAGTATATCCGCTGCGGGGCAACACTCAAGCATTTTTATGCGAACAATACGGAGCGCGACAGGGTATCCGCATCTTCCTCCATATCCTTGCGCGATAAATTTGAATATTACATGGAGCCGTTTCGCCGCTGTATTGAAGAAGGCGGTGCAGAAGCGGTCATGACGGCATATAACGAAATCAACGGTGTTCCGGCAATCTGTAATCCGGATGTGCAAAAGCTTCTGAAGGACACCTATCATCTGCGGGGGCATGTCGTATGTGACGGCGGTGATATGGTACAGACTGTGCAGTTTCATCATTATTTTGATTCCCATGCGGAAACGGTTGCTGCGGCGCTCAAAGCCGGCGTGGATGAATTTACGGATAGTGCTGAGATTGTTGTACCGGCGATCAGGGAAGCGTTGGATCGGGGGCTCATAGCGGAGCAGGATCTTGACCGGGCGATCCGTAATTCCTTTAGGACCAGACTACGTCTCGGACAGTTTGATCCGCCGGAAGAAAATCCGTATGCCGACCCGGATGAAAGCCTCTTATGCAGTGAGACGCATGCGAGGGTGGCTGCGCGGGCAGCTGAAGAAGCAGTGACCTTATTGCAAAACAGAGACGGCTGTTTGCCCTTTGTACCTCGAAAAGGAGAAAAGATCGCAGTCATCGGACCGCTTGCCGATGAATGGTATAAGGACTGGTACTGCGGAATCCCGCCGTATGAGACGACTGTGCTTGACGGGATGAAGAAGGAATGTCCGGACAGTGAGATCGTCTGGACGGACGGTCTTGACAGAGGATTGATCCGTGTGGAGAACCTGTATGTTTCGGTGAATGAAGAAACGGGAGAGGTGTATCTGACGGATTTTGCACATGCATCTGTCTTTATCCGGAATGACTGGGGCGATGGCGGTGTGACCTTTCGGGAAGCAACAAGCGGTCGCTTCCTGACTGCGGTAGATGAAAAAGAACGTATCTGCCTTGGAAAGACGGAAGCGTTTTCATGGTTTATCAAGGAAGCCTTTCATATCGCAGGCAGCACATGGACTTCATGGTGTGGGCAGCCTCTGTTTGTAAAAAATGGGCAGTTGTGTGCGCATATGAGACCGGAGGATATGGCAGTGACAGGCGGTCAGGAGGATACACTTTCCGGGCTGACCAGAAGCAGGGAAGACGTTTTACCTGCGAAGCTGTCCTTTGAAGTGATGGAAAACGGATCAGAGGCTGCCGTTACATTGGCAAAAAATGCCGACAGGGTTGTGCTGTGTCTCGGCTCCGATCCGGTGATCAATGCCAAAGAAGAAATTGACAGAAATCATCTGCATCTGCCGCATCTTCAGGAGCAGCTTCTTGAAAAAATCAGTGCGGTGCAGCCGGATACCGTGCTGGTATTGATCTCCAACTATCCGTATATTCTGCCCAAAGCGGCGGAGCGTATCGGGGCGATCGTATTCAGTGCATCCGGTTGTCAGGAGTACGGAAATGCGGTAGCAAAAGTGCTGACCGGAAAAGTCAATCCTGCCGGAAGGCTTTCTATGACATGGGTATCTGAGGATGCGGTACATGCGGATATGACATCGTATGATCTTTTGGAGGGAAAACGTACTTACCGTTATCGGGAAGATGCAGTCCGGTATCCGTTTGGGTATGGTTTGTCCTATTCTGATTTTTGTTATGAATCCATGGAAGTGAATTGTGCGAAACAGGAACTGCGCTTTTGGGTGCGGGTTACCAATACTTCTTTGACGGACGGAGACGAAGTGGTACAGCTGTATTACCGGAAAGAGGCTTCGGCAGTGAAGCGTCCGAGAAGGCAGCTGATCGGATTCAGACGTGTTCGGATCGCGGCAGGAGAAACGGTAAGCGTGGAATTTACGGTTCCTAAAGAAGATCTGATGTATTATGATGTGGTAGAAGAACGGATGCTGTTGGAACGGGGAGAATATTGTTTTATGGCGGGACCGGACAGTGAGAATCTGCCTGTTTCGAAGACGTTACCTCTTGAAGGTGGGTTACGAGGCAGCCGCAGACTGGAGGATTGGTATCCAGCAGATCATTATGATGAGCAAAAAGGGACTTATCTGTACCGGGGATATGAAACGGAAACATCTGTTTTTGCAAGAGAAGTCAAGAAACAGCAGGAATTTTCAGAAGAAGTCAAAGAGCGGCGGAGACCTGCCGAAAGAGATAAGGAACAGCCGGAACTTTATCATGAGACGGGGCTGCTTCGGTATGATAACTGCCGATATTGCGGAAAAAAAGCACAGCGGTATGTACTTGAAAGAAAGCGGATTACGAAGGATATACGCACCGGAATACGAAAGTATGCGGATAAGTGGGAGGAGCGCGTTGCCCTGACGGATGAAGCGGTACTTGCGGCAATTGCAGATGACCGGGAATTCACACTGGTGCTTGAAGTGGAAGGAAGCGAGGGTATAACGGCATTCCGGATCATACCGCTTACAACGTAACATCCATGCGATCAAAGGTGCAGAAGTAAAGAAATGGAAAAACCGGAGATAACGTCAAAGATAAAAGATAAGAGCAAAGATAAGAGCAAAGATAAAAGCAAAGAAGGATTATATTATGGTAGAATTAAAAACAGCTGCGATTTTCAGTGACCATATGGTGCTTCAGCGTGATAAGCAGATCAAGATATTCGGAGAAGGAAGCGAAGGGAGGCGCGTGCGCGTACAGCTGAGCGGACCGGACGGAATAAGAAAGGCAGATGCTCCTGTTTATAACGGTAGGTTTGTTGCAGTACTGATGCCGCTCCCGGCAGGAGGTCCGTATGAGATGGTTGTGACAGACGGACAAAAGCAGATCGCATTTTCCGATATTATGATCGGAGAGGTATGGCTTGCCGGAGGACAGTCCAATATGGAGTATGAGCTGCAAAATGCAGATCAGGGACATGAGGCAATGGAGCAGGACAGAGAGCCGAATGTGCGCTTTTATTATACACAGAAGATTGCCTATATGGATGAGCATTTCTTTGAGGAAGAGGCAAAGACGGGCTGGGAATGCTTCGGAGATCCCGGAACAGGATGTTGGTCGGCAGTCGGATACTTTTTTGCAAGAAAGCTGGCAAAGGATCTGGGTGTTACCGTCGGTATCATCGGATGTAACTGGGGCGGAACGAGTGCCAGTGCATGGATGGACCGCGAGAGTCTGACAGAGGACAGCGAACTGAGAAGCTATGTGGATGAGTATGAGGAGGCAATCAAAGGAAAATCCGTGGAGCAGCAGATCGCGGAGTATGATGCCTATGAAGCTTATCATGCGGTCTGGGGAAAGAAAGCAGAGGAATGTGCCAAGATCGATCCGATGATGCCGTGGGATGAGATTTTAAGACGCTGCGGTGAATGTCAGTGGCCCGGACCAATGTGCTGTAAGAATCCGTTTCGCCCATCCGGACTGTATGAATGTATGCTGATGCGCGTATGCCCGTATACGATGCGCGGTGTGATCTGGTATCAGGGTGAAAGTGATGATCATAAGCCGCGGATGTATGAGAAGCTGTTTACCAAGATGATACGTAAGTGGCGTGAATACTGGGACGATACAGAGCTTCCGTTTCTGTTTGTGCAACTCCCGATGCATCGGTATCAGCAGGACCCCGATTTCAAGAACTGGCCGATCATCCGTGAAGCACAGATGAATGTATATCAGATGGTCAAAAATACCGGAATTGCGATTATTACGGAATATTCCCAGTTCCATGAGATCCATCCGAAGAAAAAACTGCCGGTAGGAGAACGATTGGAGTTACAGGCAATGTATCAGGTGTACCATAAGATCCCGGAAGAGGATGCGTTCGGACCGTTGTATAGAAGCTATCGGATCTGTGAGAATGCACCGGAGTATTGTGCAAAGGCAGGAGCAGGCATCGAGCTGTCCTTTGATTATGCGCAGGGCGGATTTGAGATACGTGAAGGAGCGGACAGACAGGACGAATTTGCAGTACAGAATCAGCCGGATATGCAGATGCAGGATTCGGGGGCGGCAGCTCCGAAAGGATTTGAGATCGCCGGAGAAGATAAAGTGTTTGTACCTGCACAAAGCATCATAGCAGGGGATAAGATGTATGTATACAGCGAAGAAGTGACATCGCCGCGTTATGTCCGATATGCATGGACCAATTATATGGTTGTTAATATATTCGGAAAGAAAAACGGGATACCGCTTGCACCGTTTCGGACAAGCTGTTATGATGAAAGTACAGAGCAGGAGATGGGAAAGGCGCAGATCCAGCAGGTAATGGAATTATAAGAGGGGAAGGAACGAGCAGGGAATGAGCAGAAAGCACAAGGCGGATGAAGTAATATGTCCGATCTACGGAAAGGCGATTGAGGAGGATTACTGCCTCAATGAATGCCTGTTGAATGATTGTGGGATGTTATTAAAAAACAACGGAAAAAACGGTGAAGAGTATAAGTTAAAGCCGGACGACAGAACAATTTAAGATCAGGGTGATCGGAACAATCTGAAAAACATAAGGCAGCCATGCGGGTGAAGCATCACTCGCCCGGCTGCCATTTTTGTGCCTGCTCACAGTAATATTGTGCCTGCTCTTTGAAACCGGCCTGTTCCATAACGCGGGAAAGTGCGTACAGGGCACTGTCGCCTCCGAGATGGATATTGCAGATCGGTGCTGTTTCATAGGCTGCATTATAATACCAGATATGTGCCTCATTGAGATCGCCGCAGGCCTCATAGAACTGTCCAAGCTCCATGCAGATCTCGCTGCAGCTGTCGGAAAGCGCTGCTTTCATGGAATACTGGAAAAAGTGTGCGGTATCCCCCAAGAGACGGTAGGCACGCGCAAGAACACAGGAAGTATAGAGGATCTCTTCCTTAGAGCAGGAGTCCTTTTCCAAAACACGCATAAAGACCGGAATCGCGCCGGTAAAATGCGCATCCGAGCCGGAGATAAACAGTTCCTTGGCATACATCTTCATCAGGCGAAACGGAATGACCGGAGTGTTGCTGCTTCCGTAGTTTTGCTCAAAAATACGGACATCCCGGTCGGTATGTAAACTATGCGGCTTGTGAAAGATCCGGATCTCACTGTCATATACGACCGGGTCCAGCCGAAGTGTTTCATGGACAGGATCCATGAACTGAAAAGTTCGAAGCCGTTTGAACAGCTTGGGACGGTATTCTTCATTAAAATTATAGACCGTATTGGAATCGTACTGACCGGAATAAAGCATCTGCACAATTTCAATCTCCGGCAGCAGCGTTTCTTTTAACTGCAGGAATTTGTGACGGTTTTCCTCATCCAGCACTTCATCCGCATCCGCACAATAGATATAATCGCAGGAGGCAAAGGACAACGCATAATTTCTTGCCTGAGAAAAATCATCGGTCCATGCATAATCATAGATACGATCCGTATAACGACCGGCAATTTCTTTGGTGCGGTCGACAGATCCGGTATCCACGATGATCATCTCATCCATCAGACCGCGCAGACTGTCAAGACAGCGTGACAGAACGGCTTCTTCATTTTTTACGATCATACATAAACTGACAGTGATCATAAGCACCTCCGCTTTATCAATTCTGTAATAACTTCATTTTACAATGGATCCCCAAAAGTGTCCACCCACAGTCTCATAAAATAAACACCGCTACAAATTGCAATACCGGCTTTGCAGGATTCCGTCTGTGGTTGGGGCAGCCAATGTTATGGGTAGTGAGGCACGCTCTCGCTCCGTGAAAAACGCAGCGGGCACTAGGCTCGATAGTACCTCGCCAAGTGCCGGCGTTTTTCAAGGACCTCACTACCCATAACATTGGCTGCCCCACCACAGACGGAATCCGGCGAAGCGGATCTTCCCATTTGTCACAATTTTTTCTGTGTTTTTAGTTGAGATATGCCGGGTTCAATGGTACAATATCAGATAAGTAGCCGGAAATTGGTATTATGGGAAAAGCTGGTAAAGGGGGAAATCTATGCTGACTATCAAGGATATTTGTGAGGTTTCGGAACTGGAAGAAATTGTGCATGCAAACTGTCCGGAGCATGAAAGCTGGAATATGATCCTGCGTATCGAAAAGCAAATGCATGAGGGCGGAGTACTGGCACAGAGACTGATGAATGAGAAAAAAGAGTGTGTCGGGATTATGCAGTATTATTATCATGAAGGAAGCCTGTTACAGAAGCCCGAAATCGAGATAAGTCTGCTCACATTGTTTCAAAATCCTGTAGAGTATGTGCAGGAATTACATAAGATGTTTTTAGAGCAGTATCCGGCGGCAAAGAAGCTGATTCAGGTATTGGAAAAAGAAGACTTCGGTTCACCGATAGAGCGGTATATGTTAAAGACCGGATTTAAAAAGTATGAAAATGAGGGACAACCTAAATATGGGTACACATCGAACAGTGCTTATTATGTATTGAAATGTGACAGGGAACCTGTCAGACCAAAGAGCCGTTATGAATTATAAAGGAGACACTTATGAAATACCGAGTTGGAATTGACCTTGGCGGAACCAATATCAAGGCAGGAATCGTAAATGAAGATCAGCAAATCGTAAGGGAGAGCAGCATTCCGACACTTGTGGAGCGTGGTGCGCTTCCGATCATGGAGGATATGGCAGAGCTGGTAGAACGCCTGCTTGCGGAAGAAGGACTGACGAAGGAGCATGTAGCAGGTATCGGGATCGGAAGCCCGGGTATGATCGATGCGGCGAGCGGAACGGTCGTATATTCCAACAATTTTGATTGGGAAAATGTGCCACTCGGTGCTTATCTGGAAGAAAAACTCGGACTGCCGGTGCGTGTCTCCAATGATGCGAACTGTGCAGCGCTTGGTGAAGTAAAGGCAGGTGCTGCAAAGGATTGTAGGAATTGTGTAATGATCACCCTTGGAACCGGTGTCGGCGGGGGCGTTGTCATGGAAGGCAGGATCTTTGAAGGCGGACATGCCGGTGGTGCGGAACTTGGGCATACGACGCTGATCGCAGGCGGAGAGCCTTGTACCTGTGGCAGAAACGGTTGTTTTGAAGCTTATGCGTCCGCAACGGCATTGATCCGTGATACAAAAAGAGCAGCACAGGCAAATGAAAAGTCCATGATTTGGCGGTTGTGTGACGGAGATCTTGAAAAAATTGACGGTAAGACGGTATTTGATGCGATGCAGACCGGTGATGAAACGGCAAGACGTGTCGTAAAGCAGTATCTGACATATCTTGGAGAGGGCATTGTCAATATGGTGAATATCTTTCGCCCGGATAAGGTGCTGTTAAGCGGCGGTGTCTGCAATCAGGGTAAGAATCTGACGGTCCCGCTTCAGGAATATGTGCAAAAGAACAGCTTTGCCAAAGAGAAAGGATATGTGCCGGAAATAGCGATCGCAACTTTGGGAAATCTGGCAGGTATCTTAGGAGCGGCAGCGCTTGTGGAGGAAAACAGATGAAAAAGACACTTGTGGCATATGCAAGTAAAACAGGAACAACAAAAGCATGTACGGAATTGTTAAAAGAATATTTTCCGCGGGCAGACTATGTGGATCTGGCAGAGGCAACACCGGATCCCTCAGAGTATGATCTGATCTTGTGCGGTTGTGGGATACGGATGGGAATGATCCATAAGAAGCTTAGAAAGTGGATCGGCCGGTATCAGGAGCAGTTAAAGGAAAAAGAGCACGCATTTTTTATCTGTAACGGAAATCAGGCACAGACGGAAACAGTTTTCGTACAAAATTTCGGAAAGGAACTGTTAGAGACCTCTATTTGTGCGTCTTCTTTTGGCGGTTATACGGATTATAAGAGGTTTAAAGGGACAGACCGCTTTATCATGAAGATGCTTGCAAACCAGACAAAGGAGCGGAAACTTCCGGAAACGGGGATTCTGGAAGAAAATATCAAGGCGTTTGCACAGACGGTGAAAGAGCAGAGAAGCGTTTGACAAGCAAAAAAAGGCTGATATAATATAAATTTAGAATTTGTTACGATCTGGAGGAAAGATGACGTGAAAACTTATGGCGTTAATGAACTGAGAAAAATGTTTCTCGATTTCTTCGAGGAAAAGGGACATCTGAAGATGAAAAGCTTTTCCCTCGTTCCGCACAACGATAATTCTTTATTATTGATCAATTCCGGTATGGCACCGTTAAAACCGTATTTTACGGGACAGGAGATTCCTCCCAGAAGAAGGGTGACGACCTGTCAGAAGTGTATCCGTACGGGAGATATTGAAAATGTCGGAAAAACCGCGCGTCATGGTACTTTTTTTGAAATGCTCGGAAACTTTTCCTTTGGTGATTATTTTAAACATGAAGCAATTGCATGGAGCTGGGAATTCCTGACAGAGCGTGTCGGTCTGGACCCGAACCGTCTGTATCCGTCCATTTATGAAAATGATGATGAAGCATTTGAGATCTGGAACAAAGAGGTCGGTATTGCACCGGAGAGAATCTTCCGTTTCGGGAAGGAGGACAATTTCTGGGAGCATGGTTCCGGTCCCTGCGGTCCTTGTTCCGAGATTTATTATGACCGTGGTGAAAAGTACGGCTGCGGAAAGCCGGGCTGTACGGTAGGCTGTGACTGTGACCGCTATATTGAGGTCTGGAATAATGTATTTACACAGTTTGATAATGACGGAAAGGGCAACTATACCGAGCTTGCACAGAAAAATATCGATACCGGTATGGGTCTGGAACGTCTGGCTGTCGTGGTACAGGATGTAGATTCCATTTTTGATGTTGATACGATTCAGGCACTCCGCAACAAAGTCTGTGAGCTGGCAGGTGCGGTATATAAAGAAGACCATCAGAAGGATGTATCCATCCGTCTGATCACGGATCATATCCGTTCCGCAACTTTTATGATTTCCGACGGTATCATGCCGACCAACGAGGGACGCGGTTATGTGCTGCGCCGTATTATCCGTCGTGCCGCAAGACACGGCAGAATGCTCGGTATTGACGGCACCTTCCTTGCAAAGCTGTCTGAAACAGTGATCGAGGGAAGCAAGGACGGATATCCTGAGCTGGAGGAAAAGAAAGACTTTATCTTTAATGTTCTGACACAGGAAGAAAATAAATTCAATAAGACGATCGATCAGGGATTAAGCATTCTGGCAGAAATGGAGGATGCACTTGTTGCGGCAGGAAAGAAAGAGCTTGCCGGAGAGGACGCATTCAAGCTGTATGATACCTACGGATTCCCGATTGATCTGACGAAGGAGATTCTGGAGGAGAAGGGCTTTACCGTGGATGAGGCAGGTTTTCAGGCTGCCATGGAGGAACAGAAGGTAAAGGCAAGAACCGCTAGAAAGGTGACCAACTATATGGGTGCCGATGTTACGGTTTATGAATCTCTGGATCCTTCTATTACGAGTGAATTTGTCGGCTATGACAATCTGACTGCAGACTCTAAGATTCTGGCGCTGACAACTGAGACGGAAGTTGTCGAGGCACTGACCGACGGTGAGATCGGAACCATCATTGTGGACAAGACTCCGTTCTATGCAACCATGGGCGGACAGGTCGGAGATCACGGAAAGATCGTGACAAAGGATGCTGAGTTTATTGTAGAGGATACGATCAAGCTGCTTGGCGGCAAGGTAGGACATGTCGGAAGAGTGACCAAGGGCATGTTCAAGGTGTCCGATATCGTAACGATGCAGGTCAATGAAGAAAGAAGAAAGAATACCTGTGCAAACCACAGTGCGACCCATCTGTTGCAAAAGGCGCTCAGAATGGTGCTTGGCACACATGTAGAGCAGGCAGGTTCCTATAATGATCCCGAGAGACTGCGTTTCGACTTCAGCCATTTCTCGGCAATGACGGCAGAGGAAATCGCACAGGTAGAGAAGATCGTAAATGATGAAATCGCAGCAAACCTTCCGGTCATAACCGAGGTCCTGTCTGTCGAAGATGCCAAGAAGACCGGCGCGATGGCTTTGTTTGGTGAAAAGTACGGAGAAAAAGTCCGTGTCGTAGAAATGGGTGAATTTTCCAAGGAATTCTGCGGTGGTACGCATGTTGCCAATACAGCGGCAATCGGTTCCTTTAAGATCATCAGTGAAAGCGGTGTTGCAGCCGGAGTGCGTCGTATCGAAGCACTGACCGGAGCAGGAGTTGTGAAATACTATGCAGAGCTGGAGCAGAAGTTAAATGAAGCATCCAAGGTATTGAAGACCACACCCGCAGGACTGGTTGAAAAGTGCGAGCACCTGATGGCAGAACTGAAGGCACTGCAGAGTGAGAATGAATCCTTAAAGAGTAAGGCTGCCAAGGAAGCACTTGGTGATGTTATGGATCAGGTCGTAGAGGTAAACGGTGTGAAGCTGCTTGCGACAAGCGTGGCAGGCGTTGACATGAACGGTCTGCGTGATCTGGGCGACCAGTTAAAGCAGAAGCTTGGTGAAGGTGTTGTTGTACTGGCTTCCGCACAGGACGGTAAAGTGAACCTGATCGCAATGGCAACCGACGCAGCAATGGCAAAGGGTGCCCATGCCGGAAATCTGATCAAGGGAATCGCAGCACTTGTCGGCGGCGGCGGTGGCGGTCGCCCGAATATGGCACAGGCCGGAGGTAAGAATCCGGACGGCATTGCAGCTGCAATTGCAGAAGCAGAGAATGTTCTGAAAACACAAATAAAAAGTTGAGTATCGATATAGAATTTGATATAATCAAAAAGGCGAATTTGTTTCTTAAATGCAGATTCGCCTTTAGCAATTTACCGGATCTTGTTTCTTTTACATAGGAGGGGGGAGAAGCATGAAAAAAAGAAAAGTATGATGATCAAGATCGTGTTACTTTTTCTGGCGGCGTTGGCAGTGGTATTTGTTGTCTACAATATCGTCACGATTCGGATCATGAAAAAAGAGGTACTTGAGCAGTGGAAGGAAAAAGATGCTCATCTGGTGGAGACTTATGCCGGATGGATGCAAGCGATCGACTGTGAAACAACGGAGGAATATCAGGCTTTTATTGACGAGATCAATGCAAGGAATACTCTGAATTATGCACTGTACATACAGGATATAGACGGCACGGTTACAGCGGTTGCCCACAGTAATCCGGATCGGATCGGGCTGGTATTGGAAGATCAGGGGAGTATCGCGGCAGCAAGAAACGGACAGGCATATGTCGGATACTATACAGATCCGGTTACGGGGAAAAAGACGTTGGATGTGCTGACTCCTATTTTCAATGATGCCGGAGTTCTTCAGGGCGCATTGAATATTGGAATTCCGGTCGACGAAGGTACAATGAATCAGATTGTAGGCAGTTCTATTATCAAAGAAACACTTCTGGCGGTAACGATGGCAGTCTTCCTTTTGTGTTTGATCAGTGTTTTGATTTATCTGATGGTAATGAGACCTGTTAAAGTTTTATCCGGGGAGATTTCGAGGATTGCGCATTATGATCTGTCGGAAAATAAGAATGTTGCTGTGGAAAAGCTTCATAAACGCAAGGATGAGATGGGCTCTATCAGTAATGATTTTGAAGCTATGAGAGGCAGCATCGTAGAACTTGTTAAAGAAATTTTGTATGTATCCGAACAGATGACCGCGCAGGCAGAGTCTCTGTCCGAAATGTCCGGGCGTGCTTCAGAAATGGGTGTGCAGTTGTCACAAACCGTAAATGAGGTCGCCAATGGTGCAACGAGTCAGGCTCAGGAAGTGACCGAAGGTGAACTTCAGGTGGCAAAGCTGAGCGAGATCATAGAACTGGTACATGAAAATATGGATACACTTAATGAGTCTGCCAAGGATGCCAAAACTCTGGAAGCGGAAGGAGTAACTTCATTGGAGACGGTTGTGGATCATACAGAAAGAAATAATCAGAATTCATCAAAGATTTATGATGTGATTATGGAAACAAACCGTCAGACAAAACGGATTCAGGAGGCGAGCGCGCAGATTCGCGAGATTGCATCTCAGACCAATCTGCTGGCATTAAATGCGTCCATTGAAGCAGCACGCGCCGGAGAGGCGGGAAGAGGTTTCGCCGTAGTGGCAACCGAGATCGGCAATTTGGCAGGAGGTACCAATGAACTGACCGGAAACATTGAAGAGATTATTCAGGATCTTGTCAAGAAAATGGAAGAAGCGGTGCAGATGATTGATAGTATGCAGGAGGCTGCAAAAGAACAATCGGTGAGCGTTGCGGATACCAAAAACAAGTTTATGCTGATCGAGGAGAATCTGCTGAAGATGGAGAACAATTGTGCTTCTCTTGATGAATCGACCGGACAGATAGAAAATAGCAGGAATGTTATCGTCGGAATGATCAGTAATCTGTCGGCTATTTCTGAAGAAAATGCGGCGTGCATGGAAGAAGCAGCAGCTTCTGTCGAAGAACAGTCCAAATCAATTGAGACGGTATCGGAAACAAGCAAAAAAGTAGCAGAACTTGCCGAAGAACTGAATCAGCAGATTGGAAAATTTATTATTGATTTAAATGAAGAAGATTCATAAAAATTCAAATTAAGAAAATTCATAAAAAAACAGTTGACGGCAGAGAATATTATGTTATAATGTTCAATGTGCATGTGGAAAAATCCGGTGTGCATAGAATAACCCAATCAGTCGAGTTGCTTGAAGGGACTGAAGGGAGGTCAGGTGTCAGCATGTCAAATGTAATCGTTAAAGAAAACGAGACTTTAGATAGCGCTTTACGTCGCTTCAAAAGAAGTTGCGCAAAGGCGGGAATCCAGCAGGAGATCCGTAAGAGAGAGCATTATGAGAAGCCGAGCGTAAGACGTAAAAAGAAATCTGAAGCTGCCAGAAAACGTAAATATAACTAAGCACAAACATGAAAGTCCTTGGCACAATGCTGAGGACTTTTTACAATACGAGGGGGAAAAAATATGTGGGACATGGTATTACCTATAGTAAAAACAGATGTATATCATATTCTGTTTTGCTTTGTGACCTATAGTATAGGAGGTTGGCTGGTAGAATCTATTTATATGTCCATCTGCAACCGTAAATTGACAAACAGAGGCTTCGGCTTCGGACCGTTCTGTCCGATCTACGGAGTGGGCGCTACAGTCTGCTATTATATGCTGTTACCATTTGCACATAGCAAGATATTGGTATATCTGATTGGCGCAGTAGCGGCAACTGTGTTTGAGTATCTGGTCGGTATCCTGATGATCAAGCTTTTTGGTGAATTGTGGTGGGACTATAACAACAAGCCTTTTAATTATAAAGGAATTTTGTGTTTGGAAAGTACACTCGCATGGGGTGTCTATGCAATCATTGTTGTATATTTCCTGCATGTGAAGGTGCTTGGACTTGCAGACCGGATCGGGATGCGTTACGGCGTGATCTTTTGTAATGTTGCATTAACTTTATATGCGATTGACTTTACATATCATCTGCTCAAAGCGCTGGGCGTAAATGTACAGAAGTACCGCGAAAATATTATTGAAAGGTGCAGACAGTTTCGTACAAAATTTTAAATGATATTTTGGATCGGATCATAGAACAAGAATCCGGAAGAGACGGAAAAGTGTGGCTGCTTGATTGGCAGTTACAGTCTGCCGTCTCTTTTTTACAATATTAGAAATAATTCCGGTAAAAGTAAGAAAGTTTTGGAAAGTTGCGCATAGATTGAACTAAGTCAGGATGATGGGAGCAGTCATCATGCGCAGAAAAATAGGAAGCTTGTTTCTTTGCTTATGTTTGGTTACGGGAATGGTTTTGCAGGTATGGGGGAGAGTATGGGAAGACTGTGACGTTTATGCGGCAGAGGGTGATGATACCGTGGAAACAGCAGGCAGTTCAGATACACAGATGCTAAACATATCGGCCCCTTCTGCAATTCTGATGGAAGCCTCTACCGGACAGATCATTTATGAAAAAGATCCGGATGTGGAACTGTCACCTGCCAGTATTACCAAGATCATGACGCTCTTATTGATTTTTGATGCGATCGGATCGGGGAAAATCTCTCTGGAGGATGAAGTGACGGTCAGTGCCTATGCCCAGTCCATGGGCGGTTCTCAGGTGTATCTTGCGGAAGGCGAGGTACAGACTGTGGAAACACTGATCAAATGTATCGTGATCGCAAGCGGAAATGATGCTTCCGTAGCGATGGCGGAATACATAGCTGGCAGTGAAGAAGCATTTGTACAACAAATGAATGAACGTGCGGCAGGACTTGGCATGGTACATACTCATTTTGAAGATTGCTGCGGACTGACCAATTCCGACGGGCACTATACATCGGCAAGGGATGTGGCGATCATGAGCCGGGAACTGATCACCAAATATCCGAAGATCTTTGATTATTCGATGATCTGGATGGAGGATATTACGCATGTCACCAGACAGGGTACGAGTACGTTTACGCTGACCAGCACCAACAAGCTGTTGAAGCAGTATCAATGGACGACGGGGCTAAAGACCGGCTCCACAAAGAAGGCAAAATACTGCTATTCGGGTACGGCATGTAAGGACGGCATCAGTCTGATCGCAGTTGTTATGGCAGCACCGGATTATCGTGTGCGGTTTGAGGATGCGCAGAAGATGCTGCAATACGGGTATTCCGTGAGCGCTTTATATGAGGATACCAATGAGGAGACACTTATGCCGGTGGCAGTCCGGGGCGGTGTGGCAGATGAGGTCCCGATAGCATATGAGGGCGGATTTTCCTATCTGGATCTGAGCGGTGCGGATTTAAGTAATATCCATAAGGAGATCGTACTGGAAGAAGCACAGGCGCCGATTCTTGCCGGACAAAAAGCAGGAGAGGCAGTCTATTATCTGAATGATAAAGCAATCGGAAGTGTGGATCTGTACTATACCGATACAGTAAGAAAAGCTGTGTATAAGGATTATTTGGTCCGATTGCTGGAAAAATATTTATTATAGATCGAAAGATTGTGTTACAATAGGGACATGATCGGAGGCAGCGTATGTGGATTGTGATCGGTGTGATATTGGGACTCCTGGTCCTGTGGGGGATCGGAGATATTCTATATGATATACATGTATTTCGGGTGACACCTTACCGGATCGTTTCCGAAAAGGTGAAGCAGCCGTTTCGGTTTGTCGTGTTGTCGGATCTTCATAATAAACGTTTCGGTAAAAAGAATCATCGTCTGATTGAGAAAATCCGTCAGCTGTCTCCGGATGCGGTAATGGTAGCGGGAGACCTGCTGACGGCAAAAGAAGGAGAGTCTTTTGAACCCGCAGCAGAGCTGATGGAGGAGTTATCAGGCGAATATCCGGTATATTACGGACTGGGGAATCATGAATCCCGTCTGTCACGGGCTTCAAAGTATAAAACGATGTATGAGGACTATATGCATCGGCTGGAGGCGTGCGACATTCACCCTCTGCTTGATGAGGACAGGCTCCTCAATGAGTATGGTGTGCGCATTTACGGGTTGGTATTGGATAAGACATATTATAAGCGTTTTCGCAATGCGCCGATGGATAATGTTTATCTAAAGGGAAAGCTTGGTGCGGTGGATGAAAAGCATTATTCCGTACTGATTGCGCACAATCCGGATTATTTTCCTGATTACTGCAGATGGGGAGCCGATCTGGTATTGTCCGGGCATAACCATGGCGGCATTGTAAATATACCGTTTCTTGGCGGTCTGGTATCACCGAAGTGTACGCTGTTTCCCAAATATGATGCGGGAAGATTTGAGCAGGGCAAAAGTACGATGCTGTTAAGCAGAGGGCTGGGTACGCATACGATTCCGGTGCGTCTCTTAAACCGTGTCGAATTATTATACGTGGAGCTTTTACCTGAAAAATAATTGCTTTTTTACAAAAAGCTCTGTACAATAGTCATGTCTGCCTGTCAAGACAGATACGGAGTGGAAAGATGGAACAGTTAAAAGTAAAATTACAGGCGTTTGAGGGTCCGTTGGATCTTTTACTGCACCTGATCGAAAAAAACAAAGTAGATATCTATGATATTCCGATCGTGGAGATCACGGATCAGTATCTGGAATATATCCGTGCAATGGAATATGAGGATATGAATATCATGAGTGAGTTCCTCGTTATGGCGGCAACGTTGCTTGATATCAAGTGCCGTATGCTTCTTCCCAAACAGGTGGATGAAGAGGGAGAGGAGGAAGATCCCAGAACAGAACTCGTTGAGCAGCTGCTTCAATACAAGCTCTATAAATACATGTCCTACGAATTAAAGGACAGACAGATAGATGCGGGGCATACGATGTATAAGCAGGCCACCCTTCCGAAAGAGGTCGAGGAGTATCGTCCGCCGATCGATTACAGCGAGCTGATCGGAGATATGACGCTCAATAAGCTTCACGAGGTATTTAAAAGCATTGTGAAACGTCAGGAGGACCGGATCGATCCGATTCGTAACCAGTTCGGTAAGATTGAAAAGGATGAAATCAATCTGGATGAAAAGCAGCATTACATAGAGCAGTATTTATACGATCACAGGGAGGCCGATTTTAAGACGTTGCTGGAAAGCGGTCACAGTAAAATGGAGATTATCGTAACGTTTCTTGTGATATTGGAGCTGATGAAGCTTGGCAAGATCAAGGTCAGTCAGGAGAATACCTTTGATAAGATCAGTATTGTCTGGCAGGAGGATGCCGAGGTTTCGGCAGAACCGCTTGAAATGACGGCGATGTCATAAAAGAACGGAAGCAATATAGGAGTATAGGAAATGGAAAGAGCAAAGGCAGAGCAGGTTTTGGAAGCGGTACTGTTTACCATGGGGGAATCCGTGGAATTGTCCAAGCTTGCCGAAGTGATAGAAGAAGACAAGAATACGACCAGAGAGATTCTGTACAGAATGAAGGAAAAATATCAGGAGCAGAACCGCGGTGTGGATATTATCGAGTTGGACGGTTCTTTTCAGATGTGTTCCAGAGCAGAATTGTATGATTATCTGATCAAGATTGCCAAAAATCCGAGAAAGTATGTTTTGTCCGATACGGTATTGGAGACTTTGTCCATCATTGCATATAAGCAGCCTGTTACAAAAGTGGAGATTGAGAAGATCCGCGGTGTCAGCTGTGATTTTGCGGTCAATAAGCTCTTGGAATATAATCTGATCATGGAACTCGGAAGGCTGGATGCACCGGGAAGACCATTGCTTTTTGGAACAACGGAGGAATTTTTACGAAGCTTTGGCGTGAAGTCTCTGGAGGAGCTTCCGGAACTGAATCCCGAGCAGATAGAAGAATTTAAGCTGGAAGCAGAAGAAGAGGCACAGTTAAAGCTGGATATCTGACAGGCTGACGGCATATTTTGAAAAAAGGCACATATATTAGACCGAGTAGAGAAAAGGTTCATTGTGCCGGTATGAAACGATTGCTCGGAATAAATAAGAAAGAAAAATACATAACTGGACGAAGATTTTTGCTTCCGAGAACAGTGACGGTTCTGGTACTGGCTGTTCTCATGCTTTTTAGGGAAACTGTGGTTTTCGGACAGGAACCAGATGAGAATTTGGATTTATACGCTCGTTCGGCGCTCCTGATGGATGCTTCGAACGGGCGTGTTTTATATGAAGAAAACGGATATGAGATCATGCCGATGGCAAGCACAACGAAGATCATGACCTGTATTCTGGCACTGGAATACGGTAACTTAGAGGATACGGTGACGGTTTCTTCCTATGCAGCCTCCATGCCCAAGGTAAAACTCTACTTAAAAGCCGGGGAACAATATCGTCTGGGAGATCTGCTGTATTCTTTGATGTTACAGTCCCACAATGACAGTGCGGTAGCGGTAGCAGAGCATATCGGAGGAAGTGTGGAGGGCTTTGCTGCACTGATGAATCAGAAGGCAAGAGATCTCGGATGTACGGATACGACCTTTGTAACACCGAACGGATTGGACGGTGTGAATGCTGCGGGAGAAGCACACAGTACAACGGCATATGATATGGCAAAGATCGCATCCTATGCGATTCAGAACGAACAGTTCCGAGAGATCATTACAACGCGGTCATATTCTTTTAGCAGTATCAAAGGTGGACGAAGCTTTACGGTAAACAATGCAGATGCTTTTCTGGATATGATGCCGGGAGCTATCGGAATTAAAACCGGATACACCGGAGAAGCCGGCTACTGCTTTGTGGGCGCGTTGGAGGATAACGGCAGGACCTATGTCAGTGTAGTGCTTGCCTGCGGCTGGCCTCCGAACAAAAGCTATAAATGGCACGACACAAAACTCTTAATGGCATACGGACTGGATAACTTTGACTACCGGAATATCGAAGTACAGCATGAAGTTTCGGATATGCCCGTAATACAGGGACAGGAAGTATGCGTCGGACTCACCGTAGAAGCAGAAGACTTTTCTGTGCTGCTTGCAGAGGACGAACAGATCCGATGGAAGCGGGAACTTCCTCAATCAATGGAAGCCCCCATAGAAGCCGGAACCGTCGCCGGCTACGATAAATACTATATAGAAGGAACTCTCTACCGTACCTACCCGATTTACACCACCGAATCCGTCAAACGAATCGATTATCCCTACTGTCTCAATCGGATTTTTGAAAAAATACTATTATAACCAGTAACAATTCCCGCGGATCAGCCGTTCGCACACGTGGCAGGGACGGCGCTATCCGCGGGAATTGTTACGTCCGCCCCGCAGATTTTTCCTTACATTTTTCACTTTTTCTATTTGCGATTGGAAAAATCTATGTTATACTACTAAAAGCGCGAAATGGGTTTAACTTCATTTTCGTAAAGTGAATGCTTTTATTAATATAAACGGAGGGCTGAAAAATGAGTACTAGTTCATCTAGCATCGCGAGTGAAAGAATAGCTGCTTTACTCGATGACAACAGTTTCGTGGAAATCGGTGCGCTTGTAACCGCAAGAACAACGGATTTTAACATGAAACAGAATGACACTCCTTCTGACGGTGTAATTACCGGATACGGAGTGATCGACGGCAATCTTGTGTATGTATACAGTCAGGATGCATCTGTTCTGGGTGGATCTGTCGGCGAAATGCATGCGAAGAAGATCGCGAACCTTTATGATCTTGCAATGAAGACAGGATCACCAGTAATCGGATTGATCGATTGTGCAGGATTAAGATTACAGGAGGCAACCGATGCATTAAACGGCTTTGGTCAGATTTACGCAAAGCAGGTAAACGCATCCGGTGTAATTCCTCAGATCACTGCAATTTTTGGTTCCTGCGGCGGCGGTCTTGCGCTGATTCCGACACTGACTGATTTTACTTTTATGGAAGAGACAAAAGCAAAATTATTTGTTAATGCACCGAATGCGCTGACAGGTAATGAGATCAGCAAGTGCGATTCTTCCAGTGCAAAATTCCAGAGCGAAGAAGCTGGCATCGTAGATGTGATCGGAGATGAGGCAACTGTTATCGCAAAGATGAGAGAACTTGTTTCCATGCTTCCTGCAAATAATGTAGAAGATCTTTCCTATGTAGAGTGTACGGATGATCTCAACAGAGTATGTGCCGATCTTGCAAACTGTGCAGGCGATACTTCCATCGCATTGTCCCAGATCGCAGATGATAACGTATTCTTTGAAGTAAAAGAAAATTATGCAAAAGAAATGGTAACCGGATTTATCCGTCTGAACGGAAATACCGTTGGCTGTGTTGCTAATCGTACCGAAGTATACGGTGATGACGGACAGGTTTCCGACAAATTTGACGGTGTGCTGACCGTAAACGGATGTGAGAAGGCTGCAGATTTTGTGAAATTCTGTGACGCATTCAATATCCCGATTCTGACGATGACCAATGTAAAAGGCTTCGAAGCTACTGTTGCTTCCGAAAAGGCAATGGCAAAGGCTGCCGCAAAGCTGACCGCTGCATTTGCAGATGCAACTGTTGCAAAGGTTAATGTGATCGTTGGTAAGGCATACGGAAGCGCTTACATAGCAATGAACTCCAAGGCAATCGGAGCAGATATCACAATGGCATGGCCGACCGCAGAAATCGGTATGATGGATGCAAAACTGGCTGCTAAGATCATCTGTGACGGCAAGGGAGCAGATGAAGTAGAAAAATGTGCGGCAGAGTATGCACAGATTCAGTCCAGTGCGGTATCTGCAGCTAAGAGAGGATATGTTGATCAGATGGTCGAAGCATGCGATACCAGAAAATATGTGATCGGTGCTTTTGAAATGCTGTATACAAAGAGCGAAGACCGTCCGGACAAAAAACATGGCACAATCTAGGAAAGGGTGACAAACTGATATGAAGAAATTATTAGCAACAATCGCTTTGCTTACCTGCCTCTTGGGTCTGACTGCATGTGGAAGTGATTCCATGAGTGATACGGAGAAAACAACGTACCAGGGAGTTGCAAATAATTGCTATAGCCTTATGGTTAGCTATGGCGGAGCAGATGCATCCACAGCAACATTAAGTGAAATGTTCCTCAGTAATGTATCACTCAGAGACTGGAATGCCGAAGCAGAGGCACTTTCCGAGTATGTATATATTGAGGGTAGTGTACTGAAAAACGGTGTGGAATCCTGGTGGACAGCGATGGAGACGTTGGAGACTGCTTCATTAAAGGAAACAGATAGCTCCAAGTGGGAAGTAGAAGAGACTAACGGTACGATCACGGTTAAGGTCCCTATTCAGGGCAGTGAATATACCGCAATTATGGAAGTCACACTCGATGAGGAATATAATGTTACGGGTATTGTAACGAACATCAATTATTCCTTCGGTGAGAAGATGACGAAGGCAGCTTTGAATACTTTACTCGGTATGGGTACCGTATTTATCGTTCTGATCTTTATGTGCTTTGTAATCTACGGCTTTGGCTTGATTCCTAAGGTTCAGAATGCAATGGCAAAGAAGAAAGCAAGCGGTGCAGAGGTAAAGAAGGAAGCAGTGGATAATACCATTGCACAGATCGCTGAAAGAGAAGAAGACGAGCTCTCGGACGATCTGGAACTGGTAGCGGTTATCTCGGCAGCAATTGCTGCAAGTGAAGGTGCAGCAAGTACGGATGGCTTTGTTGTCAGAAGTATTAAGCGTGCAAATAGACGATAAGAAGTAATCACAAATTTTAGGAGGATATCATCATGAAAAATTATACCATTACCGTAAATGGCAACGTATATGACGTAACCGTAGAAGAAGGCGCTTCCACAGGCGCACCTGCAGCAGCACCTAAGGCAGCACCCAAAGCAGCACCTAAGGCAGCTCCCGCAGCAGCACCCAAGGCAACCGGAGCAGCAGGAAGCATCAAGGTAGAAGCCGGAGCAGCAGGAAAGGTATTCAAGCTGGATACTCAGGTTGGTCAGGCTGTAAAGAAAGGCGATACCGTAGTAACGATCGAAGCAATGAAGATGGAGATCCCTGTAGTGGCTCCTGAAGACGGAACCGTGGCTAGTATCAATGTTGCCGTTGGCGATGCAGTAGAAGCAGGCGCAGTTCTTGCAACATTAAACTAATCTGCACTTGAATGATAAGTGACTAACACGGGAGGTCAATGTAATGGATGTATTAGGTTATTTAGGAAATGCATTAAGCGGCTTGGTAGGGCAGACTGCATTCTTCGGACTGACCTGGGGAAACTATCTGATGATCCTGGTTGCCTGCATTTTCCTTTATCTTGCTATTGCAAAAGAGTATGAACCATTACTGCTCTTACCGATAGCGTTCGGTATGTTGCTTGTAAACATCTATCCGGATATTATGGCAAAGCCGGGAGCAGACGGCTCCGGCGGCGGCTTACTGTACTATTTCTATCTGCTGGATGAATGGGCAATTTTACCGTCTCTGATTTTTATGGGCGTCGGTGCGATGACCGACTTCGGACCGCTGATTGCAAATCCGAAGAGCTTCCTGCTCGGTGCCGCAGCACAGTTCGGTATTTTCGCAGCGTACTTTGGTGCAATTGCACTCGGCTTTAATGATAAGGCAGCGGCTGCTGTTTCCATCATCGGTGGTGCGGATGGTCCTACGTCCATCTTCCTTGCCGGAAAACTGGGACAGACAGCACTTCTCGGACCGATCGCGGTAGCGGCATATTCTTATATGTCACTCGTTCCGATTATCCAGCCGCCTATTATGAAGGCACTGACAACTGAGAAGGAAAGAAAGATCAAGATGGGTCAGCTTCGTCCTGTCAGCAAGCTTGAGAAAATCTTATTCCCGATCATTGTTACCATTATTGTATGTCTGATTCTTCCTACCACAGCACCCCTTGTCGGAATGCTGATGTTAGGTAACCTGTTCAAGGAAAGTGGTGTTGTAAGACAGCTGACAGATACAGCGTCCAATGCACTGATGTATATCGTAGTAATTATCCTTGGTACTTCTGTAGGTGCAACGACCAGCGCAGAAGCATTCCTGAATGTAAGTACGATCAAGATCGTAGTACTTGGTCTGGTTGCATTCTGTTTCGGTACGGCTGCCGGTGTATTGTTCGGTAAGCTGATGTGTGTACTGACCAAGGGAAAGGTAAATCCGTTGATCGGCTCTGCCGGAGTTTCCGCCGTGCCTATGGCTGCGCGTGTATCCCAGAAGGTCGGAGCGGAGGCTGATCCTACCAACTTCCTGTTGATGCATGCAATGGGACCGAACGTTGCCGGTGTTATCGGTACTGCGGTTGCAGCCGGA
>JBJFCE010000053.1:2713-11004 GCA_051888775.1 Lachnospiraceae bacterium | reverse complement strand
TTTATATCAAAGATCTTCCAAAGGAACAGCAGAAGGCTGTCGGTGCCTATACCCGCGAACTGATTCTGGAAACCTTGAAAAAGAATCACGAGTTACTGTAGCCCTTGGTTTTTATTTAATTTTTACACATACCGCAACATACTGCAAGCGTTCCGCCCAAGGCACTTTCCTGTCAAGCGGAGCTGTTCCTGTTCGTCGGCACGTTCTCACTCCGTGAAAAACGTAACGGACACTAAGCTCGAAAGGACCTCGCTAAGTGCCGACGTTTTTCAAGGACCGACAAACAGGAACAGCTCCGCTTGACAGGAAAGTGCCTTGGGCGGAACGCTTGTTGACTATGAAAATTTTTCAATAATATTTTATTTTGTCAGGAACTCTACGACATGTTCAAGTGACATGCCATGAGACGCTTTAACCAAAACCGTGTCGCCATCATGCAATATATTGGCAAGGTCTGACTCTAGTGCGTCTCTGGTAGCATAATAATGCAGCTCCATCATGCCGGCATTCTGTTCGGAAGAACTTTCTATCTGTTTCTTTGCCGCTTCATACATGTACTTTGAAAGTCTGCCGACACACAGCAGGACATCTGCTTTTCCGTACGCATATCTGCCGATTTCTTCATGCAGCGCAATTTCATTACTGCCAAGTTCAAACATATCCCCAAGGATCGCAACCTTTCTGGAAAGTGCCGTGGACAACAGCTCCAACGCACCCTTCATGGAAGACGGGCTTGCATTATAGCAGTCATCGATCACAGTCCGGTTCTTACAGGTGATCAGATTGCTTCTGCCGCCGACAGGCTTTACGGCTGCGATTCCCGCCTGTATCTGTGCAAGCGTCAGTCCGAGCTGAAGTCCTACCGCCGTTGCTGCCAGTGCATTGTATATCATATGTGCTCCGGGGAGCGGAATCTGTGCCTCAAATTCGCCCTGCGGTGTATGAATCCTACAACAGCTTCCAAATAATCCTTTATTTTCAATTTCGTCTGCATAAACCTGACATGCAGGATCCTTACCGAAAAATACCGGACGGATTCCTTTTACCTGAGTCAGCGTACACAGCTTATCGTCGTCTCCGTTTAAACAGACCGCTCCCTGCTGTGACATATAATCAAAGATCTCAGACTTTGCCTGTAAAATGCCGTCTCTGGAATGAAGATTCTCCAAATGACACTGACCGATATTTGTTATGAGACAAATGTCAGGTCTCGCAATCTTGCTCAGACGATGCATCTCACCGAATTCGCTGATTCCCATTTCCAGCACCGCTGCAGTGTGCTCTTTTGTAATCCGAAGTACGGTCAGCGGAAGCCCGACTTCGTTATTATAGTTCCCCGCTGTTTTTAATACGTTGTATTTCTGTCCCAGCACAGATGCGACAAACTCTTTGGTGCTCGTCTTTCCGACACTGCCCGTAATGCCAACGATCGGAATCTGAAGCGTCCTGCGATATGCTTCTGCGATATCCTTGAGTGCCTGAAAGCTGTCCTTGACCAGAATAAAAGGTCCCTTCGGCTCTGTCGGAACTTTCTCGCAAATAACGCCAAGTGCTCCCTGTGCATAGACACTGTCAATAAAATCATGACCGTCCACGCGCTCCCCTTTGGTTGCCACAAACACAAAACCGGGTTCTACCTTTCTGGAGTCCAGCACAACACCTGCTGCCTCCTGCTCTGTCTGTTTATGATATGCTCCCGCATGCAGGATTCCCCCACATGCCTCTGCCATCTGCGCTAATGTCATCTTTCCTCTCCTATCACCCCTGATACTTCTCCAAAGACACTTTGATGATCCATTCACAAAGCTCCGGGAACTCCACACCGATTGCTCTTGCTTCCTGTGGAATCAATGAAGTCGGTGTCATACCCGGCAGAGTATTCCCTTCCAGACAATAGAACTGTTCCTTATCATCCATCATAAAGTCAAAGCGGGTATAAGTTTTTAATCCAAGCGCCTGAAAAGCACGGACTGCAATATCCTGTATTTCCTTTGTTTTCTCAGAACTCAGATCTGCAGGACATGTCTCTACCGTGCTGCCCGCCTGATATTTGTTCTTATAATCATAAAAGCCTTCCTTGGGTGCGATCTCCACAACCGGAAGCGCCTGACCGTCAATCACACAGACCGTAAACTCACGTCCCTTGATATAGCTTTCAATCAGAATCTCGGCATCATAGCTTCTGGCATCCTTCATAGCAGAAGCATATTCCTCCTCGTTATGAACAATATATACGCCGACGCTGGAACCGCCGCTGCAGATTTTTACTACGCAGGGAAATTCCACCTGTGGATTCGTTTCTTCCCCGCGCACAATTTTGCACGCCGGGGTCGGAATATGATGATATGCAAATTTTTCCTTTGTCAAAGCTTTATTCATCGCAATGGCACTGCTGATATAATCGGTTCCCGTATATTTGATATCAAACAAATCAAAGGCCGCCTGCAGCTTTCCGTTTTCCCCATTCTCCCCATGTAACGCAAGGAATACGATGTCCGCCTGTTTGCAGATATCAATGACATGCGGTCCGAAAAACACATTCGGGTTATCCTTTCTTTTGGCACGAATCAGGGACAGATCGGGATCTACCTGCGGAATCGCGGAAATTCCTTCTGCCCAGTCTTTTTCCATGGAAAATACTTCCTGATAGTCCTCGCCCTCATAGCCTAAATAGGCATCCAGCAAAATCACCTCATGGCGGTCCTTTAATGCCCTATAAATCTGGCTTCCGGAAGTCAGGGAGACATCTCTCTCCGTACTGATACCACCTGCCAATACTACGATTTTCATAATTTCCTCCATTCCGAAGCGTCTTGCGCAACTATTTCCTCTCTCTGATCTAATCCGACATCTCTTCCCTGATGATTTCGCTCATCATAAAGATCAGTGCCGCGCTTTGATAGCTGTCCGCACTGATACACTCTTCCGTTTCCGCACTCTGATATCCTATTCCGGAAATATAGCTGAGTCCTGCCGGATTTCTTCCAAGCAGATAATGCAGATGATTCTCCTGCACAGTCACATACTCATGATTGGTGATCACATAATTGACCAATGCAAGCTTCGACATACTCTCACAGATTTCCTGTAAGTCATACCCGCACACCAGATACGGATCTTTGGAAGATATCTGGGAAATTTCTTCCGCTTCATTCATCAGTGCCGTCATAATCCCGCTGCATAAGTCGGCATCCACCTTATATTTGCACGACATGTACGCCACATTTCCGTAAAATGCCATTTCTCCCGAAACAGCCCCCTGTTTCAGTATATTCTTTAACTGCGTATGATAGTTCACGTAGCCTGTTGCCCGGTACAACTGGGATAATGCATAAAAATAATAGCTTTCATCCTGAAGGGGTTCTTTAGACTGCTCCAGCATACGAAATGCTTCCTGTGCCTTTGTCAGACAGGCGTCCGCATAAACGGCATCAAAGCTCTTATAGTCCTGGGCAAACTGTGCCAGAATCCCTGTATAGCATGCAAGCTGCTCGTAACTTAATTCTCTGCTATCCACTGTCAGGATCACATTCACTCTGTTCCTGATAATATCGAGCAGATCAGGAATGTCATTCCCGCTTCCGTCAATTCCAAGATCATCCTGAAAAATACCGGTATAATATTCAAATGCGATCAGCAGATTGCAGATCGTTTCCGCATCCTTTTGCAATTCCTGCGGACGATACCCCGCTTCGGTCTCCCATAACGACCGGAACTGAATGCATGCAGAACGGAATACATCCGTATACAGGCTGTCCGAAATGGAAAAAGGATAAGACTCTCCGATCACCGACGTCTTGATATAATAATCTCCGTTCTCGACCAGTCCGGTAAAAACACCGTAGCTGACACGTTCTCCGTTCTGCGGATCGATACCGCTATACTCTATTTCACCGCTATATACTGTACTGCCGCTTTCGGCATCTATCACCTGAAAGGAATCTCCCAGACTGCTGCCGAGAAACAAAACCACCTTCGTACTGTCCGAATCATACCCTGTCTGGTCCGTCAGCACCCCGGGACGCATCGGTGTGATCTCATAATTCAGTTCCGGATGATCTCCGTTCATTCCCACATATCCGCTATCCTGTACCTGCGTACTCTGTATCGGTTTTTCTTCTTCCTTTAAACCACAGCCGCCAAGCAGTGCAAGGCACAGAACAACCGCATACCATCTTTGTCTTTTCACCGAAAGCCTCCTACAGCGTGCGATTATCTTATCTTTTAGATGATACCACGTTCCGGCTTCAAGGTAAAGCATATGTAAAGGCTGTCGCACAAAACAGAGCTCCCGTTCCCATATCGGTAAACTTACAAATTTGCCCACTCACATTACTGAGACTGTCGCAAATGTATGAGTTTACCGATACGGGAATAGGAGTTCTGTTTTGTGCGACAGCCCATCTATAGAAAGCAATCGATGGGAAAAGTACTTTAACAGAAGATGAAGAAAAGGAGTATGAAATCGATTACTTATTTTCTTCTGCCTCATACTTTAATCTATGCCCGCTTTTCTTCTTGGAGCCTGATCACTCACAAAAAATCACTGTAACAACGTCAGCGGATTGACCGGTTCTCCATCCTTGGTCATCCGAAAATACACGTTTGTACCCTCAAGTGTATAATACTTAGTCGGTGCCGCAACCGTGCCTAACAGTTCTCCCCTGTTAACCGTATCTCCGGCTGCTACCTGGATATCCGCAAGCTGTCCGTAGGTCAGCTCATAACCGCTTCCGAGCGCTACCGTCAGGGCATTTCCGATCTCTTCATCATAAAATACCTCTGTCACCACACCGTCCGCTGCCGCCGTAATGTGCTCGCCTTCCGTTGCTGAGATCACAATCGCGTCGCTGTATCTGTACTGTCCCAGTGTTGCATAATAAACATAGGAATCCATGCTGTAATTCATAATAACATTTCCCACAACCGGCCATGCCAATGCTTCACTTGTATCAAATACCAGCGCATCCGTTTTTTCCTGTATGATCTCAGCAACCGTCATGGAGCTCATGGACTCTGCCGCATCCTGCGTTCCTGTTACTTTCTCTTGCTGCGGCTCGTCCTCATCCGTTTCCTCCTGTGCATTCTCCTGCATCGGTGTCGGTGTCACTTCCTCCTGAGTGCCTCTTGCCAGATCCGGATTCTGCACATCTCCGGAATTTGCCGCCCGATACTCCTGATACAGATCGGGGTCCACATCCAGATCATTGTGTTCCACAAAGCCGTCTGCAAGATCGTCCGTACCGTCTGCATTTCCGGCATCCGCCGTATCCTCACCCGCATTGTCCAGTGCAGAAAAATCAATCATACGATGATCCTGCTCTGCATCCTTTTTCTGACCGATATAGATTCCGGTTACCGTAAGCACCGTTAATACCGTGACGGATGTCACAAGCATGGTGATCTTTTCCTTTCCGAGTCCCCGTTTCCCGATCCTTTTCTTATTTTTGTTGTTTCCGGAAAAATTGTTTCCGTGTCTGATTTCCATATACACTACCCCCTGTGAGCCTGAATGATCCGAGCCGCCTGTCTGCCGGTCCGGTAATGTTCTTCATAAACTGTGTTCAGGGTTAGTGTTTCCTATATTTGTTCAAATATTCATGCGATTCGCATAAACACGGCTTCCGGATAAAAATAACGCAAAATATCCATAAAATCCGTGCCTTTCTCCGCCAGCCGGCATGCACTGTAAACGCTCATCCCAAAGCCATGCCCGACACCTTTACACAAAAAAGAAACGGTATCTCCTTCTTCTTCCATTGAAAAATGCGATGACGGCAGTCCCATGATACCCCGAAAAGTTTCTCCGCCTATCTGAACCGCATCCGTATCTTCGGATCGGATCGTCAGCGAGATCACATAACCTGCCGAGTCTCTCTGATCGATGATCAGTTCTGCCGATGTCAGATTCTCATTTCCGGTCAGCAGACGCAATTTTTCAAAAAAATCTTTTTTTGAAAAGCTGATCCGGCTGTAATACTGCGGAGACATCAGATCCTCTTCACAGGCAACCGATATCAGATAAGGAAGCCGGTCTCCGAACACCTCACTGCCGTTTCTGGTATTTCCGGCACTGACTTGGTGGTATGCCGTCTCCATGACCTCCCCCTGCCATGTCATAATGATACCGGCAGTATCTGCAACCGCGCTGCGATAGATCTCCATATACGCATCGCTCTGTTCTCCCCATTCTTCTCTTAATTCTTCCAATAGCTTTACCTGTTCCGCAAAGCATCCGCCTTCCAATTCCGATTCATACACGACCTGTGTCCGCAACAGTACCGCCAGCGCTCTCATGGCTTCTGCCGGTTCCTCCGGTCCCATCACTTGAGCGATCGTACTGATCAGATACTCCTCCATCGGAATATGCAGCGTTCCGGACGGTCGCTCACAGATCACATCATATCCTGCATCCGCTTGATTTAACGAAAATTCTTCTTTTGCTCCTGCTTCCCGCTCCTTACTTTGTCCGCCTCCGATTCCGAACGAAAGCAACAGAGGAAGTCCGATCATACAAAAAACGACCGCGCAAAGGATTCTGATGCTTTTCCTTCCCATGGTCGTTTTCCGCTCTTTTTTGATTCTGAACTCACGCGCTCTTACTTTGTCCATCTCGCACCCCTGCACTATTCTATGCATTCCGGTACTGCTTCATGCAAAAGCACGATATGAAATTTGTTCCAAGGCTGCCTTACAAATAAAATGCCCGCCTGTGTATCGGCAAAACATACAGATTTGCTCGGCTCACGTTCCTAAGGCTGTCGCAAATCTGTATGTTTTGCCGAGACACAAACGGGCATTTTATTTGTAAGACAGCCTTGGTAAATTTTGGTAATTATTTTGCAATATCAATATGCTGCACGGTACCGGCTGTTCCGTCTTCATATAAAAACATTCCGGTACTGCGGATGACACCATTGGTCTGCCGGTCTTTGAGACTGCTTAAAGAAAATTCCGTCGGCACGTGGCTTAAGCAGATCGCACCCACTCCGGCTTCCTTCAGATGATACAGCGTGTCGTTCCCGTTCTCATCCTTTGCCCAGATCAAAAGCTTATCATAGATCTCATCATCCTCATCGATCCAGCCGTCTCGGTCATCATCATAGGCTGCAAGCTCATAAAAGCCGTTCCCTGTCGATGTGCCAAACAGTTCTGCGCCGTCATTGATCTTTCCGTCACCGTTTTTATCCAGTGCCAGAAAACCGCTTCCTTTTTCCAATGAAGAAATCCGGTCCAGAACACCGTCCTGATCCAGATCAAACAAAAACTTCTGATCCGAAAGCTTTGCCATACCGGGCTCTAAGTTGATCACTAACGGATCGCACAATTCCGGCTGCGGTGCCTCATAATTTGCCTCATAATACTCGGCAAAGCTTCTGGACATCTGCAGTTCAAGCCCGAAATCTATTTCTCTGCCGTCTCCTGTTACTACCTTTCCTTTTGTGGTAAATGTCGTATTTTCCGCTTCCGCATGAAAATACCGGACATTTGCGGAGGAACCTGACAGAGATAAAAACACCTCATTTGTATTGCTGCTTTTCGCATTCTGTCCTTGTGTATCATCCGATGTCATAACGGATTTTTGTGCACCGTATACATATCCATCCTCTGTAGTGCCACCATGCTTACGGTTTGAAAAAAGCAGGTGAAACAGATACATGACACATTCTTCTCTGATCCTGTGAAGCTTTTGGGCATTACTCATGTCACTGAGCCCTTTTACGCTATAGGTATCAGATCTGGAATAACGAAGCCCGGACATCGTATCCTCATTCATTTCCGAAAGTCCTGCTCTGTCGGTCCATCCTGTCAGCAGATTTCCAAAGTTTCCGAAATTCCCCTGCTGTATCTGTACACTTCCCTGTGTCGCAGTGTTCACTGCCACTGCCGTTACAGAAGTTTGACTTCTGGCGGATTCCATTCCTATGTAACTGGAATCAATTCGCAAATTCTACCCCCTGTGGTAAATCATATTCAAGTCCCGTTCATGCGGCCGCCATGATCCGGCTTGTATTTACTATATCGGGTACCCACCCACAAAAATAAAGGCGCATCTCCCATGAAACACGCCTTTTTACCGTAATTATCGCTATTTAGTCTTGAAGTAAACTATATTTAGAAAATATATACTGACCGCAAACAGGGCTGCGTTTCAGAAACAGGATCAAGTAAGACCCTGTGAGGACGTCGGTCCTTAGGTTGACGAAAATTGCCTGCAATTTTCGCCAACCTTAGTACCGCTACGTCCGAGCGGAGCGGGAGCGCGTCTTACTTGATCCTGTTTCTGAAAC
>JBJFCE010000053.1:0-2613 GCA_051888775.1 Lachnospiraceae bacterium | reverse complement strand
ACCGCTACGTCCGAGCGGAGCGGGAGCGCGTCTTACTTGATCCTGTTTCTGAAACGCAGCCCGTCCCGGTCACCCTATTTATCTAATCTCAATCCTCAACACGATTATAGTTAATCAGACATCCCTTCAGAATGATCTGACGCTCCTCATCGGTCAGCTCTCCCAGTGTCAGGTTAAATTCCTTCAGCCCGTCTTCCTTTACGACATAAGCCTTAATCTCGGACGCTTTTTCCTCTACTGCCTTGCGGATACCCGGAATAAAGAGGTAGTCGTGATTTTTAAACGGCAGCTCACCTTTTTCGATGATGAACGGAAGCATACCCCAGTTGATCAGATTGCTTCTGTAACGCTTGGTCGCATATTCGTTTGCGATATTTGCCCAGCCGCCGAGCACCTTCTGGCAGCTTGCAGCCTGCTCTCTTGCGGAGCCGTCACCCGGCTTTACGGCAAAGATCGTGGAGCCGATGCCGAAGTTATCATGCTTTACATCCGGGAACTGTTCCCTGATCTTGTCCATAACCGCATGGATCTCCGGCAATACCTGACAGGGCTTATCCGTTCCGGTACCGTCCAGAAGTGCTTCTCTTGCTTTCTCCGCTTTCTGTACTTCTTTTGCAAGTCCTACATAAGCAGGGTCCTTTCTGGATAATGTAAACTCTGCCAGTCCCAGAGGATTGGAGCGGTAGGAAGAAGTCTCTCCGGAAGGGATCAGTTCATCGGTCGTAGTAACAGGATCATGGATCTCGGATACTACCTTGAGTACCAGATTCTCCGTCAGTGCTACCATCGCCGGCCAGTCTTTGATATTCGGTCCGAACTTGATCTCTACGCTTTCATCTGCCACGCCTTTGGAATCAAAGACACGGTTTGCATAAATATTCGCATCAAAGTGATATTTGTATTTTCCTATTTCAGCCGGAACATCGGTTGCTGCAGTCAGCACGCCTTTATTGGCAGCCGTTGCCGCAATGGAACGTGCATCCATCAGCGCTACGGAAGAAATCTGTCCGTTCTGCAGCTTAGAGCCTTCTCTGTTCGGGAAGTTTCTTGTGGAATGACGGATACTGAACGCATTATTTGCCGGTGTATCGCCCGCACCGAAGCAAGGTCCGCAGAATGCGGTTTTTAACACCGCTCCTGTCTCCATCAGCGTTGCAGCACAGCCGTTCTTGATCAGTTCCATATAGATCGGCATGGAAGCAGGATATACGCTCATCGTAAACTCATCGCTTCCGATATAGCTGCCCTTCATGATGTCGGCTGCCGCGCAGATATTCTCAAATCCACCGCCTGCACAGCCTGCGATAATACCCTGATCCACCATGAATTTACCGTTCTTTACTTTATTCTTTAATGTAAAATCAACCGCTCCGTCAAGGCTGACAGCCGCACGCTTTTCTACATCATTTAAAATATCGTCAAGGTTCGCATTCAGTTCTTCGATGGTATAAACATTGCTCGGATGGAACGGCATTGCGATCATCGGCTTGATCTTACCAAGATCCACCTTGATCATACCGTCATAGTATGCCACTTCACCCGGATTCAGTTCTTTATATTCCTCTACACGTCCGTGGATATCATAGAACTCTTTTACCTGATCGTCGGTTCTCCAGATAGAGGACAGACAGGTCGTCTCCGTTGTCATAACGTCGATACCGATGCGGAAATCGGGAGACAGGCTGGACACACCGGGGCCTACGAACTCCATCACTTTATTCTTTACATAGCCGTTGCCGAATGCTGCACCGATGATGGCAAGCGCCACATCCTGAGGTCCGACGCCGCGCATCGGCTCTCCGGTCAGATACACGCCGACAACACCCGGCATATTGATATCATAGGTCTGATTTAAAAGCTGCTTTACAAGCTCCGGACCGCCTTCGCCCATTGCCATTGTTCCAAGGGCACCGTAACGGGTATGGGAATCTGATCCAAGGATCATTTTGCCGCCGCCTGCAAGCATCTCACGCGCATACTGATGGATGACTGCCTGATGAGGCGGTACATATACACCGCCGTATCGCTTCGCACAGGACAGACCAAACATGTGATCATCCTCATTGATTGTTCCTCCGACCGCACAAAGAGAATTGTGGCAGTTCGTCAGTACATAGGGAATCGGGAATTTCTTTAAGCCTGAAGCCCTTGCCGTCTGAATAATTCCGACAAACGTAATGTCGTGGGATGTCAATTTGTCAAATTTAATCTTCAGCTTGTCCATATTGCCGGAAGTATTGTGGCTTTTTAAGATATCATAAGCAATCGTCTGCTTTGCAGCTTCTTCCTTAGTCACACTTTTTCCGGTCTTACTTTTTATTTCCTGTAACGCATCACCGCTGTCTGCAACAATCTCCGTGCCGTTTACCAGATATGCGCCACCGTTTAATAATTCAATCATGGTTTTCCTCCGTTTTGTCTGATTTTATGCTTTTCCCAGCATATTCACGCTGTTTTTATTATAAAGGAAAGCCCCGGCAGATGCAACCCGTTATTGTGGAAGCAATGACCGTTCATCCTGTAGCAGTTTCCGGACAGGCGTAAGAGGTTTCGTTTGCTGACACGTTCTCACTCCGTGAAAAAGCGCAGCGGCACTAAGCTCGAAAACACCTC
>JBJFCE010000052.1:0-11100 GCA_051888775.1 Lachnospiraceae bacterium | reverse complement strand
GGTGCCAAAATACGGCACCTAAGTACCGACGGACTCCCAGTACCCACGCTGACAGCGCAGTGGGCAGCCGCTTCGTCCTTCTGACTGAGTTTTGCAAACGCCTGAGTGATATGCTTATTTTCCTCTATTTTATATAAAAAAGCAATAGAAGAATGAATGCGGCATCTAAATCGTTATTAGGTAATTGTGAAACTCAGTCATCAGAACAAACCGGTTGCCCACATCCCTGCCGGCAGAGGGCACTGTGAGTCCGTCGGTACTTAGGTGCCGTATTCTGGCACCTTATGTACCGCTACGGACGAAGTGTAGCGAAAGCGTGCCCACTGCCGGCAGGGATGTGGGCAACCGGTTTGTTCTGATGACTGAGTTTCGAAATTATCTAAAACCGTTATGGGAGGCAGGATCCTTTTTCGGTTGAAAAGTGTCAAAAAATCAACTCAAAGGAGATTTTAAGACAAGATACAACCCAAAATAGAATCAAAGTTGATTTTAACAGTACAAAATAACCGTCGGATATGGCATAATAATCGAAAAGCAGTGCTATACGGACAGGCGATAGGATCGGACAGGAGGAGATATCATGATGACTATTTTTTCACAGAAGCTTTCGGAACTGAGAAAAACACATAAAGTGACGCAGGAGCAGCTGGCACAGCGTTTGGGTGTCAGTGCACAGGCGGTATCCAAGTGGGAGAACGGCAGTTATCCTGACGGCGACCTGCTTCCGAAAATTGCGGATTTCTTTGGCGTGTCTATTGATTATCTGTATGGAAGGGACTGCGGGAAGGTATCGGTGGAGCAACAGATCCTAGATGAACTGAAGGTGTTCATCGAAAAAGGAGAATATCGGAAATACAGGGAAAAGGAACAGCAATATCTTTGGGCGATGCAGATCGCCTCATGGATAAGCAGCCGGACCTTTTATGATTATCATTGTATAGGCAAGGATGAAAATGCGGAGACAGCCTCTTTGATTCTGGATGATGCAGGATTCAGCTATATGCGTCTGAATGAGAGCCTTGAATATTATATGATGATGAAGGAGCCGGAAAACGGGTTTACTTCTTACTTTCAGGTAACGGATGAACTGGCAAAACTGTTCCGTCTGCTGGGAGACAAGGACCATTTGAAGATTCTGTTTTATATGCTGGGACTGAATGCAACAGAAGCGGTTCGTATTCCGACACTGGAAAAACGGCTGGGCATTCCGGCAGAAAAGGTAAAAAAGGTATTGGAATATTTTTGTGAGTGTGGATTGTCGGGACAGAAGATGTTCTATAAGGGAAAGGTTCTGGATGAGCAGGATCATGAGGAAGCATTTTATTGCGCGGATAAGGTTAGGACGGTTTCGTTGCTGATGCTGTTTGCCGGCGCGGATGCGGTGCTGCATCAGCCGACGGAGTATCAGGTGCAGGTGTGTAGCAGGGGCAAGAGTTTGTTTCAGCGGGAGGACCCGGAGTTTTTGCGGTAGGCTGAAGATGTGATCGGAGGAGTATGTTTGAGGGAGGTCATTTATGGGTGAGATACAAAAGGAGCAGGGAAAGGAAGAACTGAAGAAGAGAAAACGGAGGCGGAAGGAGAAGGAAAAGGACAAGAATCCTTATCATAAGGAGTACGGACTTTTGACAAATATGCGGTACATACTGGGAAAGATGGTGCGGTATGAGAAGCGGTTCTGGCTACTGATTCCGATGGGGATGATCTGTGCGCCGCTGATGCAGTATCTTTGGACGTTTATTTCCAAGTTTGTGATCGATATGATCACGGGAGAGCGGCGGTGGCAGGAGCTGATCGGTCTGATGATCGGGGCGACTGTGATCCAGATTGCCGCTACGATGCTTAATACGTATTATTGGAGCGAATTGTGGTGGCGGTTTATTGCGGTACGCTTTGTGATGATTGGGGAAAAGAACCGGAAAGCGATGTCCGTGGACTTCCAATATCTGGAGGATACCGATGTTATGGACTGTTACCAGAAGGCGAGCAATGCGCATAACGGCAATACGGAAGGCATCGAGGGTATGATGCGGGACAGCGTGGATTTTTTGAAAAATTTGTCCGTTATCATCGTGGGGCTGTTGATTCTGGGAACGATGAATGTGTTCATTGCGGCGCTGCTTGTGCTCCTGGCATTTTTTAACTTTTTGTTTCGCAACTATACGAATGCAAAGTGTAAAAGGAAGATTTGGGACCCGTTGGCGCAATGGTGGAGAAAGAAATACTATATGCAGAATGCAACGACCGATTTTTCTGCCGCAAAGGATATCCGGATGTTCGGACTGCGTGGATTTTTGACTGAAAAGTACAGAGATCTGAACAAGGAGCGTTATGAAGCGCAGAAGATGAACTCGAAGTACTGGTTCTATGCGAGTGTATTCGGAAATGTGACTTGGCTTTTTGCACAGGCTGCTTTATATGCATGGCTTGTTTATTCGGTCGTGCAGGGCAGGATGACGATCGGTAATTTCAGTCTGTATCTGGCATCGGCATTGTCGTTCTTCACCTATGTGCTGGAGCTGCTTGAGGGAATCAGTAAGCTGTTGCAGCGAAGCCGCGAGGTAGATGATTTCAGAAGCTTTATGGATTTTGATGCGGGCAGACAAACGTGTGAATCAAAGCCGCTGCCGGCATTTGACCGCTATGAATTTACGTTTGAGAATGTGTCCTTTTGTTATCCGAAGGCGGAAAAGTATGCGTTAAAGAATTTGAATCTGACGGTGAAGGCAGGGGAGCGGCTTGCGGTAGTCGGCTTAAACGGTGCTGGAAAGTCCACCTTTATCAAGCTGCTGCTTAGGCTGTATGAGCCGACCGAGGGGCGGATCCTGCTAAACGGAACGGATATCAGTGAGTATGATAAAGAAGCATATTACGGCATTTTCGGTCCGGTCTTTCAGGATGTAAACCTCTTTGCATTTCCGCTTGCGGAAAATGTTTCGATGAAAAGTCCGCAGGAGACGGATAGGGAGAAGGCAAGAAGCTGCCTGATCGATGCCGGATTCGGAGAAAAACTGACAGAATTGTCACAAGGCGTGGATACGGAGATTTTAAAGGTCATTCATGATGACGGTGTGGATCTGTCCGGCGGAGAGAAGCAAAAGCTGGCACTGGCAAGAGCTTTGTATAAGGATGCACCGGTTGTGGTGCTGGATGAACCGACGGCTGCACTGGATGCGCTTGCGGAAGCAAAGCTGTATCAGGATTTTGATAAGCTGATCGGAGACAAGACGGCGGTTTATATCAGCCACAGATTGAGTTCGACACAATTTTGTGATCATGTGGCAATGTTCCGGGACGGTGAGCTGATCGAATACGGCACGCACGAAAGTCTGTTGTCGAAGGCGGGTGCATATGCCGAGATGTTCCGCATTCAGGCGCAGTATTATCTGGAGCAACCGGATGATATCGACATTGCCGGAATGACGGGCGAAACGGAAAGCGGGGTGAGTGCGGATGTCTGAAAGAAAAGAGAATTTGCATATCACGGGCAGGACTCTGCGTTTCATGCTGCAAACGGCGTGGAAAGAACGCCCGTCTTTATTCCTCGTATATCTGCTGCTCTTTTTGGCACAGTTTCTGATGAAGGCAAAGGATATTCTGCTTCCCAAATTTTTGATCGATGAACTGATGCTGATTATTTCCGGAGCACCGCTTAAGGAGCATTTGCAGATGGTTGCATTTTATGTGGTGCTGACGATCATCGTGGAGATTGTGGCAAGGTCTTTGGAAAATCTGGCAAATCTTTTGCAGGATGTGATGCGTGAGTGGTTTGGGGAATACTTTGAGCTGCAACTGTCGGATCAGGCAATGAAGATGGATTTTGAGCATACGGAGGATCCGAAGGTACTGGAACAGATGAACAAGGCAAAAGAAGGGATCAGCTGGTACAGCGAGAGTGTTGTCGGAGTATTGGATGCTTTTTATAAGATTCTGTCAAACATCCTCTTTTTTATCGGAGTAATCACAATTATTGCGATATATTGTCCGCTCCTGTTACCGATCCAACTGGGCGTTTTGGTAGTAGTGACCGTCCTGAATGCCCGCAACAACCGGATTCAGTTGGAAAGCTTTAAGCAGCTGGCGAAATCAAACCGGGTTTTTTCTTATGTTTTCTGGCAGCTTTCCGATTTCCGATACGGAAAGGATATCCGACTTTATGACAGTCGTGACATGATGTGCGCAAAAGCGGATTGGTATGCCAAAGAGCAGATCGACATCTGGGCAGACAGGGAACGAAGATGCCGCAAAAATAGTTGGGGAATGGATGCGGTCAATTCTCTGCGTGACGGGATCAGCTATTTTTATATGGGGTATCTGGCGATTCAGAAACGTATTACGGTCGGTGAGTTCTCCATGTGTGTTTCCAGCGCCGGGGAGCTGTATTGGAGCCTGTATCGGATCGTTGAGGGAGTGCAGGAGATCACCAAGAAATGCAGCTATGCATATGAGTTTTTGAAGTTCATGGAATATCCTGCCGCAATGAAAAAAGGAAGCTGTGCCGTCAGCGGGGATACGCACGAGATTGTTTTTGATCATGTAAGCTTCCGGTATCCGCGTGCCGAGCAGTTTGTGCTGCGAGATATCAACTTAACGATCTGCTCCGGAGAGCATCTGTCGATTGTGGGACTAAACGGTGCAGGCAAGACGACCTTTATCAAGCTGCTCTGCCGCCTGTATGATGTGACGGAGGGTGCGATCTATATAGACGGAGTGAACATTAAGGATTACAGTGAGGAAGAATACCGTCGGCTGTTTGCGGTTGTATTTCAGGATTTTCAGCTGTTTGCTTTTACGTTAAGGGAGAATGTGGCATTTTCGGACAGTGCAGATGAAGAGATTGAGCGGGTATTGAAGCTTACCGGATTTTATGAGGATTCCATGAAGCTGGAGCATGGTCTGGATACAATGATCTACAAGAGCTTTGATGAGGACGGAACCGAGCTTTCGGGCGGACAGAAGCAAAAGGTGGCGATCAGCCGTGCATTGTACCGGAATGCACCGATTGTCATTCTGGATGAGCCGACGGCAGCGCTTGATCCGGTGGCGGAGTATGAGATCTACCGTCAGTTTAATACTTTGGTCGGAGGGAAGACTGCAATTTATATTTCACACCGCCTGTCAAGCTGCCGCTTCTGTGACCGGATAGCGGTCTTTGCAGACGATACGATCATGGAATACGGAACACATGATGAGCTGGTTACAAAAGAAAACGGTATCTATGCAACAATGTTTGCCGAGCAGGCAAAGTATTATGTGGAAGGCGCTTCTTATAAAAAGTCCGTTATAAAACCGGCAGAGGGTGTTTTGTAATGGTTACAGATCTGCCTGTGGTGTTATTAATTGAATAATCCACTCATTTTTTTGTATATAATTCGACAAGATTCGCTCATTTTTTTGTAAGTACGACAAAGTAATTCGCTCATTTTTTTGCACTGCTCATTGACATTGCTATTTTTTCAATATATATTAAACGTATTGAAGGAGGTGCAATGGATGTATTTGTCAAGGAAAATAGATCAGTATCTGATCAATTGGTTTCATGATACTCAGAAAAAACCTCTGATTGTAAAAGGTCCTCGTCAGGTTGGAAAGACGGAATCGATACAGCATTTTGCAAAAGATCACTATGAGAGCATCATATACATTAACTTTGTAGAAGAACCGAAATATAAAATGATTATCTCGGATGGGTATAAAGCAGAAGATATCATTAGAAACATATCACTGATAGATCCTTCCAGAAGATTCATTTCCGGGAAAACACTCATATTTTTTGATGAACTACAGGAATTTCCCGAAATTGCCACTGCTCTGAAATTTTTTCATATTGATCATCGTTTTGATGTCATATGCAGTGGTTCTATGTTAGGGATTCATTATAGGAAAATTGAAAGTAATAGTGTGGGATATAAAACCGATTATGAAATGTATTCGCTTGATTTCGAAGAATTTTTGTGGGCAAAAGGTTATGACAACCAATTCATAGAAAATATATTATTTCATATGAGCAAGCTGATTCCTTTTAGCGAATTAGAATTATCTGTTTGTAATTCATTGTTTTTGGATTTTTGTGTCCTTGGCGGTATGCCTGCTGTTGTCAGGGAATATATTGAGAGCGGAACCTTTGAAGGGTCTTTAGGTACGCAAAGGCAACTGCTGTCAGACTACAAAGAGGATATAAGAAAATATGCCGAGGGTATGGATCAGACCAGAATATTGAACGTTTTTAATCAAATTCCGCCTCAGCTTGCAAAAGATAATAAAAAGTTTCAGATTTCTAAAGTTTCATCCGGAGCACGTTTTAAAGACTATCGTGGGTGTATTGAATGGCTGTATGATGCAGGTATGGTAAATATTTGCTATGGGCTGTATTTTCCGGAATTACCATTGAAAGGAAACTATGATGATACCAAATTCAAGCTGTACTTTGCTGACACAGGTCTTTTGGTAGCCATGCTGGATGAAGAGGCACAGGAGGATTTGAGAGTTAATAAAAATCTTGGTGTATATAAAGGAGCGCTTTTTGAGAATATTGTAGCGGAAGCAATGGTAAAAAGCGGTTATAGTCTATACTATTATAAGCGTGAAGATTCTACCTTGGAGGAAGATTTCTTTGTCAGAACTTCAAATGATCTGATCCCAGTGGAAGTGAAATCAACAAACGGGAGATCCAAGTCTCTCAGAACGCTTATTTCAAGCGACAGATATGCGGATATACACTATGGAATTAAGTTTATATCGGGCAATATCGGATATCATGATCATATATACACTTTTCCGTATTTCTGCACATTTCTGCTAAAACAATATTTAAAAAATTTAGAGATAGATTAAATTTGGAGATAGATTAAGTAGTATGCCCCTTGCTGTTACTCATTGACAGCAAGGGGCATTTGTGTTACTTTGTATTTGGCAATACTAAGTACTTAGAAGAGGTGAAGCCTTGAGTCAGGAGTATGAAAAACAGATCAAATACGAAAAACAAATGAAAAAAGGCGTACTGGAGATCCTCGTACTGAAGCTTCTTTCGCAGGAGGAAAAGTACGGCTATCAGCTGATCAGCGAGCTAAAGGAACGTAGCGGCGGGATGTTTTCGCTGAAAGAAGGAACGCTCTATCCGATCCTGTATCGTCTGGAGGAGGACGGTCTGGTAGAGAGCCGCTGGAGCGAGGCGAAGGGAAAAGAAATTTCGCGGAAATATTACCGCATCACGAAACAGGGCAGAGAGGAGCTTGTCTGTCTGTGTGATCTGTGGCAAAGATTTGAGAAAAGCGTAACAAAGATTCTGGGGGGATGAGTGATGGAACAGCACAGTTATATTCGGGCAGTCATAAAGAAACTGAAATGCTCCGGGGCAAAAAAGAAAGAGATCGAAAAGCAGCTGCAGTCGGATATCGGAATTGCTTTGGAGGAAGGCAGAGCGCTTTCGGAAATTCTGCAGGAAATGGGCAGTCCGTCCGATCTGGCAGCAGAATTTAACGAAAATATGCCGGAAGAGGAACTGAAGAAAGCACGTCGTGTAAAGGTTGGAAAAATTGCGGCGGTCATTGTAGTGCTGCTTTTGGCAGCAGGAGTGTTTGGATACTGGTGGCTTCCCAAAATAAGGGAAGTAAAAGAGGACAGCCGCTTTGAGAAAACGGCAGTTACACAGCAGGTGCAGACCGTGATAGCGCTGATGGATGAAGGCGATTATGATACGCTGAGCGAGGAATATGCTACAACACAAATGGCGGAATATTTGAACGCAGACTATATGGATGCTATCAAAGCGCAGCTTGCTGCGGACTGGGGAGCGCGTGTTTCTTTTGGAAATGCCTATATGGCGGAGATATCACAGCAGGGGCAGGATTATGTGGTTGTAGAAATGACGGTGACTTATGAAAATATCAGTGTAATCTATAAAATCACATTGGATGAGGACCTGAAAGTGGCCGGATTATATATCCGATAAACAGGAAGGAACCAATACGGGACTCTGTAAAGGTACTAATACGGAACTCATGCGGGAGGAAAGATGATGAGTGCGGAAACATGGATCGGAATCGGTATTACAGGATACAGCACATTAATCTTTATCATATTGGGAATCGTGCAGTTGCGGAGCAAAAAACCGGTGGGGTTCTGGACAGGAGAAACACCTCCGGCACCGGAAGAAGTTACGGATGTCAGCGCCTATAACCGTGGTCACGGTCGGATGTGGATCGGTTACGGGCTGGGATTTTTGCTGGCATGGATTCTCGGATCGTTAACGGACAATGCCATCGGGATTTGTGCTGTTTTTGGCGGCTTTGCTATCGGTGGTCTGGTTGCAGCGGTATGGTATCATCGATATCTCTGCCGGAAGTATGTACGCAAACAGACAATATCCGAGGATCAGAAGAGATAAAGTACAAAAAAATATGTGAAGCAGGATACAGAAGGATCAGAAACAGGAGGGCAGGAGTATGTGGTTTTGGATTTTTATGTTGGTTATGAATATCTGGCTTCCGATCTTTATGATCGGATTTGGCAGATACTTTCTGAAGCATGCACCAAAGGAGATCAATCCGGTCTTCGGATACCGGACGTCTATGTCCATGAAAAATCAGGAAACATGGCAGTTTGCACATCATTATATGGGACGGCTCTGGTATATCAGCGGGCTGATACTGTTGCCGCTCAGCGCGGTACTGATGCTGCCGCTTCTCGGAAAAGACACGGAGACTGTCGGAATGCTCGGCTCTCTGATCTGTATCACACAAGTAGTCGTAGTCATCGGTGAAATTATTCCGACCGAAATGGCGCTGCATAAAAAGTTTGATAAGCAGGGAAGACCGAGAGAGACTGTCGGAACGGCAGTTGCAGAAAAAGGGGAACGGCGGGTATGAAGTTTCAGGGAAAAATAGCAGTCTGGTTCTGGATTGTATTTCTTGGAGGAAATCTGTTGTGTATAGCAGGATTTTTTGATCCGAAGGAAGTGCATCCCGTGGTCATGATCTTTATCCTGTTATTCTATAATATGATCTTTCTTCCGATGGTGATCCGCAATTATGTGTTCGTGGATGAAGAGAAACTGACAGTGTGCTTTGGATTTTCTAAGGAGTCCATTTTGCTTGAGGAGATCCGTGAGGTATATCGGACGCATGATCCCATCGCATCCAGCGCGGCATCGTTAGATCGTATCGTGATCAAGAGCAGATGTAAGGAACTGATGTGTTCTGTCCGTGACAGGGAAAAATTGTTCGAAGAACTGAAGCGGCGCAATCCGGAGATTTTGTTTCGGTAGATTGAGAAATTTATCTGCAAAAAGGAGAATTTTAAGAAATCCATGGAGATTGTATTAAAGAAAAACGAGGCAGAAATCAATGAAACGGCAGCAAGAGGACTGCTGGTTGTTTTCGGTGTTGTATTGCTGACGGATATTTTTGGCTGGATCGGAATTTTTGATATATTCCCGGATATGACGATTATATTGCTGGTGGCAGCGTTTGTGACGTTAGTGCTTCCTGCTGTTTTGATCTTAAAGTTTCGCTTTTACAGTACTGTTATGAAATATGTGATTGTTGCGGCAGCTGCAGTCATGGCAGGCACGGCATATGTTTTATTTACTTTTCAGGCGGTCATTATTTTTGTGATACCGACACTGATTGCCGGATGTTATCTGAATAAGCGGTTGCTGTGCTTTTCAGGCGGGATGACAATAGCAGCGATCCTTATCGCTCATGTTATTACCGGATATTACTTGCGTCAGCCGTGGATAGAGCCATTTTGGGGAATGAGCGCTATTATCAGATACGGTGCGATTCCCAGATGTCTGCAATATCTTGCATGTTTTTGCCTGATATGGTTTTTTACGGACAGATACAGCCGGATACTTCTACAGACGCTTCCGGAAGTTGACAAGAGCAGAGAAGAGTTTGAAGCAATTTTATGGGAATTGACGGAACGGGAGCAGTCTGTCCTGATGCTCATGATCGGCGGATATACCAACAGTCAGATCGCAGATAAATTGTGTTTATCAAACGGAACCGTAAAAAATTATATATCCGCAATCTATGATAAATTGGGAACAAACGAAAGAAATGCACTGATTATGAAATATCACAGTTTTTTTGAGGAATATGACCAAAGTCACGGAAAGTTATGACCATGATCACTTCCGTTTTCCGAGGGTATACTGATACACTCGAAAAAAGAAAACGGAGGTTTTATTATGAAACGTCGAAGAAAAGTATGGATCGGTATTCTGATTTTTGTTGGAATAGTTGCTGTAGCTCTGCTCGTTAATTTTATTCCTACATTTTCATTAAAAACAAAAGGAATGCATGAGATTCAAGGGGAATGGATCAATGTTTATTACGAACAGGAAGAGGCTGCGGCACAAGATGTGTTTGCATATGCCGATTCTCAAACGGCAGAGATCGCCGAAATCCTTGGTTTTCAGGAAAAGCAAAATGTGAATATCTATATTTATGATCATCAGAGTACGATGCAGACTAAAAAGTACGGTTATCTTGCGTATCTGTTGGGACTTGACTGGTATATCGGAGATAATATCGGAACCGATGTGCTGCTGACCTCTCCGGCCAATCCCGGAAAGGTGCATGATTATGATGAAGTCAAATATGCGGTACTGCATGAAATCGTTCATGCCTATGTCAGTGTACTGAATGAGGATATTGACCTGTGGCTGACAGAAGGCGTGGCGCTTTACCTAAGTAACGGCGAACCGTTTTATCACGAATATATTGAAACTATGGGGATCCCGTCATATCGTGATACTTGTTCCAATAATCCCCTCACCTTTTCGGACTGCGGTGGCTACACCTTCGCGCATACCTATATTGCCTATCTTACTCAGACCTACGGCTGGGACCGTGTCCTCTTGCTGCTTAAAACCGAAGACTATAAACAATGCTTCGGCAAATCCGGACAACAGATCTATAATGACTGGGTAACCTATCTCACAAACGAAACTTACCCGTTTATTTAACAACTTACAATCTCAAAACCACAGCTTACCGCAATTCACCTTGCCGGTAAGCTGTATTTTTGTATAACATACCCACATACAAGCCAATGTAATCTGTTGCAGTATCGAGGTGAGCGCTATGTTACAAGCCC
>JBJFCE010000051.1:0-11216 GCA_051888775.1 Lachnospiraceae bacterium | reverse complement strand
TCGTCGGGCTCATAACCCGAAGGTCATAGGTTCAAATCCTGTCCCCGCTACTCAAATGCCCAGATAGCTCAGTTGGTAGAGCAGAGGACTGAAAATCCTCGTGTCACTGGTTCGATTCCGGTTCTGGGCATTTTCTTTTGTAAAGAAATGCACAAAAGGGACAAGCATATGGGATACTAGCTCAGTCGGTAGAGCACTTGACTTTTAATCAAGTTGTCGGGGGTTCGAATCCCCCGTGTCTCATTGATAAAAACCTCAGCAAATATTTATGATTTGTTGAGGCTTTTTTTGTGCGTAAGTGCGATAGGTATGTTATACTATTCATATTATGGGAAAGTTTGTAATAGAGTTATAAAAATTAACAAATGAAGGTTACCGGAAGTGGTTTGCCTGAAGGAGATTTTGTGGAGAATCAGGAAGTGGAGAAAACAGCGCAGCAGGAAGAACTCCGGAATACGGAACGGTCTGCTGATGAAAATGAGGAAATAGAAAAGAATAGCATAGAAACAGTGGATGGTAAAGCCGACGAGCCGGGAGCGAGTAAAGTCGAAACAGACAAAGCCGATACAAGTGAAGTCGAAACATGCGAACCGGAAACAAGCGAAGCCGAAACGGACAAAGTCGAAACAAGCGAAGCCGAAACGGACAAAGTCGAAACATGCGAACTGGAAACAGACAAGGCAGAAACAAGTAAAGCGGAAGAAAACAAGGTACAGGAGCAATCTTCTGCGCGGCATAAAAAGAGAAAATGGTTGTTGATTCCTGTAGCAATTGTGTTTGTACTCTTGTTGACTTATGCCGGATTTGCATATTATTTTTCCAGCCATTATTATTTCGGAACAACGATTGCCGGCAGAGACTGCAGCTGTATGACAGTGCAGGATGCAGAAGAAATGTTTCAGGATGAGGTTCGTGAGTATCGTCTGACAGTAAATGCCCGCGGGGATGTGCAGGAGACGATTTGTGCAGGTGAGATTTCCATAGATTATCCCATTCAGGAAGAACTACAGGAAATCTGTAAAGAGCAGAATCCGTTTTTGTGGTTTCAGGGAGTCATTACGGAGTCAAGTTACGACATATCGGAAGAAGTAACTTATGATACGGCGGAATTGTTGGAAAAAATCACTACGCTTTCTATTTTTGATGAGGAGAATCAAAGGGAACCGGTTTCAGCGGTAATTAGTGAATATTTGCCGGATATCAAAGGCTATCGGATTTTGCTGGAAGATGAGGGGTGTCAGTTGTCACCGGAAGCGGCGGATCAGATTTTGGAAGCATTTTTACAGATGCAGGAGAGCATGGATCTGGAAGAAAAAGAACTGTATCTTGCGCCGAGTGTCTGTTCCGATAATGTGAAGCTGGTGCGATTGGTAGAGCAGCTGAATCATTACACCCAGACTCAGATTACATATCGGTTCGGCGAAGAAGAAGTGATTTTGGACGGAGATACCATCCACGAATGGCTTTCTATCCGGGGAAGCAGTGTTTATCTGGATAAAAAGGCAGTGCGTGCGTATGTGGAAAATATGGCAGAGGAGAGAGATACGTATTATACCGAGAAGGAATTTGTGACAACAGGCGGTACCACAAAAAAACTGAGAAGTGCTTTCGGCTGGATGCTGGATGTAGATGCGGAGACCGAGCATCTGTTAGAGGATCTGCAAAGCGGAGAAGCGGTGGTGAGAGAGCCGGAATATAAGCGGCGCGGTGCGGATTTTAGTGAAAATAGTATCGGAGATTCTTATGTTGAGATTGACCTGGGGCATCAACATCTGTATCTTTATATAGAGGGAGAACTGATTTTGGAGACGGATGTGGTCTCCGGCTGTATGGCAAACGGCAATGCAACGCCGGCAGGGGTCTATGATCTGGAGTATCGAACAAAGGATGTGATACTGCGGGGACCAACATGGGAATCACATGTAAATTACTGGATGCCTTTTAACGGATCTGTCGGAATGCACGATGCAACATGGCGTTCGGAATTCGGAGCAGATATTTATATGGAACATGGTTCTCACGGATGTGTCAATTTACCCTATGGCATGGCACAGAAAATTTACGGGTATGTATATTCCGGAATGCCGATTATTTGCTATTATTAAAATAAAAAGGAATGATTCGGTGCAGGCTTATAGAGTCACCAAGATGGGATGAAGAACAAAGGGGAACAAGGTTTTATGCGAAGAAAACGTGATAAAATCCGAGAAAGAAACCGATTTTTCGGCTATATGAAAAAATACGGCGCGGATATTCTGGAATCGCCCAACTTTCGGGAGTCCGAGAACAATATCCAGCATGGAAACATGTCTGTCAGAAGGCATAGTATCAATGTTGCGCTATGCAGCTTTGTAATTGCGCGTTTTTTAGGCATTCGGTGCCATAAAAGGGATCTGCTGCGAGGCGCTCTGTTACATGATTATTTTCAGTATGACTGGCACAGCAAGGAGCATCGCAACATCTGCAATCTGCATGGCTTTTATCATCCGGGAATTGCATTAAAAAATGCAGAAAAGGAATATCGCTTGAATCCGCGTCAGAGGGACATTATCAGAAAGCATATGTGGCCGTTAACGATTGTACCGCCCATGTGCCGGGAGGCGTGGATCGTTACAATGGCGGACAAGTATTGCTCTTTGATGGAGACTTTTCATGTACATCAGGGAAAGAGCAGAGTAGTAAAAGGATATGGACAACACAAATTACAGTTTATACCAAAAATTAAAAAGGCTGGATGAGTCGGAAGAATATCCCTTCCATATGCCGGGGCATAAGCGAATGGACCGTGCCGGAATACCGGGAGGTATGGCACATTTGGACATTACGGAGATCGAGGGGTTTGACAACCTGCATCATGCAGAAGGGATTCTGAAAGAGGCGATGGAGAATGCAGCGAAGCTGTATCATTCCGAAGAGACATACTTTCTTGTAAACGGAAGCACCTGCGGTATCCTGACAGCGATCAGCACAGCCGTGCGGGAAAAAGAGACGTTGATCCTTAGCCGGAATGCACATGCCAGCGCTTATCACGGTGTATATCTGAGCGGGAGCAGGATCTATTCTTTGTTTCCCGACTTGCTGGAGGAATACGGATTGTACGGCGTTGTACGGCCGGAAGAAGTGAAACGTGCACTGGAAGCGGCGCCGGAAGCAAAGGCGGTCATGATCACATCGCCGACCTATGACGGATTTGTATCCGACGTTGAAAAAATCGCACAGATCGTGCATGCCTATGATAAAATACTGATTGTGGATGAAGCACATGGCGCGCATTTCGGATTGGATGAGCGGCTACCAAAGAGCAGCATTTCCTGTGGTGCGGATCTGGTTATCCACAGTCTTCATAAAACGTTACCGGCACTTACGCAGACGGCGCTTTTGCATGTGAACGGTACAAGAGTTGACAGAGAACGTCTCAGACGGTTTCTCAAAATCTATCAGACCAGCAGCCCGTCCTATCTGCTCATGGGATCTGCCGATCATTGTATCAGACAGATACAGAACCATGCAAAAGAATGGTTTGAACGCTTTTTTGAGTATCGCAGTGCATTTATGAAGCAGGTACAGGAACTCCGGTATCTGCATATTGCGGATGAGAAATTTTGTACGGAAAACGGCATGAAAGCAATGGATCCGGGCAAACTACTGATATTAACGCAGGAAAGCGGTTACACAGGAAAAGAAGTGCAGGATATTCTGTTACAGACGTATCGCCTGCAAATGGAAATGGCGGATGAATATCACGTCGTTGCGATCATGACCGTGATGGATGAATGGTCGGGGCTTCTTCGTCTGGCAAAGGCATTGTGTGAGATCGATGTATCGTGTCCGGCAGCAAGACAGAGCCGGTCCGAACCGGAACGGCAAAGCCAAGTAGGGCAGATGGCAGGGAAAGCATCGGACCTTGTACATGCTTCCATGCAGCTGTTGACACAGGTCATTGCCGGACAGAAGGAAGCACCACCTGTGTATACAATGAAGGAAGTACTTGAAGCAGAGGAAGCAGAAACGGAGGTTGTGGTATTTGAAAACAGTCCGGGACATATCGCCGCAGAGACGATCTATCTGTATCCGCCCGGAATTCCACTGATCCTGTCGGGCGAACGGATCACCCGGGCAGCAGTGGAACTGATACAACAATATCGCAGAGAGCATCTGCCCGTACAGGGAATGTCCGATCGGACAGGGTGTACCGTCAGGTGTTTGAAATAAAAGAACAGCAGCAAATGTGGAGGCATAAGGCATGAGAAAAACAAAGATTATCTGTACCATCGGACCTGCAAGTGAAAATGAGGAGACACTTGCGGAATTGATGAAAGCCGGCATGAACATGGCGAGATTTAATTTTTCCCACGGCACACAGGAGGAGCAGAAGATCAAATTGGAGCGTGTCAGAAAAGTTGCGGCGCAGTTAGGACTTCCGATCGCAACGATGATTGATACAAAGGGTCCCGAAATCCGCCTGCGTGATATTGAAGACGGCAAGACAGAGCTTGTTGCGGGACAGAAATTTGTACTGACAACAGAAGAAATGCTCGGTACCAATGAAAAGGTTTCCATCACATATAAAGGGTTGATTCATGATGTAAAAGAAGGAATGCATATTCTGATCGATGACGGTCTGATCGCTTTAAAGGTGGATGAGATCACGGAAACAGAGATTCGCTGCACCGTTATCAACGGCGGAAAGATCAGCAATCATAAAGGTGTCAATGTACCGGGTGCGGTGCTTTCCATGCCCTATATTAACGAAGTCGATAAGAGTGATATCCTGTTCGGCATCGAGAACGGTTATGACTATCTGGCAGCTTCTTTTGTCAGATGCAAGGAGGATGTACTGGAGCTTCGCAGAATCTTAAAGGACCATGAAAGCCATATGAAGATCATTGCAAAGATCGAAAGTACACAGGGAATCGAAGATATTGACGGCATTATCTCGGTATCCGACGGTATCATGGTTGCCCGCGGAGATATGGGCGTTGAGGTGGCAATGGAGGAAGTGCCCGTATTACAGAAAGAAATGATCAAAAAAGCCATTGCTCAGGGTAAGATCGTTGTGACTGCAACACAGATGTTAGAGTCCATGATCCACAATCCGAGACCGACCAGAGCGGAGGTTACGGATGTTGCCAATGCGATTTATGACGGAACGACTGCGATCATGCTTTCCGGTGAAAGTGCTGCAGGTCAGTATCCGGTTCAGGCGGTGGAGACCATGGCAAGAATTGCAGAGCGTGCGGAAAAGGATATTGATTATAAAGGGCGTATGCAGCGGATGCAGAATAACGGTGAGACGGATATTACGACTGCGATTTCCCATGCATGCTGTACCACTGCAATGGATCTGAAGGCAAAAGCAATTATCACGGTCACCATGTCCGGTTTTACGGCAGGCATGATTTCCAGATATAAACCAAGCTGTCCGATCATCGGATGTACTGTCAATCAGCGTGTATGGAGACAGTTAAACGTTTTATGGGGCGTGATCCCGCTTCGGATCGAGGAGCAGGAGACGACCAATGCATTGTTTGATAAAGCGGTGGCAACCGCAAAAGAGCATGGACTGGTAGAAAGCGGAGATACGGTTGTCCTGACGGCGGGAGTACCGCTCGGTATTTCCGGAAGAACGAATATGATCCGTGTCGTTGAAGTGGAATAAGAGACGTAACATAAGGGGAAGGTATACTGCATGAAAAAATATGTAATGGCATTGGATCAGGGAACGACCAGCTCCCGTTGTATCCTTTTTGACAAAAAAGGTACGATGTGTTCTGTGGCACAGCGTGAATTTACACAGATCTATCCGCAGCCCGGCTGGGTGGAGCATGATCCGATGGAGATCTGGTCCTCACAGCTGTCCGTAGCGGTCGAAGCGCTCGGAAAAATCGGCGCGGGCGTGGATGAAGTTGCGGCGATCGGGATCACCAATCAGCGGGAAACAACGATCGTATGGGAAAAAGCAACCGGAAAACCAATCTATAATGCGATCGTATGGCAGTGCCGCAGAACAGCGAAGCGGATTGAGGAACTGATCGCATCGGGTTACGGACAGATGATTCAAGAGAAAACAGGACTGATCCCTGATGCGTATTTTTCGGGAAGTAAGATCGAATGGATCCTGCAAAATGTTCCCGGTGCAAAAGAGCGTGCCGAGCGCGGCGAGCTGCTGTTCGGGACAGTGGATACGTGGCTGATCTACCAGCTGACAAAAGGAAAAACCTATGTGACGGATTATACCAATGCTTCCCGGACCATGCTTTTTAATATTCATACGTTAACATGGGATGATGAGATCCTGAAGCTGTTTGGGATTCCGAGGTGTATGCTGCCTGAGGTAAAGCCTTCCAGCAGTATTTACGGATATTCCGAGGAGACGCTGATCGGTGGCAGCATTCCGATCGCGGGGGCTGCCGGAGATCAACAGGCGGCACTTTTCGGGCAGTGCTGTTTTGAATCCGGGGATGTAAAGAATACATATGGAACGGGATGTTTTTTATTGATGAATACGGGAACGGAAGCGATCCGTTCCGCAAACGGGCTGTTGACGACCATTGCAGCCGGTACGGGAGATCAGGTCCAGTACGCACTGGAAGGCAGCGTGTTTGTGGCAGGTGCGGCAGTACAATGGCTGCGCGATGAGTTACAGCTGATCCGCAGTGCGTCGGAGACAGAGGCAGCGGCATGTTCCGTAGCGGATACGAACGGTGTCTATGTAGTACCGGCGTTTACCGGAATGGGCGCACCGTACTGGAATCCGTATGCCAGAGGGATGATCGTAGGGCTGACCAGGGGCGCCAAGAGAGAGCATCTGATCCGTGCGACATTGGAGTCACTTGCTTATCAGACTGCGGAAGTGCTCGAAGCCATGGAAAAGGATGCGGGAACAAAGCTGCGGAAGCTCCGTGTGGACGGAGGCGCAAGCAGCAATAATTTCCTTATGCAGTTTCAGGCAGATATTCTTGACGCAGAGGTAATCCGTCCGGCATGCATTGAGACGACAGCGCTCGGAGCGGCATACCTTGCCGGAATCGCAGTCGGTTTTTGGAGTGATCTGGATGATATTAAAACTAACTGGCAGAAAGCACAGATTTTTCAGCCGTCAATGCAGACGGAAGAAAGAGAGACGCATTTGAAGGGCTGGAAGCGTGCCGTACGATGTGCGCTTGCTTATACGCAGGAGGATTAATTTGATACGGCAGTTTGCCGATCATAATATCATGAGCATGCAGTCTTGACAAAGCCTGCATATGGAGAATGTTATGGGGAAAATTTTCTATCTGATGGGGAAAAGTTCATCGGGAAAGGACACAATATTTAAAGCCCTCTTGTCGGATGCGGCACTTGGATTAAAGCAGATTGTACCGTATACGACCCGTCCGATCCGTGAAGGAGAAAAAAACGGCGTGGAGTACTTTTTTACGGATGAAGCGGGTGTACGCACCATGCAGGAGCAGAACCGTATTATTGAGCTTCGGGTATACCATACCTGTCACGGTGACTGGAAATATTTTACCGCAGCAGATGACCAGATCGATCTTGAAAAGCAGGATTATCTTGTGATCGGTACGCCGGAGGCGTTTTTGAAAATACGGGATTATTTTGGAGAGGAACGGGTATTACCGATCTACATCGAGTTGGATGACGGCGTGCGTTTACAGCGTGCGCTGGATCGGGAGAAGGCACAGGATCAGCCAAAGTACGAAGAAATGTGCCGAAGATTTCTGGCAGATGCGGCTGATTTTTCCGAAGAAAAATTAGCGGAACTCAGACTTTCGAAACGGTTTCATAATGACGATCTCTCGGCTTGTATACAGGAGATCAGGACATGGATCATGGAGCAAAAGGGGTGATTCTTTGGATATCAAAGTCAATCAGGTAACTCCGCCGCAGGAGGTACAGCAGACTTCTCAGGTACAGCAGACAGATGAGGCATTTAAGTTCATGCTGTCGAGCCGCATCGAGGAAGCTGATTTACAAAACCGTCTGAACCTGCTGATGGAGGACATCACGATGCAGGGGAAGAAGATCTCCAAGAAAATGGATATCCGTGACATGAAGCGGTATCGTGCATTGATCAAGGAGTTTTTAAATGAGGTCGTAAACCGTTCTCATAAATTTTCCAGAGAGAACTTTCTGGACAGGCGTGGACGGCACCGTGTATACGGCATCATCCGTCTGGTGGATGAAACGCTGGACCAGCTGGCAGAGGAGCTTGTCAAAGAAGAAAAGGACCATCTGGCCATTCTTGGCAAGATCGGTGAGATACGGGGACTTTTATTGGATATTTTTATGTAGTATTTGTAGGGTAAAGGAGGGATGTATATGGCAGCATTTCGGGATATTATCGGTCAGGAGCAGATGAAGGAGCATTTGAAAAATGCGGTGAAAACAGGGAAAATCTCTCATGCGTATATCATTCACGGCGAGCGAAGCAGCGGCAAAGAATTTATTGCGCGTGTATTTGCGATGGCACTGCAGTGCGAGAGACGGGCACAGGATCCGGATCAGGTCGAACCGTGTAACGAATGTCATTCCTGTAAACAGGCACTTTCCGACAATCAGCCGGATATCATCCGTGTGACGCATGAGAAGCCGAACACGATCGGTGTGGAGGATATCCGTACGCAGATCAATCAGGATATTATCATTAAGCCATATAGCAGCCCTTATAAGATCTATATTTTAAATGAGGGCGAGAAGATGACGCCGCAGGCACAGAATGCCCTATTAAAGACGCTGGAGGAACCGCCCGCATATGCGGTGATTATGATTCTGACGACCAATCTGGAGGCAATGCTGCCTACGATCTTAAGCCGCTGTGTCGTACTGGGCATGAAGCCGGCACCGGATGAAGAGATCCGTAATTATCTGATGAAGGACCTTCGGGTACCGGATTACAAAGCGGATGTTTGTGTTGCGTTTGCGAGAGGAAATGTCGGAAAGGCAAAGGCACTTGCCACGAGCGAGGAGTTTGACAATATCAAAGCGGATGCGGTTGCACTGCTAAAATATATTACCGAAATGGATGTCAGCGAGATCGTGACTGCCATTAAACGAATCAGCGAATACAAGTTTAATATTGACGATTATCTGGATATTATATCGGTATGGTACCGCGATGTTCTGCTCTTTAAGGCAACGAATGACGCAAACCACTTGATTTTTAAGGATGAGTTACAGTATATTAGAAAAGTGGCAGATAAAAGTACCTACGAGGGTATTGAAAATATCATCCGGGCGATCGAAACGGCAAAAGCCAGACTGAAGGCAAATGTCAATTTTGATCTGACCATGGAGATGCTGCTGCTGACGATCAAGGAACAGTAGCTTTGCATATGCAGAGCAGAAAAACAGGCACGGTTTGTTTCGTGCCGGAATTGAGGTTGATAGATTATGACAAGAGTAATAGGAGTACGTTTCCGCACGGCGGGGAAAATATATTATTTTGATCCGGTGAAGTTTCCGGTTAAAAAAGGAGATCATGTTATCGTAGAGACTGCCAGAGGCGTGGAGTACGGAACGGTTGTATGCGATCCCAAAGATGTGGAGGATGAGAAGGTTATCCAACCGCTTAAGCCGGTACTGCGTATTGCCAGTGAACGCGATGATGAACAGGAAGCAAATAACAGGCGGAAGGAAAAAGATGCTTTTCAGATCTGTCTGGAAAAAATAGCGAAGCATAAGTTGGAAATGAAGCTGATCGATGCGGAATATACTTTTGATAACAATAAAGTATTGTTTTACTTTACGGCGGACGGCAGAATCGATTTCAGAGAGCTGGTCAAGGATCTTGCCAGTGTATTTAAGACGAGGATCGAGCTGCGCCAGATCGGAGTCCGTGACGAGACCAAGATCGTCGGGGGCATCGGTATCTGCGGGCGCGCACTTTGCTGCCACACCTATCTGTCCGAATTTGCGCCGGTTTCCATTAAGATGGCAAAGGAACAGAATCTGTCCTTAAATCCGACGAAGATTTCGGGAGTCTGTGGCAGACTGATGTGCTGTCTGAAAAACGAAGAAGAGACCTATGAGGAGTTAAACCGCCGCCTTCCGGGTGTCGGAGATTATGTCACAACGGATGACGGACTCAAAGGAGAGGTCGCAAGCGTCAATGTTCTGCGCCAGCTGGTAAAGGTCTTGGTGGAAGTGGATGATGAAAAGGAACTGAAAGAATATCGCGTTGAGCAGCTCCGATTCAAGAAACGCCACAGAAAAGAAAAGCTGGATGTCAATGCGGATGAATTAAAAGAGCTGGAGAAGCTGGAAAAAGAAGAAAAGCACGAAGGAAAATCCAAGCTGGAAGACAATTAAACGGTCTGAGAGCCGGGAGAGAGCATTGGGGATCCTGAGATGGATATCATTCTGAAGGAAAATGAAAGACTGGATGATCTGCAGCGAAACGGTTACCGGATCATTCAAAATAGTGAGAAATTCTGTTTCGGTATGGATGCGGTGTTATTGTCCGGTTTTACGAAGGTGAAGCCGGGAGAGTGCGTACTGGATCTCGGAACGGGAACCGGGATTATCCCGATCCTGCTTGCCGGAAAGACACAGGCAAAGCAGTTGACCGGACTTGAGATTCAGGAAGAAAGTGCGGATATGGCAAATCGGAGCGTGTTGCTTAATGATTTGCAGGAGAGAGTCCGTATCGTACAGGGGGATATCAAACATGCCAGAGAGCTGTTCGGTGCAGCATCGTTTGATGTTGTAACGAGTAATCCGCCGTATATGATCGCACAGCACGGTCTTCAGAATCCGGAGGATGCAAAAGCGATCGCCAGACATGAGGTATTATGCACTCTGGAGGATGTGGTGTCGCAGGCGGCAGCCGTATTAAGACCGGGCGGACATTTTTTTATGGTACACAGACCGTTCCGGCTGGCGGAGATCATCCGTGTGATGTCCGCATATAAGCTCGAGCCCAAGCGCATGCAGCTCGTGTATCCTTTTGCGGATAAAGAGCCGAATATGGTACTGATCGAGGGAACGCGCGGCGGCAATCCCCGCATGAGTGTGGAAAAACCGCTGATCATTTACAAACAACCCGGTGTTTACACCGATGAAATTTATGATATTTACGGATATTGAACAGATAGGTTTGCAGCTTCTTCACTCACCGGCTAACCGGATGGTACGGAATGGTCTCCTGTGTCCGGCGGCACATTCTCATTCCGTGAAAAAGCGTAGCGGACACAGGAGACCATTCCGTACCATCC
>JBJFCE010000050.1:0-139979 GCA_051888775.1 Lachnospiraceae bacterium | reverse complement strand
GTGCCTGCTACCGGCAGCGCTGGGGAGATCCGTTCCACCCGGAGGACAGTGTTTCGCAAGCGCCTGATTATCATATTATCATATACAAAGAGGTCTTCACCTATTGGGGTGAGGACCTCTTTTGCCAGAATGGGACAGTCTATACAGACATGTCGAAATTACCTCCGATATGAGGATTTACGGACAGCTCCAAGGAAGCAGGGGATGCTGACGAAAGCAGTTCGGTCAAACCGGACCCTGCCTGCTCCATATTGTCGATGGATTTGCCAAGCATGGCATAACCAACGGAATTCTGGAGATTTACTTGTGCCAGTCCTGTTGATAAAGCAGCGATATCCATCGTATCAGCCTCCTTTCCGGATGATATTCCATTCCGGTATTTATATCGGCAGAAAGATAAAACATGTTAATATCAGAGAAGAAAACACTTGCTTTTGCAAATATACTCACCAAAAATCTGCTGTCTTGTTCATAAAACGTTCATATTATTGTGTTATGATATCTATATTCTCTGAAAAAAGCAACAGTGAGGGGAAGCTTATTTTATGAAAAAAGCAGACATCTTGGGAATTCGGCTGAAAGATTGTTCTTTACGTGAGGAAATGAAAGCGGCAAATGAATATTTGCGGGACGGAGCGCTGAATACGATCATCTATCTTTCCAATGAGATTCTGGTAGAAGCAGGAGAAAACCCGGCACAGAAGGAATGGATTGAGAGTATGGACATGACTGTGTTCGGAGATGCGGATATTCTGCGTGCTTCCGGCATTGAGAGCAGGAGCAGACTCAGAGAAGTTGAGAACGATGAGTTTTGTAAAGAATTTTTAAAGCGACTGGTTCGTGAGCAGAAGACGGTTTTTTTGATCGCAGAGACGGAGGAAGCTTTGGAAAAACTGCAAGAGCGTATTCTTGCAGAGCGGGACAGCCTGAAGATTGCGGGTACCTATCTGATAAATGAAGATAATGCGGATCAGGATTCGGTAGTAAATGAAATCAATGATGTAGCGCCGGGGGTAGTCATTTCCTGTCTGCCTTTTGCAGTACAGGCGCAATATATGCATGATTACCGCAAAATGGTGAATGCGGATATCTGGTTAGGACTGCTTCCGGAACAGAATGGCAACGGGATCCGACAGTCGGTGTGGAATACATTGTATAAAAAATACATGGGACGGCTATTCCGTAAGCGTGTAACACGCTATGAGCAGGGACAGTCGCATAAAAAATAGAAGATTGCCGCATAAAACAGAATGCCCGCTCCTGTACCGGTAAACGGCATAAATTTGTTTGACTCACGTTTCTGAGGCTGCCGCAAATTTATGCTGTTTACCGATACGAGAGCGGGCATTTGGTTTTGTGAAGGTTGTCTAATGCGATTTTTTCGCAAATACTGTAAAAAAAGGTAAAAAATGCATAAATAAAATGCGAAATAGTGTAGATTTTTTTGTGTATTTATATTAAAATGATAAACAGGTGGGATGTTTTTCTCTGCCTAAGGGGTAAAAGTATTGTGAAAGTGAACAAAGAATAGCAGTGGGGAAATTGCCGTGACGGAAATTTGTTCAGGGGGTCGCTCACGAAAGAGGGAAAATCTATGATATCAAATCAAATTTTACAAAATACGATTGACGGTCTGAAAGCAATCACCAGAGTGGAGCTTTGTGTTGTCGATACGGATGGGAAGGTAGTAGCAGCAACAGATGACCGGATGGAGAAGAACAAAAACGATGTGCTGGATTTTGCCGCATCTCCTGCGGACAGTCAGGAGATACAAGGGTTTCAGTATTTCAAAATCTTCGATGAGCAGCAGTTAGAGTATATTCTGATCATTACAGGGACAGGAGAGAATCTGTATATGATCGGAAAGATGGCAGCTTTTCAGATTCAAAATCTTTTGGTTGCATACAAAGAACGTTTTGATAAGGACAACTTTATCAAGAATCTGCTTTTGGACAATCTTCTGCTTGTGGATATTTACAGCAGAGCAAAGAAACTTCATATTCAGACGGATGCAAAACGCGTTGCAATGATCATAGAAACCGGCAAGGGTAAGGACAACAATGTTTTGGAACTTTTGCGTACGTACTTTGGCAGCAACAGCAAGGAATTTGTGACAGCGGTTGACGAGAGCAGTGTGATCGTTGTAAAGGAGCTGGCAGACGGAGAAGGCACAAAAGAGGTTGATAAGGCGGCAAGAGGAATGGAAAGCCTTCTTCGGAAAGAAGGAATTGAAGGGATTCGTATTGCATACGGAACAGTTGTCGGCGAGATCAAAGAAGTCAGCCGTTCTTATAAAGAAGCGAAGATGGCTCTGGATGTCGGCAAGATCTTCTTTGATGACAGGAATATTGTGGCGTACTCCGAGCTTGGAATCGGGCGATTGATCTATCAGCTGCCGATTCCGCTTTGCAAAATGTTTATCAAAGAAATCTTTGGGGGCAAAAGCCCGGATGATTTTGATGAAGAAACATTGTCTACGATTTACAAGTTCTTTGAGAACAGCCTGAATGTGTCTGAGACCTCCAGACAGTTGTTTATTCACAGAAATACGCTGGTATACCGTCTGGACAAACTTCAGAAAAGCACGGGGCTGGATCTGCGCGTGTTTGAAGATGCGATCACCTTCAAGATTGCGCTGATGGTCGTAAAATACATGAAATACATGGAAACCTTTGAATATTAAAGGAAAGGTATGGTTTTTACTTTGAAAGAAACAACGAATACGATAAGAAAAAAAGGAAAATCGGAGAATAAGTCGGATGATATCATTGTACTTGATCATGTTGTAAAAACTTATTCTACCGGAGCGCCTGCATTGAACGGGGTCTCTTTAACTGTCAAAAAAGGAGAGTTTGTTTTTATCGTAGGTGATAGTGGTTCCGGAAAATCCACCCTGATCAAGCTTCTGCTGCGGGAGCTTCTTCCGACGGACGGAACTATTTTGGTCAATGGCATGAATGTTGCGAAGCTACGCAGACGTAAAATCCCGAAATTCCGCCGGAACATCGGTGTTGTATTTCAGGATTTCCGTTTGTTAAAGGATCGTAACGTCTATGATAATGTGGCATTTGCACAGCTTGTCATCCAGGCAAAGAGCAGGGATATCCGCAAGAATGTACCGATGATGCTGTCGCTTGTCGGACTTGCCGGAAAGTATAAGGCGAAGCCAAAGCAGTTGTCGGGAGGAGAGCAACAGAGAGTTGCACTTGCCAGAGCGCTTGTTAATAATCCGCCCATCCTGCTTGCCGATGAGCCGACCGGAAATCTGGACCCGAAGAATTCATGGGAAATCATGAAGCTTTTGGAAGAAATTAATGAAAAGGGCACGACGGTATTGGTAGTAACGCACAATCGTGAGATTGTCAATGCGATGAAAAAACGTGTTATTACCATGAAGAAGGGCGTTATTATGAGCGACGAGGAACAGGGAGCATATATCGATGAGGATTAGTACATTTTTTTATACAATGAAGCAGGGTGTGAAGAACATCTTCAGAAATAAGTGGTTCTCGCTGGCATCCATTATGACGACCAGTGCATGTCTGTTTCTCTTTGGCGTGTTTTTTGCGATCATGACGAATTTTCAAAATATCGTAAAAAATGCGCAGGAGGGTGTCTGTGTCACGGTTTTGTTCAATGAGGATACAACAGTTGAGAGAAAGGAAGAAATCGGAAATCTGATTCAGGCAAGACCTGAGGTAAAATCGATCGTCTATGTATCGGGAGAACAGGCATGGGACGAATTTTCCGTAGAATATTTCGGGGAAGAATATTCTGCAGGTTTCACCGAGAATCCGTTGGAAAAATCCGACAATTTTGAGATTTATATGAAGGATGTATCCATGCAGAGCGCATTGGTTACTTATATTGAATCACTGGACGGTGTGCGGAGGGTGAACCAGTCTGCGATTACTGCCAATATGCTGTCCGGAATGGACTCGCTGGTATCTTATGTTACAATCGGCATCATTGCACTGTTATTGTTTGTATCTATTTTCCTGATCAGCAATACGGTCATGATCGGTATTTCGGTCAGAAAAGAGGAAATCTCGATCATGAAATATATCGGAGCCACGGATTATTTTGTAAGGGCACCGTTCGTCGTGGAGGGTGTATTGATCGGTCTGGTCGGTTCAATGATACCGCTTTTGGTTCTTTATGAACTGTATAACAGGGTGATCTTTTATGTTATGGGAAAATTTTCTGTATTGGACAGTATCCTTCATTTCCTGAACGTAAAAGAAGTATTTGCATCTTTGGCACCGGTCACGGTCTGCATCGGAGTGGGGATTGGTTTACTGGGCAGTATTGTAACAGTGCGAAAGCATCTTCGTGTATAGTTAGGAGTGAAATATAGCGTGAGACGTGGAATCAAGAAAAAAATCGTGCGGGTTACAGCACTTTTTCTGATGGTATGTATGATGCCGCAGGAACCGCTGGAGATCCGTGCGGATAATAATAATCTGACGAACAGTTATATCCAGCAGAAGGAAGACCAGATTGCACAGATTCAGCGGGAACAGGAGCAGTTAGAGCAGGGAATCACCGATTCCAAGGCAATCCTAAACCGTCTTCAGGGACAGCAGAATGATCTTGCTGATTACGTGGAGCAGATGGATGCTGCACTTCTGGATATTGAGAGTAATATTATTGATCTGAATGACAGAATAGAGATCAAGGAACAGGAAATCGAAGATGTCAAGATTGAACTTGCTCAGGCACAGCAGCTTGCACAAGAGCAATATGAGGCCATGAAGGTCCGTATCAAGTTCATGTATGAGGAAGGCAATTCATATTATTTGGAGCTTTTGTTCTCTGCAAACGGCTTTGCCGATATGTTGAACAAGGCGGATTATATTGAAGCGATTTCAGAATATGACAGACAGAAACTGGAAGAATATATTTTAAATGAACAGTTGATCGCGGCGTGTCAGGAGGAATTGGAAAGTCAGGAGGCATTGCTTCAGGCGGAAAAAGATGCTTTGCTGGAGGAACAGACGGCAAAGCAGGAGCTTGTAGCGGCAGCGGAAGTTGATATTGCGCAAATGCAGCAGGGCATTGATGAAACGCAGGAGACGATTGAACAGCTAAATGCAGAGCTGGCGGCGCAGACAGCAACGATTCAGGCATTGGAGGCTCAGATCGAGGCGGAAAAGAAGCGTCTGGCAGAACTGAATAAACCAGCGGTAACTTATGACGGCGGTGCATTTATATGGCCCTGTCCAAGTTCTAAAAATATTACGTCTCCGTTTGGAACAAGAAAACATCCGATTCTAGGAATTGAACGTTTTCACAACGGAATAGATATCGGAGCAAAAAGTGGCGCACCTATTCTGGCGGCATATAACGGGACGGTTGTGTCGGCTTCTTATACAAGTGCTATGGGAAACTATATTATGATAGACCATGGCGACGGATTGTATACGATTTATATGCATTGCTCTGCTTTGTATGTGTCGCAGGGACAATATGTCAGCCGGGGAGATACCATTGCGGCAGTCGGTTCGACGGGACTTTCCACCGGACCGCATCTGCACTTTACCGTGCGGCGAAATGGTGAATATGTCAATCCCTTGGATTATGTATCACCCTGATATCCGAGAAGATAAGTCCGCAAGCAGTGCATGAGTTTGGTTGTTTTCGAAAATACACGTTCATAAAATAGTAAAGAGAAAAGAGTGCCATGGAAGATCAGAGAAATGATGGAAATGTGGAAATCCGGCAAGAGGAGCCGAATATGCAGGTGAGATATACTTTTTCGGAAGAACAGGAAAATTCTCCAAAGGAACAGAGCCTTTTTGCAAAAGAACAGGAAAAGAAAGAGAAAAAGTATTATTTCACCGGAATGCTGACCGGAATTTTCCTTTCGATCGTATTGTTATGCGGCGGATTGCTTGTATGGTCGATTGTAAAGGATAAAAAGGAAAATGCGGTTGTCGAAACCTCCGTAGTCAATGATACTTCCACTGCAAAACTGCAGATCCTTCAGGATACAATCGAGCAATATTATCTGGAAGAAGTAGATGAGGCTGCTTTGGAAGAAGGGATGTATGCCGGACTTTTGGAAGCACTGGATGATCCTTATTCCGTTTATTATACGGCAGAAGAACTGCAGGATATTTATGAGAAAACAAAGGGCGTGTATTATGGAATCGGTGCGTATGTAGGTATTGATACCACGACCGGTTATCCTTATATTTCCAAGATCATAGATGATACCCCGGCTTCGGCAAGTGAGCTTCGTGCAGGAGATCTGATTTATGAAGTAGAAGGCGAAAGCGTATACGGTATGGATACTTCCGAAGTAGTAGCGAAGATCAAGGGAGATGAAGGAACCGATGTGCATATGACAATTGCACGTATGAGCGGATCTTCTTATGAGTATATTGATATCACGATTACGAGAGCCAAGATTAATAATCCGACAGTTTCCTACAAGATGTTAGACAACGGAATTGCATATATCGAGATCGTAGAATTTGATGATATTACAACGGATCAGTTTACCGATGCGCTGGCAACTGCAAAAGGAAGCGGTATGCGGGGATTGATTCTGGATCTGAGAGGAAATCCGGGAGGCAATCTTTCTACCGTAGTTGCGATTGCACAACAGATGCTTCCGGAAGGATTGATCGTATACACGGAAGATAAGTACGGCTATAGGGAAGAGTATACCTGTGACGGAAAGCGGCAGCTGGATGTTCCCCTTGTCGTTCTGGTGGACGGAAACAGTGCAAGTGCTTCCGAGATTTTGGCAGGAGCAATCAAGGACTACGGGATCGGAACCTTAGTCGGTACGACGACCTTTGGAAAAGGCATCGTGCAGCGTATTATGCAGCTGACCGACGGCTCGGCGATCAAGCTGACGATCAGTAAGTACTACACACCGAACGGCTATAATATTCACGGAACAGGGATTGAACCGGACGTGGTCGTAGAGTTTGATGTGGACAGTTATCTGGAAGACGGTACGGACAATCAACTGGAAGAGGCGGAGCGGATTATGCAGGAAATGCTTGCCGAATAGTTATGAGCGTCTGCAATTTTGCGAAAGGATATAGAGCACAAATAAATAATATAAAATATAATGCAAAAGATAATATAAAAACATAAGACAAAGAACATCCTAACAGCAGACAGAGAAAAGAATCCTGTCTGCTGTTTCTTTGAACTTATCAAAGTTGATCCTCGATTGTACGGGCAAGGGCAGAAAGAAGGTTTTGGAGACCCTTGAAAAACGCCGGCACTTAGCGAGGTTCTTTCGAGCTTAGTGCCGTTGCGCTTTTTCACGGAGTGAGAACGTGTCTCCAAAACCTTCTTTCTGCCTTTGCCCATACAAACCGTCGAAAATGATTTTGAAAAGTTCAATCAAAATATCTCGAACAAATGTTTGCAAATATAAACAAATGGTGATACAATAGCAACAGATATACACCGAAATAAAGATTCTGTATTTTGGAGATAAAATCATGGATCATTTTGTGTTAAAAGCACCTTACCAGCCAACCGGTGACCAGCCGGAGGCGATTGCGGAACTGGTGGAAGGATTTAAGCAGGGGAATCAGTTCCAGACCTTACTTGGAGTAACCGGCTCCGGTAAAACCTATACGATGGCAAATATCATTGCAGCATTGAATAAGCCGACACTCGTGATCGCACATAATAAGACGCTTGCCGGGCAGCTTTACGGAGAATTCAAGGAGTTCTTTCCTGAGAATGCCGTGGAATACTTTGTGTCCTATTACGATTATTATCAGCCGGAGGCATATGTGCCGTCTTCGGACACTTATATTGCAAAGGATTCTTCCATCAATGAAGAAATTGATAAGCTGCGTCTGTCCGCGACAGCGGCACTGACCGAGCGGAAGGATGTTGTGGTTGTAGCCAGTGTATCCTGTATTTACGGCTTGGGCAGTCCGGACGAATATTATGAAATGACGGTATCACTTCGACCGGGAATGACAAAGGACAGAGATGAGGTTATTCGGGAGTTGATCGATATTCAGTACACGCGAAATGATCTGGATCTGGACCGCAGCTGTTTTCGGGTCCGTGGCGATGTGCTTGAGATCAATCCGGCACAGGGCGGTGACTATCTGATCCGAATCGAGTTCTTCGGGGATGAGGTGGATCGTATTACCGAAGTGGAGCCGCTCACAGGGAAGACGCATGCTGTATTGGAACATGTTATGATCTTTCCGGCATCGCATTATGTTGTAGCCCCGGAGAAGATCAAAAAAGCGTGTGATGACATAGAAAAGGAACTGGAAGAACGGGTTCGTTACTTTAAGAGTGAGGATAAGCTGCTGGAGGCACAGCGTATTGCGGAGCGTACCAATTTTGACATTGAGATGCTTAGAGAGACAGGCTTCTGTTCCGGTATCGAGAATTATTCCAGACATTTGAACCAACTGCCCGCTGGTGCGCCGCCACTGACATTGATGGATTATTTTAAAGGAGATTATCTGATCATCATTGACGAGTCTCATATGACAATTCCGCAGATCAGAGGCATGTATGCGGGAGACCGTTCCAGAAAGACCACGCTGGTAGATTACGGATTTCGGCTTCCGTCGGCTTTGGATAACAGACCCCTTAATTTTTCCGAGTTTGAGGAACATATCGATCAGATGCTGTTTGTATCTGCGACACCGTCCGATTATGAAGAGGAGCATGAACTTTTTCGGGTGGAACAGATTATCCGACCGACAGGACTTTTAGATCCGGAAGTATTTGTACGGCCGATCGAGGGACAGATCGATGACCTGATCGGTGAGATCCGTAAGGAAACGGAAAAGAAGAATAAGGTACTGGTGACAACGCTTACAAAGCGGATGGCGGAGGACCTGACCGAATACATGAAAGAAGTCGGAATCCGCGTTAAATATCTGCATTCCGATATTGATACGCTGGAACGGGCAGAGATCATACGCGATATGCGTTTGGATGTATTTGATGTACTAGTCGGAATCAATTTGCTCAGGGAAGGTCTGGATATTCCGGAGATTTCATTAGTAGCGATTCTGGATGCAGATAAGGAAGGATTTCTGCGTTCGGAAACTTCACTGATTCAGACGATCGGGCGTGCCGCGCGTAATGCGGACGGACATGTGATCATGTATGCCGATCATATTACGGATTCCATGAGAAATGCAATCGACGAGACCGAGCGACGACGGAAAATTCAACAGAAATACAACGAGGAGCATGGGATCACACCACAGACGATCCACAAGGCAGTACGGGAACTGATCAGCATCAGCAAGAAGATTGCCAAGGAAGAAGCGCGCTTTGAAAAGGATCCGGAATCCATGAGCAGAGAAGAACTGGAAAAGTTAATTGCAGGCATTCAGAAACACATGAAAAAAGCCGCTGCGGAACTGGATTTCGAGACTGCCGCACAGCTGCGTGATCAGATGATCGAGTTAAAGCAGAAGATGGAAAATGATAGATCATAAGATGAGGAGATACAATAGCAATGGAAGCAAAGAAGATGCTACCGCCTTCGGAATGCATTCGCATCCGCGGAGCAAATGAGCATAATTTAAAAAATATCGATCTGGATATTCCGAGAAACAAACTGGTTGTATTGACCGGGTTGTCGGGATCCGGAAAATCGTCACTGGCATTTGATACAATTTACGCAGAGGGTCAGAGACGCTATATGGAATCGCTGTCTTCCTATGCAAGACAATTTTTGGGACAGATGGAAAAACCCAATGTGGAAAAGATCGAGGGTCTGTCTCCCACGATTTCCATTGACCAGAAGTCTACGAATCGGAACCCGAGATCTACTGTCGGAACGGTTACGGAGATTTATGATTATTTTCGTCTCCTGTATGCAAGAATCGGAATACCGCATTGTCCGGAATGCGGAAGGGAGATCAAGAAACAGACTGTGGATCAGATGTGCGATCAGATCATGGAGCTGGAAGAAGGCACGAAAATCCAGCTGTTAGCGCCTGTAGTTCGGGGACGTAAGGGCGAGCACGTGAAGGTGTTTGAACGGGCAAAGAGAAGCGGCTATGTCAGAGTGATCGTGGATGGCAGCATGTATGAGCTCTCGGAAGAAATCAAGCTGGATAAAAATATCAAGCACAATATTGAGATTGTCGTGGATAGGCTGGTGGTGAAACCGGGAATCGAGGGGCGTCTGACCGGATCAATCGAAAATGTGTTGGAACTGGCAGAAGGCTTGATGATCGTGGATGTCATCGGCGGAGAAAGGATGAATTTCAGTCAGAGCTTTTCCTGCCCGGATTGCGGAATCAGTGTGGATGAAGTTGAACCCAGAAGCTTTTCTTTTAACAATCCGTTTGGTGCCTGCCCGGATTGCTTCGGGCTTGGATATAAGATGGAATTTGATGAAGAATTGATGATTCCGGACAAGTCCTTGAGTCTGAGTAAAGGAGCGATTGTCGCAATGGGCTGGCAGTCCAGCTCGGACTCGGGAAGTTTTACCAATGCTTTACTTCAGGCGCTTGCCAAAGAATATCAGTTTTCTTTGGATACGCCGTATGAGCAGCTGCCGGAAAAGGTACAGAAGATCCTAATTTACGGTACGGATGGGCATAAGGTGGATGTCCACTATAAAGGACAGCGTGGAGAAGGTATATATCAGGTTGCCTTTGAAGGCCTGATTCGTAATATGGAAAAACGTTATCGCGAGACCGGTTCCGATACCATGAAACAGGAATATGAAAGCTTTATGAAGATTACACCCTGTAAGCTGTGCAACGGTATGCGCTTGAAAAAAACATCTCTTGCCGTCACGGTCTGTGATAAGAATATTTATGAGATCACGTCGCTTTCCATAGGGAAATTGTATGAGTTTCTCGGCGATATGGATCTGACCAGACAGCAGCATCTGATCGGAGATCAGATTTTAAAGGAAATCCGGGCGCGTGTCAGCTTTTTGATCAATGTCGGTCTGGATTATCTGAGTCTCTCTCGTGCGACCGGAAGTCTGTCCGGCGGAGAAGCACAGCGTATCCGTCTTGCAACGCAGATTGGTTCCGGACTTGTAGGAGTTTGCTATATTTTGGATGAACCAAGTATCGGTCTGCATCAGCGGGATAATGACAAGCTGTTGGCGACACTGCGGAACCTTCGGGATCTCGGTAATTCCGTGATTGTTGTGGAACATGATGAGGATACGATGCTGGCGGCGGATGATATTGTAGATATCGGTCCGGGCGCGGGCGAACATGGCGGAAGAGTGATTGCGCATGGTACGGCGCAGGAGATCATGCAGATTGAGGAATCCGTAACCGGGCAATATTTAAGCGGCAAGAAGAGAATCCCTGTTCCGAAGATCAGAAGAAAACCGCAGGGCTTTTTGACGATTAAGGGGGCAAGAGAACATAACCTGAAAAATATTGATGTGGATATCCCGTTAGGTGTACTGACTTGTGTTACGGGAGTATCCGGCTCCGGAAAAAGTTCTCTGGTCAATGAAATTTTATATAAACATCTGGCGAAGAAATTGAATCGTGCCAGAACAATGGCAGGAGAACACGATACCATTTTGGGCGTGGAAAAGCTGGATAAGGTGATCGACATTGACCAGTCGCCGATCGGAAGGACGCCGCGCTCCAATCCGGCAACGTATACCGGTGTTTTTGACCAGATCCGTGATCTGTTTGCGGGAACGATAGATGCCAAGGCAAGGGGGTACAATAAAGGACGGTTTAGCTTTAATGTGAAAGGCGGCAGATGCGAAGCGTGCAGCGGTGACGGTATTATCAAGATTGAAATGCACTTTTTGCCGGATGTGTATGTACCCTGCGAAGTCTGCGGCGGAAAAAGGTATAATCGTGAGACGCTGGAGGTAAAGTATAAGGGGAAGAGCATATATGATGTGCTGGATATGACAGTGGAGGAAGCTGTGACATTTTTTGAAAATGTACCTTCCATCCGCAGAAAAATTGAGACGTTATATGATGTCGGGTTATCCTATATCAAGCTGGGACAGCCGTCTACGACATTGTCGGGAGGAGAAGCACAGCGGATCAAGCTTGCTACGGAGTTGAGCAAACGTGATACCGGGCATACGATTTATATTCTCGATGAGCCGACAACAGGATTGCATTTTGCGGACGTGCACAAGCTGGTGGATATTTTGCACAGGCTGGCAGATGGCGGAAATACCGTTGTTGTGATAGAACACAATCTGGATGTGATCAAAACGGCAGATTATATTATCGATATGGGACCGGAAGGCGGCGACGGCGGCGGTACGGTCATTGCACAGGGAACTCCTGAACAGGTTGCACAGACAAAGGGCTCCTATACGGGAATCTATGTGAAGAAAATGCTTGACAGGGATAAAGCACAATAGGCATATACGAGCAGATAGAAGTAAGAAACAGAACTCAAGAACAGAAGTAAGAGACAGAAATAAGAATCAGAAATCAAGAACAGAAACAAAAAGTAAAGCAAGTATCAAAAAATCGGAAGAAGTGCTAAAGTATTTTAACATTTCTTCCGATATGTATTACAAATGCACGGATGCAGAAAAGGAAACGGATGGAACCGTTTACTCTTTCTGTGTCTTTTTTTATTCGGATACAGGCTCCGTATTTTTAAATATTTTATGAATTTTTTCGAAACCCTTTGAAATTATGTCTGTTTGCGGTATAATTACTTGATATGTTTAATTTAGGCAGGACATGGTAATTATGAAAATAGATCAGATTATCGGGAAAGGGGATTAGGAAATGCAGTATACGGACATTGGAATTGATTTGGGAACCGCGAGTATTCTTGTTTACATCAGAGGAAAGGGTGTCGTATTAAAAGAGCCCTCTGTAGTAGCATTTGACAGGGATACCAATAAGATAAAGGCAATCGGTGAGGATGCAAGGCTGATGCTCGGAAGAACACCGGGTAATATCGTTGCAGTCAGACCGTTACGTCAGGGTGTTATTTCCGATTATACCGTAACGGAAAAAATGATGAAGTATTTTATTCAGAAAGCGCTGGGAAGAAGAACCTTTAGAAAACCTCGCATTGCGGTATGTGTGCCGAGCGGTGTTACCGAGGTTGAGAAGAAGGCGGTTGAGGATGCTACTTATCAGGCAGGAGCAAGAGAAGTATCCATTATCGAGGAGCCGATCGCAGCAGCAATCGGAGCTGGGATCGATATCAGCAGACCGTGCGGAAATATGATCGTGGATATTGGTGGCGGTACGTCGGATATTGCGGTGATTTCCCTTGGTGGAACCGTTGTCAGTGCTTCCATTAAGGTTGCAGGTGACGACTTTGACGAAGCAATTGTTCGTTATATGCGTAAGAAACACAATCTTCTGATCGGTGAAAGAACCGCAGAGGACATTAAAATTAAGATCGGAACCGCGTTTAAGAGACCGGAAGTGGATTATATGGAGGTGCGTGGGCGTAATCTGGTAACAGGATTGCCTCGTACAGTTAAAGTCTCTTCCGAAGAAACCGAAGAAGCATTGCGCGAGACGACGTCCCAGATCATTGAGATCATTCACAGTGTTCTGGAAAAAACGCCGCCTGAGCTTGCAGCGGATATTGCAGACAGAGGAATCGTGCTGACAGGCGGTGGAAGTTTGTTATGCGGACTGGAGGATCTGATTTCCAGCAAGACCGGTATCAATACCATGACTGCAGAGGATCCGATGACTGCGGTTGCGATCGGTACCGGACGCTATGTGGAATTCCTTGCAGGATACCGTGAGGAGGCATAAGGCGGGAAAACAGGAGGTGCGATATGCTAAAAGGATTATATACGGCATATACGGGAATGGTAAATCAGCAGAAGCGCTTGGATACCATGACTAATAATCTGGCAAATGTGAATACGGTTGGTTACAAAAAAGAAGGTGCAACCAGCCAGGCATTTTCCGATGTGCTGGCATATCGTATCAAGGATGTGACAACGCCGGGCTATTCGGACAGAATCGGCAGTATGAATCTGGGTGTCAAGGTCGGTGAGAACTATACCGACTGGACACAGGGTTCGTTCAGGCAGACAGAGAATACATATGATCTGGCACTGAGCGGCAACGGATTTTTTAATATTGAATTTACAGATAAAAACGGAAATACGATGACAATGTATACCAGAGACGGCGGCTTTACGGTAAATAAAGACGGTTATCTGGTCAATGACAACGGAGATTATGTGCTCGGTACGACAGAGGGAGGAGCACAGGAGCGCATTCGTCTGGATCCGACAAAAGAGACCAGAGTGGATGAGCTTGGCGGTATGTATCAGGATAATACTCTTGTTGCAACGCTGATGATTACGGATTTTGAAGATTATAACTATCTTTCCAAATACGGAGAGAATTATTATCAGGCAATCGAAGGAGCCGAACTTACAGAGTCGGATGCTCAGGTATATTCCGGCTATTTGGAGCAGTCCAATGTAGAAACCGTACAGGAAATGGTCAATATGATCTCGATTCAGCGCAATTATGAAGCGAATCAGAAGGTGATCACGACCTATGATAAATCTTTGGATATCACGGTAAATCAGATCGGTAAGGTATAACGGAGGATGAATTATGGTACGCTCTTTATGGACGGCTGCAACCGGTATGATGGCGCAGCAGACAAATGTGGATACAATTGCAAATAATCTCTCGAATGTCAATACAACGGGATATAAGACTGGAGTGGCAGAGTTTCAGTCACTGTTATATCAGAATCTTCAGACACGCACGACCTCGGCAAACGGAGAAACGAAACCGGGCAGCGCGCAGGTAGGACTGGGTGTACGCAATTCCTCGATTTCAACGATTTTTACACAGGGTGCATTGTTGGAATCTTCCAGTGATACGGCGTTTGCAATTGAAGGAGAGGGATTCTTTGCTATCAGGGGTGCTGACGGTGGAACTTATTATACACGTAACGGTAATTTTTTCCTGTCCCAGGGAGTCGGAGGACTAACACTGTGTACCTCGGAAGGATATCCGGTACTGGATTCTAATGGCAGGACAATTGTTTTTGATGATAATATGGTATCCAGCAAGATCACAATCAGTGGCGACGGGCAGTTCTGCTATCCGGATGATACCGGCAATCCGCAGCCTCTTGGTATCCGTATCGGCGTACACCAGTTTAATAATCCAAGCGGTCTGTATAAAAATGACGGCGGATATTTTGAAGTAACGGATTCCAGTGGAGAAGCAATGAATGAAGCAACCAATAACAGTCTGAAGACAAGCAGGGTTGTGCAGGGATATTTGGAAGGCTCAAATGTGAAGGTTGTAGATGAGATGGTCAATCTGATCGTAGCACAGAGAGCTTATGAGATGAATTCTAAGGCGATTACGACAACGGATGAGATGATGCAGACAGCAAATCAGCTTAAGAGCTAAGGGTAGGTGAAGCGCATGGATATGGGAAATCTGACAACAGACTATACGGATTATCTGACATCAGCGCAATCGGGTTCTACATCAAAGGTTCAGAATGCGGCAAATGCCATCAGCAGTGAAAGTACTGATGAAGAAATGATGGAGGTATGCAAGCAGTTTGAAGCATATCTTCTGGAGCAGGTATTCAAAGAAATGCAGAAGACGGTTTCTTTTGACGATGACGAGGAAGATGATTCCGGACTTAGCGTAACGGGATCTTCCAATGCGCTGACGGATTATTTTATGGATCAGGCAATTGCGGACATCGCTGACGCGTCCACACAAAAAGAAGGACTCGGCATAGCACAGATGCTGTATGAATCCATGAAGCGCAACGGCTGAGTAAGAACTTACAAAGTGATAAAAGAACAATCAGGATTGCACAGGCTTATGAGCGGCATGTAGTGGGTGCCGGGTGGGTTTGTGCAATTTTTGTGATGCGGGAGAAGAAGCTTGGAAACAATCAAGGGATATGTGGATCATATTATTTATCGAAATGAAGAAAATGCATATACCGTACTGGAACTGGTAGTCGAGGGGAAGGCAGTGACGGCAGTCGGAACCTTTGATACTATCGATGAGGGTGAAAATATCCGCGCAGAGGGCGAATATGTCAAGCATGCGCTTTATGGGAAACAGTTTAAGGTCAGTTCCTTTGAAAGTCTGCTTCCCGAGGATACGGTTTCCATGGAACGTTATCTGGGGTCCGGCGCAATCAAAGGAATCGGAGAATCTCTGGCTGCAAGAATCGTCAAAAAATTCGGAGAAGATACATTTCGTATTATTGAGGAAGAACCGGAGCGGCTGGCAGAGATCAAAGGCATCAGTGAGCGGAAGGCGCGTGATATTGCTGCGCAGGTGGAAGATAAAAAGGGTATGCGTGATGCTATGATTTTTCTGCAGAAATATGGCATTACCAATACAATGGCGGTTAAGATCTATAAGCAGTACGGGATGCAGGTGTATACAGTGTTGCGGGAGAATCCGTACCGACTGGCGGAAGAAATTGACGGTATTGGCTTTAAAACCGCAGATGAGATTGCCGGAAGGATCGGCATTCATGTGGATTGTGAGTACCGGATCATGAGTGGTGTGCTATATGTGCTGCTACAGGCGTCCGCAGAAGGACATTTGTATCTGCCTATGGAGGAATTGTTGCAGAGAGGAGCAGAGCTTCTGGGTGTCACGGAAGAGGCGATAGAGCCGCTTGTCCTGAATATGGCAATGGACAAAAAGCTGGTGATCAAGAAACAGCAGGGACTTACGGCTGTTTATAGTATGAATGCCTATTATGCCGAGCTGAATTGCGCAAGAATGCTGCAGGAACTGATGACAGCATCAGAGGAAACGCTGCCGGCAGAGGATACTATGCGGCTTCGGCGGATCGAGCAGTTACAGGAGATGCTTTACGGGAAAGAAGAGATACACATGGAGCTGGATGAACTGCAGAAACAGGCAGTTCTGGAAGCTGTAAAAAACGGTGTTTTCATCCTTTCGGGAGGACCGGGAACCGGAAAAACAACGACAACGCGGCTGATCATTGAATATCTGAAGGACAACGGTATGGAGTTTTATCTGGCAGCGCCTACGGGGCGCGCTGCCAAGCGGATGCAGGAGACGACCGGATATGAAGCCAAAACCATTCACAGACTGTTGGAGTTAAACGGAATGGCTTCCGAGAACGGAAAAAAAGCAGCATTTGAACGGAATGAATTAAATCCTTTGGAAGTGGATGCAGTCATCATAGATGAGATGTCCATGGTGGATATCTATTTGTTTCAGGCGCTTTTAAAAGCGATCACGGTCGGAACAAAGCTGATTTTAGTGGGAGATGCCAATCAGCTGCCCAGTGTGGGCCCCGGTCAGGTGCTGAGGGATCTGATCGAGAGCGGATGCTTTCCGACAGTGGTCCTGCATAAAATTTTCAGACAGGCAGAAACGAGTGATATTGTTGTCAATGCGCATCGGATCCATGAGGGAAAAGAGATTTTGTTAGACAATAAGAGCAAGGATTTCTTTTTTCTCGAGCGCAATGATGTCAATGTGATTTATAAGCATATGATACAGCTGATCACCGGGAAAATGCCGGCGTATGTCAATGCAAAGCCGTTTGACATACAGGTGCTGACACCGATGCGGAAGGGGCTGTTGGGAGCCAATACTTTAAATCAGATTTTACAGCGGTATCTGAATCCGCCGGATGAGACGAAACATGAGCATACCGTCGGGGATACGGTGTTTCGCGAAGGCGACAAGGTGATGCAGGTTAAGAATGATTATCAGCTGGAATGGGAGTGCCTGGGAAAATACGGGATTCCTTATGATAAGGGAAGCGGAGTATTTAACGGGGATATGGGAGTCGTGGAGCAGATCAATGAGTATGCCCAGACGATGGTTGTGAAATTTGACGCAGAGAGGACCGTGACATATCCGTTTGCACAGCTTGAGGAACTGGAGCTTGCCTATGCGATCACGATACATAAGTCGCAGGGAAGTGAGTATCCGGGTATTATCCTGCCGTTATTGTCTGCACCGCGGATGCTGTTAAACCGGAATCTGCTTTATACGGGAATTACAAGGGCAAGGGGATGTGTGACGATTCTCGGAAGCCGCGAGACCGTGCGTGAGATGATTGCACATGCGGATGAGCAGAAACGCTATACAGGATTTGTGTGCCGATTGAGAGAACTGATCGGAAAGAAGGAAAATGAAATTTACGAATAATCTTTGGGGCCTTTTATATCCTGCCAGATGTCCGGTATGCGACAAAATCGTATCACCTTCGGGTGCGAATATTTGTTTTGCATGCCGAAGAAAGTTACGTATGATCCGGGAACCATATTGCCTGAAATGCGGAAAGCCGCTGCAAAAGGAGGAACAGGAATATTGTCTGGACTGCAGCAGTAAAAAGCATATTTTTATCAGTGGTGCAGCGTTATATGAATATGATAGTATTCAGGATTCCCTGTATCGGTTTAAGTATGAGGGAAGACGGGAATATGCAGCGTTTTTCGGAGAAGAAATGGCACGGTATCTGGGAGAGCGGATCAGGACATGGAATGCGGATGCGCTTGTTCCGGTTCCGATTCATCAGAGAAGAATGAGGGAGCGCGGCTATAATCAGGCACAGCTGCTTGCAGAGGAAATCGGGAAGCAGCTTAACATTCCTGTCAGAAGCAGATTGGTCGGCAGAATACGTAATACACTGCCGCAAAAAGGACTCGGACCACAAGAACGGCAAAATAATTTGAAAAAGGCTTTCAAAATGTATGAAAATGATGTAAAATTAGATACAATTATAATTATTGACGACATCTATACAACAGGCAGTACGATAGATGCTGTTGGAAACGTGCTCTTGGAGGCAGGAGCAAAGCGTATTTATTTTGCGACGCTCTCCATCGGCAGAGGATTATCATAGTGGGGTTAAAGGCGTATGAATGTAAGAAATTGTGCTAAATGCGGAAGATTATTCAATTATGTAGCGGGAGCTCCTTTGTGTATGTCATGCAGGGATGAGAATGAGAAAAAATTTCAGGACGTAAAAAAATATGTGGAAGAGCATCGCCATTCGGGCATACAGGAAGTATCTCAGGAATGCGAAGTTGAAGTAAGGCAGATCCAGCAGTGGATCAGGGAGGAACGTTTAGCATTTGCAGACGATTCGCCGATTGGTATTAACTGTGAACGATGTGGTGCGATGATTAGAACCGGGCGCTTCTGCGAAAAATGTAAGAAAGAGGTTATGAATGACCTTGGAAGTGTATCGCGCAGACAGGCGCCGCAGATTCAGCCGCGCAAAACGCAGAAGGACGATCCGAGAATGAGATTTTTGGACAGACAGTAGAATGGAGAATTATGTTAAACGAGGAACGAGTAATTTTAATGACACGCATGGCGGTTTACGAAAACGGTGAAGGCAGGAAAAACGGTGCGATCGGAAGTTATTTCCGGGGAGATTATATTGGACTTCAGGTATTAAAGTCCGTGATCAGCGCAACGATTTCGTTCGTACTCGTCTGTGCGGTACTTGTGTTGTATAATTTTGATGGCATTATGGATAGTCTGTATGGCATTGATCTTTTTGCTGCGGCAAAAAAGGTGATCATCGCATATGTGGTTGTAGTAGCGGTATATGCGCTTGTTTCCTATTTGATTTATTCGTTTATGTATAAAAAAGCACGCAAAAAGCAGAAGGCATATGCAGCCAGTCTGAGACACCTTTCCGAAATGTATCAGCGTGAGGCAAAAAATAAGCAGTAAGTTTGAAAGGATATTGTATGGCAACATTACTGGAAATAAAGGAATATTTAAAGCGTTTTTATAGTAAATATGAAGCGTACATTGTACCGGTCTTAAAGTTCATCACGGCATTGGCGGTTTTATTGATTGTGAATAAGGAATTGGGATTTATGACGCAGCTTAACAGCTTTGCGATTGTCATGGTTGCGGCATTGTTCTGTTCCTTTCTGCCGTTTAATTTTATCATTGTGGTTGCAGCTTTATTTACACTGGGGCATATTTATAAGCTGTCTTTGGAATGTGCGGCAGGGGTACTGATCTTATTCCTGTTGATGTTTCTGCTATACTTTAGATTTTCGCCGAAAGATACCATTGTTGTGGTTTTGACTCCGATCTGCTTTGCGTTGAAGATTCCAACCGTCATTCCGCTTGCGATGGGACTTGTCGGAGGTCCGGCATCGGTTGTTTCTGTCGGATGTGGTGTTATCGTATATTATGTGATTACTTTTATCAGTGCCAATGCGTCCATGATCAATTCACTTGATGCGGATGGCAGCCTTGCAAGATTTAAGTATCTGGTTGACGGGATTGTTGATAATAAAGCAATGCTTGTAACCGTGGTGGCATTTGCGGTAACGATTATTCTGGTATATGTGATCCGCAGACTTCCGGTAGATCATTGTTGGACCTATGCAATGATTGCGGGTGCGCTTATGAATATTGTGATTCTGATGCTTGGCGATCTGAAGTTCAGAACCAATATTTCGATTATCGGAACAATTATCGGAAGTATCGTTGCAGTCGGTATTGTGAAGGTACTGCAATTGTTTGTCTTCAATGTGGACTACAGCAGGACCGAGCATGTTCAATATGAAGATGATGAATATTATTATTATGTAAAAGCTGTGCCCAAGATGAGTGTTTCCATGCCGGATAAAACGGTCACGAAGATCGATACGAAAAAGCCGGTAACCAGAACAGGAGCAACGGGCAGCCCTGTGAGCAGGAGCAGTAGCAGTAGTACGGTTTCCCACAACGCGCCCAAAAAGAGTGGAGCGGTTGCGGCAGACCGCGCAGCAGCAGGAACGAGACAACACACTGTGAGCGGTGTTGACAGATTACGCGGACAGCGTGATCAATAATATATAGATTCAGATGGTGCAGTATGGCAAGTGTTACGGCATTTGTGGATAAGTATCTGTCCGCAATACACATTCCCAATTACATCAAGGTAACGGATATCGTAGAGATCCTGATCATCTCCTTCTTCGTGTACCAGATCATGGTATGGATCAAAAATACCAAGGCATGGGCACTGCTGAAAGGAGTTCTTGTCATACTCGTTTTTATTGTAATTGCAGCTTTGTTCCATATGACGACGATACTGTGGATTGCGGAAAACGTTATCAGTATTGCGGTAATCGCATTCATTATTGTTATGCAGCCGGAGCTCAGGCGGGCATTAGAACAACTCGGAAGTAAGAATTATCTGAGCGCGCTGTTTCCGTTTGAAGCAACAAGGAAGGATACAGCCCGTTATTCTGATAAGACGGTCAATGAGATCGTCAGAGCCTGCTTTGAAATGGGAAAGGTGCGTACCGGGGCCCTGATCGTAATGGAGCAGAATAATTCACTGGCAGAATATGAGCGTACCGGAATCGAGGTAGACGGTATCGTGACCAGTCAGCTGTTAATCAATATTTTTGAACATAATACACCGTTGCATGACGGAGCGGTTATTATCCGCGGAGAAAGAGTGACCTCCGCAACCTGTTATCTGCCGTTATCGGATAACCGTGGGCTGAGTAAGGAACTTGGAACCAGACATCGTGCAGGAGTCGGCATCTCTGAGGTAACCGATTCCATGACTCTGATCGTATCGGAGGAAACCGGTCATGTCAGTGTTGCTTATAAAGGAGAATTATTCCGAAATCTGGATGCAGATGCAGTGAAGGAAAAGATTGCAATTGTGCAGAATAAGCCGAATCAGGAGGAAAAGAAGCATCTTGTCTGGAAAGGAAGGTCCAAAACATGAATATAAAGAAATGGTTTACAAATAATTTGGGACTGAAATTTCTGGCTGTATTCGGATCGTTTCTTTTATGGCTGATTGTTGTTAATATTAACGATCCTGTTGATTATCAGACTTTTACCGGAGTACAGGTGGAGATCATTAATTCTGATGCGATCACGGATGAAGGAAAGGTGTATGAAATCCTTGACAACACCAATGTGATCACGGTTACGGTGGCGGCAAAGCGATCTGTTCTGGATACTCTTAGCAGGGAGAATATCCGCGCGGTTGCAGATCTGAGCGAAGTGACGATTACCAATACAGTCAGCATTAAATTGTCTACCAATAAATATAATAGTTCTATTGAGAGCATCGATTCCAATACAGAATATTTGCGATTAAATATTGAAGATGTGAAGCGCAAGCAGTTAGTTATTGATACGGTTACAACAGGAACACCTGCAAACGGTTATCTGATCGGGACAGTATCCTCGGATCAGAATCTGGTGCGCTTGTCCGGACCGGAATCCGTCATTGCTAAGATCAGCTCAGCGCAGGTCGTTGTTGATGTCAGCGGTATGAAAGAAAATATCAGTACGAGTGCGGAATTAAGATTATATGATGCGGACGGAAAACAGATTATCAACGACAGTATTACTGCCAATATTACATCTGTGAATGTGAATGTTTCAATTTTGGCAACAAAGACCGTGCCGATTGTATATCATACGATGGGTACGCCTGCCGAAGGATATGATCTGACCGGAGAGATTGTCGGAACGCCGGAAGAAATCCTGATCGCAGGAAGTCAGAGCCAGTTAGATAAGATTACGGTGATCGAGGTTCCGGAAACAGCGTTGAATGTGACGGGACAGACGGAGAATATGACGGTGCTCTTAAATATTACCGATTATCTGCCAAGCGGTGTGATCCTTGGTGATAAAAACTTTAGGGGCAGTGTTTCTGTAGAGGTAATGATAGAAAAGATCGAAACAGAAAAAGTAAAGATTCCGCAGTCTTCCATTCGTTTGGAAAATATACCGGAAGGCTATGAAGCATCCATTATCGAATATGATTCTGAGAGCAGTATCAGTCTGCGGGCAATCACCTCAAGATTGGACGCACTGGATGGAAACCTTTGGATCGGAACTGTGGATGTGGCCGCTTATTTTGAGGAACAGGAAATCAGCGAGCCGTCATCCGGTATCTATGTGATCGAAGCGGAATTTGCGGTACCTGAAGATGTCGAGCAGGTACAGAGGCTCTATGTTACAGTGGAACTTACCGCTATAGAATCGGATGAGGATTCGCAGGAATAGCGTGCAGTTAATATTTTCAGGAAAAAGAGGAAAAAGTATGGCTAGATTATTTGGTACGGATGGCGTAAGGGGTGTCGCAAATGATGAGCTTACACCGCTGCTTGCCATGCAGCTTGGTCAGGCAGGCGCCTATGTACTTACAAAGGAGCATGCACATAAACCGACGATCATGGTTGGCTGTGATACGAGAATTTCAGGAGATATGCTGGCAAATGCTCTGATGGCAGGCGTATGCTCCGTTGGTGCAAATGCGGTTTATGTCGGAGTGATCCCGACCCCTGCAATTGCATATCTGACGAGAAAATATAAAGTGGATGCGGGGGTTGTTATTTCCGCTTCTCATAATCCGGTAGAATTTAACGGTATCAAATTCTTTGACGGGAACGGCTATAAACTGCCGGATTCTCTGGAAGATGAGATCGAAGCGCTGATCCGCAGTGATATGAAGGATATCCGTTTCCCGATCGGGTCCGGTGTCGGCAAGGTTAAATACCGTACGGATGCAAGGGAAGAATATATCAATCATGCAATACAGGCAGTCCCTGTAGAGCTGGACGGCATGAAGATCGTTGTGGACTGTGCGGAGGGTGCGTCCTATTACACCTCGATCGAAGCGCTGAAGGAGCTCGGCGCGGATGTTGTTGCAATTCATAACAGTCCGGATGGAACCAATATCAATGCAAACTGCGGTTCCACTCATTTGCAGGAGCTGATGGCACGTGTGGTATATGAAAAAGCGGCACTCGGTCTGGCGTTTGACGGAGACGCGGATCGTTTGATTGCAGTGGATGAGAACGGTAAAATGGTAGACGGCGATCAGATTATGGCGATTGTCGGAAATCATATGATGCAAAACGGTACGCTGCATGATAATACGATTGTGGCAACCGTCATGAGTAATCTCGGCTTTTTCCTGATGGGACAGGAAAAGGGTATCCATATCGAGCAGACAAAGGTCGGGGACCGTTATGTGCTTGAACGCATGAAGGAAATCGGCGCAAATCTTGGTGGGGAGCAATCCGGACATATTATCTTTCTGGATGAAAATACAACCGGTGACGGTCTGCTCAGTGCGTTGCATCTGTTACAGGTACTTGTAGAGACGAAAAAGCCTTTATCAGAGCTGGCATCCATTATGGAAGTGCTTCCGCAGGCACTTGTGAATGCAAAGGTACCCAATCATAAAAAAGAAAGCTACATGGAATATCCTGAGGTTGCATCGGCAATTGAGTCTCTGACCGAGAAATTTGCAGGAGAAGGAAGAGTACTGATCCGTCCGTCCGGTACGGAGCCGATGGTGCGTGTCATGATCGAAGGAAAAGATCAGAAGATGATTCAGGAGGAAGCACAAAAACTGGCAGACTTAATCCAGAATGTTGTTTTATAAGCAGTAATGTAGGCAGGTATATCAGTATGATCGTGGTGAGCATGTGGTTTTAGAAGGAGCCCAAAGGGTATGATTGTGTATCCGTTGGCACGCTCTCGCTCCGTTTCAAACGCAGCGGTACTAAGCTCGACAATACCTCGCTAAGTACCGGCGTTTTCAAAGGGCCGCCGGATACACAATCATACCCTTCCGGCTCCTTCTTAAGCGGCATGCTTCCAACGTAAAAATGAAAAGTTGGTAAAGTGCTTGAGAATGTCAGCCTATAATGGTATACTGAATATATCGGGATGAATTGGGGGTTCAACCGATTACATAAGAGAAGATATTTTTATTATGGTAACCAGAAAACGGAGGTATAGTTATGGTAAGTCAGAAGGTAACTATCAAAAATCCAACAGGACTACATCTAAGACCGGCAGGCATCCTATGTAAGGAGGCTATGCAGTTTAAATCTTTGATAACCTTTACATTTCGGGAGAACACAGCAAATGCAAAGAGCGTATTAAGCGTTCTTGGTGCCTGTGTCAAATGTGGTGATGAGATCGAGTTTACCTGCGAGGGCGAGGATGAGAATGAAGCATTACAAGCTCTGGTCAGTGCAATTGAAAGTGGTCTCGGAGAATAAAGACTTTTGAAACCGTCAGCCCGAATGAATATTCGGGCTGATTTTGCGTGAAGCGTGGCTTTCACATCAAGACATTGTTCTTGGTGAAAACAATAACCAGGCGTTTATCAAACTCTGTCAGACGGATACCGCAGCTGCCCATATACCTGTCATTGGCGGGTACTGGGAGTCCGTCGGCACTTAGGTGCCGTATTTTGGCACCTTACGTACCGTTACGGACGAGGTGTAGCGAAAGCGTGCCCGCCACTGACAGGTATATGGGCAGCTGTTGCATCCGTCTGACAGAGTTTGATAAACGCCTGGGAAAATAAATCTGAAAAGGAGACAGGAATATGTTGAACTACAAGCGTTACACAAGGAACCCCGTAGTAAACTATCCGGAGCGTGAATGGCCCGGAAAAGAAATCGAAAAAGCACCCATCTGGTGTAGCGTCGATCTACGTGACGGCAATCAGGCGTTGATCGATCCTATGGTCGTAGATGAGAAGATAGAGATGTTTCAGTACCTAATCAAACTCGGCTTTAAGGAGATTGAGATCGGATTTCCGGCAGCGAGCCAGATTGAATATGATTTCCTGCGCCAGCTTGTAGAGCGCAGAATGATTCCGGATGATGTCAGAGTACAGGTATTAACTCAGTGCCGTGAGGAGCAGATTGCCCGTACCTTTGAGTCGATTCAGGGATGCAAGCAGGCAGTTGTACATATTTATAATTCGACCTCTACATTACAGAGAGATGTCGTGTTCGGAATGAACCGCGAGCAGATCATTGAGATTGCGGTACAGGGAACAAAGTGGGTAAAAGAGTATGCGAAAGATTTTCCGGGTAAGATTATTCTGGAGTATTCTCCGGAGAGCTTTACCGGAACAGAACTTGATTTTGCATTAGAAATTTGTACGGCAGTACAGGATACCTGGGGACCGACTAAAGAGAACCCGATGATCATCAATCTGCCGTCTACGGTAGAAATGAATACACCGAATGTATATGCGGATCAGATCGAGTGGATGAATAAGCATTTTAAGAACCGCGAGAGTATTATTTTAAGTGTGCATCCTCATAACGACAGAGGAACAGGCGTTGCCGCAACCGAGCTGGCACTTTTGGCAGGAGCAGACCGTGTGGAAGGAACACTGTTCGGAAACGGGGAAAGAACCGGTAATGTGGATGTTCTGACCGTAGCATATAACATGTTTTCTCAGGGAATCAATCCGGAGTTAAATATTGAGCATATCAATGAGATTATTGAAATTTATGAAAGATGCTGCAAGATTCCGATCCACCCGAGACATCCGTATGCCGGAAAGCTGGTATTTACCGCATTTTCGGGATCTCATCAGGATGCGATCAACAAAGGTGTCAAGGCAATGCGTGAGCGTAACAGCGAGCATTGGCAGGTGCCTTATCTGCCGATCGATCCTGCGGATATCGGAAGAGAGTATGAGCCGATCGTACGTATCAATTCCCAGTCCGGTAAGGGCGGCGTTGCGTTTGTCATGGATACTTACTTTGGCTTTAAGCTGCCAAAGAGTATGCAGCGTGAGTTCGCGAATGTGATTCAGGCGATTTCCGAAAAGCAGGGTGAGGTTTCACCTGATCTGATCATGGATTGCTTCCGCAAAGAATACCTCGATCAGAAGGAGCCGATTCATTTCCGCAAGCTGAAAGTAGATGACTTAAGCGGAGAGACCGATTCTCAGTTTGATACAAAGGTTACTGTTGTTTATACGGATCATGGTCAGGAAAAATCCTATACGGCTGTCGGAAACGGACCGTTGGATGCGGTTCAGAGAGGTTTGCAGGAGAATCTCGGAATCTCGGTCAAGATTCTGGATTATGAGGAGCATGCTTTGCAGAGCGGATCCAATTCGCAGGCTGCCGCATATATTCATCTGTTAAATTCCGAAGACGGCAGAGTCACCTACGGTGTCGGTGTCAGCTCCAATATTACACGTGCATCCGTACGTGCTATTTTCTCTGCAATCAATCGCTTAGGACTTGGAACAAAATAGTGCATCTATGAGTGCCGGAAAGCGGGAATACTTTCCGGCGCTCGTTTTGCAATATATTTCTGATGAGAATAGAGGGACACATGAGAAAGCGGGAGAAATGGAACGAATTTTTTCATAAATGGGGGTATATGATCGTATGGGCAATGGCTGCCTGTTTCGGTCTGCTGATCATTTTAAGCTACTGTTACCCAAAGCTTGCCTATGATATTACAAAGCAGCATGTTGTTCTGGAGAAAGAGGAAGAAAAAACAGGTATAGAGCTGACCGAAGATACGGTTATTACCTACTATCTGGATGTCCATGGAAAGACGATATGCGGGATACAGCCGTGTTTGGACTGGGGAAGTGAGTGCTATCCTGAGGGAAGCATCCTGATAGAAGCATGGCATGAGGAAGGTTTTCCGGGGGAGGAGTCCTATATCGGAGGGGCGCAGGTGAAGCTGGATGACCGGCTGAGAGAAGCGTATGTGTATGCTGAGATTCCAAACAGCGGGGAACTGAGCGGAGCACTGGTATTTACCGTGAGATATCTTCCTACGGGAACGGAAGCACAATTACCGCAGATCATCATGGGAAGTAAAATGGCAGATAACAGTAAGACTCTGGTCAACGGTGAGACGGTGAACGGGGATCTGCTGATGTACTATGCCTCGGTGAAGAAAACCTATCCGCTTGTCTTTGATGCAAAGATGATGTTCCTGTTACTGAGTGCGACGGCACTTTTTATGACAGGAAGGAAGAAACTGGAAGAAAATAGAAAGCTTGAAGAAAATAGGAAGCAGGAAGAAAATAGAAGACTGGAAGATACGGGAGAGACCGTAACAAAAGAATCACGTTGGCATTCAAAGGCGGTTCGTGTTGCAGTCGCGATCGTGACAGTGCTTTTTTTGAGTGTATTGACGGAATTGCTAATCTGTAATGGCAGAGTCCTGAGAGAGGGAGCCTATTCAGAGACTGTACAGACAGCGGAAGATACGGCAGAGCTTTCCTTTGGAGAAACAGGGTATATCAAGACGCTGACACTGGAGGGCACCTTTGAAGAGGACACGGAATTTTGCGTGGAGATCTATGACCAAAACGGGATTCTGGTGACGAGTCAAAACGAAACTGTGGATGCAAGGCTGGACAGGTGTGTATGCAATATAAGAGAGAGCGGCAGCAATATCGTCATTCGGTGTCTTACGCAGGAATGCGGAGAATGGAGTGCGACAGCATCGGATTTTGTTGAGTGGAACGGAATTCGTTTTCTGTTCTGGCTGAGTGCATTCGGTTTGTGTGCTTATTTCGTGATAGGGCATTGTAGCTTTACAAGGAGATTGGAAATAGTATTTGCGGTTATCTGCCTTCTGACCGGTGGTATGCTGATCCTGATCACGGGAACAAATCAAATTTCCTATGATGAACAGACACATATTGCTCAGGTGTGGAATCTGTCCTATATCAGCAAGGTATATGATACGGATGCTGTACTGGCCTGCAAGACCTTGACGGTGCCTGTATTCGATAATCTATGGGAACGAAAGGATGTTGCAGCTTATCTGGAAAGCATCCATGATTATGAGACGGCAGGAATCTTTTATACTTCAAAGATGATCAGCTATAATCAGAGAGCGTACCTTCCTATGGCAGTATTTATGGCGATCGGGCGGTCGCTGCGGCTGCCTTTTGCGGGAATGCTTTCTTTAAGCAAATTCGGTAATCTGTTACTCTATACCGTGGTTTGTGCAATTGCCATACGGGTAGCCCAAAAAGGGAAAGCGCTGGTAGCGGTGATTGCATTGATGCCAAATAGTATATTTCTGGCATCCCAGTTTTCTTATGATGCATTTGTGAATTGCTTCTTGCTGCTTGCCATGGTATTAGTCATGAACGAATTACTGGAGCCGGAACGAAAAATCACGCCGGGGCACATGCTTGCAATGCTGTCCTGCTTTATCGTGGGAAGCTATTCTAAACAGATCTATATCATTATGGCATTGCTGTTGCTGTTTTTGGGATACCGAAAGTTTCCGTCCAAAAAGCGAGCGGTCATTTTTAAGGTGCTGTTGGTGATTTTGTGCTGTGCAATGCTGTATGAGGTAGTATCTCCGTCTTATTCGGGTGCATCGGCGGCAGAGACCGTAGCCAATGCCGGAGATAAACGTGTGGAAGGAACCGGTATGCTGGCGCAGATCCAATATATTCTGAGTCAGCCGTTTGCCTATTTAAAATTGTTGCTTTCTTCGATGTTTATCAGAATTTATGAATGGTTTTCCGGAGAAAATGCATTCCACATGTACGGCTATATGGGAACGCCCGGAACGATCTTCACCTGGCTATGGTTTGCTGTCTGGGGAATGGCGGCATTGATCAGTCCGAGAGAGGAAAAGCGCGGCGGAATCGGCACACGATTCAGAATTGTCACGATCCTGATGGTAATAGGAATGACGGCAGTTATTTGGACCGTGCTGTATCTGTCCTTTAATGTGGTGGGCAGTCAGAGTATTGAAGGTGTGCAGAATCGATATTTTGCACCGCTGTTTCTTCCGGTTGGGATGTGTCTGATGAACAGCAGAATTCATTGGAAGTGGAAAGAAGAATCCTATTATAAGCTTTTATTTGGTGCAGCTACGCTGATCCTGTTCTGTTGCAGCTATCTTGTCGGAATCAGGCAATGGTACTTATAAGCAGTATGAAAAAACTCCGATTTCCATCTGGTCAGATGGAAGTCGGAGTTTTTCAATCATCTGTATTGATGAAGTCTACTCTAATGTTACGGTGGTATTGGAACCCACAACACATACCATGGTTTTGCCGGTATTCAACTGGATTTCATTGCCGTTGGAATCATAGAACTTGGTAGCGGCAAGGTCACCTGCTTTGGACCAGGTTACGGGAATGGCCATACCGTTGGTGATATAGTAGCCGCTGTTACTGGAATTGATTGCATATTGCAGATGATCATATTCGTCCAGAACCGTGTAATCACAATACTGGATCAGAACATTCTTGAATGCGAGCTGTGTATCGGTAGCGGCATCCATATGCGGCTCGCCGAAGTGATAACGGTAATATAAACCGTCTTCTTCGTTGTATTCAAAATAAGGTGTATCATTCGGATAAGCCTTTGCGCAATCAATATAGGTACATTTAAATGCATCACTGTAACCGGTTAATTCTTCCGGATTGGATTCGGAAGCAAAGGACCAGTGGTTTGGAGTATAATACTCGGTATGTGTCAGGCTGAAGCCGTAGTATTCACAGGCTTTGACCAACATATCGGTTGCAGCATATGCGGTCTGCTCGTAAATACGTCCCTCGTCTCTGACACGGTAGAAACCATAACCTTCAGGACACTTATTTCCGTCAAGATGATCACAGGCATCGGAATTTAAGATCGGATCGGCATACAGAACCTGTCCGAAGTGACAGAAGATCGGATCCCATTCCAGAGCCCAGTATACGTAGTAGGCACGGGCGGAACGGATATTTCCGATACGATCCATATCGCGCCAGTCATCCCAGATACACAGCAGACGGCTGATCTTACCTTCTGCAAGACATTCGTAAACGACGCCGGCACTGCCGATATTGTACTGAGGAAGAGCAGTCTTATTATTCGGAACCATGATGGCGAGCGGTCTGGAATCTGCAAGAGATTCATCGATCCATTCGTTTGTCAGGTCACTGCGTACATATCCTTCCCGTGTTTCTTCTTCCTCTGTGGGAGTTTCCGGTTCTGGTGTAACCGCATCCTCATTGTTGCTCGGATCCGTATCATCCACAATAATATTGGGTGTTTCATTGCTGCCATCGGAAGGCGTATTTCCATCGTTATTGCTCTTTCCGCAACCGCTCAGTGCAAGCATACAGGTGAGCGATGCAAGAAGCAGGATGTTTGCTTTTTTCATTGATTTTCCTCCGTTTTTAGTAATAGAACAACTAATATATTCAGTATAGCACAATATGTAGTATCTGTCACATTTTTTTAACAGATTATACATATTGTTGAAGCAGTTTTTTGAAGCGATTCTCCGCTGTGGGAAAAATACTTCATTTGGTAACACGTTCTTACACTCTAAAAGTTTCTACAGAGTGAACGGCTGTCATAGAATTTGACGTATAAAAGCTGCCAAAAGTTGAAAGATATTTGCGAAACTCTGTCATCAGGATAGAACCGGGGACTACAGACCAGCCGCAGTGGGCACGCTTTCGCTACACCTCGTCCGTAACGGTACATAAGGTGCCAAAATACGGCACCTAAGTACCGACGGACTCCCAGTGCCCACTGCGGCTGGTCTGTGGTCTCCGGTTCTATCCTGCTGACAGAGTTTTACACCCCCAAAAATTGCATGCGGGAGGCACAGAAATGATAATTGTTTGCATCTGCGGCAATTTGGTTGTATGATATTACGCGTAAGCAATGAGCCATGCGGCTGTAGCCGGAGGCAAATCGACTGCTTGCAGACGGATTTGCCTTTGGCTACAGCCATAGGGCGAAGCCCGTGAATGAGGGTGCCGCAGGCACCCGAATGGTGCATGGCGGGCTGATATAATGACCTTATTCAGAGTAGGCAGGCACCCGAATGGTGCATGGCGGACTTATATACAGCGCTACGGAGGAAAAAATGAGTCTGAAGGTTTCTGTGATCACAACTACATATAATGATGCGGAGCATCTGGAGCATGTTGTAGAACAGGTCTGGAAACAGGATTATGAAAATATAGAATATATTATCATAGACGGTGCTTCGACAGACCGGACACCGGAGGTCATTGCCAGGGCAGCAGAGATTTTTGGAGATCGTTTTCACTATCTGTCAGAGCCGGATAAGGGGATTTATGATGCGATCAATAAGGGGATACGTCTTTCGACCGGTGATGTGATCGGCTGTTGCTTTGATGAGTATACGGGACCGGATGTGATCACCAAGCTGGTTACGGCGATTGAGAAAGAGGGAACGGACGGTGTGCATGCCGATCTGGATTACCGGAAGGACGGAAAAGTTGTCAGGAAATGGCGTCAGGGGCAGGGCAATTTAAGGACCGGATGGATGCCGGGACATCCCACGCTGTATCTGCGCAGAGAGGTATATGAAACATACGGATACTATAAGGATGATTATAAGGTGTCTGCGGATTATGAATTTATGGTCCGCATCCTGAAGGATCACAGGGTAACGTTGGCATATATTCCGGAGGTACTGATTCACATGTCCTATGGCGGGACAAGTAATCAAAGTCTGTCTTCTTACCTGTTGTCTTTAAAAGAAGGACACCGCGCGTTAAAGGAGAATAAGGTATCCTTTGCATGGTTTACGGATTTTTGCAGGATTCTGCGGGTGCTCAGACAGTTTCTGTAGGAACAATAGGCGATTGCGAAACTCTGTCCGTAAAGCGGAATTGATGCTGATAAACCTATCGGTGACCGGTACTGTGAGTCCGTCGGTACTTAGGTGCCGTATTTTGGCACCTTATGTACCGTTACGGACGAGGTGTAGCGAAAGCGTGCCGGTCACCGATAGGTTTATCAGCATCGGTTCTGCTTTACGGACAGAGCTTCGCAATCGCCCATATAGGAACAAAAGAATAGGAGAATACAAATGAAAAGCCTTGTGATCATTCCGGCATATAACGAGGAAGAGAATATTGTAGGGACGGTTCGGGATATCAGGGAACATGCGCCCGATTTTGATTATATCATCATCAACGACTGTTCGCGGGATAACACATTGTCGGTCTGCAGGGAACAGGGGCTGCATGTGATCAGTCTGCCCATCAATTTGGGAATTGGCGGTGCAGTGCAGACGGGCTATCGATATGCAGAGAAAAACGGATATGATATTGCAGTGCAATTCGACGGAGACGGGCAGCATGATGCATCTTATTTGAATATCATGCGGGATATGCTTTTGGAACAACAGCTGGATATGGTGATTGGCTCCCGATTTATCAAAAAAGAAGGATTTCAGTCTTCCGGGATACGAAGACTGGGCATCCGCTATTTTTCAAGGCTGATCTTCTGGATGACGGGAAAACATATCTGTGATCCGACATCGGGGATGCGTATGGGAAACCGCAGTGTGATAGAAAGCTTTGCCCATAATTATCCGAAGGATTATCCGGAGCCGGAGAGTATTGTCATGCTCTTGAGGCGCGGTAAGAAGATTGCGGAGTGCCCCGTAAAAATGCGTGAAAGACAGGCCGGCGTATCTTCTATTTCGCTGGGGAAAAGTATCTATTATATGTTTAAGGTTACTGTTGCCATTGTGATAGAGAGACTGAGAAAGGACCAATAGGGGGATACATATGTCAAAGATACAATTGATTTCTGCAATTTTGTTATTGATTGGCGCATTATACATCATAAGGTGTGTGCGAAAGAGAAAAATGGAATTAAAATATGCGCTGCCGTGGATGGCGGTTGTGGTATGTGTATTTATCGTGGATTGTATTCCCGGAATTTTGTATCGTCTTGCAGATCTGATGGGGATTGATACGCCGGTGAATGCGCTGTTTTTGATTGCGTTGTGCTTTGCGATCTGCCTGATCTTTGTGCTGACGGTCATTGTGTCCAGACAGTCCGATCGGATCAAACAGCTGGCACAGACAGTCGCACTGAATGAGGAACGGATCCGTGCGCTTGAACAGGAAAGAGAGAAGTCGGTATGAAGATTCTGTTTGTAGCACATGAAAGGAATATGGGAGGAGCTTCCAAGTCCCTTGTGACATTGGCGCAGGAGCTAAAGGCGAGAGGACATCAGGTAATGGTTGTTTTACCGATAAAGACAGGACAGGTTTATGCGGCGCTGAAAAACAGCGGAATTGAAGTAAAGCATGTCTTTTTCGGCTGGTGGATGGAGCCGGCAGGATGGAACCCGTTGATGAAGTTTGCTTTTCGTATTCTGTATGCACTGGAATGGATACCGGAGCGGCGAATTGCTGCGTTGGCGCGGAAAAAAGGTGTGCAGATCATACATTCCAATTCCAGTGTGATCGATGTCGGTGCCAGAGCAGCCAAAAGAGCGGGTATCAAGCATGTATGGCATTTTCGGGAATTCGGAGATGCGGATTATCGCCTGGAGTTCTTAAAGGGAGTCCAAAAGAGTTGCGCTTATGTGGAAACGGTTCCGGGAAAGGTTGTATTCATTTCGCAGAGTGTCGGAGATTATTATGCAGGCGGAATCTCCAAAACACGGGGCTGTGTGATCTATAACGGAATCTCGGAAAAGTTTTTATTTGATAAATATCAAACAGAAATCAGGCAGGAGAAAAATACAGGTGCACCGGTGGTCTTTCTGATCGCGGGAAATCTTCATCCGACGAAACGGCAGGATTTGGCAATAGAGGCGTGCGGGATCCTGAAAAAACGCGGTGTTACCAATTTCAGACTGATCATTGCGGGTGCGGCATCAGCAATGCAGGATTCCAGACAGTTTGAAAAGAAATTGCGGGAAATGGCTGCAAAAGATCCGGAATCGGAAATCACATTTACGGGGTTTGTCAGCGATATGGCAGAACTTCGGAAAACAACGGATGTGGAATTGGTATGCTCCGAAAAGGAGGCGTTCGGACGTGTGACCATAGAAGCCATGATGGCTTCTGATCCCGTGATTGCTTCGGATTCCGGGGCAAATCCGGAATTGATCCGTCCGGGAGAGAACGGGCTTTTATTTGAAAGCGGCAATGCCAAAGCGTTGGCTGACTGCATGCAGGAACTGATCGCAGAACCGGGGCGTATTGAAAGTATGGGAAGACGGGCATTCCGGTTTGCCGGAGAGAACTTTCTATCCGATAGGAATACGGAACAGATTGAGGCGCTGTATCGGAAATTGACAGAAGAAAGCAATACGGATGCGGTATGAAACGGATTCAAACGGGAATCAAGGAAAAGGCGTGCATCGGATCACAACAGGAGTAAAGTATGGGTTATATTTTGATTACAGGGGGAAATCTGAAAAATAAAGGTGCGCAATCGATGATCTTTATCACCGTGGATGAGATGCGCAAGCGGTTTCCGGGAAAGGAAATCGTGGTCATATCGGATCCGGACGCGACTGCGCCGCCTGAAGCCGTGCAGGAATATGATTTCCTGTTTCGGGACAGTGTATGTTTATATGGAGGGAAATACCGGCTGATCCAGCATCGTTACGGGAAGCTTGATCGTTACCGGGATGCGGCAAAGATTCGGAGAGAGACAGAGATGATCGTGGATATCAGCGGTTATACCTTTGGCTCTAACTGGGGATGGGCTGCCAATCTTCTGGCAGCGTATCGGGCAAAGTGCGCCCGAAAGCTCGGTGTGCCGATTTATTATATGCCACAGTCCTTTGGTCCTTTTGTATGGAAAGGTCTCTTTGGACGTATTACGGAGCGTTGTATGAAAGCGTGGCTTCCCTATGCGGAGGTGTTGTATGCCCGCGAGCGGGAAGGATATGAATTATTAAAGGAACAGTATGGTTTTCGGAATGTACGGCTTTCGGAAGATCTTGTACTGCAAAATCGCAGCATTGACAGGACACGGATCTATAAAGCAGAGGGAGAAAATACTTCCGGGAGTGTATCACAGGAAACGGTTCGGATTTTGCCCGGAAGTGTTGCCATCTTGCCCAATGTCCGAAATGACAAATACGCAAATGCAGAAGAACTGATGCAGGCCTATCGCGTGATGATCGACTTTTGGCTGTCGGCAGGCAGGCATGTTTATCTGATTCGTCATGCCACGGAGGATCTGGCGTTTTGCCAAAGGATTAAGGCAATGTACGAAGAAGAGGAGCGGGTGATCCTGTTAGAACAGGATTTTACCTGTCTGGAATATGAGGAACTGGTCAAAGCATTTGATTATCTTGCAGCATCCAGATACCATGCGATCGTACATGCGTACAAACAGGGGATTCCCTGTATCGTGTTTGGCTGGGCGGAAAAATATAAAGAGCTGCTTGGCAAGTTTTCTCAGAGTGCCTATGCTGTGGATGTCCGCGGTCGTATTGATATGCAGATGTTGACGGATATGATAAAGCGGATGGAGGAGCGATACCGTCTGGAATCGGAAACGATCACATCTGCATTGCAGAAAATACAGAGGCAGAATGCATTTGACTGTATGGGATATGAGAGCGGAGCAAAGACTATCATGCAGACCGTGGCGGAAGATTTATGCTGTTCCTGCGGTATCTGTGCGGCGGTGTGCCCAAACGGATGTATTCATTTTGAAAAGGCAAAAGGAAGCTATCTTCCGGTTATTGATGCGGAGATGTGCGTTCAGTGCGGAAAATGTCTGAAGGTATGTCCGGGATATCATTATGAGTATCAACAGAATACGCATTCGCAGATGTCGAAGCAGCCGGAGGGAGCAGATGTGTGCCGGACAGATTGCGCAGAAGGACAGGAGATCACAACTGCAGGACGTCAGGAGATGCAATGCTATAGTGTGCAGGTAAAAGACCATGCTCTTTTACGACAGGCGACAAGCGGCGGCTTTGTGACCGGTATGATCCGTGCGTTGCTTCATTGCGGTGCTTATCAGGCAGCTTTTTTGCCAAGCGGATATGATTATCGGGAGCAGATGAAAAGCACGATCGTCAGAAAGGGCGATGATCTTGAAAAAACGCAGCGTTCCCGTTATCTTCCGGTATCACAGGAGGAGGCTGTTTCCTATATTCTGGAACATCCTGAGGAAAAGGTGATCTATGTGGGGGTTCCCTGTGCTGTACACGGCTTATGCCGGGCACTGCGTTCGGAGGGGATCGACAGGGACAAGATACTGATCATCGGTCTGTTTTGTGACAGGACGATGACGTATTCCATTTATGATTATATGAAGCAGCGAAGAGAAAGAGATACCGAGCTGACGGCATTTCACTTCCGTGATAAAAGAGCGGGCGGCTGGCCCGGCAACATGCGGTTAGAATATGCGGACGGCAGCCATGAGCACCTGAGTGCAAAAGAGCGTATGATCGTGAAAGACTTTTTCCAGTCACAGCGTTGCCTGTACTGTTATGACAAGCTGAACGAAGAGGCGGATTTTTCTGTCGGAGATAATTATACGGGAAAACATGCATCCAAAGAAGGCTCGAACAGTCTGATCGTCAGGACAAAAAAAGCACGAGAGCTATGGGAAGCATGTCGGGAGTTATTTGAAGTCCATGAATCATCCTATTCTGAGATTGCAAGATCCCAGCATTTAGAAGAAAAAAAGGGACAGTATGAAAATAACTGCGTATACGCAAGCATACACGGAGGCAGGAAAGTGGAGCAGGGACTTCCGGAAGATCTTGCGGATATTTTGACGACGGAGGAGATTTCCGTACAGAAAAAGGATGTGCGTGCATGGAAGAAGAAAAAGGCAGAGATTTCGTTGGGAGAGCGGGCAGAGTACGGCTCCATACGAAAGCGAAAAGAGGCAAAGCGTCTGCGTTTGTATCTGAAAGCGCTGACTGCCGGATTGCGAGGCTGATATGAGGACCCGGAAGGCATTTATGAATATCATGGCGGGCGGTTTGGGAACGCTGCTTGTAGGAATTTTGCAGTTTATCGGACGTATGGTATTTATCCGCTTTTTAAGCGATGAATATCTGGGAATTTCCAGCCTGTTTACCAATATTTTATCCATTCTGAGCCTGGCAGAGCTGGGAATCGGAAATGCGATCTGCTTCGGACTGTATAAGCCGCTTGCCGAGGGAGACCGTGACAAGATCAAATCCCTGATGCATTTTTTCAAAAAAGCATACTTAGTCATCGGATTCGTGGTATTGGGAATCGGTCTGTTACTTTTGCCATTCCTGCCGTGGCTGATGACGGGTACGACCGATCTGGTGGATGTCAGGCTGATCTATGTTCTGTATGTATTGCAGTCTGCAGCGTCATACTGGTTCTGGGCATATAAGAGCATTCTGCTTCAGGCAGATCAGAAATTGTATGTGGTTAAAGCCTGCCATGTGGCGGCCAATCTGATCGTGATTGTTTTGCAGATCGTATCGCTTTGCGTTTTTGGCGATTTTCTGATTTATTCCGTGATCGGTCTGATGGCAAATGTTCTGATGAATCTGTTGGTAGCAGGAATCGTGGACCGGCATTATCCCTATCTTAGGGAAAAGGACAGGCGGCCCTTAAAGAAGGAAGAAAAAAAAGAAATCTTTAAAGATGTGTTCGGCATGTCTTTGTTTAAGATGAATACGACAGTGGTGAATTCGACGGATAACATTGTGATCTCGGCGTTTATCAATGTGCGTACGGTGGCACTGTACGGAAATTATCAGACAGTGATTTCCGGAATCTCACAGGTTGCAATGCAGCTTTTTGGCGGTGTGACGGCATCGGTCGGTAACCTTTTTGCAGAAGGGGAGGAAAAGCGAAGCGAATTTATCTTCCGCTGCCTGCAGCTGTTGTGTTATTGGCTCTATGGTTTCGTCGGAATCGGGATCTTTGTATTGATCAATCCGGTCATACGCCTGTGCTTTGGCGCACAGAGAGTATTTGGTGCGCAACTGGTGCTGTTGCAGGTGATTTATTTTGTGATTAACGGATTTCAGAGGACATCCTTTATCTACAGGGATGCCTGCGGGCTGTTCTGGAAGGGAAAAGCGCGTCCCGCAGCAACAGCGATTCTGAATATCGTCATTTCCGTTGTGCTGGTCCGGTATATCGGTCTGTCAGGCGTGATCCTCGGAACGATCATCAGCTGGCTTTTGACAACCTGGTGGTATGATCCGGTCATGATCTATCGGAATGTGTTCCATATGTCCGTATGGCCTTATTTTGGGGGATATCTGAAAGCGATGCTGTTGACTGTCGGATTCGGTGCGCTGACCGCATGGATTTCGGAACTTTTGCCGTTTGGAGGAATGACGGCATTTGTGGTACGGCTGCTATTGGTTTTGTGTATACCGAATTTGGGATATCTGACAGTATATGGCAGAAGTGAGGAATTTGGTTATCTGAAAGAACAGGCGCGGAAGCTGGTTCATAAATAGGTGGGAACAGTTCAGTCTGGGGAGGAGCCGGAAGGGTATGATTGTGTATCCGGCGGCACGCTCTCGCTCCGTTTCAAACGCAGCGGTACTAAGCTCGATAATACCTCGCTAAGTATCGGCGTTTTCAAAGGACCGCCGGATACACAATCATACCCTTCCGGCTACTGCCTGGGCTGAGCTGTTATGGCAGATGACTTTTTATTGGGGGATGTTGGCTGGACAGAAGCTGTGAAACAGATTATAATAGTATTATTATTTTTTGCATTATTGTATTGATGATAAAATAGAGTGACAGAATCTGGTAATGACGGAGGGCGTTATGAAAAAGATTATTATAACCGGCTGCAATGGACAGCTCGGACATGCCATGAATGAGGTATATGAGGGAAGTACGGAATATGAATGTGTGAATACGGATGTCGGAGAGCTGGATATTACAAATGTGGACGCCGTTATGGCATTTGTGAGGGAAGTAAAGCCCTATGCGATTGTAAACTGTGCGGCATATACGGATGTGAATAAGTGTGAATCCGAGCGGGATCTTGCTTTTAAAATCAATGCTATCGGACCGAGAAATCTGGCGATTGCGGCACGGGAGACCGAAGCAAAGCTGGTGCAGGTCTCTACCGATTATGTGTTTCCGGGAGATCAGAATAAAGAGCTGACGGAGTTTGATCCGGTAGGTCCGGTCAGTGCATACGGAAGCGGGAAGCTGGCAGGAGAAAATTTTGTAAAGGATTTTGCGGATCGTTATTTTATCATCCGTACCGCATGGCTGTACGGTGAGGGAAAAAATTTCGTGCGTACGATGTTAAAGCTTTCGGAAAGTAACGATACGGTCAGAGTCGTATCCGATCAGATCGGAAATCCGACCAGTGCCTCGGAGCTGGCAAAGGCAATTGCCTATCTGCTGCCGAGCGATAATTATGGACTGTTTCACGGAACCTGTGAGGGAAGCTGTTCATGGGCGGATTTTACAACAGAGATTTTCCGACTTGCAGGGAAACATACCAAGGTAGATTATATTACAACCGATCAGTATCCGACACCTGCAAAACGACCGGCGTTTTCCATGCTTGATAACTATATGTTTCGGATGACAACAGATTTCCGGTTCGCAGATTGGAAGGATGCAATTGCGGAGTATATTCGCAAAACGGTATAAAGAGAGTGGACTATGAATAGGCGAAGAATGACAATTAATAAGCGGACATTTTTAAATCAAAGATTTGAGAGTGTGCAATCCCTGAGGGGGATTGCCGCTCTTTTTGTTCTTGCGCAGCATATCTGCTTTATCGGGCGGGGTGCCTTTGGCGTGGATTTATTTTTCCTGATCAGTGGCTTTGTTATGATGTATACAACCGAGAAGGAGACGGAGCATTTCCTGCTGAAACGGCTTATTCGTATCATACCGTTATATTATCTTATGACGATTGTTTCATATATAGCATTGCTTCTTTTTCCTCAGCTTTTTGAGCAGACGACCGCATCACCGGTCTATCTGATCAAATCCCTGCTGTTTATTCCGTTCTCGATGGGCGGTGTGACACAGCCGTTGCTACGTGTGGGATGGACGGTCAATTATGAGATGCTGTTTTACATTCTATTTTTTGCGGCAATGAAGATTTCCAAACGTTATCGGGCGTTGATTTGTTCCGGGATGCTTGTACTGTTAGTATTGATCGGACAGTGGGTGCCTGAAGGAACGGAACCGTTTTCGTTCTGGACGGACAGTATCCTGTTGGAGTTTGCAGCGGGTATGGCACTGTTCTATGCGTTTCGTTTTTGGAGTACAAGAGAAGAATATCATACAGAGGATGATCTGCTGCCTGAAGCATCGGTGATGTTATTACTTGTATGTGCCGGATTGTTTGCCTGCGAATGGTGTTCTTACGATAGCACGTTTCTGTGTTCTTTACCGCAGGTAGTACGCTGGGGGATTCCTTCCGCCCTTATTTTATGGCTGATGCTTGTGGCAGGAATCAGAGTGAAGATGCCAAAGTTCTTAGTACGTCTGGGAGATATGAGTTTTTCTGTTTACCTCATACATTACTATCCGATGCGGTTATTAAATAAACTGCTCAATAACACAAAACAACCTGATCTGAAAGCAATCCTGATCACATGCGCCGCAGTGCTTATCACACTTGCAGTTTCATGGCTTTGTTACCGGCTTATTGAAAAGAAACTGACTGCATGGCTCAAAGAGAAGTTGATCAAGCAATGATTGCTGTTTTCAACTCCGCCATTTCTTCCTATACTGCAATGGCGTAATCCCTTCTGCCTTTTTAAAAACATTGATAAAGTAAGCACTGTCCTGGAATCCGCAGGCTTCCGCAATCTGTTCTATCGGATCGTCGGAAAAGCGGAGACTGGACTTGGCATGGGAAATTCTTCGGTTTGTAATATCATTGTTGATTGTGATGCCATAACTGCGGTGATACTCTCTGGATAAATGGTACTTGCTGATAAAAAAATGTTCCGAAAGAGAATTCAAAGACAATTTTTCGGCATAATGACTGTCGATATAGGAACGGATCTGTGTAAGCTTACCGGAGGTAGTGGTCTCAGGACGTTCCTGCTGCTCGTAGATCATTGTGATCAGATCAGTCAGTCCTCGGTTATTTTTTAACTCAGACAGAAAATCCTGTGAGAGACAGTTTTGATAGAGTGTGTGAAGAGTCTCTACAAAGGGAAGAATATTACCGGGATGAAAGCAGTAGGGAAGCTCCTGCTCCATATAGGAACGATAGAAATGGGAGGCATCGCTTCCGTCAAAGTGTACCCATGTCAGGGACCATGGATCGGTTTCGGAGCTTTCGTGGGCATAGGGCATCAAGCAGTCAAGCCAGACACAGTCGCCGGGAACGAGTTCGATTGTCTCGCCCTGATAGGTCAAGGTTCCCCGACCGCTCATAACAATAAAAAAAAGATAGGAGCTTAAATTTTTACGACTGCTGATATGAGGCTCCAGACTTTTCAGGGAACCGACTTCCTGCACATACAGATAATGTGTTCTGGCGTAGGCAGAAGGAGTTACAAGAATACGATCTGAGGATGATTTTGCCATAGATACCTCCGCAAAATTTTACAATTTAATGGCAATAAAACAAGTTGATACAAGTATTATACAATAGTATACTCCCTTTTGGAATAGAAAAAGATCGAAAAAAGAAAACGCAAAAACACAAAATTTTACAATGCCTTTAAATGGCAGGAAGAGATGTTTTGTAAAGGAGAAAGCATATGAGTAATGTAGCATTGATCACGGGAATTACCGGACAGGACGGTTCTTATCTGGCAGAGTTTTTGCTTGCAAAAGGATATGAGGTGCACGGTCTGATTCGGAGACACAGTATCTCCAACACGGCGCGGATTGATCATCTGATCAATTCTCAGTATTACAGAGTAAAGTTCTTTTTACACTTTGCGGATACAACGGATTCCAGCAACCTGATGAGGCTGATTTCCGAGATCCGTCCGACGGAGGTATATAATCTGGCAGCGCAGTCCCATGTAGGGGTATCTTTTGAAGTGCCGGAGTATACGGCAGATGCGACCGGAACCAGTACATTAAAGCTATTGGAGGCGATTCGTGTCAACGGCGGAAACTGCCGCTATTATCAGGCATCAACTTCCGAACTGTTCGGCGGAATTCCGGAAACGGCACCGCAGAGCGAGAAAACACCGTTCTATCCAAAGAGTCCTTACGGAGTGGCAAAATTATATTCTTACTGGATCACCGTCAATTACAGAGAGTCCTATAATATGTTTACCTGTAACGGTATTTTGTTTAATCATGAATCTCCGCGCCGCGGGGAGAATTTCGTGACGAGGAAGATCACACTGGCACTTGCCAATATTATGGCGGGAAAACAGGAGAAGCTGTCTCTCGGAAACATGAATGCGAAGCGTGACTGGGGCTTTGCCGGAGATTATGTAGAAGGAATGTGGCTGATGCTGCAGCAGGACAGCTGTGGTGATTATGTGCTTGCCACCAATGAAACGCATACAGTCCGCCAATTTGTGGAGGAGGCATTTGCCAATCTCGGAATTCAGATTCGCTGGGAAGGCGAAGGCATCAATGAGAAGGGCTACGATGCAAAGACCGGAAGGTTGTATGTGGATGTGAATCCGGAATTCTATCGTCCGGCAGAAGTGGAATTCCTCTGGGGAAATTGCGAGAAGGCAGAGAAGGAGCTTGGCTGGAAACGGAAAGTGGACTTTAAACAGCTGGTAGCGATGATGATGGATGCTGACATGAAGGCGATTGCCGGAATGGATTGTGCACAATACAGGGAAGCACATCAATAATCCGGATCACGGACAGAAAACGGGAAGTTTTCTGATAGGCTGTATGATAAAATGCTTTGGAATGGAGAGTAATTATGGACAAAAAGGATAAGATCTATGTAGCAGGTCACAGAGGACTGGTAGGAAGTGCTATTGTCCGAAACCTGCAGGCAAAGGGATATACCAATGTGATCGGACGGACACACAAGGAGTTGGATCTGTGTGACCAGCAGGCAGTCAGAGCGTTCTTTGAGCAGGAAAGACCGGATATTGTTGTGCTGGCAGCGGCTAAAGTCGGCGGTATTAATGCGAATAATACGACACCGGCAGAATTTGCTTATGAGAATATGCAGATTCAGTGCAATGTAATCAAATGCTGCCATGATTTTAAGGTAAAAAAGCTGCTCTTCCTCGGAAGTACCTGTATCTATCCTAAAATGGCGCCGCAGCCGATCCCGGAGGATGCACTTTTGACCGGTCCGCTGGAGACGACAAATGAAGCATATGCGATCGCTAAGATTGCGGGGTTAGAGATGTGTAAATTCTATAAACGCCAGTACGGAGATGATTTTATTTCCTGTATGCCTACCAATCTTTACGGACCGTATGATAATTATGACCTGAACGGCTCCCATGTCATGCCTGCCATGATCCGCAAATTTCATGAGGCAAAGGTGTCGGGAGCACCTACGGTGGAGCTGTGGGGGAGCGGTAAGCCGCTTCGCGAATTCCTGTATGTGGATGACATGGCGGATGCCTGCGTATTTTTGCTTGAAAATTACAGCGGCGAGCAGCATGTCAATATCGGAACCGGTAAGGAAGTGACGATTCGCACCCTTGCCGAAATGGTAAAAAGAGTTGTCGGCTATGAAGGGGAGATTGTCTGGAATGCGGAAATGCCGGACGGTACACCCAGAAAGCTGACGGATGTAAGTAAACTTCATGGCCTTGGATGGACGCATCGCGTGGAACTCGAGGAGGGCATCGGACTGGCATATGAATGGTTCCGTGAGCATGTATCACAGGCAAGATTATAAGAATTGGGAAAGAAGTCCAATAAGGACCGGTATCCGGAAACGGAATACCGGTCTTTTTTTGGCTGTTTTTGCGATGAGTGAAAATTTACTTCTGTAGGGCGTTATGCTAGTATTTTTAAATAAACTACAATCTGTCTCGTCATATATCGAGCGAATATGTGCATCTAAGTGCAAAAGATAACATAATATGACAAGACATGAATCAGAAGGAGAATAAAAAATGGAAAATCGGATCATGGGCAAGCAGGAATTAGGAATGGAGCGGCGGGTAACGGATATCATGCTGGAAATGGGCATCCCCGTACATTTGAACGGGTTTCGTTATCTGAGAAAATCCATTTTGATGTGCATGGAGGATATGGAACTGGTCAGCAGTGTAACAAAGTTATTGTATCCTGAGGTCGCAAAACGCTTTAAAACAACGGACCAGAAAGTAGAACGGGCTATTCGGAATGCGATTGAAGTTTCGTGGGAGCGGGGAAATGAGGAGACGATCCGGGAATTGTTCGGATATAGTTTTATGGATGGAAAGCAGCGTCCGACCAATAGTGAATACATAGCGGGTATTGCGGACATGATTATGCTGGATTGCAGGGAAGACAGGCATATGATGTTGTTGAAATCATAGAATCTTTTCAGTGACTTTTTGTGGGATTCAAGTTATACTAAAAAGAAAGGAATGATTGGAGAAAAAGAGCATGGCATGTATTGCGGCAATCGTGTTATTGACTGTCGTTTCCTTTCTTGGCGGCAGATTTTTATTATATAGTCTTCATCAAGCGGAATCGGGCTGCTGTGTTACAATGGCAGCCGGTTCCGTTGTGTTGTTTTTCGGTATGTTTATAATACAATTTGTGACGGTTTGGAAGGCACTTTCTTTTTCTGCCATGAAATGGGGAGCCGTTGTGTATGCGTTGATTCTGATCGTTGGCGGATGCTTTGCAAGCTGTAAAAGAAGGCGTCGGCTGTCGGGAGAACAAGGATACATACGAAAATGGCTGAGCAGCCGGAATCGGGAGCAGTGGTTTTTGTATGGAGCGGTTGTGCTTTTTTTTGTGTTGAATGTGGGAGTGATGCTATGGTATGAGCCTTACTTTGGAAATGACATGACAGTGGAGGAAGTCTGTACGATTCTGACAACAGGAACGGTCTGCCGGTACCATCCGGGAACAGGGGCAATGTTGGAACTGGGTATGAATATGGAGGCAAAGCTGAATTTCATGCCGGGACTATATGCAGTGCTGTGCGATGTTACCGGAGCGGATCCGTATCTGCTGATCTGCAGATGGATTCCGGTATGGGGGCTTTTGTTGAATTACGCGGTGATTTATCTGTTGCTCCGTGAGGTATTCGGAAAGGCAAACAAGATGAACAAGGCGGCATATGCAATGATTTTATATGGTATTTTGTTGCTGTTTGGCGATTATCAGGCATATACCTATGCCTTTCGGCTGCTTCATCAGGGATGGAATCCGTATGTGATTCTGTGGGCGAGTATGGCACCGTTTATACTTGTATGTGTGATCAGGCTGGGAAGGGCTGCTTGCAGACACAAGGAAAGGAGGGAATCTAAGCATGCAAAGTGCATGGAATGAGATTCAGACTTTTTTCCGTATTGCAGAACAAGGGGGTGCCTATGCTTCTCTCGGACTATTGGCAGTGTTGTTCTGTCTGATAAAAGGAACAAAACAAAATAGGGAAAGACGGGTAGCGGCAGGGTTTTGCGTGATCGCATTTTTGATGTGCAATCCGATTACGGTATATGCCTATGCAAAACTGACAGGACAGACATACCCCCTGTGGAAAGTGACGTTGGCGATTCCGGTCTTGCCTTTGATTGCTTATTGTGGTACAGAGCTGATTGCCCTGTTATGTGAAAATAAGAAAACATGGTATCGGATGGCGGTAACGGCAGCGCTTGCGGTTGTGATCCTGACTGCGGGAACGATTGTACCGTTTAGCGCCCGTGAAGATCTGAAACCGGTAAAGGAAGTTGTATATGGTCGAGAGGATGAGATGATCGAACAGATCAGAGAGGCAGCCGGGCAACTGCGCACAGAAGGCGCTGAGCCTCTTTTGGTGGCACCGAAGGGGATTATGAACAGTATCCGAAGATATGACGGTCAGATCCAGTTGGTGTACGGGCGCAATTTGTGGCAGACGGGAGCCTTGGATTATCTTCACGAAACCTATTCCGGGGAAGCGGTTCTTTTGTGCCAGAAGATGGAGTCGGCAGAGGTAAACAGCGCCGAAACAGCGGAACTTGCGCTTACTCTCGGTTGTAACCTGATTGTATGCCGTGAGGAGTTGACGGATACCTTTTTAACCCATCACGGATTGGAACTGTTTGCATCCGAACACTCGCTGTACCTTTACATCAGACGTTAAGAAATATCCTGTTAAAAACGGTTAAAGACTGCTATCGCCGCATATTTGAACATCTACCCCTATTTTAACGTACGAGTTTACGACACCAAGGGATTGTGGTATAATGTTCGGAAAGGCAGAGTCAAGTGCACGGAAAGACAGATGCCATGCTCGCATGAGCATCTGTCTTTCCGTGCATTTGACGAGCGAAGCGACCGCTGACACGCTGGCGTGTCAGCGGCTCTGCCGGCGCCAAGCGGCAAGACACGCCAGCGTGTCAGCGGCTCTGCCGGCAACCCTCCAAAAGCAACAGTCATTATCCAAAGGAGCAAGCTATGAAACTGTTAAGCGTAGTTGTACCTTGCTACAACGAAGAAGAAAATGTGCCGTATTTTTACGAAGAATTGATGAAACAGGAAGCTTTTTTTCACGGGAAGGATATTGAGCTGGAGATCATCTATGTGGATGACGGTTCCAAGGACCGGACTGTGGAGGAAGTACGCAAGCTTCATGAGAAGGATGAGAGAGTGCATCTTGTTTCTTTTTCGAGAAATTTCGGAAAAGAAGCCGGAATCTATGCAGGACTCAGCAAGGCGAAGGGTGACTACGTTGTTTTAATGGATGCTGATCTGCAGGATCCGCCCAAGCTCCTTCCGGAGATGTATTCCTATATTGAGCAGGGCTATGATTCGGTAGCGACAAGAAGGGTGAGCAGAAAGGGAGAACCTCCGATCCGCTCGTTTTTTGCAAGGCTGTTTTATCGACTGATGCGTAAGATCAGCAAGACGGAGATCGTGGATGGCGCAAGAGATTACCGCCTGATGACAAGACAGGTGGTTGATGCGATTTTGTCCTTGCAGGAATATAATCGTTTTACAAAAGGAATCTTCGGCTGGGTTGGCTATAAGACAAAATGGTTAGAATATGAGAATGTGGAAAGAGTAAAGGGAGAGACAAAATGGTCTTTTTGGAAGCTGTTTGCCTATTCCTTAGAGGGAATTATGGCGTTTTCCACCGCCCCGCTTGCAATCGCATCTGTGCTGGGTGTGATATTCTGTATATTGGCGGCTGTATTGATCGTGGTGATTATCGTTAAGACACTGGTATTTGGAGATCCGACCTCCGGCTGGCCGTCTATGGTCTGCATCATGTCATTGCTGGGCGGTGTACAGCTGTTATGTATCGGCATTGTCGGACAGTATTTGAGTAAGACTTATATGGAAGTTAAGAAACGACCGATTTATCTGGTAAAGGAAGAACTCTGAGAATCGGACAGAAATGCTATGGAAGCTTATCGGCCAAGCCGGAGCTTTCCGGAAAAAGGAACAAACAGGATGATCAGTATTATCGTACCGGTATATAATGCCGGAGATTATATCAGACAGACGATCGAAATGGTCCGCAGACAGACGTATACCGATTGGGAATTGATTCTGGTGGATGACGCATCCGGGGATCTGAGTGTGCAGGTGATCAAAGAAGAACTTGCGGACAATCCGGATGAGCGTATCAGGCTGATCTGCAAGGCGCAAAATGAAGGTGCCGCAAAAGCGCGTAATACCGGCATTATGCATGCAAAAGGAAGATATCTGGCATATTTGGACGCGGATGATGTTTGGAAAGTGGACAAGCTGGAAAAGGAACTGCGTTTTATGCAGGAGAAGAATGTCGGTTTTGTATTCACTGCCTATGAGTTTGGAGATGAGCAGGCAAACGGTACGGGAAAAATCGTGCATGTACCGGAAACTTTGGATTATAAAAAAGCATTATCCAGAACCGTTATTTTTACGACCACTGTTTTGTTTGACACGGAAAAAATTCCGAAGGATCTGATACGGATGCCGGATGTCAAGAGTGAGGATACGGCGACATGGTGGCAGATTTTGCGGAACGGCTATACAGCATACGGATTCGACGAAGTGACGGCAATCTACAGACGCCCGGCTCATTCCCTGTCTTCGAATAAGGCTGAAGCCATAAAGCGGATCTGGAATCTTTATCGAAAGGTAGAGCATCTGGGATTTTTTCAAAGCTGCCGGTATTTTTGCCTATGGGCATTGCGGGCAACACTTCGGAGAATTTGAAAGAATGCAAAAATGTCTTGAGATACAAAGGACGATACAGGCTGAAGGAAAGGCGTGTTGAAGAAGTATGAAAAAATATGAATCTGCAAAGCGCTTGCTGATCATGGGGCTGTCCCTGGTTGGAATGCTTTTTATGGTTGCACTTTATGCATATACGTGGTTTGGAAAGTATTATGAAATTGTACGTTTTCATAATCGGGTAGCAGGAGGTCTGAAATTCTATTTCAGGGGACATCTTCTGGTATTGTTTGTTTATTTTTTACTGATATTCTTTTTCAGCAGAACGTACGGCGGTCTGAAAGTCGGTTATCTGAAGGGAATGGATGTGTATTTTTCACAGGTATTCTCTGTTTTGATCGTGAATGTGATTTCGTATTTTCAGATTTCACTGATGGCAAACTGGCTGGTAGACATTACACCTATGCTGCAGATGACGCTGGCGCAGCTGTTGGTTGCGGCAATATGGGTATTTTTGTGCAATAAGCTGTATCATCTGCTGTTTCCGCCCAGAAAGCTTTTACTGGTACACGGTGACCGGGATATTACAGATATTGTAACAAAATTTAATTCCAGAAAAGATAAATACAGCATTAAAGAAACAATTGATATTCGGGAGGGGATGGAGGCAGTCTGCAAGAAAATAGCATCCGGAGAGTTCGGAGCAGTTGTATTATGGGATATTTCTTCACAGGAACGGAATCATCTGATGAAATATTGTTATGCCAGATCAATCCGCATGTATTTTATGCCTAAGATTCCGGATGTGCTTGTGAAGAGTTCCGAGCAGCTTAACGTATTTGATACACCGATTTTTCTGATCAGAGAATATGAGCTGACGGTAGAGCAGCGTTTTATCAAGCGGATGATTGATATTGTATGTTCTTTGATTCTGCTGATCGTGGCATCGCCATTTATGCTGATCACAGCGATTGCGGTCAAAGTATATGACGGCGGACCGGTATTATATAAGCAGGTGCGCTGTACACGTGGGGAACGGGAGTTCCATATTCTGAAGTTTCGCAGTATGCGTGTGGATGCGGAGAAGGATGGTGTTGCCAGATTGGCAACAAAGAATGACAGCCGTATTACACCGGTCGGAAAGTTTATCCGTAAGGTTCGTCTGGATGAACTGCCGCAGTTGTTTAATATTTTAAAGGGAGATATGTCCTTTATTGGCCCAAGACCGGAACGACCGGAGATTATTGCACAGTATAAAGAGGATATGCCGGAGTTTGTATTCCGTATGAAGGTCAAAGCAGGATTGGCAGGTTACGCTCAGGTATATGGTAAATATAACACGACCCCATATGATAAGTTAAAACTTGATTTAACTTATATTGAAAATTATACGGTATGGCTGGATATCAAGCTGATGCTTCTGACCTTGAAGATTTTGTTTGTTCCTGAGAGTACGGAAGGCGTAGATGCAAATCAGACAACGGCATTAAAAAAGCAGCTGGAGGAGAATGAAGACGAGCATACACGGGAGGAACAGTAAATGAATCGCAGGGAATTGGAAAAAGAAGGCGTGGATTTAAAACTCGTCCTTCTTTTATTACTTAAAAAAATACCGTATGTTATTATATCAGCACTGTTAGGAATGATTCTGTTCGGTACAGTATATGGTATTTGGCGTTCTGAATTATCGGATCGGTGCCGGTATCAGGCTGAAAGCAAATATTATATCGTGTTTGAAGAAACGCTGGAGAAGAACTATCTGGATTATTATTATAATGGTTATACATGGAATGATCTTTTGTCCTCAGATCCGATTCTCGGATATGCAATGACACTTTTGCCGGATGGTTATGACAGGGCTTATGTGGATGATTGCGTGGAAGCAACAATCCTTTCGGATGTCAGGGTTCTTACGACGACCGTGAAGGCGGATACTCCGGAGGAAGTTATGCTGATCAAAGAAGCATTGGAAAAGGCGGTTGTTCATTTCGGTACGGAAGGGGAGAAGCTGGAACAGATTGTTGTGATCCGTTCGGATGAACCGGAGCTTGAAAAGATGACGAATGCGATTGTGCGTGTGGCGCTGATCGGTGCGGCTGTCTTTGCGGTGCTGTCAATATTGGTATTGCTTGTATGGATTACGGTGCAGGATGCGGTATATTTGCCGGAAGAGTTTATGGACAGATATGGGATACCCGTTGCAGGAATAGAACTGCATCTGCGAAGGCAGAAGAATGATGGCGGAAAGAGCGAAAAAAATGCTGCGAACAGCCGTAAACAGCCCGGATTGGAGAGACTTGAGGAACAGCTTTTACAGGAAAAAGAGCAAAATCTGGCGTATCTGACCGATGGAAAGGAGTACATCACAGCTTCTATGGAGGAATTGCTTACTTATTCGGCAAGTGATTATGAAAAGGTAAGAAGCTGCGATGGTATCTTGTTGCAATTCCCACAGGGAAGTGCAAACAGTAAAAAGCTGTCCCATGTAATAAAAACTTTGGAAATTCAGAAATGTGTTGTTCTGTGTGCGGTCATGACAGATGCAGATCCGTTTGTGATCAGACAATATTACGGGTATTAGACAAAGTGATTGTGGATGACAGAGCAATTTGTGGAGAATGATGTTGAAAACAGCGCAGATAAAGAGGTAGCAGGTGACATTACAATTATTGGTTTCGGCTGTCAAGCAGGATCCGAGGCAGCTGGCAGAAAAAATGAATATTGACTCCGATGCGATCATTATCAATCAATGTGATGAAAATAATTATGATGAATGGAACTATCGCGGACATGCTATCCGGGCATATTCTTTTGCGGAAAAAGGTGTAGGGCTGAGCAGAAATAATGCGCTGCTTCGGGCAGACCATGATATCAGTCTGTTTGCCGATGAGGATATTGTCTATATGGACGGATATGCCGAAAAAGTGCTCCGTGCCTTTGAGGAACATCCGGAGGCAGATATGCTGCTGTTTAATATGGAGGTTTCACAGGAGCGCAGAACTTATCATATTGAGGAATTTGGCAGGGTAAAGCAATATAATTGCGGCAGATATCCGACTTACAGCTTTGCGATCCGCACAGAGAAAATGCATCAGAAGAATATTACATTTTCGTTATTGTTTGGCGGCGGCGCAAAGTATAGCAACGGTGAGGACAGCCTGTTTATCAAAGAATGCATCACTAAACGGCTGAAGGTATTTCGCGTTCCGATAACGATCGGAACGGAGGTGCCAAGACCATCTACATGGTTTTCCGGATATCATGAAAAGTTCTTTTTTGACAGGGGTGTGCTGTACTATCATCTATACGGATGTATGGCAAAACCGCTTGCAATGCGTTTTTTGGTCAAGCATAAGGCGCAGATGTGCCGGGAGATTCCGGTGCGTAAAGCATATGCGCTGATGAAGGACGGTATGCGGGAGGCTGCAAAGTGATCTTATATATCCTGGTACTGATTATGACAACTGCAGCTGCGTATCTTGTGCATAAGCCGGAGGCTTTGCCGGTACGGGGAATGACGAAGCAACAGTGGATCAACCGTGTATGCCTGTGCGGGATTTTTCTGTTGCTCTTTTGCGTGTCTGCGTTTCGATATCAGGTAGGAAACGATTACGGGAAATATGAGGAATATTTTTATAATATCTGGTATGGCTATATTGTGCCGACGGAAGGCGGCTTTAATCTGACCGTAAAAGCATTGGAGTATCTCTTTGGCAGAGAATGCTATCTTTTAATCTTTGCATTTTTCTCTTTTGTAACGGTTTTTCTGATGTTAAAGGCGCTGTATGCACTCGGACAGAATTTCGCATTCAGCCTGTTTTTGTTTCTGGCGTTCGGATATTATTTTCAATCATTAAATACCGTCCGTTATTATTTGGCTCTGGCAGCGGCAATGTATGCAGTGACTTTTTTGTTTCGCAGGCAATATATGAAGTTTTTACTGATTATACTTATTGCAGCTACGTTCCATAAATCCGTATTATTGGTCATTCCTGTTTATTTGCTGGCAAACTGCAGATGGAAGCTCTGGCAGGGAATCGTGCTTGCTGTTTTTGCAGTCAGCGGATTTTTCTTTGGAGACGTTTATTTAAAGGCGATTTTATATTTGTATCCGACCTATCGGGATACAATGTATTTGGAGGGTGGAACCTCCTATATCAATATTCTTCGGTGTTTGTTGGTACTGGTATTCTGCATCTGCCTTTGGAAGGAAGATTGGAAAGAAAACAAACAGATGTTATTTTACTTTAGATTAAATATCGGTGCATTGTTGCTTTATATTTGCGGTTCTTTCTTGCCGGAGGTGTCCCGGATCGGTACTTATATGACGGTTATGCAGGTTTTTTTACTTCCGGGTGTGGTCGGCAGTATTACAGACAGACGGAAGAAAAAATGGGCAGGGCTTGCTGTTACGGTATTCGGCGTGATCTATTTCGTGGCGTTTTTATATAAGGCATATGGGGAGCTGGTAAAGCTTCTGCCATATCAGACGTGGCTGTTTTAGCTGCCGTAAATAGCGATTGGGATAAACATCCAAAGGAGTCTGTGTCATGACGGAAACACCATTTTTCAGTATCATTGTTGTCTGCTATAATGCAGGAAAAGAACTTCATAAGACAATCGAAAGTATTCTGGAACAGACGTTTCCTTCTTATGAGATCATTGTAAAAGATGCGGGCTCGACGGACGGATCTACAGACAGACTCAGCGGGGATGATCGGATCCGGATGTTCTGCACGCCGGATACGGGAATCTATGATGCGATGAATCAGGCTGCTTCTTATGTAGAGGGAGACTATGTACTTTTCTTAAACTGCGGCGATTATTTTTACGATACGCAGGTACTTGAAAAAATGCACCGGGCGATAGTCGGATCCGAGGGACATTCTATTTGTTACGGCAATATCTTTGAACGGAAAACCGGAAACCTCGTACAGAGTAATCCGAAGATGGATGCGTTCGGATGCTATCGCAATGTGCCGTGCCATCAGTGCTGTTTTTATCCGAAGGAATGGATAAAGCCGGGGGAATTGTCGGTCAGAGGAAGGGAATATCCGTTTTCTGTACAATACCGGGTACGTGCCGATTATGAGCATTTTTTGTGGTGCTTTTTTGCACAGAAGGTCAATACGGTGTATGTTCCGATAACGGTATGTTCCTATGAAGGCGGAGGATTTTCTGAGACGCAGGAGAATCGGAAACGTTCTGCCAAGGAGCATAAGCAGATTACGAAGCAATACATGAGTGCATCAATGCGCTTCCGGTATCGGGCAGTTTTGATTTTGACATTGGCGCCGCTTCGTACGAGAATGGCACAGAGCAGGCATTTTTCGGCAATGTATCAAAGCTTAAAAAAACGATTTTATCGCGGATAACGTCTCAAACGGGAGGAACAGTATGCGTGTACTGTGGGTATGTAATATCATGCTGCCGGTCATTGCAAAGCAGCTGGGAATTTCATATAGCAACAAGGAAGGCTGGCTGACCGGTCTATCGCAGCGTATTTTGTCGGAAGAAGAGAACGGGATTACGCTCGGAGTATGCTTTCCGTCGGATACACCGGTATCCGGAAAATTGACAGGCAAAGAGCTGTACTATTACAGCTTTTGTGAGGATACGGTTCATGAAGAATGCTACGATCCGTCATTGGAAACAAGCATGGCATCCATTATGGAGCAGTTTAAACCGGATATTGTGCACTGTTTCGGTACGGAATACGGGCACACCTATGCAGCGGTAAAGGCATTTGGACGCCCCGACAGGACCCTGATCGGACTGCAGGGGATCTGCCATGCCTGTGCGCAGCATTATCTGGACGGGATTCCGGAAAATGTGGCAAAACGGACAACATTTCGTGATTTTATAAAAAAAGATAATCTGCTTATGCAGAAGCAGAAGATGGCAAAGCGTGGCGAACGAGAGATCAGAGCATTGAAACTGACAGGTCATGTGACCGGGCGAACGGAATTTGATCAAAAAGCAGTCAGTCAGGTAAATCCGGGAGCGGTTTATCATTTTATGAATGAGACCATGCGGAGCAATTTCTATGGATCGGAATGGAGCCTTGCAGACTGTGAAAAATATTCGATTTTTGTCAGTCAGGGCAACTATCCGATCAAGGGGCTGCATTTTATGCTCCGTGCGTTGCCGCTATTAAAAGAACGCTATCCGGATGTGCATCTGTATGTGGCGGGTGATAACATTGTAAGAGAAAATACGCTGATTGGCAGAATGAAGATCTCATCCTATGGAAAATATATTCGTGATTTAATAAATGCAGGAAATATCCGTGAGCAAGTAACATTCCTCGGACCGTTGGATGCGGATTCGATGTGTGAACGTTTTCTGAAATCCCATGTATTTGCGTCCGTGTCTACGATCGAGAATTCGCCCAATTCTGTCGGAGAAGCGATGCTTCTCGGAGTGCCGGTTGTAAGCTCCCGTGTCGGCGGAGTTCCGGATATGCTTACAGAGGGAGAAGAAGGACTTCTCTATGAGACGGAGAATACAGATGCACTGGTTCGTGCAATCAGCCGGATCTTTGAGGATGATGCGCTTACACAACAACTGTCTGCCGCAGCAAGAATACATGCACGAAGAACACATGATGCGGATGTAAATTTTGGCAGATTATTGGAGATATACCATGACATTGACGTTTATCAGTAATTATATCAATCATCATCAGATTCCTTTTTCGGACTGCCTGTATGCAGCGCTTGGGGACGGCTATCATTTTGTCCAGACGGAACCGATGGACGAGGAACGGAAAGAAATGGGCTGGCAGACCGATTTGCATGCGTTGCCGTATCTGGTCTGTGCTTATGAACAGCCGGAGCTGGTGAACAGACTTTTGCTGGAAAGCGACGTTGTGATCTTCGGCGGGTGTGAGGATCAGGAGATGATTCAGCCAAGACTCCTCTTAAAAAAGCTGACATTTCGATACAGTGAACGTATCTATAGGGAGGGACAGTGGAAGTTTGTCTCTCCGCGCGGACTGAAGCAAAAGTATCATGATCATATCCGGTTTCGGAAGGCTCCGGTATATCTGTTGTGCGCAGGCGGATATGTAGCGTCGGATTTTCGCTTGATCCATGCCTATCCGGACAAAATGTTCCGGTGGGGATATTTTCCGGTATTAAAAACATATCCGGATGATGATTGCCACGAAAAAAGAAAACGGAATGCTGTTCCGGTCATTTTATGGGCGGGGCGTTTTATAACATTAAAGCATCCCGAAGCTGCGTTGTGGCTAATGAAGGAGCTGAAAGAAGCGGACTATGCCTGCCGGCTTCGCATGATCGGCGGCGGACCGTTGGAGGCAGATTTAAAACAGCAGGTCGAGCGCATGGGTATTGCAGACAGCGTGGAATTTTGCGGATTTCAGAAACCGGATCAGGTGCGTGCGTCCATGGAAGAAGCGGATATTCATCTTTTTACGAGTGACTATAAAGAGGGTTGGGGCGCGGTATTAAACGAAGCCATGAACAGCGGCTGTGCGGTTGTTGCCAATCAGGCGATCGGAGCCGTGCCGTATCTGATTCAGGACGGTGTCAACGGATATGTGTATCCAAACGGGGATCTGGAAATGATGAAAAAACGGGTATGTGCTTTACTGAAAGACCGCAGCCTGCGGCTTCAAATGGGACAGAGCGCATACGAAACGATTCGGAATGAATGGAATCCACAGACAGCGGCAGAACGTTTGCTGGGTGTCTGTCGACAGTTATTGTCAGATAGCGGTCAAAAAGGCAGAGCATTCATAAGCTCTGATCTGCAACTGCCGGAGCAGGGACCGATGAGCAGGGCACCGATTCAGTCGCCGGGATTTTGGCACTGATGAGCAGAATGCGAAATGCGGCAGTGGTAAGATACAGACAACAGGAAGCGCTGTCGGCATGACAGACAGGAGCAGAGAAAGAGTAATGAGCGGAAAGAAAGAGAAAAAGCCATATCCACGGATTTATGTGTGCCATACCTTATATCATGTATATGTTTCGATTCTGAAGGAAATGAATCTGCCTGAAACAGAAAAGCAAAAGGGCATGGCGGATATTGCATTGAGCAGTATGTTCATGGATTTTGAGGATCTTCCGGACAGACTTGAGAAAGCAGGCATCTTTCGGGAGATCTATGCACTTCATGAAAAACGGGACGAGAATTTTCCCGAGCTTATGAAGTATAAGAAAAATCATCATAATATCGTAAAGCACATGTTCAACCGTATCGTTTATACGAAAAAATACGGTAAGATTCAGGATCAGTATATTACGATTGATTTTAGAAAATATCAGGATATTTATGTATTCTGTGATTCTGATCCGATCGGATATTATTTAAGCTATCACCACATTTATTATCATGCGGTAGAGGACGGGCTTGACTGTCTGAAAAATTTTGATGCCGCGCATGTGGACAATCGTGGTCATTTTAAACTGAAGGCGGCGCTGGCGGCAAGGAACATCATTTTTATTCAAAACGGTTACGGAAAGTACTGTCTTGATATGGAGATTAATGATAAGTCCGTACTTCCTTATACTTTTGCAAAGTACAAGGAAGTTCCCAGAAAACCGATGGAACGGGCACTGACGGCACAGCAGAAGAGGCTGATGCTGCAAGTCTTTTTACCGGATGCCGAAGAAATTACAAAACAGCTTGCAGGCTGCGAGGACTGCGTGTTATTCTTAACCGAAGCTTTTCCGAATGATGCAAAGGTACGTAAAGCGGTTTGTGACGAAATTCTGCGTGATTACTGTGGGGATGCACATGTTGTGATCAAGCCGCATCCGCGGGATGATCTTGATTATGCAGCGCTGTATCCGCAGTGCACGGTCATTCAAGGAAAGTTTCCGATAGAGGTACTGAATTTTATTGAGGGAATTCATTTTAAGAAAATGATCTCGATTATCACGTCGGCACTTGATGCCATTGAGTTTTCGGACGAGAAGATCAATATCGGACCGCAGATCTGGGATGCTTATGAACCCGAAGAGGTACATGCGTTTATGAAGGAAGCGTGGAGGACAGGATGTTAAGAGATTTAAAAAAGTTACGGTTGCTGATGGATAAAAAACAGAAACGGCAGATGGCATTGCTTGTACTTATGATGTTTATAGGTGCGTTGCTGGAGACGATGAGTATTTCGCTTGTCATTCCCGTGGTTACGGCGGTCATTCAGCCGGATATCCTGAATAAGTATGCGTTTGTGCAGTCAATCTGTGACATGTTCCATATCAAAACAACCCTGCAGTTCACGATTGTTGCCATGGTGGCACTGATCCTTGTTTTTATTGCAAAGGACTTGTTTTTGTTCTGGCAGTACAGGATGATGTATCGTTTTGTATATACCAATCAGTTCCAGACGGCAGAACGGTTGCTGCGAAGCTATGTAAATAAGGATTACGAATATTTCCTGAATGCAGAGACTTCCGTTATCCAGCGCAGTATTACGGCGGATATCAATAATATGTATGCCTTGATTTTGGCAATGCTACAGCTTGCGTCTGAGATCATTGTATTTATTGCGCTCGGAGTGACTCTGTTTATCATGGACCCGAAGATGACGCTCACATTATGCGTCCTGCTGATCGTGACACTTGTGGTGATCAAGCAGATCATCAAACCGATCATGAACCGTACGGGAAAAGCCAATCAGGATTACGGTGCGGCAATGTATGAATGGATCACGCAGACGGTAACGGGAATCAAAGAGGTTAAGGTCAATGCCAAGGAGCAGTACTTTATCGGTGAGTACTTAAAACAGGGCAAGGGCTATATCAACGCGATGCAGACCTACAGCATGTTTGCCAATACACCGAAGCTGTTGATCGAGGCGGTTTGTATTACCGGTATGATCGCATATATGCTGGTACTGGTATTAAGCGGTGCGGATGTCGGCAATATGCTGCCGGTGATTTCGGCATTTGCCATGGCAGCGGTCAGACTGATGCCTTCCGCAAGCCGTATCAACAATCAGTTGACACAGATCTCCTTCTGTGAGCCGTTCTTTTTAAATGTCAGTGACAATCTGCTGGATGATATCAGTGCCGATAAGATTGATCTGTCCTATGCGGTGGAGGCAAAAGAAAAACTTCCCGTAACAAAGGAAATCTGTCTGAAAAATATTACGTATAAATACCCGAATTCGGATAAATACATTTTTGACCATGCCGATCTGACGATTCCGGTCGGTTCTGCGATCGGTATCGTGGGAGGTTCCGGTGCGGGCAAGACTACGATCGTTGATATCATTCTCGGACTCTTACAACTGGAGGAGGGCGAGATTACGGCAGATGGTGTGAATATCAAAGAACATTACAGGGAATGGCTGAAAAATATCGGTTACATTCCGCAGATGATCGCACTGCTCAATGCGGATATCCGCAGAAATGTGGCATACGGCGTGCCGGAGGAGCAGATCGATGAAGAGAAACTTCGTCATGCACTGGAAGAAGCACAGCTGGATCAGTTTGTGGACAGTCTGTCGGATAAGGATAAAACAAGCATCGGAGAGCGCGGTATCCGGATTTCCGGAGGGCAGAGACAGAGAATCGGTATTGCGAGAGCGCTTTATGAGGATCCTGAGGTCCTGATATTGGACGAAGCAACCTCGGCACTGGATAACGATACCGAGGCTGCGATTATGGAATCCATTAACAGACTGCACGGAAAGAAGACTTTGATCATCATTGCACACAGACTGCAGACGATCGAAAAGTGTGATATGGTATTCCGTGTGGAGAATGGGAAGATACAGCGGGAACGCTAAAGCAGAGAGGATCCTGTTATGGGGAATGAGCTTGTAAAAAAATGGAATCAACTGAATAAACAATATAAACTTGCATTTATTGCAACATTTTGTATCGGACTTCTCACACACATGTATATGCTGACCAATAAACTGCCTAATCATGACTATGTCTATAATATTTATGGGGATCAGCTGTTATGGCCTCTGTCTCTTGGAAGGTGGTTTCTGAACGTGGTAACGGGTATCAGCTCTTATTTTAGCCTGCCATGGGTGAATGGGCTGTTAGCAATCCTTTATCTGGCATGGGCTTCAGTATTTATTATTGCCGTTTTGGAACTTACAAGACCGGTTCCGATTCTGTTATGTTGCGGGTTGCTTGCAACGTATCCGGCTCTTGCAGATACTATGGGATATATGTTTACGGTTGACGGCTATTTGTTTGCTATGCTGCTTTGTTCAATGGCAGCATGGTTCTGGCATAAAAAGAGAGGCGTTTATGGGATCTTAGGTTGCGCAATCAGCCTTTCCCTTGCGGTTGGGATTTATCAGGCATATCTGTCTTTTACAATTTATCTGATCTTAATTCGTCTCATTCTGGATGTTTTTGAGCAAAAGTACAGCAATCGGGAATTGTTGAAAAAGGCAGGAAGAGCTTTGGGAAGTGGTGTGCTGGGAATGCTGTTGTACTATGTCGGCTTGCTTATCATGATGAAGTATTATAGTGTTTCCTTTGCAGATTATATGGGGATTAATGACACTGCAGTTCCCAGTATAACACAGATATTCAGTACACTGTTTCGCGATACAATCGCGTTTATCGAGATGTTCATTGGAGGAAACTCCGATTTTACGGCATACGAACTTTTCAATATGGTTTTTATCATCGCATTGCTTGCGGCATATGGCATCATTATTGTAAAAACAAAATTATACAAAAGAAAACTTCAAACGGTGCTTTTGGTTGTTGCAAGTCTGTTATTTATTCCTGCGGCATATATCTTTGATTTTATTTCCCGGGATGTTATTTATCGCTTTTTAATGTTATACTGCCTGGTACTTTTGTATCTGCTGCTTGTAAAGCTTGCGGATGCATGGCTCTGTGGCTGGTTTTCCGAAACAGTGCTGGTGCTGATTGCCGCAGTGATTTTGAATTTTGGTTTGATTGATAATATTGCATATTATAATCTTAATCTATGCTGGGAGCAGACTTATGCAACGGCGGTCCAGATGCAGGAACGCATTACATCACTTGATTATGATATATCAGATAACAGAATATTGGTCACAGGAACGATTCAGACCAATGACCGGGAGTGGCTTCAAAGCCGGATTCCGTATCTTATCGGAACGGATGATATCAATCTGATGCGAAATCAGGCCTTTATTATTACAATCCTGAATGTAGATCTTGGGATGAATCTGGATGGAGCAAATTGTGAGGAGCGGGATAAGATTATATCTTCTGAGGTATATTCGGATATGCCCTGTTGGCCGGCAGGAGATTCTGTTCGGATGATAGAAGATGTCATAGTAATTAAGCTGTCTGAGGAATAAAAAATGAAGTTAAGTATCATTGTGCCTGTCTACAATATGGCAGGGGACGGAAAACTAAAGTTTTGCATGGATTCACTGCTTTCGCAGAATCTGACAGATTTTGAGATCATTGCAGTGGATGATGCATCTTCGGATGCATCCTTTTCCGTTCTGAAAGAATATGAAGCACATGATCCGGACCGGGTGAAAGCAATCCGCTCACCGGAGAACCGCAGACAGGGAGGTGCCAGAAATATCGGACTGTCCCATGCGCGGGGAGAGTGGGTCGGCTTTATCGATTCCGATGACTGGATCGATCCGGATATGTACCGCAAACTGATACAAAAAGCGGAAGAAACCGGAGCGGATATGGTCGGCTGCCAGTATCAGTTGACTGAGGAGCATTCCATGAATCCGGGGAAACTGATCATCAATAATACACCAGATCAGACAGGCGTGTTGGATGAAGAACGCTGCCGGAAGCTGATATTAAAGCCGGGCAGTATGGTGATCAAGATCTACAAAAAAAGCATTATTGATCAATACGAACTGCGTTTCCCGGAAAAGGTTTTCTATGAGGATAATGCCGCAGGACCAATGTGGATGCTGCACTTCCGCCATTTTGAACTTGTGGACGAACCGCTGTATTATTATTACCAGCATGAAAATTCCACGGTTCACAGAATCAGCGAAGAACGGTGCCGCAATCGTATGGAGACGGCAGAGCTTCTGATCGCACAGAGCAGGGAACAGGGTTTTTATGAAAAGTACCGTCCGGAGCTGGAAGCGCGCTTTACGCAGCTTTATTACGTGAACACCCTGTTTACCTATATGGCGGGTATATGTTTTCCTAAAAGCGCATTTTTGAAGGAATTACGAAACGGGATGCTTTCTTACTTCCCGAATTTTCGGGAAAATCCATATTATCAGGGGATGTATGATGATGAGCAGCGAAAAATGATCGATCTTCACATGGCACATCCGCTTCTTTATGCGATTTATGATAAGGCACTTCGTCTATACCGCAGGATACGCTATGGGAAAACTTGCGTTTCATAAGACGCTGTGATAAAATATATCATTGATTGAATGAAGAAAAGAAGATGAGAAAATACTTTTGACAGGTTATTTTCTAAGAATAGGAGGCTGGAGATGGCAGGCAATACCAATATTATTGACGGAAAGACAATACTGATTACCGGAGGAACCGGTTCTTTCGGAAAATGTTTTACCAAATATGTACTGACACATTACAATCCAAAGAAGATCATCATTTATTCCCGAGATGAATTCAAACAGTGGATGATGGAGAATGAATTCCGCGAATACAAAGAAAAGATCCGTTTCTTCATCGGAGATGTGCGTGATAAAGAACGTATGGAAAGAGCTTTTCAGGGTGTTGATTATGTCATTCATGCAGCGGCACTCAAGCAGGTACCGGCTTGTGAATACAATCCGAATGAAGCGATCAAGACAAATATCAACGGTGCCATGAATATTATCGAGGCGGCACTGAATACGAATGTCAGCAAGGTGGTTGCACTTTCTACGGATAAGGCGGTAAATCCCGTCAATCTGTACGGTGGCACCAAGCTGGTATCCGACAAATTGTTTATCGCTGCAAATGCATATGCCGGAAGCAAAGATATGGCGTTTTCCATCGTGCGTTACGGAAATGTGGCCGGAAGCCGCGGTTCTGTCATTCCGTTTTTTCATAAGATCATTCAAAACGGCGGAACTGAGTTGCCGATCACGGATTATCGCATGACCCGTTTCTGGATCAGTCTGACACAGGGCGTAGAACTTGTGATTAAGGCATTGGAGGAAGCAAAGGGCGGTGAAACCTTTATCAGTAAGATTCCGTCTTTCAAGATCACGGATCTTGCGGAAGCGATGCTGCCGGGCTGCAAAATGCCGGAGGTCGGTATCCGTCCGGGAGAAAAACTGCATGAGATCATGGTGACGGTGGAGGACTCCTTTACCACCTATGAATACGATAAGCATTTTATCGTATATCCGCAGACCAGATTTAATGAACGTCAGATGTTTGAACCGACAGGAAAGAAGGTTCCGGAAGGCTTTTCCTACAGCTCCGGTAATAATACCGAGTGGCTGAGTGTGGAGCAGATCAAAGAACTTTTAAAGAATGTTGAATTAGAAAAATAATATGAGCCGGATACCCGCCGTGAGCGGGATAACATGAGCCGCAGCGGTGTTCTTATCGGGATATCCCTGCGGCTTTTATCAAATATCAAAATCAGAGGAGTGATAGACATGGAAGAGTTAGCGATCAACGGAGGAACGCCTGTCCGGGAGACCAAGCTGTATTACGGACATCAATATGTGGATGATGCGGATGTTGCTGCTGTTGCGGCAGTACTTCGCAGCGATTATCTGACCTGCGGACCGAAGATCACGGAGCTGGAGGAGCGACTGTGTAAACTGACAGGAGCACGTTATGCGGTTGTATGCAGTAACGGAACCGCGGCGCTTCATATTGCCTGTAAAGCGGCGGGAGTAGGTGACGGAGATGAGGTCATTACCACACCGATCACGTTTGCCGCGTCTGCAAACTGTGCTTTATACTGCGGGGCTAAGCCTGTGTTTGCCGATATCAATCCCAAAACATATAATATTGATCCCGCAAGCGTTCAGGAGCATATGACGGATGCCACGAAAGCTGTGGTTGCGGTTGATTATACAGGACAGGCTGTAGAACTGGATCCGCTGCTTGCGCTTTGTGAAAAACAGAGTGTACAGACAGGAAAGAAAGTGTATCTGATTGAAGACGGGGCTCATTCCATCGGCACTTTATATAAAGGAAAAGGAGTCGGAAGCATTGCCGACATGACGACCTTCAGTTTTCATCCGGTCAAGACGGTGACCGGAGGGGAAGGCGGTGCGGTTCTTACCAATTCCAAAGAATTATATGATAAACTTGTGCTTTATCGTGCTCATGGGATTACCCGTGTACCGGAGTTTATGGAGCATACGCCGGATGGTCCGTGGTATTATGAGCAGGTCGCTCTGAGTACCAACTATCGTATGACCGATATTCAGGCGGCACTAATCCTCAGTCAGTTAGACAAGCTGCCGATGTTTTCAAAGAGACGAAAAGAGATCGTAGCGCGTTATAATGAGGCATTTTCCAAGATTCCGGAGTTGTTTGTACAGCAGGAGATCCCGGAATCCGATACGACCAGACATCTGTATATCCTGCGGATTTGCCCTGAAAAGCTCAATATTGACCGTGCCGGCTTTTTCGCGGCAATGGGAGCGGAGAATATCAATTGCAATGTGCATTATATTCCGGTCTATTATCATCCGTATTATGAGCATTTGGGCTACCGGCGCGGACTTTGCCCGAATGCCGAGAAGCTGTATGATGAGATCCTGAGTCTGCCGCTTTATTACGGATTGACGGATCAAGATGTGGATGATGTTATCCATGCGGTTAAAAAAATCGTGGATTATTACAGAAAATAGGACATACCTGATTGTCTGATAAGTAGTGGACAGTCCGGTTGAAAAGAGGAAAGCATATGACAAGAATTGCGATTATCACGGCGCGGGGCGGCAGCAAACGTATTCCGCATAAGAATATCAAGCCGTTTTTAGGAAAGCCCATTCTCTGCTACTCCATTGAGGCTGCATTAAAAAGCGGTATATTCGATACGGTCATGGTGTCTACGGACGATGAGGAAATCGTGCGCATTGCAAGAGAAGCAGGTGCGGAGGTCCCTTTTTTACGCAGTGAAAAGACTGCCAATGACTATGCAACAACTGCGGATGTGGTAACGGAAGTACTCGCTGCCTATGAAGCACGCGGTCAGCATTTTGGAGAAGCCTGCATTATATATCCGACGGCACCTTTCTTAACGCCGGAGGCACTTCATGAGGCAATGGAGATTTTGGAAAAGGAACAGGCGGACAGCGTCCTTCCGGTTGTGCGGTTTTCCTTTCCGCCGCAGCGCTGTGTGGTCTTAAAGGAAGGCAGACTGGTGCCGAAATGGCCGGAATATATGCCGATGCGCTCTCAGGATTTGGAACCGTATTATCATGACTGCGGTCAGTTTTACTGTATCCGCACGGATCGTTTTATGGAAGAAAAGACACTGATCATGCCGCATACCGCACCTTATATTCAGGATGAAAGTAACGTACAGGATATCGACACCTTAGAGGATTGGAAGATCGCAGAAATGAAATACCGGATTCTGCACCCGGACAGTGAATAGGGCGTGGGAACATTCCGCCAAAAACCGTGATCCGCAGGGAATCCTGCAAACCGGAACGCGGCATCGCAATAGAGGAGAAAATATGACAGAGAACGAAAAAACTTCGACAATCACAGTCAAGAACCGCATCATCGGTGAAGGACATCCTGCATATATCATTGCCGAGATGTCCGCAAATCATGCCGGGAGTCTTACGCGTGCAAAGGAGATCATCCATGCGGCGAAGGAAGCCGGTGCAGATTGCTTAAAGATTCAGACCTATACACCCGATACCATTACGATTGATTGTGACAATGAATATTTCCGCATAGATGACGGCACATGGGCAGGAGAAAATCTTTACGGCCTGTACGGAAAAGCATATACGCCGTGGGAATGGCAGCCGTTGTTGAAAGAAGAGGCAGATAAGGCAGGCATTGACTTCCTTTCGACACCGTTTGACAATACGGCAGTGGATTTTCTGGAAGAAATGGGCATGGAGTTTTACAAGGTAGCATCCTTTGAACTGGTGGATCTGCCTTTGTTAAAATATATTGCATCCAAGGGCAAGCCGATCATCATGTCCACCGGCATGGCGACGCTTGAGGAAATTGAGGAAGCGGTACAGGCAATCTATCAGACGGGAAACCGGAAACTGGCATTGATGAAATGTTCCAGTGCTTATCCTGCAAAACCGGCTCAGATGAATTTGAGGACCATTGCGGATATACGGGAACGCTTCCGGCTTCCGGTCGGACTGTCCGATCATTCCATGGGTTCTTTGAGCGCGATGACTGCTGTTGCGCTCGGAGGCTGTATTCTGGAAAAGCATTTCTGCCTGGGCAGGGAGATTGAAAATCCGGATGCTTCGTTTTCGATGACGCCGGAAGAATTCAAAAGCATGGTACAGGATGTACGGAATGTGGAAGCGGCTATGGGAAAGGCCTTTTACGGACCGATGGAGCAGGAGATGACCAATCTGGCATTCCGCAGAAGTATCTTTGTTGTAAAGGATATGAAAGCAGGTGAGCCTTTTACGGCGGAGAATATCAGAGTCATCCGGCCGTCTGCGGGATTAAAGCCGAAATATTATGAAGAAGTACTCGGAAAGTGTGCGGCACATGATCTGAAAAGAGGAACGCCGCTTGATTGGAAAGATATCCGTAAGGAATAACAGATACAAGGAAGACGGAGAACAGAGAATATCCGTGATCATGGATAGGTATGGCGGAGACAGAAACGGAGCTTACGATGGGACAGGAAAGATTAAGAAGCGTAACGGAATCGGATAAAGAATTGCTGTTTGCCTGGACCAATGATCCGGTTACCAGAAGGCAGTCTTTTTCGCAGGAACCGGTCAAATGGGAAGAACATTGTGCATGGTTTGAAAAAAAAATCCACGATCCGGGCTGCCATCACTATCTGTTAGAAGCGGCCGGGGAGCCTGTCGGTGTCATCCGGCTGGAACGCTGTGAAGAGACAACAGCGGGATATGATGCGGGTCAACCGGATATGACAGAAAAAAACAAGACAGTCGAACCAAAGACCTGCTATCGGATCAGTTATAGCGTAGCTCCGGGAAAGCGGGGCTTAGGCTATGGAAAAAAACTGTTACAGCTTGCGGAATATCATGCAGCTTTGGAAATTCCCGATTGCGGTATCCTTGCAGGCGAGGTAAAAAAAGAAAATATCGCATCTGCATGCTGCTTTGAGGCTTTGGGATATGTTAAGGATCAAAGAAATTTGTTTGGGCAGGAAGATGCCAAAGATTCACAGGAATTTTGTTTTACGAAGACAATTGACAGGTCACGCTGCATTTATTTTCGCGCGGATGCAAATGAGTCTGTCGGAAACGGGCATGTGATGCGCTGTCTGACTATCGCGGATGCCTGCCGGAAGATAGGAATGTATCCGGTATTTTTGCTTGCAGATGAAAAAGCGCAGCATATGATCCTGAAACGCGGATATCTGGCGCATGTGTTCGGAACGGACTATAGAGAGCCGGAAACAGAACTGCCTGATTATGCACAAGTGGTCTGTCCGGGAGCGGTTATGGTAGCGGACAGCTATTTTCTGACTGCAGCATATATGCAGCATTTACATGACATGGGATATCGGCTGGTGTGGCTGGATGATCTCGGAACGCAGGAATATCCGGTCACATGTCTGATCAATTATAATCTCTATGCGGAGGAACTGGATTATTCCAAGCGGAAGAAACCCGGGATCACCTATCTGCTCGGTGCGGCATATGCGCCGGTACGTCCTGTATTTCGGAAGAAGGAATATCGGGTAAGTAAGCAGTTACGGCAGATCCTGATTACGACGGGAGCGGGAGATCCCTATCATGCAGGATATTTATTTGCCGACGCTTTGTTAAAAGAAGATCCGGATTGGGAAGTAACGGTGATCTGCGGTGCTTATCATAACGATGTCGAAGCTTTGGAAAAACTGGCGCAGGCATCGGAGGGCAGGCTGCGGATCATGCGGAATCTGACCGATTTGTCCGATGTCATGTCTGCAAGTGATCTTGCGATTGCGGCAGCAGGCAGTACTCTGTATGAGCTATGTGCGGTCGGTGTGCCGACGCTTGTGTATGAATTTGCGGATAACCAACACCCGGGAGCGGAAGCATTTGCGAAAAAAGTCGGAAGCGTGAGACTCGGCGATCTTAGGACACAGGCAGCGCAGGCGGCACAGACGGCATGCAAGGAAGTAAGGCGGCTTGCCGAGCCTGAGGAACGGCAGCGCATCAGCGAACAGATGAAACGGCTTTCCGACGGACATGGTGCGGAAAGGATCGCAGAAGAGCTGGAACTGTTAGTACGGTATCAAACGGAGATAAAACGGGTATGATGAAGCAGAAAGCGGAAAACGGACAACTGCATAATGAACAAGGGCCATCGAGAGAAGCGTCCTATGAGCTTCTGCGGATTCTTGCTATGTGCATGATCCTTTCCCTGCATTATCTGTCAAAGGGAAATGTTCTGACTTCGCTTGCGGACAGCGGAAAGATGAATGCGGCCGAAGTAGCAGGGTGGGTTGTGGAAGCATTGTGCCTTCCGGCAGTCAATGTATACGTGCTGATCAGCGGATATTTTGGGCGGTCGGGAAGCTTTCGTATGTCTAAAGTGGTACGGTTATGGGGAACGGCAATTTTTTATTCCGTAGGAATCACACTGATACTGGGCATGACCGGAAATCTGACGACTGCGCAGGGAACGGTGGCGATATCGGAGCTGACGATCTATGACTGGATGAATGTGGTATTTCCGGTCGTGACTGAGGAATACTGGTTTCTGACTGCATATCTGATCCTGTATCTGTTCATGCCGTTTTTAAATGCCGGAATGGAAAAATTATCACAAAAGGATTTCCAGCGGATTCTGATCGCTTTATTGATCTTCTTTTCGGTGGCAAAATCAGTACTGCCGATGCAGCTTCCGACCGATCACAAAGGGTATGATGTTCTTTGGTTTGTGTGCCTGTATCTGCTCGGGGGATATTTTGGACGTTACGGCTGTAAAGTCTTTGAGAGGTTGTGGAGCTCGGTATTATTATATCTGTTATCAGCGCTTGGGATTGTCGGTCTGGCATTTGGAGCGCGTTACCTGTATCTGACAAAAGGGATGTTAGCGGATTTTGCACTGACCAACTATTTCTATACCTACAATCACATCCTGTGTCTGACTGCTTCGATCGGTCTGTTCGGTATGTTTACACGGCTGCATATTAAGAAACAAAAGCTGTCCGGCTGTATTTGTTATGCGGCATCCTGCACGATGGCGGTCTATCTGATCCATGAGCAGCTTTATCTGCGTTATCTGTGGCCGAAGTGGTTCGGTGTACAGAAGCAGGCAGGAAGTTTTATGTTTTTACCGCATATGCTGGTGACGGTGGTGTGCGTATTCCTTGTATGTACAGCAGTGGAAAGTATCCGAAAACGGATCCTACAATGTATATGGTGTAGAAGATAATTTACCATGTTGTACGGAGCTGTTTTATGAAATTTATTAGTATAGCTATATGGTCGGAAAAGTGGTATAATGTGCGCGTAGGCATCTGAATGGTGCATGATAAAAACAGATTCAAGTCTCTGCCGGAGCAAATGTCTGACAGATACAAGAGAGGATGAGGGAGCCAATATGATTCCTTTTAATATTCCGCCCTATACGGGAAAAGAAATTGAATATATCGGACAGGCAGTAAAGAACCAGAAAATCTGCGGTGACGGTCCGTTTACAAAACAGTGTAACGAATGGATTGAGGCAAAAACAGGGACAAAGAAATGCCTTTTAACAACCTCCTGCACACATGCGACCGAGCTTGCGGCACTGCTTGCGGATATCAAAGAGGGAGATGAAGTGATCATGCCCTCCTATACCTTTGTGTCTACGGCAGATGCGTTTGTTCTGCGCGGAGCCAAGGTGGTGTTTGTGGATATCCGTCCGGATACGATGAATATTGATGAAACACTTATTGAGGATGCGGTTACGGAGCATACCCGTGCGATTGTACCGGTGCATTATGCCGGAGTTGCCTGCGAAATGGATACGATTATGGATATTGCAAAACGCCACAATCTGATGGTTATTGAGGATGCGGCACAGGGGATCATGTCGTCTTATAAAGGACAGGCACTCGGAACGATCGGAGATTTCGGCTGCTTCAGTTTCCATGAGACCAAAAATTATAGCATGGGTGAGGGCGGAGCGCTCCTGATCCGTGACGAAAAGTATATCGAGGATGCGGAGATCATCCGTGAAAAGGGAACCAACCGTTCCAAATTCTACCGTGGGCAGATCGATAAATATACATGGGTAAATCATGGTTCTTCCTATCTGCCAAGTGATATGAATGCAGCCTATCTCTGGGCGCAGTTAAGCATGGCGGATGAGATCAATGAGAAACGTCTGGCGCTTTGGAACCGGTATGACGAACTGTTACGTCCGTTAGAGGCACAGGAATTGATTCAGTGTCCGACCATTCCGGACGGCTGCGTACACAATGCCCATATGTATTATATTAAGGCAAGGGACATTGAAGAGCGTACGAGGCTGATCAATTTCTTAAAGGAGAATGAGATTTTATCGGTATTCCATTATATTCCGCTTCATTCTGCACCGGCCGGTCAGAAATTCGGACGCTTCCATGGTGAGGATCGTTATACGACGAGGGAAAGTGAGCGGCTGTTACGTCTGCCGATGTTCTATACACTGAGCATGGATCAGGTAGATTACATTGCAGGCAAGGTGAAGGAGTTCTATCACGTATGAGAGAAGAGCAGAGATCAAAAACAATACGGGATGCCCTGCTTGCACTGGTTGCAGTAACGGTCTGCTGTATTTTAACCGGGTATTTCTTTGATTGTTATTATGATCTGAATGATGATGTGTTGATCAAGGATATCCTGTCCGGAACATACACAGGTGCGCCAAACGCCATGAATATACAAATGCTGTATCCGGCGGGACTTTTGATCAGTATGGCTTACAGGTTGGTGCCGTCATTGCCGTGGTATGGCATTTTTTTGTGTGCATGCCATTTCCTGTGTGCATTTCTGATCGCAAAACGGACGGTCTCATTCCTTTCCAGAATATTGAAAAAGTGCCTGCTTTTGATGAGCGAAATGTTACTTCTAGGGGGACTTTTGCTGTATGAGCTTGTGTTTGTACAGTATACCGTTACCTGTGCGCTTCTGACGGCAACAGGTATCTTTTTGTTTTATACCACGGATGACAGATTGGAAACAGGCGCATTTATCCGCAAGAATATTGTCAGTATGTGCCTTGTGATACTGGCATTCTATATCAGAACGGAAATGATGTTGTTACTTTGCCCGCTTGTGGGGGCGGCAGGTTTTGCAAAGTGGATGCTTGGGGCAAGAAAAACAGGAAGCAGACCGCTTCAGATTCAAAATGTTGTGAAATATCTGAGTACTGTGATTGTAGTGATGATCGGTATGGGGATTGGCATGATTGCCAACGAGATTGCATACAGAAGCGGGGAGTGGAAAGAATTTCAGGCATTTTTTGATTATCGGACAGAACTTTATGATTTTCAGCAGACACCTCCTGCTTATGAAGAAAATGCTGCTTTTTATCAGTCAATCGGTCTGTCAAGTGCAGAGGAATATTTGCTGACGAATTACAATTTTGCGTTGGATGAAAAGATCGATGCGCAAATGTTGAGTGACATCATAGATTATAATCGTGTCTATTTGGGGAAACATTATTTTCGATATGATTTTTATGAAGGCTTGAAACAGTACCTCTACCGCCTGACACATACGGACGATGCACCGTGGATCTATCTTGTATGGATGTTATATGGTCTGGTGTTTCTGACCGGACTGATGCGAAAGGCGCCGAGCGTCTTATGGAAGCTGCCGTTACTGTTTGGCATGCGATCGATCAGTTGGATGTTTCTGATCATGCGGGGGCGGATTGTTGACAGGGTTACGGTATCCCTGTATCTGACGGAAGTGCTGATCCTGGCAGCAATGCTTTTGACAGAGACTTATCAGATGTTTGAGGAATACCGTAATAAAGCGGCAGTCCTAACGCAGCATGGAGAAACCAGACCTCCGTATATTCCGCAATACCGGAAATACTGGCCGTATACAATGGTGCTGCTGCTTGTGACGCTGTGTGTGATACCGATCGTTCGGAATGTGCGTACAGTGGAGGAAAAGCAGGAATACAGGGCAGATGTGAATCGCGAGTGGAATCTGCTAAGACAATATTTTATGGACAATCCCGATAACTATTATCTTTTGGACGTATATTCTACGGTACAGTATTCCGAGAAAATGTTTGTGGATGTGGATAACAGCTACCGGAACTATGATATCTGCGGCGGCTGGGCAGCAGGCAGCCCGGTTTATATGGAAAAGCTGTCAAAGCGGGGGATCGGAAATATCGAGTCCGATCTTATAAATATGAATAATGTTTATTTTGTAACGAGAATCGATCGCGATATGGATTGGTTTGTTGCTTATTATAAGAGTAAGGGCTATGAGGTACGGCTCGATACGGAGGCAGTATTTCGCGTTGACGGAAAGATCAGGTTTATGATTTACCGTGTGCGGCTGTATCAGCTGCTCGGATAACGGAAAAGATTTGGGTGCTTGCGAAACTTTGCCGGCAGGGCGGTACGGGAATCCAATACCTGTCAGCTGCGGGCACGCTTTCGCTACACTTCGTCCGTAGCGGTACATAAGGCACCAAAATACGGTGCCTAAGTACCGACGGACTCACAGTGCCCGCAGCTGACAGGTGTTGGATTCCCGTACCGCCCTGCCGGCAAAGCTTCACAAGCACCTATGGCGGCTGGTTAAATTAAGGAGATAATATGGAGCAAAAAGATAAATTGGAAGGCGAAAAAGTCTATTTAAGGCTGATGACACAGGAAGATACAGATCTTATTGTGTCATGGCGTAATGAAGATTTTGTCAGGGAGAATTTTATTTACCGCAGACCATTTACCGGAGAGGGGCATTTGGAGTGGATTCGGACACAGATCGTGCCGGGGCACGTTGTGCAGTTTGTGATTTGTCTGAAAAAAGATGATACACCGGTCGGAAGCGTTTATTTTCGGGATATCGACAGAGAGCACCGGAAGGCGGAATATGGCATTTTCATCGGTGTGAAGGAGGCGCTCGGGATTGGGATCGGCACGGAGGCGGCGCATCTTGCCGTGCAGTATGCCTTTGAGGAGTTAAAGCTTCACCGGATCATGCTGCGGGTACTTGCCAATAATCCGAGAGCAAAAAGAAGCTATGAAAAAGCAGGATTTGTCGAGGAAGGCAGATTTTGTGATGATGTATATTTGGATGGACAGTTTCAGGATGTGATCTTTATGGGAATGATCAATCCAAAGGAACGGAGGAACATATGAAAGTAAGTTTTGTGATACCGTGCTATCGTTCGGCACAGACGCTGCCCGGGGTGGTAGCGGAGATCAAGGAGACCATGGCAACTATGCCGGAATACAGTTATGAGCTGATTCTGGTCAATGACTGTTCAACGGATGATACTTTTGAGACAATCCGCAGGATTGCTTCGGAGAATCCCAATGTGACAGGAGTCAATCTGGCCAGAAATTTTGGGCAGCATGCGGCACTGATGGCGGGATTTCATGAAGTGAGCGGCGATGTTATAGTATGTCTGGATGACGACGGACAGACACCGGCAAATGAAGTCGGGAAATTGCTTGACGGGATTCGTGGGGGCAGTGATGTTGTGTATGCCCGCTATACTAATAAAAAGCATTCTGCATTCCGTAATTTCGGAAGCAGGGTAAATGACTGGATGACGAGGGTAATGCTTGGAAAACCGAAGGATCTGTATGTTTCGAGTTATTTTGCGGCAAGGCGTTTTGTCGTGGATAACATGCTTCAGTACGAGCATTCCTATCCCTATGTGATAGGGCTGGTACTGCGGGCAACCAAAAACATTATCAATGTGGATGTCACACACCGGGAAAGAGAGATCGGAACATCCGGATATACGATGAAGAAGCTTCTGGCGCTTTGGTTTAACGGTTTCACGGCATTTTCGATCAAGCCGCTCAGAATTGCAACGGTATTGGGCTGTATCACCGCAGCATGCGGTTTTCTATACGGAATCTATACCGTGATCAAGAAATTTGTCAATCCCGATGTGCCGATCGGATTTAGTGCCATGATGTCCGCACTGGTATTTATCGGCGGCATGATCATGCTTATGCTTGGCATGATCGGAGAATATATCGGCAGAATGTATATCAGTATGAATCGTTCTCCGCAATTTGTAGTAAGGGAGCGTGTCGGAGAGAACGCTTCGGAATCAGAACGGGGTATCTATGGAGATTCAACATTCCAGCCAAAGAAAGACGCATAGTCATGTGTCCGCGAAAGGCGCATTAAAACGAAATACAATTGCACAGATCTGTATTGTTACGATGGTGGTCATCCTTCTTTTGATGGTATGGCCTTTTCGTGTTTTTGAACATTCCCATACTTCGACATACCGGGAAGGTATTGTTACGGCAGAAACAGGAGCTGTGACGATGGATGAGATCGTGCTTCAGCCTTTTGTTCCGGCAGATTACCATATTGCAGATATGGTAATGGCAGTGCGTGTTGACGGAGTGCATGAGCAGGACCGGGTATTTGTAACAATTTATAATGATGCATTTGATATGATCTGGCAGGAGGTTGTCTACTTCAGCGATATTGAAGCGATGGGCTGTATTTCGGTCAGTCCGCAGTTGGATGTGGTACCGGGACAGATCTATTATGTCGGCGTTAACACTCATTTTGACAGCGAAGGAGTTTTGACGGCTGTTTACGGTAATCTGGAGGAACTGAAAGTTCCGGAACTTGAGTCCTTTACGTATGCGGGGATATTAACACAGGGACAGGCTGTTTTGATGGAATTTCGCTATAGCGAGCCGTTTTCCGATGGTCTGCGTGTGCTTTGTACGATCGGGATTCTGATAGCCGGAGTTGCCGGATATGTGGCAGCAGTATGGATCATGCATCTGATTGCTGCGCTTTCCTCTGAGAAAAAGCGTGTACTGAAAAGGTGCCTGCTGATCTTGGGTGCGGCAATTTATGGGCTGGGGCTCATTTTTGCATTCTATCAGTTGTGCATTACTCGCATGTTTGGAGGAATGGCACTGGATATCGGTGTGTATGCGGTGTCATGTCTGATTCTGGGAGCAGGCGGCGCTTTATTCGTGCAAAGGGCGTGGAAGCAAAATGATACGGTGCGGATATCTGTATCCGGAAAAAATAAAGTACGCAAGAGGAAAGTATCCGCAATGCGTGAGGAACTGGATAAGTATACCGATGTTTTGATGTGGCAGAATTATCTGCAGACCTTGTCTCTTGTGCTGTTACTTTATGCGGGAATTATGTATGTGAATTCTTCTGTGCAGTGGAAACAGGACCTGAACGGAAACTGGGTATTGCTGCTGTTCGGTTTGGCTATTGCAGTATCTTACCGTGCGCGTGATTTGTTTAACATAGTTACGCTGGTGTGGGGACTTTTTATGATTCCTGCGGGCATGGTTTATTGCTATCTGCATGCAGGGGAGGATCATGGAATACAGGTCGGAGCAGTTTTTATGGTGGCGGTATTTGTTTGGGGTGTGATTCTGGCAAAAACGATCCGTACATGGAATGATAAGAAGCTTCGTAAGGTCAATCTTCCGGTTGCTGTTATCTGGCTTTTGATGTGTATCGGGATGATTCTGGCATCTCACGGAAAGCGCTGGCCGTTTATGATGGCAGTAACATTTACGTTATTCTTTTTGCAGTATGATTCTGATCAGGGATGCCGCAGAGTGATCAGAAATTTCGAAAATGCCGTGTTGGTGAATTTCGGATTGATTCTGATATTGTGTCTCTTATACAGACCGTATGAGTATTATCAGTTTAATCGCTATCCGATGTGGTTTCATACTGTGGCAAGTACGGGAATGTATCTGATACTTGTCGAAACGGTTGCTATTGTCCGGCTGTATATGCGGATGCGTAAGATGAGAAGCGTCTTTTGCGGTTGTATGAAGGAGTGGGTCTGTTACGGCGTGGTGACTGCTTATATTATATTTACGGCTGCCAGAACAACCTTGATGGGAGTATGCGGAATTTTGGCAATTCTGTTGATTGCGGCAATTGTTACGGAGCATTTGTCCTGGAAACAGTATATCCGTGTATTTGGGAGCCTGATATTGATGGTAGTCTTAAGTGTTCCGGTGTGCTATACGGCAACACGCTGTATCCCTGCGGTTGTCAATGAACCGCGTTATATGGTTGCCGAATTGGAGGATTTCAAGGAAGCTGTTAAAAAGGGAGATGCGCCGGATTCTTATAAATATATGAATTTTAAGGCATTGATGCGCCTTTTGGGAGACAGATTCGGACTGCCTGAGTTTATGGTAAGACCGTTTGCGGATGATGCACTTGCCAAACCGCAGCAGATGGATATGCAGCCATTGGGGGATCTGGCATCCGGCAGTACGGACGGTTCGGAGATCGGGCTGGTGCAGGAAGAAGTACAGCTGCTTACATCAGCCGATCAGGTTGATGTGCAGGAGCAGGCAGTACAGCCTTCCAAGATTAATGAAATGTCAAATGGCAGAATCGGCATTTTTAAAATGTACCTGAAAGATTTGAACTGGACGGGACATGACAGTATGGTTCTGATACATGAGGACGGGACGCAGATCGCACATTCGCATAATACCTTTATCCAGATGGCATACGATTTCGGTATCCTGACGGGAATGTTGTCACTGGGGCTGTGCCTGCTTGTGATCATGCGCTCGGTGATCCTGATATGGAAGGGGCAGGACAGGAGTGAAGCCATGTATCTTTCTTTAATGATCTCTGCGGCATATCTCATTACGAGTATTTCGGAATACACGGGAAATCCGAATATGCCGCTTGGATTTGCATATCTGTTTTTACTAATTACTATGCGAATGGATAAAAATGTGGTAAAATAATAAGTCGGGTATTTCGGAAAAAGAAAGCGGAATACGGACAGTTGTAATAAATGGACTAAAACAGGTGTAAATATGAATCAGGTAGAGAAAAAGATTTTAAATACAAAGCTGATTATACGGAGAGCGTTTTTGATCGTATATGATATGATTGCGGTTGTATTGGCAAGTTATATTCCGCTTATCATGCGATATGAATTTCGGATTGATGCGATTCCGCAATTATTTGTCGATAATGTCAAATGGTTTCTGCCGTTTGGAATTCTTTTGACGATTCTGGTATTTTATCTGTTTCGGCTGTATCACAGCCTTTGGGCCTATGCAGGTGTGACGGAGATGCAGAATATGGCGGCAGCCTGCTGCGTCAGTGCACTGATCCAGTGTGTCGGACTGCATTTTACGGGGCGCTATGTACCGAGGAGTTATTATTTTATTTTCCTGCTCGTGTTATTCGCGTTGACATTATTGAGCCGTTTTTCCTATCGTTTTTTGAGGGAAGCAAAGCACAGAAGAAGCAACAGTAAAAATGGAACTGCGGTGATGATCATTGGTGCCGGTGATGCAGGAAACGTCATCATGAAGGAAATCATCGGCAGCCATTATTCTACGATGAGCATCAAATGTGTCATTGATGATGATAAGAATAAATGGGGCAGATATGTGCAGGGTATCAAGGTAGTCGGAGGACGTGACCGGATCATTGAAGCGGCAAAAAAATATCAGATTGATGAGATTATCATTGCCCTTCCTTCCGTACCGAAATACATCATCCGTGATCTGATTAATATCTGCAAAGAGACGGACTGTAAGCTCCGCACGCTTCCCGGTATGTATCAGCTTGTCAACGGAGAAGTCAATGTCAGCAAGATCCGTGATGTGGACGTGGAAGATCTGCTCGGCAGAGAACCGATCAAGGTTGATCTGGACTCTATCTTAAACTATGTGAAGGGCAAAGTCGTACTGGTCACGGGCGGCGGCGGTTCCATCGGCAGCGAGTTGTGTCGTCAGATTGCCACGCATCAGCCGGCACAGCTGATCATTTTTGATATCTATGAAAATAGCGCCTATGATATCCAGCAGGAGCTTTTGGCAAAGTATCCGAGGCTGAATCTGGTCGTGCTGATCGGTTCGATACGTAATACGAGCCGTATGAACAGTATTTTTGAAACGTATCATCCGGATATTGTTTACCATGCGGCAGCCCATAAGCATGTACCGCTCATGGAGGAAAGTCCGAACGAGGCAGTCAAGAATAATGTGTTCGGTACATGGAAGACTGCGCAGGCAGCGGCAATGAACGGTGTTAAGAAGTTCGTTATGATTTCTACGGATAAAGCAGTCAATCCGACCAATATTATGGGTGCAACAAAGAGAATCTGTGAAATGATCATCCAGACCTTTAACCGTCATTATGATACGGAATTTGTTGCAGTGCGTTTCGGAAATGTTCTCGGAAGCAACGGAAGTGTGATTCCGCTGTTTCGTAAGCAGATCGAGGCGGGCGGTCCCGTTACGGTCACGCATCCCGATATTATCCGCTATTTTATGACGATTCAGGAAGCGGTGTCACTGGTTCTTCAGGCGGGGGCCTATGCCAAGGGCGGCGAGATCTTTATTCTGGATATGGGAGAACCGGTCAAGATTCTGGATCTGGCAAAGAATCTGATCCGTCTGTCCGGCTATAAAGTGGATGAAGATATCAAGATCGTGTTTACGGGGCTTCGTCCCGGTGAAAAATTATATGAAGAGCTTTTGATGAATGAGGAGGGCATGACGGATACGGCCAATAAGCTGATCCATATCGGAAGACCGATCGATATCGATGAAATGACCTTCTTCAGACAGCTTCGGGATCTAAAGTCGGCTGCGAACCATGAGGATGCCCGTATTAAGGAGATTGTACGGGAAATCGTACCGACTTATAATCCGAAAGAAGCATTGGCAAAGCATGAGCAGGAGATGTAGTCGTGAGAAATCACGCTGATCGGAATGGAGACGAATATGGACAGAAAGAGAATTTATTTATCCAGTCCTACGATGCATGGTGACGAGCAGAGGTTTGTGCAGGAGGCATTTGATACCAACTGGGTGGCTCCTCTCGGACCGAACGTAGATGCGCTGGAAAAAGAAATGTGTGCGTATACGGGAGCTGGATACGGAGCAGCCCTGAGTGCCGGAACGGCAGCGATCCACCTGGCGTTAAAGCTTGCAGGGATCAAAGAAGGAGATATTGTATTTGCATCAAGTCTGACCTTTTCGGCGACCTGTAATCCGATTGTCTATGAAAAGGCAGTTCCGGTCTTTATTGATTGTGAACCGGATACCTGGAACATGTCTCCGGAGGCGCTCAGACGTGCATTTGAAAAATATCCGCAGGCCAAAGCAGTGGTTTCTGTGTATTTATACGGAACGCCGGGAAAGATCGATGAACTGAGAGCAATCTGTGCGGAACATGGAGTTCCTTATATCGAAGATGCGGCAGAGGCACTCGGTGCGACGTATAAGGGAAGACAGACGGGAACCTTTGGCAGATTCGGCATTTATTCCTTTAACGGAAATAAGATCATTACGACTTCGGGTGGCGGCATGCTGGTATCCGATGATGAAGAAGCAATTAAAAAGGCAAGATTCCTGTCCACGCAGGCAAGAGATCCGGCAAGATATTATCAGCATTCCCAAATCGGGTATAATTATCGTATGAGCAACATTACAGCCGGAATCGGCAGAGGACAGTTGTTGCATCTGGATGAGCATATTGCAAAAAAACAGGCGATTTATAGGCAGTATGAGGAAGCTTTTGCAGATATCCCGCAGATTCGGATGAATCCGATGAATCCGGACGGTGTTGCCAATAACTGGCTGTCCTGTATTACGATTGATGAAAAAAGCAATGTGACACCCGATGCACTTATGGATTGTCTGGCAGAATACAATATTGAAAGCAGACCGATCTGGAAACCGATGCATCTGCAGCCGGTGTTTGAAGGTTACGATTTCTTCACACATGACGGAGGGAAGGAAAGCGTTTCTGAGGAGATCTTCCGGCGTGGTGTGTGCTTACCCAGCGATATCAAGAATACACCGGAGGATATGGAGCTGATCATCGGACTGATCCGGGAGATGTTTCAGTAGGAAAATGAGGCTGTCTCAGGTGTGTCCGGTCAAGACAGGTTCGCAGCAGATGCGATCATTCGTTCTATAGAGCTTGCGGATGGTATGTGATGGTATCATGTGTCTGTCGGCACGTTCTCACTCCGTGAAAAACGCAACGGACACTAAGCTCGAAAATACCTCGCTAAGTGCCGGCGTTTTTCAAGGACCTCCAGACACAAGATACCATCGCATACCATCCGTAAGCCCTATAGAACGAATGATCGCATCCGCTGTGAACCCGCCTTGACCGGACACGGGGCAAACTGCCAACAACCATATTGCAGACAGTGAAACATCATGTGCAGAAATATTATTTGTAAACACATGGCATTTCGCATGCAGGATCAGAACGAGCAGGGATGGCCGGCAGGACAGATGGTTTTGGGTGTAAGACCATTTGAAAACGCCGGTACTTAGGCAGTGTATTTTACTGCCTTATGTACCGCTGCGTTTGAAACTGAGCGAGAGCGTGTCTTACACCTAAAACCATCTGCCCTGCCGGCCATCCCGTTCCGTAAACCAACACGAAAGGATCTACCATGTACCAACATTGTATCAAACGCCTGCTTGACATTTTCATATCACTTTTCGGCATGCTGATTTTAAGCCCCGTCTATCTGATTGTAGCGGTACTGGTGCGCGTGAAACTTGGAAGTCCGGTGATCTTTCATCAGAAGAGACCGGGCTATCATGAGAAGATCTTTACGCTTTGCAAGTTCCGTACCATGACGGATGCAAGGGATGAGAACGGGGAGCTTTTGCCGGACAGTGAGCGTCTGACGAAGTTTGGTCTGTTTCTCAGAAAGACCAGTCTGGATGAACTGCCGGAGCTTTGGAACATTTTTAAAGGCGATATGAGTCTGATCGGACCGCGCCCTCTGTTAGTCAGTTATCTGCCGTGGTATACGGAGCGTGAGAAGCTGCGCCATACAGTGCGTCCGGGACTGACCGGACTTGCACAGGTGAGCGGCAGGAATTACATTGAATGGGATAAACGTCTGGAAAAGGACGTGGAATATGTGGAGCATTTGAGCTTTGCCATGGATGTTAAGGTGCTTTGGATGACCGTAAAAGTCGTATTCGGAAAAAGCGATGAAGTGGCGGAGGTCACGGATGATATTGAAGGAAATCTGGCAGAAATCCGTGCGGCAAAGCAGGGAAGATAAACCAGAAATCCATGCGGCAAAGCAGGGCAGATAAAGCAGAAACTCACATGGAAAAGTAGGGAAGGAAGCCTTATGACTGGAATCAGGATCATCGATCTGACAAAGGAAGAAGAGTGGAACCGGGTACTTGCGCAGTTCCCGCAGCATGATGTCTATTTTACTCCGGGCTATGTGAAAGCATTTCAGGTAAACGGAGACGGAGAGCCGCTATTGTTATACTATCCGGGTGAGCGGATGCAGGCGATGAACATCGTGATGAAGCGTCCGGTACCCGTACTTACCGTTGAGCGCCCGGAGGATGAAGAGCTTAAGGGATACAGCGATTTTGTTACGCCCTACGGCTACGGCGGTTTTTTGCTGCAGGGAGACACTTCTGAGGCTGAGAAGGAAGCGTTGGCACATGCATACCGTGATTTTTGCAGGGATCATAAAATCGTAGCGGAGTTTAACCGCTATCATCCGGTGATCGACAATGCACATGATATGGAATGCCTGTATGAAGTGATTGATCTCGGGAATACCGTGTGTATGGATGTTTCGTCCAAAGAGACGATCTGGGCGAATCTGTCGAGCAAAAACCGCAATATGATCCGCAAGGCACAAAAATCCGGTGTGGCTGTCTATTGGGGCAGGGAGCCGTCGCTGTTTGCGGAGTTTGAGAAGATTTATAACGCAACGATGGATAAAGTCGGTGCGGATAGCTATTATTATTTTAAAAAAGAATTCTATGACAGTATTTTAAACGACTTAAAGGAGCAGGCGCTTGTTTTTTATGCAAAGCTTCATGACGAGATCATTGCCATGTCGATCGTCATGTTCGGAAATGGTGCGATGCATTATCATCTGTCGGCATCCAAACGGGAGTATCAGAGCTATGCGCCGACCAATCTGATCCTTTATGAAGCGGCATGCTTTGGCTGCAATATCGGAATGAAGACATTCCATCTCGGCGGTGGCCTCGGAAGCCGTATGGATCATTTATACAGTTTTAAGAAACAGTTTAACAGACAGGAGGACTGTCGGTTTTCCATCGGCAGAATGATCGTCAATGAGCCGGTCTACAACCGCCTGTGGGAGTTAAATAACGGCAGGAAAGAGACAGGATTTTTCCCGGCATACCGAGATCTGGCACCTGCCGGGGATGCGTGAGGATAGGAGTTATGAAGAAGCTATTGATCCTTGCCAATCTGGATGTAGGACTTTACAATTTCAGACGGGAGCTGTTAGAAGCGCTGTTAAAGGTGCCGTATGAGGTGCATATCGCACTGCCGGACGGAGAATTCATACCAAAGCTTGTAGAAATGGGCTGTATTTTCCATGAAACCAGACTGGAGCGGCGTGGGATGAACCCATTTCATGAGTTACAGTTGATCCGTCGCTATCGTGAGATTATCAAAGAGGTGCAGCCTGATGTAGCGCTGACCTATACGATCAAGCCCAATATTTATGCAGGCTCCATACTGGCTTCAAAAAAGATCCCATACATTACGAATATTACCGGGCTTGGGACTGCGGTGGAAGGAGACGGGCTTTTGCAAAAACTGACGGTTCGGATGTACCGACATGCAATGCGCGGTGTCTCATGCCTGTTTTTCCAAAACGAGACGAATGAAGCGTTTTTTACCGAACAGAAGATCGCACCGGGCAGGCATAAAAGGATCCCCGGCTCCGGTGTCAATCTGGAACGGTTTCGGTATCTGGAATATCCCCCAGAGGATGCTCCGATTTCCATGCTGTTTATTTCCCGTGTCATGAAGGAAAAGGGGATTGACCAGTTCATGGAAATGGCAGAAGTGATCAAGAAAGAGTATCCGGAGACAGAGTTCCATATCCTTGGCTTTTGCGAGGATGATGACAGTGAACCGGATTCCTATCGAAACAGGATCCGCGGGCTGGAGGAAAAAGGTGTTCTTACCTTTGAAGGAATGCTTGAGGATATTAAGCCGTTTTTGCAGAAAAGCCAGTGCACGGTGCATCCGTCTTTTTACCCGGAGGGAATGTCTAATGTATGTCTGGAAAGTGCGGCAAGCGGTCGTCCCGTGATCACCACGGACAGACCCGGATGCCGGGATACTATTGAGGACGGTAAGACCGGACTTTTGATAAAAGAGCAGGACAGTGCGGATCTGATTCGGGCGGTTCGGCAGTTTCTGGCAATGCCCTATGAACAGCGTAAGCAGATGGGGCTTGCGGCAAGAGAGAAAATGGAACGGGAATTTGACAGAAAGATTGTTGTAGACACATATCTGGCGGAGCTTGAGAGGATTCTGGCAGAGTAAAATACGGGAGGAATAGAAATGAGTCTGTACGAGAAGATTGTAAACGGAGAAGAAAAGATCGCATTGGTAGGGCTCGGCTATGTCGGGATGCCGATTGCGGTTGCTTTTTCAAAAAAAGTCAAGGTGATCGGATTTGACTTGAATAAGGCAAAAATCGAGAAATATCAAAGCGGAATTGACCCGACCTGTGAGGTCGGAGATGAAGCGATCAAATCTTGCAGCGTAGAATTTACTGCAGATGAAAGCAAGCTTCGGGAAGCAAAATTCTTTATCGTGGCAGTACCGACTCCGGTCAATCCCGATCATACTCCGGATCTTTCCCCGATTGAGGGGGCAAGTACGATCCTTGGACGCAATCTGCCGAAGGGCTCAATTGTCGTATTTGAATCCACGGTATATCCCGGTGTGACAGAGGAAGTAGCAGTGCCGATTCTGGAAAAAGAATCCGGACTGACCTGCGGTGTGGATTTTAAGATCGGTTATTCTCCGGAACGTATCAATCCGGGAGATAAGGTACACAGACTGGAGACGATCACGAAGATTGTATCCGGTATGGATGAAGAAACATTGGAAGAGGTTGCAAAGGTGTACGAGCTTGTGGTGGATGCCGGCGTGCATCGCGCGGAGTCTATCAAGGTAGCCGAGGCAGCCAAGGTCATCGAGAACAGCCAGCGGGATATCAATATTGCGTTTATGAATGAGCTGTCCATTATCTTTAATAAAATGGGTATTGATACCAAATCGGTATTAAAGGCAGCAGGAACGAAGTGGAATTTCTTGAAATTTGAACCGGGTCTGGTAGGCGGACACTGTATCGGTGTGGATCCCTATTATCTGACCTATAAGGCAGAGCAGCTCGGTTATCATTCCCAGATCATCTTATCGGGCAGACGCATCAATGATGATATGGGGAAATATGTTGCGGAGAGTCTTGTCAAAAATCTGATCAAGGCAGATATTTCGGTCAAGAATGCAAAGGTTGCAATTTTAGGATTTACCTTTAAAGAGAATTGTCCGGATACGAGAAACAGCAAGGTGATCGATATTGTAAAGGAGCTGCGTGAGTACGGAATAGAGCCCGTGGTCACGGATCCTGTTGCGGAGAGTGCGGAAACAGAGCGTGAGTACGGTATCCGGTTGTTCGGATTATCCGACGTCCGAAATATGGATGCGGTTATTCTGGCAGTAGCACATGAGGCATACCGTGCCCTGACGATGGAGCAGATCACACAGATGTATGCACCCGAGCATAAGGTAAAGGTATTGTCCGATATCAAGGGTCTGTTTGACAGAAAAGCATATGAACAGGCGGGATATTTGTACTGGAGATTATAAAGAGGCATTTGCGGGAAAAAAGAATGAATCAAAGCTTGGAAAACCGGGGAATGCGTCCCCATAAAAAAACTTCATATGGGAAGATTTTGGCACCTATTGTCATTGGTGCCTTTTTCTGCTTTTTATGCATCTGTTTCGGAGTCGGGGAATATCCGGACTCCGTTACTTATATAGAAGGCAGCATAGACAGGGAGCCGCTGTATCCGCTTCTCTTAAAGGCGTTTCGTGCAGTGTTCGGGAGCGGTTATTTGTGGGCGGTTATCATAACGCAGAATCTGTTTGCTTTTCTCGTGACATGGTATCTGTATCATTATATCTGTAAACGGTTTCGTCTGAATATGCTGTTTCAATGGGGAATGATCGCAGTACTATTGGTGCCACATATCCTGTCGAGATTGCTGACTCCTTCGGGAATTATCTTGACAGATGCGATTTTAAGCGAGGGGATTACACTGACGCTGTATCAGCTGTTTTTTGTACTGATACTGAACATGTGTCTGGAGGAAAAAAAGATCCGCTATGCCGTGTGTTCTCTGTTTGTTGCGTTCCTTACAACGCTTGCCAGAGGGCAGATGATGCCAATGCTGCTTTTGTGGATGCTGTTTACCGTGATTGTATTATGCCGACATACATCCGGGTGGCGGAAAAAATGTGCAGGAGTGGTTGTGGTGATACTGGTGACATTCGGCGCATTTGGTGCCCGGTCACTGCTGATCGAACAATACAATGAGGTCATGTATGGTGTGTGCTGCGGCAATACAGGCGGCAATATGACGATTCTGACCAATGTGATCTATTCCGCAAGCGAAGAAGATATCCGGAAGGCAGCAGAAAGTCTGCCGGAGGAAGATGGCGCGCTGCTGTTAAAGATCCATGCACAGATGCAGGAACAGAAGCTGACAAGTGCCGATGCAGGGACAGGGATACTTGCCAATATCAGGTATCACGAAGACAGCCATGACAGGATCAAATTCGAGATTCTGTATCCGGAGCTGGAAGCATCTGTGAGGGCGCGGAATTCGGAGCTTACCGCAGATCAGATCAGGGTTTGCATGGATGAGCAGGCAGGTCAGTATATGATCAGTCTGTTAAAAGAGAATGTCGGGAACTTCCTGATGACTTATCTGTATGTAATCTGCGGAGGCTTTATCCGGACGGTTGCGGTTCTGAATCCGGTATTTGCCGTGTATGCCCTGCTGATTTATATTGTGGCGATCGGTTTGATGTGGTATCTTTTTAAGAGAAGCAGACATGCGGACGCTTCCGTCATGATGGCACTGGTGCTTGTGATGATTGCTGCCAATGTCTGTGCAACGGGGCTGACGATCATGTGTTTGCCGCGGTATATGATTTATAATATGTCAATCTTTTATGTAGCAGGGCTTGTATTGCTGCAGAAAGTTTGGAAAAGGAGCTGTGAGTGATGAGCTATAAAAATCTGAAATTTGATCAAGAAAGTGTATTTCTGGTTACCGGCGGTGCGGGCTTTATCGGTTCGAATCTGTGTGAAGCATTGACGGATATGGGCTATACCGTGCGCTGTCTGGACAACTTATCTACCGGGAAACAGGAAAATGTGGATTTTCTGGCAGACAGACCGAATTATACATTTATAAAAGGCGATATCCGGGATCTGGACACATGCATGGAAGCATGTAAGGGTGTGACCTATGTGTTGAATCAGGCAGCATGGGGGAGTGTACCGCGCAGTATCGAAATGCCGCTTTTATATGAAGAGATCAATATCAGGGGCACTTTGAATATGATGGAAGCTGCCAGACAATGCGGTGTAAAGAAATTCGTATTTGCCTCCAGCTCCTCGGTATACGGGGATCATCCGGTGTTACCGAAGGTGGAAGGACAGGAAGGAAATCTTCTGTCACCGTATGCGCTGACTAAGCGTGTGGATGAGGAATACGGTAAGCTTTATAAAAAGTTATACGGGCTGGATACCTATGCCATGAGATATTTTAATGTATTTGGGCGCAGACAGGATCCGGACGGTGCCTATGCGGCTGTGATCCCGAAGTTTATCAGACAGCTTCTGCATGATGAAGTACCGACGATCAACGGGGACGGCAGGCAGTCCAGAGATTTTACCTATATTGACAATGTAATTGAAGCAAATTTAAAGGCTTGTCTGGCACCTTCCGAGGCAGCGGGCAATGCATTTAACATTGCTTACGGCGGCAGAGAGTATCTGATCGATATTTACTATGATCTGTGCAAGGCGCTTGGGAAAAACGTTGAGCCGAATTTCGGACCGGATCGCGCCGGAGACATCAAGCATTCCAACGCGGATATCAGCAAGGCGAGAAAGCTTCTCGGCTATGATCCGGAGTATGATTTTGCAAAGGGTATTGCACTTGCGATCGAATGGTATAAGGAGAATCTGAAATGATTCGGATGTTACACATTGTCGGTTCCATGTCACCGAGCGGAATCGGAAATTTTATCATGAATGCGTACCGCAGCGTGGACCGTAGCAAGGTGCAGTTTGATTTTATTGTCTGTGAACACAGAGCGGTAAGCTTTGATGAGGAGATCAGGCAGCTTGGCGGTCAGGTGTTTTATGTAACGAGAAAATCCGTCAGTCCTTGGAAGAATTTCAGTGAGATTCGTGCAATTGTCAAAAAAGAAAAGTATGAATATGTATTTCGGCATACGGATGTTGCGACGGTTGCGCTGGATTTATTTGCGGCAAAACTGGGCGGCGCAAAGAGGCGGATTGCTCATTCACATTCTACAAGCGCCAAGAAAATCTGGCTTCATAAGTTATTCCGACCGTTTCTAAATGCAGTTTGTACGGAGCGGTTTGCATGCTCACAGGATGCCGGAAGGTGGATGTACGGAAGCCGAAAGAAATTTCGTGTCATCATGAACGGTATTGATATCCCGCAGTTTGTGTATCAGCCAAAGGTGCGGGAGAAAATGCGGGGAGAACTTGGAATCGGAAGCAATACACTGGTAATCGGACATGTGGGAAACTATATGCCGGTCAAAAACCATGCATTTATGATAGAATTGTTTGCAAAGGTCGTGGAGAAGCATCCGGATAGTATCCTGATGTTAGTCGGAGACGGTGCACTACGGGAACAAATGGAACAGCAGATAGAAACGCTTGGTCTGCGTGACAGGGTGTTTCTGACAGGTGTCCGTCATGATATACCGGAATTGCTGCAGGCGATGGATGTTTTTGTGTTTCCGTCATTTTATGAAGGCATGCCGATTGCGTTGGTAGAAGCACAGACTGCCGGACTTGCGTGTGTGATCTCGGATGTAGTCACACAGGATGTCTGCGTGACGGATAAGATTACAAAGCTTTCACTTGCGGAAGGTGCGGACGGTTGGGCCAAAGCGGTGCTTGCCGCAGCAACAGGCAGCGGTCGTACCGACTGCGGAAAGCAGATTGAGGCAGCAGGCTTTGATGTACGAAGACTGGGCGAGGTATATGTACGGCTGGCGGAGGAGCATACATGAAACATTTGCTGTTTGTAACGCTTTCCCTGACCAAAGGTGGTGCGGAACGCGTTATATCTAACATGTGCAATGATTTTTTTATAGAGAAGGCAAAGGTTACGATCATCAGTCTTATGAAGGCGGAGCCGGAATATGCGCTGGATGAACGCATTCGCTTTATCACACTGGATGAGCGGGAACAGGATTATCGGAAAAGTATGCCTGTGCGGTTCCTGACCAGAAGAGGAAGATGCAAGCGTCTGTTGCGTAGCCTTTATCAGGAAGTGGGCGTGCCAGACTGTGTGATCAGTTTTTTACCGGAGCCGAATATGCTCTTATGCAGCCTGAAGAAATGCCTGCGAGCGCCGCTGATCATCAGTGTCCGTAACGATCCCAAGGTGGAGTATGCATCAAAGGTAAAATATGCCATGATGCGTTTGCTCTATCCCAGAAGTGACGGTTATGTATTTCAGACGGAGCAGGCAAAGGATTATTTTGGATTTTCACAGCACATCATAAAGCAAAGCGTCATCATTCCGAATCCGCTTGCAAAGGAATTCGTTGAGGCTTCAAAAGAGGCTGAGACAGCGGAGAGCAGAGAAACCGAAAATCATTGTGAGGCAAGGACATCAGAGGTTAAAGATCACGAAAAGACATATCGCGTGCTGGCTGTTGGGAGACTTGAAAAACAAAAAAATTATCCGCTGATGCTGGAGGCATTTGCAGACTTTCATGAAAAATATCCGGACAGCAGCCTGACAATTTACGGGGAAGGTGCGGAGCGTAAAGAACTGGAAGCATGGATTTGTGAGAGAGGTCTTGAGAAATGCATATGTTTGCCGGGGATTTCCGATCACATCCGTGAATGCATGGAGCAGGCAGATTTATTTTTAATGAGCTCTGTTTATGAGGGAATGCCGAATGCACTGATGGAAGCAATGGCAATGGGACTTCCGGTCATTTCGACGGATTGTCCGTGCGGTGGTCCGGCATATTTGATAGAAAACGGCAGGAATGGATTTTTGGTCCCTTTGGGAGATGGTGCAAAGGAATGTTTTGCGGAGAAGATGGGGCGTCTGTATGAGGATGCAGAGCTTGCAGAGACGATTGCAGAAACGGCACGGGAAATTACCGTTACTCAGGCACCGGATGTGATCTATGCCAAGTGGGAAAGCTATATAGAAAAAATGCAAATGCATGAAAAAGAGTAAGAAGGCTACGTTTTATCAGGATAGACAGAACGGTACAAAACCGTGGAAAGGAGTTTGGCATGTGCGGAATCGCGGGCTTTATCAATAACAGAATCGATGCAAAAGAAGTGATCCGGCACATGACGGAGCGGATGATTTACCGGGGACCGGACAGTCATGGTGAATGGACAGAAAACACGACGGGTGTAACCTTGGGACACCGCAGACTGGCGATCGTGGATCTGACTCCAAACGGTGCACAGCCGATGCAGTCCGCAGACGGAAGATTTGTCATTTCCTATAACGGAGAGATTTATAATGCCGGAGAAATCAGAACAGCGTTGGAATCTGCCTGTTTGAATCAGGGCAGCAGACTTTTGCTGCGTGGGACTTCGGATACGGAGGTGATATTGGAAGCCTTCGGTATGCTGGGAATCAGGCAGACACTTTCGATGATGAAAGGCATGTTTGCAATTGCTTTATATAACAGAAAGGAGCGGACTCTTACGCTGATCCGGGATCGCGCAGGGGAAAAACCGCTTTATTATGGATTTGTAAAGGGGGCATTTGTATTTTGCTCCGATCCGGAGGTATTACGTGGATATCCGGGTTTTGAAGCGGCTGTAGACAGAGAGGCGTTACAGCTGTATCTGCGCTATGGATTTATTCCGGCACCTTTTTCTGTTTATGAAGGTATTTATAAGCTGGAGGCAGGAAGCATTCTGACGATCAGGGAGCCATTCGGAGAATCGGATATTCGATATGAGCGCTATTGGTCGATGGCACAGGCGGCCGAAAACGGACAAAGGGATCCTTTTAAGGGGGATGCAAAAGAGGCAGCGGATTGTTTGGAGGCACTTTTAACGGATGCTGTCCGCGGACAGATGATATCGGATGTGCCGATCGGTGCATTTTTGTCAGGAGGTATTGACAGTCCGCTCATCGTATCGCTGATGCAGAAGATCAGCAGTACACCGGTGAAGACTTTTACGATCGGTTTTGAAGAAAAACAATATAATGAGGCAGAATATGCAAAGGATATTGCGGCACATCTTAACACCGATCATACAGAGTTGTATGTATCGGAAAAGGAGCTGCTAGAGGTTATCCCAAGGCTGTCTGAGATCTTTACGGAGCCGTTTGCGGATTCCTCACAGATTCCGACTTATCTGGTGAGCAGACTGGCCAAAAGCAGGGTGACGGTATCCCTGTCCGGAGATGCCGGGGATGAGCTTTTCTGCGGCTACAACACCTATCCGAAATGCGAAGCTTTGTGGCAGAAGTTGGAAAAGCTGCCCAAATGGCTGAGAAAAACAGGGGCTTCGGTGCTTGGAATGCCGGGGGTAAGAACGGGCAGTGATTGGTACCGGATGTCAATGTGCTTAAAGGCGGACAATATCAGGCAGTTACACGAAGCGGTCTGCTATCATACCGATTACCTTGCAGAGCATCTGGTACTTACGGACGGAAGCTGTGCAGACAGAAGGAAGGGACCGGCAGATGTCGGATATTCGTGTGATGTACGTAATATAGAGGAATTGATTACGGGACGGTATATGGATGCCGGACTGACAGATGGAAAAGGGAGCATGATGTATAAGGACATGGTCACTTATCATCCGGATGATATTTTGGTGAAAGTGGATCGTGCGGGAATGGCGGTCTCACTGGAAAATCGTGTGCCGATGCTCGACAGGGATGTGATCGAATTTTCCTATCGTTTGCCGATGGATATGAAATACGGCAGGGATGGTGTTTCTAAGAAAATTTTGAAGGATATCCTATATCGATATGTACCTAAGGAAATGCTGGACAGACCGAAGAAAGGATTTTCCGTACCGCTTGTCAGATGGCTGACGATAGGAGAGACTGCTCAGTGGGCAAAGGAATATATCACTGACAGCAGGCTGGTAAGGGACGGTTATCTGGATGGAAAGGTGCTGTCCGATATATGGAAGAAATTTTGTAAAAATCAAAAGAATGTGCAGATTGTATGGGAAGTACTGATGGCGGAACAGTGGTATCGAAGAATTCATGCACAGTAGGCAATGGCACCAAGGAAAATATGGAGCAGATGATGAAAAGAAAAATTGTATTTTACATCAGTAGTTTTGGAAAAGGCGGAGCGGAGCGGGTGGTTGTGAATCTCGCTGCTGATTTTCGTGATGCGGGCTATGAAGTTGTGATTGTCACAACCTTTCGTCAGAAATCGGAATATGATGAGCCGGAGCAGGTTAAAAGATATGTATTGGAAGATCTGAACAGAGTGGTATCCGGAAGTCGTGTAAAATATTTTATAACCAGATGTAAAAATATCAGAAAGATTTGGAAGGCGGAGCGTCCGGATGTCATTATTTCGTTTTTGGGAAAGACCAATATGATGGCATTGTTGACTTCAATCGGTCTTAGAATTCCGGTATTTGTGTCGGTCAGAAGCGATCCGAACAGGGAGTATGCATCCAAGATGATGCGGCTGGTATCGAAAACTCTGTTTCGTAAGGCAAAAGGAATTATCGTACAGACAGAGGATGCCAAGGCATATTTTCCAAAAGGAATGCAAAAGAAAGTACGGATTCTGCCAAACTCTCTGGATCGCAGATTTATCCAACCGCGGTATGAGGGTACAAGAACGCAGGAAATCGTGACAGTTGGCAGACTGGATGCCAACAAGAATCATCAGATGCTTTTTCGCGCATTTGCGCATGTTCATGAGGAATATCCTGAATTAAAGCTTGTGATCTACGGAGGCGGCTTTGAAGAATCCGATACGACTCCGATGTTAAAGAAACTGGCAGAAGAACTTGGAATTTCCGATAAGGTGATGTGGATGGGGCGCAGAAGTGACATTCCGGATTGTATCTACCGTTCCAGAATTTTCGTACTCACGTCCCAATATGAAGGAATGCCAAATGCTCTATTGGAAGCAATGTCTCTGGGACTTGCAGTAATTTCAACGGATTGTCCGTGCGGCGGACCGAGGACTGTAATTCGGGACGGCGAGAATGGATTACTGGTTCCTGTAGATGATATCGATGCGTTGGAACAGGCGCTTAGGCGTATTTTGGAAAATCCGCAGCTGGAGGAAACGATCGGAAGAAATGCGTCAAAACTTGGCATGGAGCTTGCACCGGAAAAAGTGAATCAAATGTGGAGAGAATATATTGAGCAGGGAATGTAATCATCTTTGCACGTGTAATGCATAGTCGGAAAGGCAGGAAGGATATGCGTATAGTATCAAAAAAACATAATGGAATCAATGTCATTGATTGTTGGTATGCAGAGCATGAACTGAAGCAGAATGGGCTGATCCGATATCAGGAAGCACTCAGACCGCTCGGCAAGCATCCGGTAGAATTTCAGACACTGTTATCTGACCTGACCGAGGATGCGGATACGATCCTGTCTCACTATTCCAAAAACTGCCGCTATGAGGTGCGTCGCGCGCAGCGTGAACAGGTTAAATGCACCTATCTGTCCGGAAAAGAGATCACTGTGGATGATATTACACAGTTTGTGGACTTCTTTGCGGATTTCTGGCATAGTAAGGGTGTCCGTTATACAGAGAAAGAAAAATGTTTCGCACTCATCTCACAGTATGCGCAGGTGGGAGCTTTTGCTATGACAAGGGCATCCGTAGAGGACAGAATCCTGGTTTATCATACCTATATTGTCGAGGAAGAGCGGGCGCGTCTGTATCAGTCTGCTTCACAATTTCGCACGGATGATACGATTTCTTCCAATGTGATCGGCTTTGCAAACCGCTATCTGCATTATCAGGATATGCTGTGGTTTAAAGAACAGGGGAAGAAACAGTATGACTGGGGCGGCGCCGGAACAAATGAGGATGTGGAAAGCATCACGAAGTTTAAGGAATCCTTCGGCGGAACGCCTGTGACCTATTATAACGCAGAAGAGACAAAGGGGATTTTGCCCGGCATGTATAAGGGACTGACCGGATTTGTCGGGAAATTCATAAAATAGAATTGAAACAGTTCATCCGGTGAGGCTTTTGTACGGTACGAAAGGATATGTTGTATCCTGCGGTACGCTCTCGCTCCGTGAAAAGCGCAGCGGACACTAGGCTCGGAAAGACCTCGCCAAGTGCCGGCGTTTTTCAAGGACCGCCGGATACAACATATCCTTACGTACCGTGCAAAAGCCTCATCGGATGAACTGCTATCGGAAATCGGACATTTGAGCAATTTTGTCAGCAGTACAAGCGGTTGCCCACAGACCTGTCAGCGGTGGGTACTGTGAGTCCGTCGGTACTTAGGTGCCGTATTTTGGCACCTTATGTACCGTTACGGACGAGGTGTAGCGAAAGCGTGCCCACCGCTGACAGGTCTGTGGGCAACCGATCCACCTTCTGACAGAACTTTACAAATGACTAAAATAGAAATGACTTGGAGGAACTATGTGCGGAATCGCTGGAATCGTGCGTTTTACCGGAAACGGAACAGATGATATCTTGAATATGAATCGGGCAATGTACCGCCGCGGACCGGATGCCGGAGATTATTGGCTGGATACGGAGAATCGTGTCGTATTCGGACACCGGCGCCTTTCCATTGTAGATCTGTCGCCGAACGGTGCTCAGCCGATGGTGTCTGCGGATGGGCGCTATGTCATGGTCTATAACGGTGAGATCTATAATTATCGTGAGATTGAGCAGCAGATGCGCATGGACGGATTTAACAGAGTGCTTCGCGGAACCTCCGATACGGAAGTGATTTTGGAGGCATTTGCCTTTTACGGCGTGGAGCGGACACTTCAGAAGATGAAAGGGATGTTCGCGCTCGCCTTATATGACAGGCAGGAGAAAAAGATCTATCTGACAAGGGACAGAGTGGGAGAAAAACCGCTCTATTTCGGTTTTGTGGGAGACCGTTTTGTATTTGCTTCGGATCTGGCATCGATAAAGGCGGTCAGTGGATTTGATAATGAGATCAATACGGAAGTATTCAGCCTATATTTTCAGTATGGGTATATTCCCACACCGTATTCCATTTACCGGGGGATCCGGAAGTTAAAACCCGGTACCTGGCTGACACTTTCGCTTGCCAGCATGGAGTATGAGAGCCATACTTATTGGGATATGGCACAGGTGGCTTCTTATGGGCAGTCCCACCTGTTTAAAGGCAGTGAGACAGAGGCTGCCGACAGACTGGAGGAGCTGTTACAGGATGCTGTACGGGGCCAGATGATCGCGGATGTACCGCTTGGGGCTTTTCTGTCCGGCGGTATCGATTCTGCACTGGTAGTCAGTATGATGCAGTCTGTCAGTGAGAGACCGGTAAGGACATTTACGATCGGATTTGATGTGGAGAAATATAACGAAGCGGAGTATGCTGCCGCGATTGCAAGACATCTGGGTACGAAGCATACGGAGCTGTATATTGACAGAAATGATGCCTGTGAGGTCATGAAGCAGATGGCGGAGTGCTTTTCTGAGCCGTTTGCGGATTCGTCCCAGATCCCGACGATGCTTGTCAGCAAGATGACCAGAGAGCATGTGACGGTTTCATTGAGCGGTGATGCGGGTGATGAGCTGTTTGGCGGCTACAATACGTACCGGGTTGCCGAGCAGGAAATGGAAGCGTTAAAGAAGCGCTATCACAGACTGCCGAAGGGAGCGCGCCGCGTCATCGGTAAAGCGTGCCTTGGCATGGCAGGAAAACAGGAGATGCTTTATAAGGTCGGAAATTATCTGACGATGGAGACTGCGGAGGATGCGCACAGATGGATCGGGCTGGAAGATGTGCGGATGCTGTACCTGCCCAAAGACAGGACAAGACTGCCGGATGCTTATCATGAATATGCACCGGGATTTTTGCCCGGAACACTGAACAATCTGATGCTGATGGATCTGGTACAATATCATCCCGATGATATTCTTGTAAAAGTGGACCGGGCGGGAATGTTCTATTCTTTGGAAACGAGGATACCACTTTTAGATAAAGACGTTGTGGAATTTGCTTGGACGCTGCCGGAACAATATAAATACAGCGAGGGTGTCACGAAGCGTGTGATGCGTGATGTACTTTACCGTCATGTCCCAAAGGAAATGATGGAACGACCGAAGAAAGGCTTCAGTATCCCGCTTCATGAGTGGCTCAGGCAGGGATCCATGCGAAGCTGGGCAGAGGATATCATAAGCGACGGTAAGAAGTACCTGAGCGAACTGATCGACCAGAGCATGGTGGGATCGTATTGGAAGGATTATACAGAGCACGGTGTCTGGACGGAGAAGATCTGGTATATTTTGATCATAGAGCAGTGGTTACTGGAAAATGGATAAGGACAAATAACGGAGTTATTTCCAGAACTTTTTTAATTCATGATAAATAGTACGGTTGACCTCTAAATAGTCAAAGCGCTTGGAGTTTTGGTAAGCACATTCGGAATAAGCAGTATAGGAAGCATAGATTTTTTCAATCTTTTCCTGGATCTGTCCGTCAGTTCCGTCTGTTTTCTCAGAGTCCTGACCAAAGTGCAGTACGGAAGGGATTCCTCCTACAGGAGTTGTGATAACGGGCAGTCCGAAGCTGAGTGCTTCCAGAATCGTCATGGGGATTCCTTCAAAAAGTGAATTCATGATCAAAATATCGGATTGTTTCATGTATTCTTTTACCTGAGAAGGCGGGACGGCACCTGCGAATTGAACATTGTCTGACGCAATTGAGGAGAGGAAATCGTATTCTTCACCGTCTCCGACGATTAACAGGCGGCGGTTATCCATATCCCGTACTGCATCTATAATGGGTCCGATATTTTTTCCTTTTGACAGACGTCCTACAAAGATCAGATTTCCGGTAGGATCGTGAATCTCATTTTCGGATGGGCAAACAATGGAATTTAATGCTTTTATCAGGCGGTGATTATATTTATAATAAGCATGATAGCTGTCATCATCCAGAACGAAGATCAGCTTTGCATTTCTGATGATCCATTTGATATAGAGCATAAAGCCTTTTTTAATCAGTACATTTTTCTGAAAGAAACGGAAGGACTGTTCCATGTTAAAATAGCTGCCGTGAGAGAAAATGACGCAGGTGGCAAACGGATTTAAAAGCTTTACGACTCCGTATGCTTCCGGTGTGTGAATATAACAGCAGTCTCTTTTGGTGATATGGAGTTGTCTGCCGTATTTTAACAGTCCTTTGGCAAATTGCAAGCGGAGGGATTTTTGAATATGGCTTAAATCTGTATTGGCAACTGCAACCGGTAGCATGGAAAAGGTAATGCCGTTTATTTGAATTTGTTGCCAGATCCCGAGTTCGTCGGGATTGGTGGTTACGCCTACAAGGATTACATTTTGACATTCAGAAGCATGTTTTTGCGTTAAAAAAAGCAGAAAATTAGAGATACTGGTAATCTGTCCGCCAATCGGGAAATCAATATAGTTGGATGTATCATATAAGATCAGTCTGGATGCCATGATTGAAGGTGCCTCCGTGAATATTGTTGCATTAATATTATGTTACATGAAAAGAAAAAGTTTGTAAATATCGGTTTTCTGTAATTTCAGATACTCTGAATGATAGATTCCTTGCACTGTTTAAGTATCAAATATGGGAGAAGAAACAGTTATGACAGAAAGAAAATTGAAAATTCTGATTGTGCATAATTATTATCAAATAGCAGGCGGCGAAGATACGGTAGTAGTTAATGAAAAGGATATGCTGGAAGAGCATGGGCATGAGGTCACCTTGTATACAAGGAGTAATGCAGAACTGCCACAATTTTCAAAATGGCAGAAATTGTGGTTGCCAATTACTACTATCTTTAATTTCAGAACTTACAAAGAAATAAAAAAGATTCTTTTGGAACAAAAAATAGATCTGGTACATGTTCATAACACTTTGAATTTGGTCAGCCCGTCGGTATATTATGCGGCATTTCATTGTGATGTACCTGTGGTGCAGACTGTTCATAATTACCGCTTTTTGTGCCCGGGTGCTATGTTTTATCGTGATGGGCATGTTTGTGAGGATTGTGTAACACGCGGACTGAAATGTGCAGTAAAACATAGGTGTTACAGAAACAGCCGGATACAGACTCTGGCATGCGTCATTATGACAAACATTCATAGACTTCTTAGAACATATGGAAAATTAAATTATATATGCCTGACTGAGTTTAATAAAGAAAAGTTATTAAGTTTACAACAAATTAAGCCTGAGCATGTATTTGTACGTCCTAATTTTACGACAGGTTCTGAGAGTATTATTCCATATGAAAAGCGTAGAAAACGTTTTGTGTATGCTGGACGCTTGGATGAATTGAAAGGAATTCCGCTACTGTTAGAAGCATGGAAGCGGATGGAAGATAAAGCACCACAGTTGATTTTATGTGGTACAGGACCGCTGGAAGAATGGTGCAAAATATATATACATGAAAATCATCTGCATACGATAGAAATGGTTGGGAAGATTACCAATCGGGAAGTAAAGGAAATTTTGGCAGATTCTCTGGCTTTGATTTTACCAACGCAGTTATATGAAGGATTTCCGATGAGTGTGTTGGAAGCCTATTCGGTCGGGACTCCCGTGATCGGTTCGAATCTCGGAAATACCGGGAGCATTATTGAAGAAGACAGAACCGGGTGGAAATTTCAGCATGACTCTGCGGAAAGCCTGATAACAGCCATCGGAAAGGTTTCAGACAGGGTTTCCTGTGTCACGGAACAATATCAAAGATTATATTCGCAGGGACAAAGCTATCAGCGATTAATGGAAATCTATACTACAGTTTTGGAGAGAGAACATTGAAACAATTACTGATCCGTCTGGATGATATCACCCCGGATATGAACTGGGAGAACTTTGAACTGATCCGGACTATTTTTGAAAAATATCATATCAAGCCGATCATCGGTGTTGTACCTGAAAACCGGGATGAGAAATTATCGGTAAATCCGGTCCGGGCAGACTTTTGGGATTGTATCAGGCAATTGCAGGAACAGGGCTGGATCATCGCACAGCACGGATACCGCCATGTCTATGAGACAAAGAAGTCCGGAATGCTCGGCATCAACCCGTTCAGTGAGTTTGCGGGACTACCTTATGAGGTACAGTATGAGAAGCTTGCAAAAGGGCAGGAAATTTTGCATAAACAGGGTATTTGTGTTAAAATGTTTATGGCGCCCGGTCATACATATGACCGGAAAACATTAAAAGCACTGCGGGAACTTGGATTTACGGCAATTACCGATGGTTACGGCAGCTGTCCGTATCGGTCAAATGGGCTGGTATTCATACCGTGTACTTTGTCAAAGCCTAAAATGCCAAAGCGGGTGGACACGCTTTGTCTGCATATCAACGCAATGAAAAAGCGGGAATTTGAAGAATTGGATCACTTTTTATCAAAGTGTCCTGAACTATTATGCGATGTCAAAGCGTCTGATTATCATATAAAGAATAAAAATGCTGCCATATGGCTGGAAGAACGTAAAAATCTGCTGATGCGGAAAACGAAGGGCTTTTTGGCAGATAATGAAATCATACAGCAGTATTTTGCACGTACAGACGATCAGAATACGTCTGTAAAAAGAAGAAAGCGTATACTGGGTTTGCCGGGACTTTTGATTCATCTGCTGTTTCACAGAAAGTATCGGTAAATGCTGAAGGAGATTTATGAAGGAAATCATCAGGAAATTTCAAAAGGTTTTAAATAAAAAGCAAAAGGGCCGTGTGGCACTGTTAGTTGTTATGATCTTTATCGGTGCGATTCTGGAAACCGCCAGTGTATCCCTGATCCTGCCGGTAGTGGAGGTCATCATGACGGAAGATGCCCTGAACAGTACTTGGTATATCCGTATGATCTGCGACCTGTTCCATATTACGAATACCACGCAGTTTCTGGAACTGATGTTGGTGGGGCTGATTTTGATATTTGCGGGGAAAAATATCTATATGTATGTGCTGTATTATGTACAGCATACTTTTATTGCCAACTGCCAGTACCGGATTTCCAGAGATTTGCTTCAGATCTATCTGCATAAGCCGTATGAATATTTTTTGAATGCGAACACAAGTGATGTGCTGCGTACCGTATACAGCGATACGACAGGTGTTTTCAGTCTGTTGCTGCAGTGTATGCAGCTTTTGACGGAGCTGGTAGTGGCACTGTGTCTCGGTATTACGGTTATGTGCATTGATTTCAAGATGACGCTGGTGATCAGCATTTTTTTGGTGGGCACTATGCTTTTGATTAACAAGGTATTAAAGCCCAAGATTAGCAGTATTGGGCAGGAATCACGTATTAAGCAGAGCCTGATGTATAAGAGTATTATTCAGTCAATCAACAATATCAAAGACGTTAAGGTATATGATAAGGAAGATGCTTTTCTGGAAGCTTATAAAAAGCATGGACGAAGATATTATAGGTTGGTTAGAGATAATAATTTGTACGGTTCGGTTCCGAAATTGCTGATCGAAACAGTATGTATTTGTGGAGTGCTGATTTATATGTTGTTTGCGGTTATGGCAGGGCAGAAGGTATCTACTTTGGTTCCACAGCTTTCCGCATTTGCGGTAGCAGCAATGCGTTTGATGCCGAGTGCCAGCCGCATGAGTACGTATCTTGCAAATATTTCCTATTACAAGCCGACGCTGGATTTTGTCTATGATAATGTGGACATGTCAGAAGATATGCAGGTAAAGGAAGATGATGCAAGGCAGAACTTCAGTTGTTGTGAATCTGCCCCGCCCCACAAAATGGAGATAAAAGACAGGATTATAATGAAGGATATTACGTATCATTATCCAAATTCCGAGTGCTATATATTTCAAGAAGCACAGATGGAGATTCCGGTCGGTAAGTCTGTCGGCATCATCGGGTCATCAGGTGCCGGAAAATCGACAATTGTGGATATCCTGCTGGGACTTTTAAAAATGGAAAGCGGAAGGATTACCTGTGATGGCGTGAATGTTTTTGAGGATTATAGTGCATGGCTTCATAATATTGGCTACATTCCACAGTTTATCGGACTTATGGATGATACGATTGCGGCAAATATTGCATTTGGTTATGATGAGGATACTATTGATGAAAACAGAGTATGGGAAGTACTTGCCGAAGCACAATTAAAGGAATTTGTCGAAGGCTTACCGGAAGGTTTGCATACGAAAATCGGAGAGCGCGGTGTGCGCCTGTCCGGTGGACAGCGGCAACGTATCGGTATTGCAAGAGCACTTTACCATAATCCGGAGTTTTTGATTCTGGACGAGGCAACCTCTGCACTGGACAATGATACTGAGGCAGCAATTATGGATGCAATAAATCGTTTTCATGGGAAAAAGACCATGCTGATTATCGCACACAGATTAAAGACGATCGAGAACTGTGATCTGATCTATAAGGTTGAAAACCGCAAATTAGTGGAGGCGACACTGGATTAAGATGGAGTGGCATATTTTCTTTGAAGGACTGGATTCTTATCAGGGATATCAATCCGGGATACTTCGTAAACTGGACGAGCAGGTTCCTTTTGCGACCTGTCTGATGACAAATAAGCAGCATGATAATATTGATGTTTTTGACGATCGCGTGGAATTGGTTGATTATGATCTTTGCACAAATTGCCGTTATGAGGAAGCATATGATTTGAATGACTGTATTCCGTTATCAAGGGAGCTTATCGAAGCAATGGCACCCTATGAGCCTATGGCATTAAAAATGCTGATGCGCATCACGGAATTTGATATTTTCGATTTTGAGGAAGCGAAGGGGCTGTATATCAAGCATCTGCGTTTCTGGAACCATATGCTGACAACCAGAAAGATCAATTGTGTTGTTCTGACCGGAGTGCCGCATCATACGCATGATTATGTGATTCATTGTCTGGCGCTGGTAAAGAAGATTCCAATGTGCATTATGACGCCCATGTCGATTCCGTACCGTTTATTTACGGGAACGAGTCTGGATGATCTATGGAAGAAAACAACGGAAAGCTATCGGAACATGCCGGAGGGTGAAGTGGTGTTGCCGCCTGATGTGGAGCATTATTATCAGGCTGTGCAGTATAAAAACATTGGTATGGATGATGGGCTGGTACATGGCGGTAAATTCAAAAAATCGCATCACCAGTTTCATAAAAAGCATATGTTGTCCTATATTGACGGAAAAAATGTACGCCACAGACTATGGTCCAGATGGAAGCATGGCTTAAAACTGAGTCTGGAGGAGCATGATCGTGCGCCATTTACGGAATATTGCCGTAGAAATAAAGAAGATAAGCGGTTAATACGTATGACGAAACGCAAGCTTCGTACTATGCGGGATCTGAATTATTACAATAAAATAGCAGAGCAGCCGGATTATACAAAGCCGTTTGTTGTATTTATGCTGCATATGCAACCGGAAGCGACAACACTTCCGCAGGCAGGGGTATTCGTAGAGCAATATTTGGCAGTGCAGATTCTTGCCAAAACATTGGAAGGAAGCGGCATTAATTTATATGTTAAGGAGCACTTTGTACAGCCGTACCGTTCCCGAGATTTCTATGAGAACCTGAAACAAATCAGAGGAGTCCATTTGATCCAAAGTACAGTAGACTCCAAGGAACTGTTGCGGCATTGTCTGGCATCTGCTACCTGCACGGGAACAATTATCATTGAGTCCATTATTAACGGAAAGCCTGCTTTGGTATTTGGAAATGGCGGAACGGAGTATGGTCCCGGTATTTATAAGGTGGGCTGTCAGGAGGATTGTAAGAAAGCACTGGATGAGATCAGAAAGCCCGGTTTTTCTATCGATCAGGCAGATGTACGAAGATATTTTAAAGCATTTTCGGATCATTGTGTATATGCCTATATTGATCCGAAAAAAGCACAAAGCAATCAGGCATTGACTTTTGAACAGAGTCAGCAGAATATCGCGGACTGGGTGGCCGGATATTTAAGGGAACAGGAGAAGCAATGAAAGATTCACCGACAGAAAGTATCAAAGCATTTATCGGCAGGAACAGAATTCCCTGCATAGGTGCGCTTACAGCCTTTTTATGCGGGCTGATAACACATCTGTATATAATTACGAATAAGTTTTATAATTACTTTGAGATGGGAAATATTTTTTCCACGATGCCGTATGAAAAAAGCGATACTTTGGCAATGGGAAGGGTATTTCTGCCGATCGTGACAGCAGTCAGCGGTTATTTCAGCTCAGCTGCCATAAACGGTGTGCTGGCATTGACGGTTATTGCGATAGCAGTATATATGCTGGTGGATTGTCTGAAGCTCCGTTCTATGCTGTTTGCAGCATTGGCGGGCGGTATTGTGGTTACGTTTCCGGGGATTGCAAGCTATCTTTCCTACGGGGTCAACAGTGACATTTTCTGTATCTCGATGTGTCTGGCAGTCGGAGCAGTCTGGTTGACACAGAAGTATAGGCGGGGATATATCGGCGGTGCACTTTGTATGTGCATATCGCTTGGATGCTACCAGCCGTTTCTGTCTGTTGCCATAGCAGTCGTATTTGCCATTCTGTTGCTTGATGTTCTTAGGCGGGATGTGGCATGGAAGGAACTTGTGCTGAAGAGCCTGAAGTATCTTGGAATGATGGTAGTCGGTTTTATTCTGTACTATGTCCTTTTGCAGATTGCACTGAAGGTTACGGGTATTACCATGGGAAGTTATCATGGTGTGGACGAGATGACATCCTTTACACTGAAGGGGCTTGTAAAAGGCTTTGTATATGCGTATATCTACTTTTTAAGGTACTTTTTTACAACAGAATACAATAACGGACTCATACCGACTGTGGCAAATTATGTGGCAGCGGTAGTACTGTTGCTTTTGCTTGTCAGGGCATTTCGACAGCGGGAAAAATCCGGTAAGACACAGATAATTCTGCTGTTTTGCCTGTTTCCGCTTGGCGTAAATGCAGCTCCGTTTTTAATGGGAGACCGTGTCGGAAGCGGTGTAGATAATTATATGCTGTTTTCCGTGATCATGACTTATCTGCTGTTACTCGCAGTGATGGAGACGGTTGCGCAAAGATGGTCGGATCAGGTTTGTTTGATGCATACTGCAGAATGGACAGTTGTTATCACATGTGCAGTAACAGTGGTTTCCGGATTTTACGTTTGCAATATGGCATATCACAGATTGGATGCAGCAACGCAGGAAGTGGCTACATTTCTGAACCGGACTGCAGTGCGGATTGAAGAAACGCAGGAATGGCAAGAGGGTATGCCGGTCTATTTTGCCGGAAGCAGTCAGATTTTTAATGATCATTATGAGGTATCTATACCTGAGTTTGAAGAGTTGAAAAACGTATCAGGAACGGAGATTAAACCTTGGTACAGCTATGAGGCGGTTTATAAATACATGAAGGAATATCTGCATTTTCCGCTTGGAGAAGTGACAAAGGAGCAGATACAGATGATAGAGGGAAGTGCAGAGCTTTCTAAAATGCCGGTTTATCCGGCAGAGGGATCCATTGCCGAGATTGACGGAGTACTCGTTGTGAAGATTGGATCTTCGGAAAATTAACAGAAAGGGAAAGTATGTGTTTTGGCTTCTATAAACAGCATACAAGAGTAGTATGAAAAATACGCATAAGAAATCAGATGCAGTAGAATCTTTTCTGATGTTATTTGTAGATCTGCTCTGCGTGATTCTTTCTTATCTGATTGCAATCGGGATCAAATTTCATAATGCATCCTATGTGGATTATGAGAATCTTCATAAGCTTGTCTGTATCGGGATATTACTGTTTTGTGCAATCTACAACAGCATGTTTGAGATGAACCGGAATTTTGTGCGCAGGGGCTATCTTGAGGAGTTTTTTGTTATCTTAAAGCGCAATGCCATGATTGGGATACTGACGATTTTTCTATTGTTCCTGGTAAAGGAGGCAGAGAATTATTCCCGTCTTGTATTCGGTTATTTTCTGGTTGTGAATCAGGCTCTGACGTATCTGATCCATGCGCTTATCAAAAAGTATCTCAGGACGCATATGTCCAAAGATAAGAACCGGAAAAAGGTCATGGTGATTTCGGAAACAGCCGAAGCGGAAAAGCTGTTATCCAGAATGAAAGAGAAAGCGGATCTGAATATCGAGCTCTCATATCTGGTGTTGTGGGATGAACAGACACATGGGGCAGAGTCGGTACAGGGCGTGGAAGTTGTAGGAAATAAAAGCAATTATCAGGAAATTGCAAAGCAGATTCCTCTGGATGAGGTCTTTTTGTATCTTCCCGAGGTCGGCAGAAGCGAAATTCAGGAGATCATTCAATATTTTGAGATCATGGGTGTTGCCTGTCATTACAGTATCGACACTCCGGGTATGAGCCCGTATGTTCATACCGTAGCGGATTTTGCAGGATATTCCGTGATCACCTATGAGGAAAATTATATTGACGACAAGCATCTGTTTGCAAAGCGTCTGATGGATATTGTAGGGAGCCTGATCGGGCTGTTGTTTACCGGTATTTTGTTCCCGTTTGTGGCACTGGCGATCAAACTGGATTCTCCGGGACCGGTCACCTTTGCACAGACCCGTATCGGTAAAAACGGGCGCCGTTTCAAGGTGTATAAGTTCCGGTCCATGTATGTGGATGCGGAGGAGCGAAAGAAGGAACTGATGGCCCAGAATCAGGTCAAGGGGCTGATGTTTAAAATGGAGGATGACCCTCGTATTACCCGTGTCGGAAGATTTATCCGCAAGACCAGTATTGATGAGCTGCCGCAGTTTTATAATATTCTGATCGGGGATATGAGTCTGGTTGGTACGAGACCACCGACGGTGGATGAGTTTGAGCAGTATACGCCCTATTACCGCAAGCGCCTTTCCATGACGCCGGGGCTGACGGGACTGTGGCAGGTCAGCGGGCGCAGTGATATTGATGATTTTGATGATGTTGTGAAGCTTGATATCGCTTATATTGATAACTGGTCCCTGAAACTGGATCTGAAGATTTTATTCAAGACCGTTTATGTAGTGTTGTTTTCCAAAGGCGCAAAGTAGCGGCAGGAAGCGTCTGAAAGTAAAAAAGTGTGAAAGAGATGCGCACAGGAAGAATGGAGATTATCATGGAACCGTATCGTTTTTTCGGAATGCTGAAACAGAAAATCAAAAAAGAATATGTGATCTGCGTTGTTTCCGTGTTTGTATTCGGATTCCTTGCGCATATGTTTAAGTTTACGAATTATCTTCCGAACTATGATTCGATTCCGAGCTATTACAGCGCAGAGAATACGATTCATCTTGGAAGATGCTTTTTGATACTCGGCTGCGGGATCAGCTCTTTTTATGATATACCGTGGGTGATCGGTCTGTTGTCGCTCATGTATCTTTCGGTTTCCGTGATCGGCATTACGAAGATTTTGAGACTGCGTAATCCCTTGTCACTTGTTCTTGTGTCTGCGATCATGGTAACGTTCCCGGCAGTCACCTGTACATTTGCATTTATGTATACGGCAGACGGGTATTTTTTTGCAATGATGCTGGCAACGCTTGCGATCCATCTTGCATTATGCAGAAAAAGTAAAAGAAGCCTGGTGGCAGCGGCATTGATGATCTGTTTCTCTTTTGGGATGTATCAGGCATATATCCTGTATGCGATGGTGCTGGTGCTGGTGTACGGGCTTCAGAGAATGTTACTGGATGACTGTAAGGTGTCCGGACTGTTGCGCGAGTATATCAGACCGTTGATTGCGGGGGCATGCGGAGCGATCCTGTATGTGATCTCCTACAACGTCCTGCTTCGGTTGGAAAATGTGGCGCTTTCCGATTATCAGGGCATTACCGGAATGGGACTTCCGGATCTGCAGCAGTTCATAGATGGAGTATATCAGTCATTTCATGATTATTTCAGCTTTCTGTTTTATAGTGAGAGAGGTATCACTCTATATATTGTTATGAACGTGATTGTGACCTGTTTGCTGATCGTGGGTGTTCTGGCGGTTGTTTTTCGCAGAAAACTATATCAAACGCCCGGAAAGCTCGTATTATCGGTAGTGCTTGCGGGCTTTATTCCGCTTTGTACGTATTTTTATTATTTTATTTCAAAGGCGATGCTGTATCATACGGTTATGCTGGAAAGCATCGCATTATTTTATGTATTCCTGATCGTGCTGTTTGAACGGGGCGTATTTTTGGATATGAAGGATGTTGCGGCAGAAGAAAACTCCAAAAGAAAGCAATGTGAAAAGGGTTATCGCTGGGCAGTATTTATCGCGCTGGTGCTGGTGGTATATAATTTTATCCTGACTGCGAATATCGTGTATGCAAGGATGCAGACCTCATACGAACGATCACTTGCCGTGATCAGCCGGATGGCGGATCGGATCGAGCAGCTGCCCGAGTATGAAAACGGAGAGGTCACGAAGCTGGCGGTCGTGGGTGTGCTTCCGGGGAGCAATGATACAATCCATAATTTTCCACCCGATCTGGACGGAACGGTTCCGAATTATATCATGCGGATTCAGAGGGATTATGTGATTCTGCTTGACCGGTACGAGGGGATCTCGCTGGAAGATGCGACTACCGAGGAGCTGTCTGCTGTTTTACAGACTGATACCTATGCAGGAATGGAAGACTGGCCGTCCGCAGAATCTGTAGCGGTCGTAGGGGACACGGTTGTACTTCGCCTGTCTGAGCCGTATTATGATTTTGAAAAGACGGAACCGTAATAGTACGATAAGGCATTTGCAAAACTCTGCCCGTGGACCGGAGCCGGTGCTTACCAGCTTGTCGGTTGCGGGCACTGTGAGTCCGTCGGTACTTAGGCACCGTATTTTGGTGCCTTATGTACCGCTACGGGCGAAGTGTAGCGAAAGCGTGCCCGCTACCGACAAGCTGGTAAGCACCGGCTCCGGTTCACGGGCAGAGTTTTGCAAATGCCTGGCAGACACACGGTTTTTGAGAGGATATTCGGAAAATGATATTAAAATGCAGAAAATATTTGCAGAAATATAGTGAGCTGATCTTCTGGATCGCGGTTTTTTTGGAACTGGCAATTTATACCCTGAAAAAGTATGATGTTGTTTTTGAACATCAGACATGGATGCTTCGGGGAATTACCGTGTTGCTGTTTTGTAAGATCCTGCTGACCGAATATACGAAGCGGGAATGGGCTTTGATTGCTGCGATGACCGTTTTGGGCGTCATAGCATACTTTGTATCCGGGTGGGGAATTGATATGCTGCTTCGTGCATCTGTCCTGATTCTGGCATCCAAGGGGATTTCCTGCAAACGGGTATTTCTGGCAGTCTGGACATCGGTGCTGATCGTATTTCTCGGCTGGGGGATCCAGAGCTTTATGGGACTCAGACCGCTTTATCTGGTGCAGCAGTTTGGACGAGGAGAAGATGAGCTCCGGTATTGCTTTGGCTATTCCCATCCGAATACGTTTCATTATGCTGCATGGATGTTAGTGGCAGTCGGCATCTATCTCTGGCATGAAAAAATGAAGCATTACCATTATGTGCTGTTTTTGATCTTTACAATAGTGCTTACGGCTCTGACGCGATCCAGAACAGGTGGAATCTTGATGTTTGCCACGGTGATATTATTCTGGATCGTTTCAAAGACTCAAAAGTCATATCGTATGCCGTATATCCTGTCGGCAGGAGCGGTGGTGCTGCTACTTACAGGCTCTGCGATACCGATTATCTTCGGATATAAGGATAATATCTTCCGATATATCAATATCCTGCTGAATAACAGAATTGAGATGGCAAGAGCGGCAGTACGGTTTGACAGAATACTGTATACATCCCTGTTTTCAAATCCGGCGAATGAAATTCAGATCGATATGGGATTTGTGAGGATTGTATATACTTTCGGAATAGTACCGACAATTTTGTTTGTAGGATGTATTTTCTATCTGTTATTCCATGCATATAAGACAAAGAATCTGTGGAATCTTGTGCTTTTAATGATGACGGTCTGTTATACGGCACTCGAAGCAGTACAGGTCAACAGCGGCATCTTATATAATTTTGTGATCCTGTTAATGCTCGGAAGCTGGGCAGAGTACCGAGTGCTGCGGCCTGAAAGAACGGAGCAGAGGAAGAAAAGACCGGATGGAGGAAATTATGCCGGAACAAAAGCTGACAGCAGCATATAAGTGCATAAAAAAAGAATGGAAGCTGGTATTAGTCACGGTCTTTTTGTCGGGGCTTATTACGTATGCCTATCGTTTCCTGAATATGCTGCCGAACTGGGATACACTGATGGACTATTATTATCCGACCAATAATATGATCCATCAAGGCAGGCATTTACAGATCATCGGTTGTATGTTCAGTTCTTTTTATGATATTCCGTGGATCACGGGGCTGCTCTCACTTCTGTATCTGGCGGTCAGTGTGATTCTGGTCATAGAAATATTGCAGCTTCATGATAAGATCGGGATCGTTATGATTTCTTTGCTGATGACGGTCTTTCCGACGGTGATCAGCAGCTTCGCTTTCATGTACATGGCGGATGCATTTCACAGCGCCCTGCTGTTTGCTGTGCTGGCAGTCTGGATGAGCCTGCGGTATCGGCATGGCTGGATCATCGGCGGCGTATGCCTGTGTATGAGTACCGGTATTTATCAGGCATATGTCCCGTTTGCAATCGGTCTGATCATCGTATGGCTGGCAGATCAGCTGATTTTCACAAAAAACAAACCGGTCCGCCAGATCGTGCGCTTTCTTTTGATGGGCATCTGGGGGATCCTTTTATACGTTGTGTCACTTCAGGTCTTCATACATGTGGAGGGGGCTGTGGTCGGCAATCATCAGGGAATGGGAAGTATGGGCATTCCGGATCTGCAGCAGATCATAACCGGAGTATTACAGTCCTATATCGATACGCTTTATTTCTTTATCGGCTCATTACGGAAGCTCAGTCTGTATCAGGTCGGAAATGTGGTACTGTTCCTGTGCGCAGCAGTAGCGGCAGTCACTTATATCATACGCAGCAGATGCTACAGACAGTGGGGGCGGTTGATACTTGCCTGCCTGTGCATGGCAGCATTGCCGTGCGTGGCACATCTGTTTTATTTCCTGACCGGGGAAGTCTGGTATCATGCCCTGATGCAGGGGACACTCTGGCTATGTTATGTGCTGGTATTTCTGATACTGGAAAGAACAGGCGCATTTCAGAAAAAAATCTCCATGGGCTGTATCATGGGGGCATTGCTTGCAGGCTATGCGTGTATACTGGCAGCTAATACGGCATACTTAAAAATGAATACCAGCTATGAAAAGACGATGGCGATGTTAAATCGTGTCGTGGACCGGATGGAACAGCTTCCGAAATATGGACAGGCGAGTCAGCTTGCAGTGATCGGAGAGGTGAAAGACAGCCATACATCACAGCTGGAGCTGAATCCGACCATTGTTGGCGTGACGGATGGGTATTTTGTTACGCACCAGGAGCATATGGTAGCCGCACTTGCAATGTATTATGATATTGAACTGCAGGGTGTGGAGGAGGAAGAATTGGAAGCATTGTGTGAGAATGCAGAGATTGTGTCGATGCCGGAATGGCCGGCGCAGGGAAGCGTCTGTCAGGTCGGAGATACGATTGTGGTGAAATTCAGTGAGCCGGAAGCGGATGAGAGATAGAGATGCTGTATTTTTATGACAAGTTACCGTGGGAATGGAGATTAGAATGCAGAAAGTAACGATCATCGTACCTGTATACAATATGGAGCAATATCTTCCGGAATGTATGGATAGTCTGCTTGCACAGACCTATCGGAATCTGGAGATCCTGCTTGTGGATGACGGATCAAAAGACGGCAGTGCCGCAATGTGCGACCAATATGCAAATGAGCATGAATCGGTACGGGTGATCCATAAGGAAAACGGCGGACTGATGAGTGCATGGATCGCCGGAACCATGGAGGCGGCGGGTGAGTATCTGTGCTATGTAGACAGTGATGACTGGGTGGAGCCGGATATGATCGAGGGATTGATGCGCCATGTATCGGGCAGTCAGAAGGAGATCATCAGCAGCAACTATATTATCGAAAAAGAATGCGGCAGTGAAAATGTCATTCAGAGGATGCCGCCCGGAGTCTATGAGGGTGAGCAGCTCTACCGCGATATCAAGTGTCATGTTGTGGGAGAAGACGGAAGGCTTGTGATCCTGTCCCGCTGCATGAAGCTTTTTTCGGCGAAGCTGATCCGGGATAATATCAGGTTCTGTGATAAACGGCTGGTCATGGGGGAAGATGTCAATATTGTATTGCCCGCGATTCTTGAAAGTGAAAGGATCGTTATTGTGGAACAGGGCTTGTATTATCACTACCGCTATGTGGGTTCTTCCATGGTGCATAAATACAATGCAGGACTGTATGAGAATATCAGATTATTGTATCGAAAGATTTTGGAAATTTTAAATGCATTTGAGATCCCGGAAGCTGTAAAAATGGCACGAAGGGAGTATTTATCCCTGCTATTTCTGGTATTTAAGAATGAGCTTCGGGGAAATACGAAAGCCTGTGCCAAAACGATCCGCGGTATCTGTGCAGAACCGGAAAATCAGGCATGGATACGGGAATATCCAATGCATCCGGTATCCATGGACGGAAAATTGATGTATCTGATCATGAAGCATCCGGTACGGATCCTGATCACACCGATCCGTTGGATGTTGTATCTGAATGACAGGAGAAGCTGACGGAGGAAAAGGCATTGAAGGAAAAAATATCGGTGATCGTTCCGGCATATCATGCAGAGCCTTTTTTAGAGGGCTGTCTGAAAAGCATTTGCTGTCAGACTTATGATGATCTGGAGATACTGGTGATAGATAACGGATCGACTGACCGGACAGGGGAGATCGCTGACAGACTGGCAGCTGAGGACTCCAGAATTAAAGTGATCCATGAAGAAAAAACGGGAGTATCCGGTGCAAGAAATGCAGGAATCGAACAGGCGACAGGTGCCTATCTGACGTTTGTAGATGCGGACGACCGGATTTGTCCTAAGATGATTGAAACATTGTATCGGGCACTGCACACCAATGGCTGTGATGTTGCCGGCTGCGATTTTTTTATGACAGACACCTATGATGTGTTCAAAGAGCCAATGGGGACAGATGGTGCTGTTGGGAATACGGCAGATAGCGGTCAGAATCAAAAGGAAAGTGTACTGTATGAAGAGGCAGAGCTTTTAAACGGCAGCGAATTTATCAAACACCGGCTTTTTGACGGGGACAGCCGCTGTTGGAGTAAGCTGTACAGCCGGGACAGTATCGGAGATACACGTTTCCGGCAGGGATTAACGATCGGTGAGGATATGCTTTTCGTGCTGGAGATCATGCAGAAGAATGTAAAGACGGTTCATCTGCCCTATCAGGGTTATTACTATTATCACAACCCGGAGGGCGCTATGGAGACGGCATTTCGACCAAGCTATATGGATCAGATCACCTGCTGGCAGGAGGCTGAGAAGAGAATCGGTTCCACGGAAGCGGAGCTTTCCGACCGCATACACCGTGTGATTCTGGTATCGGTCATGCTCGTGGCAGGAAAACTGGCATTGGCACGTGGAATCGCATCTGATGAAAAGAAGCGTTATATAAAAACATGCAGACAGACTATCGAAGGAATGGGAAAAGAAAGCTATTGGCGCGCATACCGGTTGCTATCGGGAAGCGATAAGCTCAAGGTCTCATGTTTTCGGCATCTGCCGGATGTTTATCTGTTTTTGTGGAAACAATTAAAGAAAATCCACGCAATCTGAGAAAGAGTAACAGTTCAGCCTGAGAAGGAGCCGGAAGGGTATGCTTGTGTATCCTGCGGCACGCTCCCGCTCCGTTTCAAATGTAGCGGTACTAAGCTCGATAATACCTCGCTAAGTACCGGCGTTTTCAAAGGGCCGCCGGATACACAAGCATACCCTTCCGGCTCCTTCTCAGGCTGAACTGTTGCGGGAAAGAGGATATCCTATGCAGGAAAAAATTGTAATGTATATGCATGGCGGGAGCGGGAATCATGGCTGCGAGGCGATCGTAAATAGTACCTGCCATATGTTAAAAAAACAGGTGCTGCTTGTGACAAACAGCGAAGCAGAAGATCGTAAATACACGCTCGGAGCCTTGTGTGATGTCTTGGAGGAGCGAAAGATCAGAGAGCACAAGCTTGCTCATATTGCATATTATGCATGGCGGAAACTGACAAAGGATCGGGAATCCTTTATGCGATACCGTTTCCGGGATGTCAGGGGAAAACATCGGGTGCCGCTTTATATTTCCATCGGCGGGGATAATTATTGCTATCCCGAAATCGTGGACGAGCTGATCCAGAGTAACCGGATGTTTCACAGGCAGGGCAGCCGGACCGTGCTGTGGGGCTGTTCCATTGAGCCGGAGCTTTTAAAACGCGCGGATGTGATCGACGATATGAAGCGCTATGACCTGATCGTTGCAAGAGAGCCTCTGACGGCAAAAGCACTGTCAGATGCAGGCATTACGGAGAATGTGAAGCTGTATCCCGATCCGGCATTCAGTCTGGAGCCTGTACGGGCAGCGCTTCCCGAGAATTTCATCAAAGGAAATACGGTCGGGATCAATATCAGTCCCATGATCATCCGAAATGAACAGGTGGAAGGCATCACACTTTGCAATTATGAAAGACTGATCCGCTACATCATTGCAGAAACGGATATGAATGTGGCGCTGATTCCGCATGTCGTCTGGAAAAACGATGATGACAGAAAGCCGCTCCGGGAGCTGTATGACAGATGTGCATCTTCCATGACAAAGGAAGAACTGGAACGAATCTGCATGATCGAAGACCACGACTGTCAACAGTTGAAAGGATATATTGCAAGCTGCCGATTGTTCATCGGAGCAAGGACACACGCAACAATTGCAGCATATTCCTGCTGTGTTCCGACTCTGGTAGTCGGATATTCCGTGAAAGCAAGAGGGATTGCAAAAGATCTGTTTGGCACAGAAGAGCAATATGTGCTTCCGGTACAGAAGCTGCAGGAGCCGGAAGAACTGCTGCAGGCATTCCGCTGGCTGTTGCAAAATGAGGAGACGCAGAGAAATCACTTAACGAAAATCATGCCCGGTTATATCAAGAGGGCAAAGGAAGCAGGAGAACTGATCAACACATGGGCAGAGTAAGGCATGCGGCGAAGAATATCGCCTTTGGCTACATCGGGAATATTGCATCCATGATACTGGGATTTATCCTTCGCAGTGTTTTTATTATGAAACTGGACGAAACACTGTTAGGTGTCAATGGGTTGTATACAGGGGTTTTGTCCATTCTGTCCCTTGCGGAACTCGGGATCGGGACGGCACTCAATTACAGCCTGTATGCTCCGGTGGCGGAAAAAGACACCGAAAAGATCAAATCCTATATGCAGTTATACAAAAAGGCTTACTACAGTATTGCGGTAGTCGTTGCGGTTATCGGAATCTGTATTTCTCCTTTTTTACGCTATATTATAAAAAATCCCGGAACATATTCCGTGAAGGAATTGACGATCTATTATTATATTTTTCTGTTCAATACGGTAAGTACATACTTTGTATCTTACAAATACAGTCTTGTCAATGCCGAGCAGAAGAATTATATTCAGACCAATATTGCGACGCTTACCAAGCTGGTCACGGTAGTATTACAGATCATTGCGCTGGTTTTAACGGAAAATTTCATGGTATATCTGCTGACGGCAGCAGGCGTAGAGCTGGCGCAGAAGATTTTTGTCAATCAATACTTAAACCATTGCTATCCGTATTTAAAGGATAAGAACGTTGTCAAGCTGGCAAAAGAAGAGACCGATGAGGTTATTCATAAAACCAAGGCACTGGTATTCCATAAGGTCGGTGACGTGGCAAGATTACAGACGGACAGTATCATTATTTCTTCCTTCGTCAGTGTTGCGCTGGTCGGTGTGGTGGATAATTATAACTATGTCATCAACTCTGTATCCGGGTTTGTCAATATCATCTTCAACTCGGTCATTTCCAGCTTTGGGAACCTGATAGCAACGGAGAATAAGGAAAAGCAGTTTGCCATGTTTAAGGTATACCGTTTCTTTGCCTGCTGGATCTATGGATTTTCGGCAATCGGCTTCTGGATCCTGCTGTCACCGCTTGTGGAGCTGTGGCTTGGGAAAGGCTGGCTCTTGTCGGGAGCAATCGTCGGCTGTATCCTGTTTGACTATTATTTCAAAGGAGATAGGATCGTGCTGTCAAATTATAAGACGGCAGCAGGTGTTTTTGAACAGGATAAATATCTGGCATTGATCCAAGGGGCAGTGAATCTGGTGGTTTCGATCGTATTGGTGCGCAAGATCGGGCTGATCGGCGTCTATATCGGAACGATTGTATCGGGACTCATTGCCAATATCACAAAGCCGATCATTATTTATAAGACGTGCTTTGACAGATCGGCATGGAGCTATTTTGCGGATTCGGTCAAGTATCTGCTCACGTTGGTGATATCGGCGGCGTGCATCTATGGTATCAGCCGCGTGGTAATGCCGGAAGTAACGTTCCTTGGTTTTGCGGTTATGGTTGTCATTATCACCGTAGTGTATAATGCGATCTTTCTGGCGGTGTTCGGACACTGTGAGGAGTTTCGGTATTTGTGGAAGCTTATCAGACGCAGATAGCAGGAAACTGTTATCTTGGATCAATGTAGCATTATATGGAATCGATATGTAACAGGGTGATTTGAAATGGATGAAATGAGAAATCAGAACAGAATACAGTTAAGGGAGCAGCTGCTTGACACGGTTACGCGTCAGATACAGACATACCCTGTCTATACGGCGAAAATGAGGCTCAAGGATATGCTGAAAAAGTGCATGGGCAAAAAAACAGCACCGATGGATCGTTTTTTCTGGCCGCATGCCATGTTGTCTTATGCGCTTATGGAGGCACATAAAGCAATCGGTTCTGCTGAGGCGTTACAGACACTGGAGGCATATGCGGACTGTTATTTAAAAGCCGGTGTGCCGGTTTATTATGCCGATAATGTCATGAACGGTGAAGCGCTCTTATATCTGTACCGGTTAAACGGAAAAGAAGAGTATCTGCGGGCAGCCGAGAAGCTTGCGGCATATGTAGGAACAAGCAGAGATATCACGCGGCAATTGATGGATGAGAAATATCCGACAGTGTCATATGACGGCAGCCTGATCTACCGACAGGGGAATCCGACACATGTCTATGTGGATGCTCTCGGGATGGTGTGCCCGATGCTTGTGCATATCGACCGGATGCAGAGCGGGGAACACTATGCGCAGATGAGTCTTAGGCTTCTGCAGAACTTTATGGCGAAAGGCATGGACGAGGCGACCGGTTTGCCGTATCATGGATATGATCTGGTCTCCGGAGAGAAGATGGGTATCATCGGCTGGGGCAGAGCGGTCGGCTGGCTTCTCATGGCACTGTCCGGCAGTCTGCAGTATTTGATGCAGGAGACAACTTTAGCAAGAGATCAGGCAGAAGGATTGAGACAGCAGTTTGAGCAATTGCTTCGGACAGCATTTTCTTATCAGAAAGAGGACGGATTATTTGCATGGCAGCTGCAGGCGGTGGAAGGACCTTCAGATACTTCTGCAACGGCGATGATCCTCTATGCGGCAAAGCAGGGGATGCAAAGAGGTATTTTGAAAGAGGAATACCGCGAAGCGGTAAAGCATGGTGAACAGGGACTTTGCAGTCTGATCAAGAACGGGACTGTTGGGCAGTCCCTTGCAGAGTGTATGGGATTTGCACAGTATCCGCAGGTGTATGGCACTTATCCGTGGGGAGTTGCTATGACCTGTGCGGTTTTGTTTATGGGAGAATGACAAAAGGAAGAATACAAAGCGGAAGGAAGCCTATGATTATCGTACATGTTGCGGGCGGACTGGGAAATCAGTTACAGCAGTACGCCCTATATCGAAAATTGAAAAGTATGGGAGCATATGCTAAGCTGGATATCAGCTGGTATACCGACAAGGAAAACCAGAAAGATGCTTATGCGAAAAGAGAACTGGAGCTGGATTATTTTGAAGGGCTTTCTTATGATGTCTGCACATCAAGGGAAAAAGAGCAGGTGACGGGAAACGGCAGCTTTTTGCGAAAAGTGCATTATAAGCTGGTTCCCGCTAAGAATCCGCGTTTTGTAGAAAGTGCGATGTATCATCCGGAGCTTTTTGACTTTGTGAGTGATGGAAAGGATCATTATCTGGAAGGCTATTTTGCCTGTGAAAAATATTATGCGGATATTCTCCCGAAGCTTCGCGAGGATATTCGTTTTCCGAAGAGTCTGAGCTTTGCCGGAGAGGACTCACAAACGGCGCGGAAGAACCGGGAGACAGCGGAGCGTATGGCAAACGAACATGCTGTCAGCATTCATATCCGAAGAGGGGATTATCTGGATGCGGTCAACCGCGAGATGTTTGGCGGAATCTGTACGGAAGCATATTATCAGGCAGCGATGGAAGTGATCAAACGGCAGGTGCCGGATGCACATTTTTATATCTTTTCGGACGATCAGGATTATGTGAAAGAGCATTATCGCGGACCGGAGTATTCTTATGTGGATTGGAACACCGGAAAGGACAGCTTTTATGATATTTATCTGATGAGCTGCTGCCGTCACAATATCTGTGCCAACAGTACCTTCAGCTTCTGGGGGGCGCGCTTGAATGGGCATGAGGATAAGATCCTGATACGTCCGGCAAAGCATAAGAATTCGCAGGTGTTTGACAGGACGCAGATGGAGGAACTTTGGAAGGGATGGACGTTTATTGATGAAAACGGAAGGATGGAATGAAAAACTCATTACGGTTCTGACACCAACGTATAATCGTGCGGCTTTATTAAAACGACTGTATGACAGTTTGGTAAATCAAAGCTGTCAGGAGTTTATCTGGCTGGTTATTGATGACGGGAGCAATGATGATACAGAGCAGGTGATGCAAGAGTTCCAACAGGAAAACAGGATCACTATACAATATCAAAAACAGGAAAACGGCGGTAAGCATAGAGCATTAAACAGAGGAATTGCACAGATTGAGACACCTTTGACTTATATCGTTGACAGCGATGATTTTCTGCCGGTCGATGCAATCGAGATGATATTACAGTATCATCAGAAATATAAGACAGAGCAGCATTTGTGCGGATATTCCTTTTTGCGCTGTTATGAGGATGGAACCGTAAATACGGCGTATTTTAAGAAGGATGAAGAAATAGCCGCTTTCCGTGATATCAGGATTAACGGTAATATCGGAGGAGACAAGGCAGAGGTTTTTTATACGGATATTTTGAAACAATATCCGTTTCCGGAGTATGACGGCGAAAAATTCCTGCCGGAGGATCTGGTGTGGATGCAGATGTCCGGTCCCTACCAAATGGTGCATATCAATCAGTGCACGTATATCAGCGAATATCTGGAAGGGGGACTGACCAGAACAGGGCGTGCCATGAAAATCCATTCGCCCAGAGGGATGATGCACAGATCACAAGTGTATTTATCAGATCCCAAGGTATGCTTTAAAGTGAAAGTGAAAATGATGCTATTATATATCATATATGGAAAGTTTGCAGGGATACGATCAAGGGAATTGAGAGAGGATATCAATCAGAAGCTGTTATTTCTGATGCTGTTGTTGCCTGCGCATATGATTTACCGGAAATGGAAACATGAGTATAGACAGCAGCAGACAAATTCTTAAAGAAAGCTGGTATTTGATGGAACTGTCAGATAAAAAATACTGTACAATTTTAAAAACCAATATCAATGTCACAAATATGCAGGATACCATAGCATATTTGTCTGACAATCTGGAGGAACTTCGCGGACAGTATATCTGCGTATCGAATGTTCATACGACAGTTATGGCATATCGGGACGAAGAATATCGGAATGTACAAAACAGTGCGGCAATGGCACTGCCTGACGGAAAGCCGTTGTCCATAGTAAGCAAAAGACGCGGATTCATTGAAGCCGGAAGAGTACCGGGACCGGATCTGATGCCCAAAATGTTTGAATTGTCCGAAACAAAGGGATATCGTCATTATTTTTACGGAAGTACAGAAGAAACATTGGAAAAATTGAAAATACAGCTGCAAAAGAAATATCCTTATTTACAGATTGCAGGGATGTATTCTCCGCCGTTTCGACCTTTAACGGAAGATGAAGATAAAGAAATTATCGATAAAATAAACGAAGCAAAGCCGGACTTTGTCTGGGTGGCACTTGGTGCGCCAAAACAGGAAAGGTGGATGTATGATCATAAAGATAAAATAAACGGCGTGATGCTGGGAGTTGGCGCTGCTTTTGATTTTGAAGCGGGAACGGTCAAGCGCGCACCGCATTGGATGCAGGAGTTGTGTCTTGAGTGGCTGTACCGGATCATGCAGGATCCGAAGAGACTGATCGTCAGATATTTGGATACGAATTTTTCTTTTATATGGAACACCTCAAAAGAAACACGTGAGATGCGCAGACAGCGGAAGAAAAATCGTAAGCTGAAGGTTGCAATGATCGGCCACAAGCGCATTCCTTCAAGAGAAGGCGGCGTAGAGGTTGTGGTAGAAGAACTGTCTACAAGACTGACGGAACAGGGATATGAAGTAGAAGCTTATAATCGTTCTGGCTATCATGTGTCGGGAAAGGATTTCGGAAATAGCAGGAAAAAATATTATAACGGAATCAGAATTATCATTATTCCTACATTTAAGAACGGAAAGCTGAATGCCATTGTTTATTCCACACTGGCAACGTTGCGGGCTTTGTTCGGCGGTTATGATGTGATCCATTATCATGCGGAAGGTCCCTGTGCAACGCTTTTTATCCCCAAGCTGTTCGGGATCAGAGTCGTTGCTACGATTCACGGGCTTGACTGGCAGCGGGCAAAATGGGGAAATTTTGCTTCAAAAGTTTTAAAGTTCGGAGAAAAAATGGCTGCAAAGCATGCAGATGAAGTGATCGTTCTGTCTAAGAACGTACAGCAATATTTTTTGGATACTTATGGGCGGGAGACGCATTTTATCCCAAACGGTATTTCAAGACCTGTAAGAAGAGAAGTTAATGTCATAAAAGAAAAATACGGACTGGAGAAGGATGGATATATCTTGTTTCTTGCGAGACTGGTTCCGGAAAAGGGCTTGCATTATCTGATCGAGGCTTTTGAAGCGATCCAGACCGATAAAAGACTGGTCATCGCAGGTGGAAGCAGTCATTCCGTTGCTTATATGAAACAGATGCAGGAAATGGCGGCAAAAGACGATCGCATTATCATGACGGATTTTGTGCAGGGACGTGTTCTGGAAGAACTATATTCCAATGCCTATTTGTTTGTATTACCGAGTGACATAGAAGGAATGGCATTGACACTTTTGGAAGCTATGAGTTATGGGAATTGCTGCCTTGTCAGCGATATCAAGGAAAATACGGAAGTAGTGGAAGATCATGCGGTTTCTTTTAGGCAGGGAGATGTTGCGGACTTAAAAGAAAAGCTGGAATATCTGCTTTCTCATCCGGAAAATGTAAAAGAATATAAAGAACAGAGTGCGGATTTTATTTGCAGTAAGTATAACTGGGAAGATGTAGTAAACCGTACGGAAGTATTATATGCTTCAAAGAAAAAGAAAGGGAAAAAGAATGAAGGTACTGATTGTAAATAAATTTCTACATCCTAACGGTGGATCGGAAACCTATATCTTTGAGCTGGGAAAACAACTGCAGAGCATGGGGCATGAAGTGCAGTACTTTGGCATGGAGCATGAAGGAAGAATTGTGGGAAATCATGCCCGGCAGTATACATCGGATACGGACTTTCATGGGAAAGGATTGAAAAAATTAACATATCCTTTTCGGATACTGTATTCTGTGGAAGCCAGAAAAAAACTCCGGATTGTTTTAAAGGAGTTTGAGCCGGATGTTGTGCATTTAAATAATTTCAATTTTCAGCTTACACCATCCATCATCTATGAGATACGGGATTTTGAAGCAAAGACCGGACACAGAATAAAAATTGTGTATACGGCGCATGATTCACAATTGGTGTGCCCGAATCATTTAATGATGCAGCCGGACCATACTTTATGTACGAAGTGTGTTGAGGGAAGTTCTGTTAATTGTATGAAGAATCGGTGTATTCACGGCTCTTTTGCGAAAAGCATTCTGGGAACCCTGGAGGCAGGTGTTTATCGGAAAAACCATGTTTACAGACAAATAGATACCGTTATTGCACCGAGTGAATTTTTGAAAAAGAAGCTGGAATGTTCACCTGATCTTTCCGGAAGAATTCTGGTAAAACATAATTTTGTTGGGACAATTCCAAAGTATGACAAAAAGGAAGAACAACCATATGTCATCTATTTTGGAAGATACTGTCAGGAAAAGGGTGTGGAAACGTTATTAAGGGTATGTGACAGACTGCCGGATATTCCGTTTGTGTTTGCGGGAAGCGGACCCTTGGAAGATATGGTAAATGCCCGATCAAATGTGGAAAACAGAGGATTTCTTAGTGGTGAAGAGTTATATCATACGATTGCACAGGCAGCTTTTTGCGTGATTCCGAGTGAGTGGTATGAGAATTGCCCTTTTAGCGTAATAGAAAGTCAGCTCTGCGGAACTCCGGTGCTTGCTACTGATCGTGGCGGCATACCTGAACTTTTGAAGAAAAATATTACCGGAGAATTGTTTGAAGCAGGAAATGCAGATGATTTGGAAGCAAAAATAAGAGATTGGTGGCAGGATGAGAAGAAGATACAAGAATATAGTAAGAATTGTTATCAAATGCGTTTTGCAACCGTTGATCAGTATTGCAGGGAGATCATAGAAATATATGAAGAATCATAGTGTTGACCAGATAAAGCTATTATATGTAGCGCCGCGATATCATACAAATCAAGTGCCTATTATGCAAGAATTTCATCAATGTGGTTGTCAGGTAATGTTTTTGGCACAATATGAAGGTGTCAGTGAGATTCATGATTATGTAGATTTCCGTTGCCTTAAACAAAGCTGGATTTCTAAGCGATTGCTCCGGTATATTGCCAAGAAGCATGGTCCTAATCGGGCCGAAGGAAAAAGAATGTATTTTTTTATACCGGCTTTTTTTCATACTATGGGTATTATTAAAAAATTTCAGCCTGACTTAGTGATTATGAGGGAACGGCATCTTACCAGTGCGGTAATATATTTTATTTGTAAAATATTGCACATTAAGAAATGTATACTGTATGTGCAGCAGCCTATCTATGATTTTGAAAATTCCGGCAGCAAAGCCAAGAATTTTTTGAAGGGGGTGCTATTTCCTAAAGCAGCATTTTCACCCATTTATTATCACGGGGAAAATCGAAGTAAGATTCGGAAAAGCAATGTTTACTTTGTACCACTTGTGGTAGAAGGTAAGAATATCGGTAAAATAGAGAAAAGGGATTATTTAAAAGACGGGATCTTGCATTTTCTGGATGTAGGAAAATATCGGGATTATAAGAATCATTTTTTCCTGATAGATACCTTTTCACGATTAAAAGAACAGTCTGTGCTGTCTCAGGTAAAATTAACAATAATCGGACAACTATCCAATTCCGATGAAGAAGCGTATTTTAACCGGTTAAAGCAGTATGTTGTTGAAAAAGGACTGGAGGATATCATAGAGCTTCGGAAAAATATTCCGTTTGGAGATATGGAGCAATTATATTTAGAAAACGACGTCTTATTACTTCCCAGTACTTACGAAAGTGCGGGAATGGTTATTCTGGAAGCAATGGAGATGGGATTATGTGTTGCTGCCAGTATCTATTGCGGTTTAAGCAGTTATCTGGATGAATATCAATGCGGATATACATTTGCACTTGACAGTACACAGGAGCTGGAAGAAATACTACTTGGGCTGATTAAGAATCCGAATAGCGTTGAACAGATGGGGAAAAAGGGTTATGAGACTGTGCATCAGCACTTCCTTTTTCAGCAGTATCTGGAAGAACTGAACAAACTGACAGAAAAGGAATTTGGTTATACATTTTACAGGGAATGATAATATGGAGAAGATAAAAATTGTTTTTGTAATTCCCAATATGGCAGGGGGTGGAACAGAACGTGTGATCAGCCTGTTGGCCAGGGAGTATGCGAGCCGGAACATAGAAGTGGATATCATGACATTCGCAGGGGATGCCTGTGCTTATCAATTGGATGAAAAGGTTAAATTGATCTGTATTTCTTCGCAATCCCATGGAAATCCGTTGATTCAGATCAAGAGATTATGGAAAATGAGAAAGTATTTTCGGAAGAACCGAGGATGCTTTATTTACTCATTTAGTGTTGCGGGAACCATTTTTAGTGCAATCACAACGATTGGGTTATCATGTCCTATTTTTGTGTCCGAAAGAAATGATCCGAGGCAGGGACGGCAGGACCGGTTAAGGGATTGGGCATATAGTAAAGCGGTATGTATTGCCACACAAACACAGGAATGTATTTCTTACTTTCCGTCAAAGCTTCGGAATAAGATGACAGTCATACCGAATCCGATAGATGATACCTTGCCGGAGGCTTATATCGGAGAACGTGAAAAAACGGTAGTTTATGTAGGAAGACTTCATCATCAAAAAAATCCCAAGCTATTATTGGCTGCTTTTGCCGAGTTCGTGAAAAAACATCCTGAGTATAGCCTGCATATGTATGGTGACGGTGAAATGAAGGAAGAAATGGAGGGATATGCCCGGTCGCAGGAAATCGAGGATCAGGTAGTATGGCATGGATTTTGTGCAGATGTACGCAAACGTATATACAAGGCGGGAATGTATGTGCTTTCCTCGGATTTTGAAGGAATATCAAATTCCATGACGGAGGCTTTGGCAATGGGAATTCCCGTAATCGCAACGAACTGCCCAATAGGTGGCTCGGCGATGTATATAGAGGATGGGGTCAGCGGCATATTGATCCCGGTAGGCGATAAGGAGCGATTAGTGAGTGCAATGTGTGCAATTGCGGAAGATGAGAAATTTGCGCAGACATTGTCCCGTAATGCCGCAAAAATCAGAGAAAAATATCCGATCGCCAAAATTGCGGACCAAATGCTGCTATGTGCCAAAGGAGAAAAAACAGCAGTATTTTAATAAAAGATCATGTAGCATCTTTGCTGGAAATTTATAGATGAAATGGTAAATGAAACGGAATAGATTCTCTGCTTGCAGGACAATCTGAAACTATGTATAATTTGGAAAGAAGGACTGTATGGAAATGAGAATGTTAAGGAGTGGAAGATGAGCAGAAGAACATTATACGGGACTGTAATCGTGACATATAGATGTAATGCCAGATGTAATATGTGTGATTGCTTTAAGGATCCCAGTAAGCCCAGTGAAGAAATTACATTGGATGATATTAAGAAACTGCCGGAAATGGCATTTACCAATATTACGGGTGGAGAACCTTTCGTAAGGCAGGATATTCCGGATATTGTAAGAGAGCTTTATAAAAAATCGGACAGAATAGTGATTTCTACCAACGGTTATTTTACGGATCGGATCATTGCACTCTGCAAGGAATTTCCCAAGGTAGGAATCCGTATCAGTATCGAGGGGCTTCAGGAAACGAATGATAAGATCCGCGGTATCCCGGATGGTTTTAACCGGGGCTATAATACTTTAAAAACACTGGTAGAAATGGGACATCCTGATGTTGGCTTTGGGATGACCGTGCAGGATATGAACTGTGAAGATCTGGTACCTCTTTATAACATAGCCAATGATATGAATATGGAGTTCGCGACAGCGACACTGCACAATTCTTTTTATTTCAGAAAGACCGATAATAAGATTGATGATAAATTGAAGGTTGCCCGGAATTTTGAAAAGCTGATCAATGAGTTGTTAAAAAGCAAGTCTCCCAAAAAATGGTTTCGGGCTTACTTTAACCATGGTTTGATCAACTATATTTATGGAAATAAGAGACTTCTTCCCTGTGATATGTCCAAGAATGCATTTTTTATTGATCCTTTTTGCGATGTGATTCCCTGCAACGGAATGGAGAAAAAGGCTGTTATGGGAAATCTGAGGGAGCAATCGTGGGAAGAACTGTGGCATTCCGAGCAGGCGGAAAAGGTGCGTGAATGCACCAGAAATTGTGACAGAAACTGCTGGATGATCGGAAGCGCTTCGCCTGCGATGCATAAATATATCTGGGTACCCGGCTGGTGGGTGATCAAGCATAAATTCTTAAAGGGCGGAAAATACAGTCTGAAAGAGAATAAGTTTATAGAAGGAATTTAAGAGGAAAAGCATGGAAAAGAGCAGAAGGATAACGGTAAGCGTAGGAGAAATTTTATATTGGCTGTTTTGGGGGGCATTGCTGTTTGCTAAGGGAATCGGACTTTATGACGGGCAGACCGTTTTCAAACTGGTGCTTGTTTTTGCCGGGCTTTGCTTTCTATTAAAATTTTCCGTGGAAACATATACAATTACAGAGATATTGAAAATCATAGCCGTGATTGGACTGACCGGACTTACTTATGTTGTCTCCGGTGAAAAAGGTATGCTGTTATATGGTCTTATGATGGTCGGAATGAAATATGTGGATACCAGAAGATTGTTTGCGGTAGGGACCATATTGTGGACGCTTGCATTTTTGGGGCTGACGATCAGTTCACTGTTTCATATGGAAGACACGATATATAAGGTTCACACCAAGTTGGGGCTGGGACATATTTTCAGATGGGGGCTTGGATATTCCCATCCGAATGTTTTGCATGTCTCCTATATTGTTCTTGCAATGTTTATCATTTACATATTGGGAGAACGGTTTAGGATCAAACATGCAGTATATCTGTTTATCGGAAACTGTATTGTTTTTCTGTATTCAGTCAGTTATACCGGTTTTTTGGTTTTTATGTGTCTGCTTGCCGGACGCATGTATCTGTTCGTAAGAAAAAAACTGAATAAAGCAGAAAAAATAATTTTGCAGCTTGTTTTTCCGTTGTGTGTAACAGTATCCTTGATTTTCCCGCTCATAGCAACGGGAAAAGTTTTTGATATCGTAAATAAAATTCTGAATACAAGATTAGCGCTGGCAAAGTATTATTTGGTGCCTGAATTTATCAGCCTGTTCGGAACAAGAGTGTCGGAAATAACAACGAGCACGCTTACTATGGATAATGCCTATCTGTTTGCATTTATCACTTATGGAATCGTGCCTTTTGCGATTCTTTGTCTGGCAACCGTTTGGATGATCTACAGATTGCTCAAAGAGGACAAGTATTTAGAAGTACTGATAACACTTATCATTGCAATCGGCGGACTGACAGAGCCGTTTCTGTATAACACATCTTTCAAAAATCTGTCCTTCCTGTTTTTGGGAGCGATGTTATTTGAAAAGAAAGCAGAAAAAAAAGAATATGCGTTGGTGCCTATCAAAGCAGTACAAAGTTTGAATATGAATATGGCATTTGAGTTCAAACGTCTTTCTAAAGTAAAAGAGAAACTACGATATGTATGTATATTCAGCAGCACAAAGCTGATAGGGGGAATCGTGGGAGCAATATTTGCATTTCTGGTGGTGAGTATATCGGTTTCCTATCCGGAAGGATATGTTGTTTATCGTGCAGACTGCGCAGATGTCAGTGAAGAAATGAACTATTACGATGAAGAGGTTGAATATACCGGTTATAAAGAAATGGCAGATTTTCAGCAGGGTGATCTGATAGAATCTTTCAGCGGAAATATTGTAAAAATGGAAAAGCTGCGCGGGAAAGCAGCGGGAATGATATTGGGGTATTGTATCGGATATCTTTTGTGCGGTACATGGCAGTGCTTTAGGAAAGAGAGAATGAATCGATGATAAAAAAGCTGAGTTATATTTTTTCAACAAAAGATAAAATCAAAGTATTCTTCTTACTGGGAATGGTCATAATCGGAAGCTTTTTGGAACTATTATCGGTTTCGGTTTTTTCACCGTTTATTGATCTGTTGATGCAGGAGAATGCGGTTTCCGACAGTGCTGTTTTATCATATGTGTATGAAATATTCCCGGTCAAGGATACAAGTCATTTCCTTGCATTGATTGCCGGTGGGATCATTGTTGTTTATATTGTAAAAAACATCTATATTATCATCGAGAAAAATGCGATTTATAAGTTTTCTTATAGAATGCAAAGAACTATTTCCACCAATTTGCTGAAAGCTTATATGAAGGAGCCGTATACATTTCATTTAAATAAGAACATTTCCATATTACAAAGAACTATGCAGGAGGATACGGATCAGTTTGCCAAAGGGATTATTCATCTGTTGGAAATGATTGCAGAGGTTTGCATTTGTGTGGCGATCGGAATTTATTTATATATTGTAAGTAAATCCATTACTGTAATTATTTTGGCACTTTTACTGATTTTTCTTATAGTATTCTGGTATATTTCTAAGAAGTATTCCACTGCGTGGGGGCGTCAAGGGCAACAATATAAGTCCAAGATTTACCAGTGGATGAATCAGTCGTTAGGCGGAATTAAAGAAATAAAGATTTTAAATCGTGAAGAAAGCTTTATCAATCATTATGATGCTTATTTTGCAAAGTATGTGCGAGTATTACGGCTTAGCCGGTTAATAGGGGTCATTCCTAAATATATTATTGAAATGGTCTGCATGACTGGGTTATTGTTGGCGGTTATCTTTAAAATATTTTTTGGACAGAAGGATTTGATAGAGTTTGTTCCTCAATTGGCAATTTTTGCAGTGGCGTCATTTAAGTTGCTTCCTTCTGTTGGAAAAATAAATGAGCATTTATCCGCCGTACTTTATGCTGTTCCTTCTATGAATTTGGTTTATGAAGATTTGAAAGAGATAGAACTGCTGGAAAGTAAAGAAACAACAAAAGATGAAGAATGGAACTTTAAGAATAAAATCGAAGTCAGAAATGTGACATATCATTATCCGGGCAGTGATGTGAATGTAATCGAAAATGCAAAGTTTTGTATTGAGAAAGGTAAGATGGTTGCATTTATCGGAGCCTCAGGAGCAGGGAAGTCTACTATGGTGGATATTCTGCTTGGATTATTGCCTCCGCAAAGCGGAAGAATTTATGCAGATGAATTAAATATCTATAAGAATCTTCCGACATGGCAAAAGGAAATCGGGTATATTCCACAGACAATTTATTTGTCGGATGATACGATCAGAAATAATGTGGCATTTGGAATAGCAGACAGTGAGATTGATGAAGAGATGGTAATCCATGCACTACAGCAGGCGCAGTTATATGATTTTGTAGAAACACTGCCTGAAGGTCTGGATACTTTTGTAGGTGATCGCGGAGTCAGACTTTCCGGAGGTCAGAGACAGCGTATCGGTATAGCGAGGGCACTTTACCGAAATCCGGAAATCCTTGTGTTAGATGAAGCAACATCGGCATTGGATAACGACACTGAGGAAGCGGTCATGAAAGCGATCGATAAGTTGCAGGGACAGAAAACGATTCTGATTATTGCGCATAGATTGACCACGATTAAAAATGCCGATGTGGTTTATGAGGTTACAGATGGCAGAGTTGAATTACGGCAAAAAGAGGAGGTATTAAATAGGGAATGGGATACCGGGAAGCAAGAAGTGCCGGACAGAGAAGAATGCTGAGAAACTGAAAATATTGGGAAAACAGAGAGTACTGAGGAATAGGAAAATGTCGGCAAAAAACAGAGTAGAATGGATGGATGTGTTTCGCGGAATAGGTATTATTTTGATGATCATGGGGCATATCGGTTTCGGAGACCATTTTGATATTTTTATTCATGCGTTTCATATGCCGATGTTTTTCTTTATCTCAGGTTTTTTCTTTAAACATAAAGAAAAATATGAAGTGGCACCTTTAGAGTTTATAAAGAAAAAAGCGAAGGCATTATTAATTCCATATCTTGTATTTGGTATTGTATTCTATATTGTTGAGATATTTTTGGAGGGCTTTAGTTGGGATCCGTTGTATCATATATTGTGGGTCAATACAGGTGGACTTCCGATTGCAGGAGCGTTATGGTTTTTGACGGCATTATTTATAACAGAAGTAGTGTATTTTTTGATAGACCGTTATATTGAAAAAGAACTTATAAAATGGATGATTGTAATTGCACTTGCTGTTTTCGGGAATGTTGCAGGAATTATTTTACCGTTTACTTTGCCGTATGCAACTGCTGCTGCACTGGTTGGTGTGGGATTATTTCATTTAGGATACCAAATCCATAAATATGAGAATAGTCAATTTATTTATAGAATCATGAATCTGAAGTGGTACATGTGTTTACTATGTATATTGCCAGCCGTGATACTCATTTTCTTAAATGGATATGTAAATATGAGAAGTGGAGAGTATGCGATTATTCCGTTATTTTGGCTTAATGCAATAGTATGTATTTTACTGGGAATCAATATATCAAAATATTTGTGCAGTATTTTGAAAGGAAATACTGTGCAAAAGTGGTTAAGTGGGATAGGAAAAGATTCTATTATATATGTATGCCTGAATCAGTTCGTACTTCTGATTATAAACAGATATTTCTTCATTTCGGCAACAGGATCATTGGGGAAATTGACGATGAAATTAAGTACTCTGCTTATTATACTGATCGTTTTGTATGGATGTACACAAGCGATCGTAAATACAAAGCTAAGATGTTTGATTGGCAGATGAGGCATTATAGGGGGTGATTAACCATAATAGGTGGCATGTTTGGCAGTAGAAGAGAGGGATGTCAGTGGAAAACGGAAGAGGAAAACGAAGAAATTCAAGTGTAGAATTATTAAAAATAATTGCAATGATTATCATTATCATTGCCCATACGATTCCTGTGGGAGCGAGCGGAGAACATGTAAGTGTTATTAATCTTGAACTGGCGACGGCAGATGTACAATATTTGATTGCGAGATTGTTGAGGTGCTTTGGACAAATCGGAAACGATATCTTTATTGTTTGCTCAGCATGGTTTTTGACTGACAGTAAGTCAGCTAATATTAAAAAGATTGCATATATGATTGGCGATAGTTTTATGATTTCGGTCGGCATGGTAGTATTCTTTTTGTGTATAAACTATCAGTTGCCTACAAAATTTATTATGAAGCAGTTTTTTCCGGTAACATTTGGAAATATGTGGTTTTTGACATGTTATCTTCTGTATTATGCGGTGCATCCCCTGTTAAATCTTATCATAAATAATCTGGACAAGAGAAGGCTTTTATTAGTAAATGCGGTATTGATTATGTTATATTGCATTATCAGTTATGTGATGAGAGGGAGTCTCTTTTATTATAATCAATTGATCGGCTTTATTGTCTTATATTTTATTGTAGCTTATGTGAAATTATACTTGAAGGAAGCAACCGGTAAAAGCAAATTTAATATTACGGTTTTGAGTATCGGTGTTTTAGGATGGCTGATAGAGCTACTTTTGACGAATATACTTGGTCTTCACAGTGAGTTTTTTGCAGATAAAGTAATGAGATGGAATACCTATATGAATCCTTTCTACATTTTGATTGCAGTTGGTGCATTTTGTCTTGCGAAGAATCATTCATTTCATAACAAGGGAATAAACTATTTTTCAAGCTTATCTTTGCTGGTATATATCATTCATGGAAATCAAATTATAGTGAATTATCTGAAGTTTGATGTTTGGGATTATATTTTTTATCATGATGCCTATGGCTATTTGTTATTATGGATATTTGTATTTGCAGTGCTATATATTGGTATGGCATTTGTTTTATCTGTGATATATCATGAGACTTTACAAAAATTAGTAGCCAAGGTTTCCGGAAGTTTATGCAATGTTGTAGTCAATATTTATAAAAAATTTGAAAGTATTGTTGTGAAATGGGATTAAATGAAACGGAGAGGAATGTTATGGGAGCATTTAAGGAATACTATCAATCTGATTTGCACCGTTATGGGGATGGTATCAATTTTTGGAATAAACGGTTCCATTATTATTTCCGAAAAATACAAACAACACATAATGTGATTATGAAAAGTATATATTGCTTACGATTAAAGGGTATAAAAGAAAAAAGAGGGATAGAGATTAGTAACGCTACCCAAATCGGTAAGGGTCTGTACTTAGGGCATCCATATAACATTACGATTAATGAGAAAGCGGTCATCGGTGAAAATTGTAATATTCATAAGGGAGTTGTTATTGGTGCAGAGAATCGTGGACAAAGAAAAGGGTTTCCTATTATCGGTAATTGCGTATGGATTGGTATTAATGCTGCAATTGTCGGAAAAGTAACAGTTGGAGATCATGTATTAATTGCTCCTAACAGTTTTGTGAACTGTGATATCCCATCTGATTCTGTTGTTTATGGTAACCCTTGTGTGATAAAGCATAAAGATGATGCAGTAGCGGAGTACATTAATAATATATGCTAAACTCGATCAAAGGCATTAGGACAAAGAGATTTTGTTCTGCCGATCTATATCTTATTAGAAAATAAGTTTATTGGTAAATAATATCATATTTTGTGTGACAGCTGCATTTTGCGATATCCATTATCAAGTATTGCTTTGTGGCGGTAATGCGTTGATTTTCTGACCAAAATGTTTACGTTCTTTTTTCTGCTTTATGAGTGTAACGCACATGGCCAACAGAAAAAGTATTGATATGATCTCGCAAATACGCCAATACCACGGTTCTTTGAATTCAATGCATAAGCTGCCCTGATATCCGGCCGGTAAAGAGATGGAGACTCTTCCGGATGCCCCTGAAGTAATCTGCAGCTGATTTCCTGTCTCGTCTTTTGCTACATAGCCTTTATAGTATAGAAACGGGACTTCTAACTGCTGTGTTTTCGAAGTCTTATTTTCTGCTTCAACCAGTATTTGATTTCCGTCACGTTCCCAAGTCAGTACAGATACATATTCGTCATTGTAGGTCAGGTTATTTACATAATCGGATAACTCATAATCCACGGGAAGATATTCACCGCCGGATACTTCGCAAGTAGTCAGGTTCCCTTCCTGATAGATACGTAATGGATTGTTTTCGTTTAATACATCACTCATCATGGAAAGTGATTGCCAGAATGCGACACCGATAACAGCCGCCGCAATGAAGTTTCTTTTCTTTTGGGCAACGGTTTCGTTTTGTAAAATAATGCATGCCAGCCATGCCATGAATAAGCCTGCCAGTGCAAGGAAACGCCATACATATTGGATACCTCTTTCCGGGAATTTCAGTGCCGGAATCCATTCTGCCAATGCAGTATAGGGTATCAAATAAGTTGATAACAGGAGACTGAATAAAAAGAAACATATACAAATCCGTTCTGCCCGCTTTAACTTTGTTTCGGTATCTTTTTGCCCCATATAGAACAGAAACCAGGCGCATAAGAGTATCAGACTGGCAGCGCCTAAAGTCTGTGGCATTTCTCCGGTCATTCCTGCTTCATGTCCGAAAGAGCCGGAAGTTACATTGTAGGAATTTACAAATAGCTGAGCTAAGAAGGAGCCTCTCTCATCTATTCTGAATGCGACCCAGTTTCCCGGAGCATTGATAATATAAGTGCCGTTCATCATATAATCCAGAAATGGGACTAAAAACCACAGATTTAAAAGCACAATGCTTATGACGGATTTTATCAGTACAAGAAAGGTTTTCTTGCGAAAGGTTTTTCTCCAGAATATGATACAAGCCAGAATAACAAATACGGCAACCATTTCACAGCTGATAAAATGGGAGAGTAATACACCGCTACAGCCGAAAACGATCCATATCCAACTCTTTTTGTGCTCTTTTGATTCCTCCGGAAAATGGTATACACTCCAAAAACCATATAAGATCATAGGGAAAAAAACCATTGCAGTATACTCACCGACGGCAGCCCTGGTATATAAGCAGGTAAGGCGATAAATGCTTAAGGCATATACTGCTGCACAGATAACACCTATTTTTTTGTTGCTCATTTTAGAAAAACACCAATATGCAATAAATACTGTCGCAGTATTTACCAGTAATACATAAAATTGGTATGCTGATTGTATGGAAACCCCAAATAGTCTCAGGATGGCAGGAATATATAAAAAGAGATCACCATAAAAAACAGAAACCGCATAACCATGATCATGTAGCCAGTTTGGCTGGATTTTTACAGGGAACATACCGCTTTGAAGCCCTGCTTTTAGCCCTTCGATCCGCATTAAATGAAATGCCAGGTCATGACCGGACCAGGGCAGGTAATCTACCATCAGTGGCAGACTGGTAAAGAGTATTATGATAAGAAGCGCTTTGGCAACTGTCTGATTCTCTTTACTGATGCGCCATTGCTTGCAATTTGTTATAATAAGGATCAATATATCTAAAATTAAGAAAAGCAATACTAATTGAAAACTGAAATTCCAAATAGCAGTGGGGGAGTTCTCTATTACAACTTCTCGTATCAGTAAATAGTCATTATTGCCTGCGTCACCTTTCATCATTCCGCATACCTGCATAGGTCTGTCCGCATAGCGCACTTTAAAATCGCACTGCGCCTGGTACTCGGATGAAACAGGAATATCTCCGCTGATATTGCTGAGTAGTCTCCCGTCAATATAAGATACCTTCATTTTTGCGGAGCCGGCGTAGTCATATTTGATTTTGACGGTATACATTCCTTTAGGCAACGTAAATGCAGGGGTTGTTATTTTGGTACCCTCATAGGAGGTATCTATATAACAACCTTGCCCCCCAGTGTTGTATAATAAATCATCCTGTGAATAGTAAATATTTACGGGTTCTCTGTTCTTATATATGGATATAGCCATAATTGCCAATAGAAGTTCTGTGAGAAGGATAAAAATAAAAAAATATTTTTTGAAAAAGACCTTTAATTTTCGGTTCATTGTAACAACTCCAATAGTTTTTTGTTAAATATTATAGTATATTTTGCGCAATGAGATATAGAGATATGAAGAGTTAAGTATAGCTATTATAACAGAGAGAGAATCAATTTACAAGCAATCGCAAATGTGGGAAGTATAATGTATTCTCAATAAAGAAAATGAAGACAAACGTCACAAGTAGACAAGCAGAGAAAACAGCTTGTTTTGCAGTGTTTGGGATGCTATGATATATATTGCCTATAATTAGTGGGTTTTAGAATTAGTTTTAGATAGTGGGCTGAATTTAGAAAAGATTAGAGGAAAGTTGTATGTCGATAAAATTAAGAAAAAATACTCCTGATTTTATCATAGACTATTTATATGCACCACTCACACGGCTGAGATTATGTTGTGTTTTTGGGCAGAATGCGGGCTAATCTGGGTCGTACTAAACCTGTTTTGTGTTTTGAAAGCAGATTCTGCAAAAAGCAAATTGCGACAGTGATGATTCTTATATTTTTTAGCGGATGTTTACTGTTAGGGCAGCAGTGCTTTGAAATATGAAGGGTGTAGTACCTAATAATACACACTGGATGACAGAATACAATGGTAGTCAATACAAGATTATGTGGGATTGATGATACCAACCTTGTTAAGCGGGCAATTTCATTCCTTGGCTTAGTAGTATTGCTGATGTATGCGTCATATATACTATGATAACCGGGAAGAAAGCAATTCAGGGTCAACTTCGCAAGATATTTAGTTGGCAAATTATGTATATACTCATAGAAATAGTGCTTTATATGGAGCTCTTATAGTGCTTCTTTTTATTGTAGCAATCAATCCTGTGAAGGAGAAGGAAAGGTTATTTTAAGTAATACAATTGGAAAGCTTTAGCATAATATGGAGATAGAAAGCTTGTCGGAATATCAATGAAAATATTTTATAAATATTTGGCGTGAAATGAATGATAAAATTCAGATGAGCAGACGTTTTAAGTGGGGGATAATAATGAAGAGTAGAAGAAAAATCATTAAAAAGTGTCTATACAGTATCTTTACTATATGCATTTTGATACTATTGGCATTTATCATAGTTATGGACAGCCCCTTAAATTTTTGGAGAAGGGCTAATGATGTTGGCACAGATTCGGGTGTTTTTAAATATATAGCTTTTGCTATGACACAGGGGGAGATGCCTTATAGGGATTCGTTTGATCATAAGGGACCGCTTTTGTATTTGATCAATTATTTTGCGTCATATATTGATTTTTGGTATGGAATCTGGGTTGTTGAATTCGCATTTATGATTGTTACCATCTGCTGTTTATATAAAACATTTAGATTAAAATGTTCCAGATTAATATCAATGTGCGCTTTACTGACAGTGACGGCACCGTTATTTGCTTTCTTTGAAGGTGGAAATCTTGCGGAAGAATATGCAATGACATTTATAGCAATGTCTTTATATATTTTTTTGGATTATTTTTTGAATAATAATGTAACTATTTTCAGATTGATCTTGTGTGGCTTTTCATGTGGAGCAGTTTGCATGCTTAGAGCAAATATGGTCGCTGTTTGGATTGTATTTTGTGTGGCAGTTATTGTTCGCTGTATACAAGAACATGATTATCGATCATTATGGAAATTTATCGGATTTTTTTCGTTGGGATTTGCTATGATGGTTGTACCTATTTTAATTTTGCTTGGCTGCAAAGGTGTGTTAAAGGATTTTATTGATTGCTATTTGGTGTTTAATATGAAATATTCTTCTCCGACCAATACTTCGGGTAGAGGAACAATATTGAGTCAAAAAATCCGGGTATTTTTAATGTTTTTAAATCAGAGTGTTGTATTATTGGCGTTTTTGATTTTGATATATATGGCTTATAAAAAAAAGAATATTCTGAATATTGCTAATTTGTTATATTTTCTGTTGACATTATTGCTTATAGCTATGTCCGGAAGAGAGTATCCTCATTATGCGATGGTTTTAATTCCGGCATTGGCATATCCATATTCAATTTTAGGAAGTTATATTGAGCAAAAAGAGGAAAAAAGCATACAAACAATAAAATTTATATTTGCAGCATATATACTGGCGATAATTACACTTCCGACATGGATTTCGCAAACCAGAATTGTATTAACAAAATATGAAAGCAGAAATGCCAATGAGTTATCGGAGACAATATGCAGTGTTCAGGAGATAATAGAAGATAATACTACAGAACAAGACAAGATTACGGTATATGGTAATTGGGATGTTATCTATGTTGCTACAAAACGATTGTCGGCTTCCAGATATTCTTATCAATATCCTATTAGTAATATTGACCCAAACATCATGGATGAGTATTTTGAAGAGTTAACTGATGATTTGCCGGCGATGATAGTCATTGCGGAGGGTTTTTGGGATGAGCGTATGCAGGAATTTGTAATGGGTTACAATTATAATCTGATATGGTCCAGTAAGGAAACATACGATGGTATTATGGTATATCAGCGCCCTTAAAATCACTTGATTTTTTTGTCGCTTTTGATATATGTTGCTTTCCAGAGAGGTATCATTTAAACTATATTTTAAGAGTTTCTGTTTTGAATAGAGGAAATTATGAAAAATAAATTTGTAAAATTCTGCGTTTACAGTATATGGGTTCTGTTTTTTGTGGCAATTATTGTTATGGTAATTGACAGTATTTTCAGATCCACCTATTTTACAACCGGTCAGGAAATAGAGATTCCCTCCTATACATGGGATAATCCGGTATATGTACTGCTCGGAGTCTGTATTTTCATTGCGGTTGCTGCATTGTTGGCTTATAAGAATAAGCTTTTGTGCAAGGTTTTGCTGCCAAAGCTGTTGCTGTGTATGTTCACGATAGGGATATTTTTTATCTGTCTGCTTCGTGCGTACCCGACATGTGACGGTGGAGCGCTGAGTGAGATTGCTTTGGAATTTATGGATGGCAATTATTCAGCATTGAAACAACCCAATTATTTATATATCTATCCTTTTCAATTGGGAATGACAGGGCTGATACAACTTGTATACAGTATTTTTGGAAGAAACAATTATATCGTGCTTCAAATAATAAATCTGCTTGGAGCATTGGGAATTTCATATGCTTTATATCGCAGTACGCAGCTGTTGTTTGAAGATGACAGGATAAACCGCTTTTTCGTGTTGCTTATGATTGGTATGTTTCCGTTGCACTTATATATTTCGTTTGTTTACGGAAACATCTTGGGCTTGTGTTTCAGCTCTTTGGCAATCATGCATGAAATCCTTTTTATGAAAACAGAAAAATGGAAGTATATGATCTATTCCGGTATCATGATCGGATTGGGAATATTGTTTAAGTCTAATAGTACGGTTTTTCTGATTGCTATGGAAATTGTGTTGTTGCTGTACTGTATTTTAAAAAAGAGGCTGAAGGTGATTCTGGCATGTATCGTGATTCTGGTTCTAAGTCAGCTTCCAATGAGTGCCGTTAATCGCTATTATTTGCAGAAAGCGGATATTGAGCAGATGCCGGAAGGAGTTCCCGGTGTGGCTTGGATTGCCATGGGACTGCAGGAGGATGATATTTTTGAGAACGGCTGGTATAACGGCTATAATCTCAACACATATACAGAGAGCGGTTTTGATGCCGAGAAAACGGCAGAACTGAGTATGGAGTCTATCAAAGAGTCTTTGAGTGTCTTTGTAAAGCATCCGGCATATACAGTCAGATTCTTTTACCGGAAATGGTCCTCTCAATGGAATGATCCCACATATCAGTCATTATTTTCGATGGAATGGTCCTGTAGAAGAAATGAGGAGCAATCACAATTGGCGAGGTCTGTCTATGAGGGAACGGTTTCAAAGCTGTTATATTGGTTTATGAACATCTATCAGACCGTTTGCTTTCTATCGGTTGCTGTTTTTTGCGTTAAGAGACGAAAACAGATGGAACTGTGCCAGATGCTGGTGATGCTTTCCGTTTTTGGAGGGATGCTGTGTCATTTGTTGTGGGAAGCAAAAGGAAGATATGTATTCAGCTATTATGTTTTGCTGCTGCCTTTTGCCGCATTTGGTGTTAAGGAACTTGTAACAGATGTTGGGAAGGTATATCGCATGTGCTGTGAGCGTGTAAAAGAGAAAAGAAAATCTGTGGAACAATAAAAAGGAGCGGGTATGGGAAAAATAGAAAAGCGAGTACTGGACTGGATCCAACAGCATTTATTTGTTATTTTTTGTGTGGCAATTACATTGTGCAGCATGTTGATCAGATTTTCTTTTAGGGATTTTGTAAGTGGTGACAGCAGGGCGTTTTTACTGCCCTGGTGGGAAGAAATTCATGCTAAAGAAGGAATCTATGCGTTAAAGGAGCAGGTCGGAAATTATAATATGTTATATCAGTTTCTGATTGCGATTATGACATATCTTCCGATTAAGCCTTTATATGAATATAAGATTTTAAGTATTATTTTTGATTATTTATTAGCAATTACTGTAGGATATATGATCTATGATATTTTGGACAGAGATCGGTACAAGGGAGGCTTGGCGTATGCGGCAGTGATCATGTCTCCGATTGTGATTTTAAATTCATCGGCATGGGCGCAGTGTGATGCTATTTATGTATTTTTTATTGTTTTGTCTCTGTTATTTATGTTCAGGGAACGCTATATATTGTCATTTATTATGTTTGGCATAGCGTTTTCTTTTAAGTTGCAGGCAGTGTTTATATTACCGTTTTTTATCTTCCTGTATTTTTATAAAAAGAAATTTTCTGCCCTGAATTTTTTACTGATTCCCCTGATGATGTGTGTGACGGCAATCCCAAGTCTGATTATGGGAAGAGGTATTGGCGAGATTTTTGAAAATTATTTTGCACAAATTGATACTTATACGTCATTGGCGATCAATTATCCGTCGGTATGGGTTATTTTTAATAATGCAGTCAGCCCGGAAACTTTGAAAGTACCAGCGATTATTGTTACCGTATCCATTCTTGGTATACTTATGTATATGTGGCTGAGCAAAGGGCATGACTGGGGAAGGAGGGAAATGTTATATGCTGCTTTTATCATGGCATATACCTGTGTTCTCTTTTTGCCCAAAATGCATGAGAGATACGGATACTTATATGAAATACTGGCGATTGCTATTGCCTTTATCAATAAGAAAACGATTTTGTTGTGCATTGTATTAAACACAGTGTCAATGGTTACTTATGGTTCCTATTTGTATGATGCAGGTTACAATGCGAGAATATTGGCGATAGTTAATGGACTAATATATATCTTCTATCTATTTTTACTGATGCCCGGTTTACTAAAGAGGAATGAAGCGGTGGGAGAGCGGCAAAAAGAGGTGAACTGACAGTGAAAGGCTATAAGGATTTTGTTGGAAAAATCGGTATCAAGCAAGTGGCGTGGCTATCCGTACTTATTTATTTAGTTAGTATCATACCATTACTGATATTGTCGGCGTATGCATATCCTTGTGCGGATGATTTCGGATATGGCGCTGCATGTCATCAGACATGGGTGCAGACCCATTCTGTATGGCAGACGATATGGCAGGCGATGCTGACGGCATATGACCGCTATTTTACTTGGCAGGGGACATTTTCCTCGGTCTTTCTGTTTGCACTCCAACCGGCAGTTTTTGGCGAAACGCTGTATTGGGTGACGACTCCGATCATGTTAGTGCTTTTAACGCTCGGGGTGTGGTATATCATGAAAGTAGTTCTGGGGAAATGCCTTGGTGCGGACAGACACTCCGTGATGATTATAACTTCACTGGTACTTTTCTTTACGGTACAGTGTATGGTGGACGGTGCGCAGGGACTGTTCTGGTATAACGGTGCGGCACATTACATCATTATGCACAGTCTGTATCTGGTGCTTGTGGCGTTGCAAATCGGGCAGCTGCGAAAAGAAAAGGATGCATGGTGGGAGACCGTTTTCAGCACGTTACTTGCGTTTTTTATTAGCGGCGGAAATTATATTACTGCACTTTTGTATGGGATTACGGTATTTACGTTTATTATAATTTTGATATGGGAAAAGCAGAAAAAGAAAATCTTACGTTTGATTGTTCCGTTTGTGGTCTTTATTATCGGCTTTCTATTCAATGTCATGGCTCCGGGAAATGCCGTCAGGCAAGAAAACTTTGCGGATACCCCGGGAGTGATTTCTTCAGTGCTGATCTCGTTTTCAGATTGTTTACAGTATGTGCTGGGTGAGTGGCTTGACTGGCGTGTGGTGTTCATGGCGGTAATGATCTTGCCTGTTGCGCTTCGGGTTGTTCGGAAGACTACATTTCGTTTTCGGTATCCGTTATTGGTTGCAGGTTATAGCTATTGCTGTCTTTCGGCTATGTTTACACCAACTATATTTGCAACCGGATCAATCGGAGCCAACCGGATACACAATGTGATTTATTCTATGTTCTTAATTCTGCTTGCGCTGAACGTGATTTACGTGACAGGCTGGATGGTACAGAAAGGGTATCTTACAGTTAAGACAAACGGACAGGATAAGAGATATTTCATACAGATTTTTGCGATAGGAATTTGCATGGTGGGAATAACGGCTTTTATTGCGCCGGAAACATATACATCGGCGGAAGCACTGAATACGATATTTAGTGGTGAAGCGGAAAGTTTTCGTAAGACAAACATGCAGCGGAGAACCATATTAGTGGATGAACAGGTTCGTGATGTTATATTACCGCGGTATGAGGAAGTTCCGTCTTTGCTGTATATTGATGATATTTCGACGGAAAGTGATTGGAAGTCGGATGGAATGTGCCGCTTTTATGACAAAGATACCATTGTTCTCGAAGAGAAAAAAACGGAATAGATAATGAGAATATGAATGAGGGAGAACTACCATGCTAAAAGGAATCCCGGAGATCCTATCTCCAGAATTATTAAAAACATTATGCGAAATGGGACACGGTGATGTCATTGTGC